>CAIPJS010000095.1 GCA_903865435.1 uncultured Bacteroidota bacterium | reverse complement strand
ATGGGTGTGATGGAACATATTGAACCAGCAGGTATTCATAGCGGAGATAGCAATGCGGTCTTGCCAGCATTTAACCTTACACCATTGATTGTGGCTACCATGGAATTTTACAGCGAAAAAATTGCACGCGCTTTAAACATAAAGGGACTCATCAATATTCAATTTGCTATCAAGGACGATAAAGTATATGTAATTGAAGCCAACCCAAGAGCATCTAGAACCACTCCTTTTATTGCCAAGGCTTATCAAATACCTTATTTAAATATTGCCACTAAAGTAATGTTGGGTGCAGCAAAATTAACCGACTTTACGATGGAGAAAAAACTAGATGGATTCGCCATCAAAGAACCCGTATTTAGTTTTGATAAATTCCCTGGCGTGAATAAAGAATTAGGCCCTGAAATGAAGAGCACTGGAGAAGCCATTAGATTTATCAAGGACTTACGCGATCCTTACTTTAGAAACTTATACAAGGAACGTTCAATGAACTTAAGCCGATAAGTTCTACTTAAAATAATATAAAAAGCCCTCCGATTTTTCGGGGGGCTTTTTATTTCTTCTGAACTGACTTTTAGAAGTAAAACTTATAGAAAAAATACCTAATCATCTTCTCACTGCTCGCAAGCTCGAAAGCTCGGCAATGATTAATATTATTTTCTACATGTTTTAATTTCTACTCGAATAATTTTTTAAGATTTAAACGGTATAAATTCTGTCGATTGTTTACTACCACTACTATTTATAATAACATAAACAGCTAGAATTGTAAAAATTATTAGGAACCCGTACAAAAACATTTTTTTAAAATTAAGTTTTAGATTCCATTGATAATAGTGGTTCATTAATTTCAATATGTAGAAAAAAATTGAAAACAAAACAGTATAACTAATTATTAAGCTAATAATTTCTTGCATTCCCAATGTCATAAAATTTATTTTAAGGTGTGGTAATATCTGTTATATTAATAAGTTAAAGCTAATCAATTAATAAGATTGGAATTAGAGTATTTATACTTTTCTTGACTTAGAAAATTATCTAATTAAAAAAGCCCTTAAATTTTTATTAAGGGCTTTTTTAATGCTGCTACAATATTTGTTACAAATTAAACATGTAGAAAATAATACTAAGTATCGACCAGCTTGCGAGTAATAAGTAGTAAAAGTGTTTTAAGGGTTTGAAAGAAATATAATTTTGAGTGAGCCTTTTTTGGCGAATCGAAAAATTAATATTTTTTCTACCCTTAAAATTATTCATCCCTTAAAAGTAAATACTATGGATTTACTCCATACTGGTCTACTAAATAAATAATAGCAGCAATATTCGCGGCGCCTAAAAGTAATTCGCGTTTGTTTACATTTTCAAAAACATCTGTTCTGGCATGGTGCAAATCAAAATAACGTTGACTGTCAGGAATTAATCCCGCCATAATTATGGTTTTGTCATAAGAAGTTAGAGGTCCAATATCGGAGCCACCTCCCCCAGTGATAATTTCAGTGCCATATGGTTTTAACAAAGCCGTCCATTGCTGGAATTTTTTAAACTGTGCAGCAGATGTGGTAATACCAATGGCTCTTGGTGTAAATCCGCCTGCATCACTTTCTAAAGCAAAAATATGTTTCTCTTTATTCAACTTAGCCAATTCAGCATATTTCAACCCACCCTTGTCGCCATTTTCTTCATTGGCAAACAAAACAAAACGAATGGTGCGTTTAGGTTGATAGTTTAAAGCTTTCATGGCTCTTAATACTTCCATGGTTTGAACTATACCAGCGCCATCATCATGCGCTCCTTCATTCACATCCCAACTATCTAAATGTCCACCAATGGTAATAATCTCCTCTGGAAATTGAGTACCTTTTAATTCAGCCACCACATTGTTCTCATCCGCATCCGGTAAAAAATAACCATAAGTTTGCATTTGCACGCGTACTTTAGATTTTTTTGCCAAGGCATACAAAGCTTTGGCATCATTCGGTCCTAAAGCCACTGCAGGTATTTTAGGTTGTGCTTCGTCATATTCCATTGCACCTGTATGCGGCGCATTATCAGGTGCCGTACTTAATGAATGCATCATCATCCCTACAGCACCATATTGAGCAGCACGACTAGGTCCAGTTCTTCTATAAACGCCAGATTCACCATATGCTGCAAAAGTTTGGATTCGAGTTGGATTAAACTCACTATTGAAATAAACAATTTTGCCTTTTACTTCGTCTCTTCTTTTTTCAAGTTCATCAAAATTGGCTACAGCCAATAATTCTGCTTCTACCAATCCTTTACTTCCTAAAGAGTTGCCTAATGCAAGTACATCCAATTTGTCATTTTTAGCAACCCCATCTATTTCGACAATCTCAGCAAAATCTTTGCCGCCCCTTTGCCAACTGGGCGTTTTACAAGCTTGTAAAAACACTTTGTCTGGATGCAAGGCTTCCAAATTTCTTTTGCCCCATACTGCAGCGTTTTGTTGCTGAGGGGATCCAGCCAAGCGACCACCAATTTTTTTGGTAAGCTCTCTTAATAGGTCGTAAGCTTTACCATTGGTCATAATTTCATTGACCATATTTTTAATATTGATACTGTCTTGATTCACTTGTGCTTGCAACATTAGTGGCAAACAAAAAACTAAAATGAGCAACTTACGCATGGCTATAAATTTAACGTTCAAATAATTCCTAAATATAATTAAACTTTATCAAAGATTTAGTTGTTAAATTGCATACACAATAGAACAAAAATGAAGATCGGAATTGTTTGCTACCCTACCTTTGGCGGAAGTGGTGTTTTGGCTACCGAATTAGGTAAAGCCTTGGCCGAGAAAGGCCATGAAATTCACTTTATCACCTACCAACAGCCCGTAAGATTAAATGGTTTTCACACCAATATATTTTATCATGAAGTAAGGGTACCTACTTATCCTTTGTTTGACTACCCTCCTTATGAATTAGCATTAGCAAGTACTATGGTAGATGTGATTCTAAACCATGATTTAGATTTGATCCATGCACATTATGCCATACCACATGCATCGGCTGCTTATACGGCTAAACAAATTGTAAAACAAAAAACGGGCAGGTCGGTTCCTGTTATTACTACTTTACACGGAACAGATATTACTTTAGTAGGTCGAGATAAAACCTATGAACCTGTAGTTACTTTCTCCATTAATGAAAGCGATAGCATCACGGCTGTATCAGAAAATTTAAAAGAAGAAACTTACAAGCATTTTGATATTAAAAAAGACATTGAAGTCATTCACAATTTTGTAGACGTACAACGCTATAACAAAAAACCAGTAGCTGCCTTTAGACAAGTGATTGCGCCTCATAATGAAAAAATAATTATTCACGCTTCTAACTTTAGAAAAATTAAGCGTATCGATAATGTGATGGAGATATTTAAAAATATTCATGCTGCACTTCCTGCTAAATTATTAATGGTGGGTGATGGTCCAGAACGTCCACTAGCGGAAGACTTAACCAGACAATATGGACTCGACGCAGATGTGCGTTTTTTAGGCAAGCAAGAACAAATGGAAGAAATTTTAGCAGTAAGCGATGTATTTTTATTGCCTTCTGAATACGAAAGTTTTGGATTGGCTGCCCTAGAAGCCATGGCTGCAAGCACTGTAGTCATTAGTACCGATGCAGGTGGATTAAATGAAATAAATATCAATGGGGAGACGGGTTATACTTCCCCTATTGGAGATGTAGAGGGCATGAGCAAAAATGCCATTGCATTATTACAAGATGAAGCCAAATTGAAAACTTTTAAACATAATGCTTTAAAAGAAGCAAAGCTTTTTGATATTCATCACATCATTCCTAAGTACGAGGCTTTATATAGAAAATATTGCAGAACGGGTGACTGCTAATTACAAATTTATTCCAGTGCTTGATCTATACTTAATTTAATTTTTTCAATAGCAGTAGAAAGTTCCTCAACAGTTATACATAACGGGGGTGCAATTCTAATTCGATCTTCCGCAAACAAAAACCAATCGGTAATAATTCCATTCGCTACACAAGTAGCAGCTATTTTTTTCGCAAGTACGTCCGATTCAAATTGTAATGACATCCATAAACCTTTATGTGTTCTATTTATGATAGCAGGGTGAATCATTTGCTTCACTAAAATATTTTCTTTCTCCGCCACTTTTTTTATCCAACCTGAATTTTGCAATACTTTTAAGGCTGCAGTACCCGCCGCACAGCAAACCGGATTGCCTCCAAATGTAGTAATATGGCCAAGTACAGGACTTTCAGTGAGTAAACTCATTATTCTAGGATGACTAATAAAGGCACCTAGTGGTAGCCCACCACCCAAGGCCTTCCCTACTAATAATATATCGGGTACCACCTCCAATTGTTCAAAAGCAAACATAGATCCTGTTCTGCCAAAGCCCGATTGTATTTCATCAAAAATAAATAGCACACAATGTTCTTTACATTTTTGGGCAATAGCAGCTAACCAGTCTTTGCTTGCGGGCGTAATGCCCGATTCTGCTTGCACAGGTTCCACAATTACGCAAGCAACTGTAGAATCAATATGTTCAAGGTCTTCGAAATGATTATATCTTAATTGTAGTGTGTCTGGAAGCAGTGGTCGAAATGCAGTTTTAAAATATTCATCGCCCATTACACTTAATGCACCTTGTGTACTTCCATGATACCCACCTTTAAAAGAAATAATTTTTGTTTTCTTCGTCACACGCTTAGCTAGTTTCATCGCCCCTTCTGTTGCTTCTGCTCCACTACTGGTGAAATAAACCGATTGTAAATTTTCTGGAAGTAAATTGGTTAATGCTTTGGCATATTGCACTTGTGGTGCTTGTATAAATTCTCCATACACAATAACATGCATGTACTTTTCAACCTGCTCTTGAATGGCCTTAATTACATCGGGATGACTATGCCCAATATTGCAAACACTAAAACCTGCAATCATATCTATAAAATTTTTCCCATTCACATCCTTTATATAAATGCCTTCGGCAGAAGCCACTTCAATACCAATAGGTTTATCGGAGGTTTGCGCTAAATGTTGAAAAAAGAGTTGTCTATTATTCATACTGGACCTAATAACTATTAAATTGCAGTACAAAAGTCGCATTTTTATGGCAACCATACTAACTGTTCAAGGGAAAGATCCACAATTTGGTGAAAATTGTTTTATAGCACCCAATGCCACCATCGCGGGTGACGTCACTATGGGCAATGACTGCTCTATCTGGTTCAATGCAGTGCTGAGAGGTGATGTACATTTTATTAAAATGGGCAATAAAGTAAATGTGCAGGATGGTGCGGTAATTCATTGTACGTATTTAAAACATCCTACCACTATTGGCAATAATGTTTCTATTGGACATAATGCACTGGTGCATGGTTGTACTATATACGATAATGTATTAATTGGCATGGGTAGTATTGTGATGGATGGATGCGTGGTGCATTCTAATTCTATTATTGCTGCGGGTGCAGTGGTTTTAGAAGGAACTATTGTAGAAGAAGGAAGTATTTATGCAGGCGTACCCGCTAAAAAAGTAAAAATGGTATCTGAGGCCATGATTACTGGAGAGATCAATAGAATTGCTGATAACTATGTAAAATATTCAAGTTGGTTTGAAGCGTACAACGACGCTAAAAAATAGTTAGAGAAATTAATACATTGGGCCTTCCATACCATGCCATAAATCTACATAACTATAAAAGCGTGCTTCGGTAATAATACCTTTTTCAACCGCTGCTTTCACTGCACATCCTGGTTCATTCATATGCTGGCAATTATTGAATTGACAATCGTTCATTTTGGCGCGCATCTCTGGAAAATATTGCGCCAGTTCCTCTTTTTCTAAATTCACTAAACCTAATTCTCTCATACCCGGCGTGTCAATCACAGCGCCCCCTTCAGGCAAATCATACATTTGCGCAAAAGTAGTGGTGTGTAGTCCCTTACCACTCCAATCACTTACTTCTTGGGTGGTTAAATCTAAATGCGGAAATAAATAATTGATTAACGACGATTTGCCTACTCCACTGTGTCCACTAATTAAAGTGGTTTTATTTTGTAATAATTTTTCAATTTTATCCAAGCCCTCTTTTTTCTCCACGCTTATTAAAAAAACTTGATAGCCAATCGCTTCATACATTTTTTTCATTTCCTCATAAGTATGCATTTCTTTTTCACCATAGATATCCGATTTATTAAAAACAATAATGGCGGGAATATGAAAAGCTTCGCAAGAAATTAAAAAACGGTCTATAAAACCTTGAGAGGTTTTAGGAGATTTTAAAGTGCCCAGTAAAATAGACTGATCTAAATTGGATGCAATAATATGTTGCTGTCTTTTATTATGGGGAGATTGCCTAGCTACATAATTGTTTCGGTCTAAAATAGTATCAATCATTACCGTACCTCTTTCCTCATCTTCCATCTCATATTCGACCCAATCACCCACAGCAATGGGGTTGGTGGAAGTGATATTGTCTAACTTAATTACCCCCTTTATGCGGGCCTGATAAAACAGTCCAGCTTCGGTTTTGACCGAATACCAGCTACCAGTAGACTTATATATACGTGCTTTCATGCACTGCGAAGATAAAAGTATTTGTTAAGAACTACACTATCCAAAAAGCACCACAAATTCAATATCTTTGCGGCATGAGTCAATTTGCACACGATAAAGTAGTTCCCTATAGCCAAAGTAATGCCGAAAAAAAAGAGCAGGTTGCCAGCATGTTTGATTCAATTGCTAAAAGATATGATTTCTTGAACCGATTTTTAAGTTTGGGTATTGATCAAGGCTGGCGCAAAAAAGCTATTGCTTATTTGAATGATAAAAAAATAAACCATCTATTGGATATTGCCACCGGCACTGCCGATATGGCTTTAATGGCTTATAAGCAAATTCAACCAACAGAAATTACAGGCATTGATATTTCAGAAGGCATGATGCAATATGGTAGAATTAAAATTGAGCAAAAAGGACTTGCCCATAAAATTAAATTAAGCTTAGGAGATAGTACCGCTATTCCTTTTGAAGCTTCCACATTTGATGGAGCCATGGTGGCTTTTGGGGTGCGCAATTTTGCCAATTTAACTTTGGGATTAAAAGAAATAAATCGCGTGCTGCTTCCAGAAAGCAAATTGGTTATTTTAGAATTTTCTCAACCCACCAGCTTTTGGTTCAAACCCATATATACTATTTATATGAAATGGGTGACCCCTACTATTGGTAAATTATTTTCGGGCAATAAAGCAGCCTACACTTATCTAAATGAAAGTGTGATCGCATTTCCAGAAGGTGCTGCTTTTTTGACTATATTAGAGGAAGCAGGATTTAAAAATGTTACTCAACAAAAATTAAGTTTAGGCATATGCAGTATTTATTGCGGAAGCAAATAATATTATTGGTTATTTTGTTAAGCACAGTTTTTGCTATACAGGCTCAAACCATTGATGTCAATCGTCCTTATCAAGACGAGAAACCCATAACGCTTGGATTGAATATTGGTATTAGCAGTGGTTACATGAATTTTGAAAGAGGCACTGCTTTTATCCATCCAACAGCAGGTCAGACCAATTGGATCTCTCCTGTTTTTAATAATGCACTCATTATGGGATTGAGTGGAACGCTAAGACTGAACAGCCATTTTTTACTTAGGGTGAACCCCAACATTCTAATATCAGGAACCAAAGATATTTTTAACTTTACCGAATTTCCAAATACAACGGATAAATATAAAATGAACGTAGCTTCTACGATTGTTAATTTACCCATTGCTTTAAAATTAGAATCGGACCGATATAATTTTTTTAAGCAGCCAGAATTTATGCGTCATTACGTTTTTGTTGGCATGAAATATGATTATGATTTTTCTTCAAGCAAAGAAGGTAAAGGCGTTTCATTGAACGGCATTCTTCAAACAAAATCATACCCCAATTTATTAAACGCCGCAGACTTTGGCTATGAAGCTGGATTGGGAATTAGTTTTTATTTTCCTTATGCCACCATCTCTCCTGAGATTAAATTTAGTTATGGACTAAGAGATATGCGCAATCCTAATGCTGCGCCCACTATACTTTTAAACAGCTTAGATAAGATGACTTCTAATTTTGTTTATTTTACCATTCATGTGGAAGGAGAATCTTTCTTCTTGAAAAATTAAAAACAATGCATACTTACTTAATTAAAAATACAAATATTGTTAATGAAGGTAAAACCATTCAGGGCGATGTTCTGATCAAAAATGGTCGCATAGAAAAAATAGCCAATCAAATAAATGCACAAGAAGCAGTTATTGAGATGAACGGAGAAAACCAATTTTTACTACCGGGTGTCATTGACGATCAAGTGCATTTTAGAGAACCTGGCTTAACACATAAAGCCAATATCTACAGTGAGGCCAAAGCCGCTGTAGCAGGGGGTGTAACTAGTTTTATGGAAATGCCCAATACCCAACCTCCTGTTTTTACACAAACTTTATTAGAAGATAAATACAAAATTGGTGCTAATACCTCTTTGGCCAATTATTCCTTTTACATGGGCACTTCTCAAGACAATTGGGAAGAGGTTTTAAAAACCAATGATAAAAAAAATGAGGTCTGTGGCATTAAAATATTTATGGGCTCTTCTACGGGCAATTTATTAGTAGACAACCCATTGGTTTTAGAAAAGATTTTTGGCGGGGCGGAACTTTTAATCGCTACCCATTGTGAAGAAGAAAGCTTGATTAAAAAAAATAAAGCAGCATTAGAAGCCATCAAACCTATACTAGAAGCTTCGGATCATCCCATCATCAGAAACGAAGAGGTTTGTTTTGAATCTTCCTTCAAAGCCATTCAATTGGCACAAAAATTTGATGCACGCTTGCATATCTTACACATCAGCACTGCAAAAGAATTACAATTGTTTTCTAATTTAAGACCCTTGGCGGATAAAAGAATCACAGCAGAAGTTTGTGTACATCATTTACATTTTACATCGGATGATTATGCACGCTTAGGCAATTTAATCAAATGCAATCCTGCTATCAAAAGTCCAGCACACAAAGCAGCCTTATGGCAAGGTTTATTGAATGATCAATTGGATGTGATTGCTACCGATCATGCCCCTCATACTTTGGCCGAAAAGCAAGAAACATACGCCCATGCGCATGCAGGCCTGCCTTTGGTTCAACATCCTTTGCTACTCATGTTGAATTATGTAAAAGAAGGTAAATTAAGTATGGAAAAAATGGTCGAAAAAATGAGTCATGCCGTAGCCACCTGTTTTCAAATAAAAGACCGCGGATTTATTAGAGAAGGTTACCATGCCGACTTAGTATTAGTAAAAGAAATACCCTACACCGTAAGCAAAGAAAATATTTTATACCATTGTGGCTGGAGCCCCCTAGAAGGCATGACCTTCCCTTATCAAGTGCGTAGTACTTTTGTAAGTGGTCATCTTGCTTATCATGAAGGTGTTTTTAATGAGGCAGAAAAAGGGCAACGTTTGCAGTTTACCAGAGCTTAATTTGTAAATTGTCTTATGCAAGTTGATAAAATTACCTTACAAGACCTTGGGCTATTTGATTCAGAAGGCAGCAATGGCTTAATTACCCATCTTAATTTTTGTAGAACCAATGGTGGCAAAGAAAAATTAGACCAGTTTATACTCAGCCCATTAGCCTCCATCAATTCCATTGAGCAAAGACAAAATGCCATAGCGCTATTTATTAAAGAGATTGATTTTGTTCGTTCCATGAGCATTACCAATGGAAGTACCTTAGTGATTGAAAAGTTTTTTGAAACTAGTTTTAAAAGTATCCCTGCACAAATTAGTTTACCAGGGGCTTATTGGTATAGGTATATGCATGCTTCAGATTACTCTTTATTAAGTTACTCCTTAGAGCATTTGATTATTTTTTATCAAAATTTACAAGCTTGGGTAGCCGTTTTTGAAAAAGAAAAACAAAATCAACCCATTCAGAATTTGGTACAGGACATTCAAAAATATACCAGCCATCCTAGCTTAGCGCAGCTGCCCAAAAAACCAAAAGTAGACAACCCGCAAGAATTATTGTCGCTATGTTATTTTTTCTTTTATCAATACAAAAACAATACGCGTCATTTACTAAATAGCTTTTATGAGTTAGACGCCTATTACAGTATGGCAGAAGCGGTAAGTCAATATCAATTTGTTTTTCCTAATTGGTTAGATGAAGCCAATTCTTTTTTTGAAGTAGAAGGCGCCATTCATCCATTGGTAAATAATCCTATTGACAATGCCATTTCCTTGACACAAAATAGCAATCTACTATTTTTGACTGGCGCCAATATGGCGGGCAAGAGTACTTTTATTAAAACCATCGGTATTGTTATTTATTTAGCCCATGTGGGGATGGGTGTGCCTGCTAAAAAATTAAGCCTCTCCTTATTTGATGGATTGATTACCAATTTAACCATTGCAGACAATGTAGTCAAAGGAGAAAGCTATTTTTTTAACGAAGTGCACCGTGTAAAAAATACGATTGAAAAAATTATAGATGGGAAAAAATATTTTGTTTTGATAGATGAACTGTTTAAAGGTACCAATATTCAAGATGCGATGAAATGCAGTACTGCTGTGATTGAGGGCTTGCAAAATTTAAATAATAGTTTGTTTATTATTTCCACGCATTTATATGAAATTAGTGAAGGGTTAAAAAAATATAAGAACATTTTGTTTAGTTATTTTGAAACCGAAGTACATCAAAAAGAACTTATTTTTCATTACCAATTAAAACAAGGCGTTAGCCATGACCGATTGGGTTATTTGATTTTAGAAAGAGAGGGCGTGGTAGACCTCTTAGAAAAGATGCATAAAATCAAGTATTAATACTTTGCCCAATCATTCCATCTTCATTTAAATTACAAGCAAAAAAAATGCTTGTTAAAATAAAAGGCAGTGCCTTATTGGGTATTGACGCCATTACCATTACCCTTGAAGTAAACGTAAGTATGGGTCAGGGTTATTGTATTGTTGGCCTACCTGATAATGCCATTAAAGAAAGTTTAGACCGAACCGAAAGCGCCATTAAAGCCAATGGCTTCCATATGCCCAGAACTAAATTGGTGATTAATCTATCTCCAGCCGATTTAAAAAAAACAGGTGCCGCTTTTGACTTACCCATTGCTATTGGCATACTGGCTGCTTCTGAACAATTACAAGCTGTTAGTGCTTTAGAAGATTATTTAATCATGGGTGAGCTAGGTTTAGATGGAAGCTTACATCCCATCAAAGGTGTTTTGGCAATGGCCATGCAAGCAAAGGAAGAAGGTTTTGCGGGTATTATTTTGCCCACTGCAAATAAAGCAGAAGCATCCATGGTGGATCATTTACCTGTTTTTGCATTTGATCACCTTCATCAAGTGATTTCATTTTTAAAAGACCCTTTATATACCTGCCCCATAGATTCAAAATCTTTTCATCCCCATGCAATGGTGTCTAAATTAAATTCAACAAATTTATTCACTCAAAACATCCCCGATTTTGCAGATGTGAAAGGTCAATGGTATTGCAAAAGAGCATTAGAAGTAGCAAGTGCTGGAGGACACAATATCATTATGATTGGGCCACCAGGTGCGGGGAAAACCATGTTGGCTAAAAGTATTGTTTCCATTTTACCTCCTTTAAGTAAAATAGAAGCCCTTGAAACAAGTAAAATACATAGTGTGAGTGGCAAGCTTGTTTTAAACAATCAATTACTTAGGCAAAGGCCATTTAGGCAGCCTCATCATACCTTATCAGCCATTGCCATGATTGGGGGCGGATCTTATCCTCAACCAGGTGAAATTTCTTTAGCTCACAACGGCGTGTTGTTTTTAGACGAGCTGCCGGAATTCAATAGATCCGTACTTGAAGTATTAAGGCAACCTATGGAAGAAGGCATGGTTTCCATTTCAAGAGCAAAAATGACCGTCCATTTTCCAGCTAGATTTATGTTATTGGCCTCCATGAACCCCTGCCCTTGTGGTTTTTACAACCATCCCCAAAAAGAATGTCAATGTAGTCCAAGCAGCATTCAAAAATACATGCATAAAATATCGGGACCTTTATTAGATAGAATTGACTTGCAAGTTGAAGTGGCACCCGTGCTTTACGAAGAACTAAGAGGGGGTAACTTGAGCGATTCCTCAGCAATTATTGCAAAAAGGGTAGAAAATGCAAGAAGAATGCAATTTCAAAGATTTGAATTAGAAAATGGGGTCTTTACCAATGCCCAAATGAACAAGGAGCAGCTTAATAAATATTGTAGTATTGGACCATCTGCAGAATCCTTGTTAAAAAATGCAATGGAAAAATTTCAACTAAGCGCAAGGGCCTTTGATCGAATTCTTAAAGTAAGCAGAAGTATTGCCGATTTAGAGGGAAGTCAAAATATTGAGATACATCATCTAAGCGAAGCCATTCAGTATAGAAATTTAGACAGATCTAGCTGGGGTCAGTTCAAAAATTAGCGACTACAATTGAAAAAAAATTGGTTTTTAGTATTGCGCCGTCTTCAACAAGACCAAAGTACAAGCTTCTATGGTTTGAATGCCATTTTCTGCTGCAAGTGAAGCCAGTATTGGGTTTTCAGTACCCGGATTAAATATGATTCGTCGTGGCGCTAGCCCAATAATGGCATCAAAGTATTCCGTTTGTGCATTGGGACCAAGGTACAAAGTAACGGTATCGATGGTTCCTGGTGCGGGCCATTCATTAATAATGGCAGTGGTATTGATCAACCCTTTTTTAATACCAAATGGATACACGGCATAGCCTTTTTCTTCTAAAAGTGCAGTGGCTAAAAAACTATAACGTTCTGGATTGGGTGTTGCGCCAACTACTAAAGTAACAGGTGTTTGCATGGTACAAAACTATTATAAAAAATCAACACATTTAATTTAGTTACAAAAAAACAATGTAATTTTATATTTCTAAATTAATTAACCCTTTAAAAATAACCCTCATGGCAAGCAAGAAAAAAGTAGCAAAGAAAAAGGTAGTTGCTAAAAAAGCAACTCCTAAAAAGAAAGTTGTTGCAAAAAAGAAAGCGGCAGTTAAAAAAGCAGCCCCTAAGAAAAAAGTAGTAGCAAAAAAAGCAGCTCCTAAAAAGAAAGCGGTAGCAAAGAAAAAAGTTGCAGCAAAAAAAGCAGCACCTAAAAAGAAAGTCGTAGCAAAGAAAAAAGTAGTAGCAAAAAAAGCTGCTCCTAAAAAGAAAGTCGTAGCAAAGAAAAAAGTAGTAGCAAAAAAAGCTGCTCCTAAAAAGAAAGCGTTAGCAAAGAAAAAAGTAGTAGCGCCAGTCGCCGCTCCTGCAGTTGCAGTAGTAGCAGCAACGCTTTTTACTGAACCAAATACTACGCCAACAGCATAGTTAGCTCATTGAATTTTATAAATCCCGTTTCGATTCCGTTTATTCGGGTTAGACGGGATTTTTTTTATTTTAAATTAAAATTACAAAAATGCGTATCATTTTAATGCTTTTATGTTTCCCTTTGATTGTACAAGCACAAAATAGCCCCATTGCGGAAAAAACAAAGACAATGGAATTGCACAAAGGCTATTTTAATTATTGGTGGGATGCAAATCAAGGAAAAATATTTATCTCTGTTGATAAATTAAATGTTCCTTTTTTGTATGTGAACTCTTTACCTGCAGGCCTAGGATCCAATGATATCGGCCTTGACCGAGGTCAAATTGGAAATTCTAGAATTGTGTATTTTCAAAGAGTTGGTAAAAAAGTATTGCTTACCCAACCTAATTATGAATACAGAGCTGTAACCAATGACCCAAGAGAACAGAAAGCAGTAAATGAATCTTTCGCACAATCTATACTTTTTAGTTTTACTGTAGAAGCAGAAGAAGCCAATACCATTTTAATAGATGCTACTTCTTTCTTTTTAAGAGATGCACATGGTGTAGCCGATAGAATAAGAAGAATGAAACAAGGTACCTATACTTTGAACGAAGGCAGATCTGCGATGTACATGAACAACACTAAAAATTTTCCAAAGAATTCAGAATTTGAAGCCACCCTTACTTTTGTAGGCGGAGGTGATGCTGGAAGATTGATTCAAAGTATTGCACCATCTACAGAAGCACTCACTGTAAGAATGCATCATAGTTTTGTAGAACTTCCAGACAATAATTATACGCCCAGGAAATATGATATCAGAAGTGGCTACTTTGGTACAAGTTATTTTGATTATGGAAGTGATATCAGCGAACCCATTCAAAAAATGGTAATCAATAGACATCGACTTTTCAAAAAAGATCCAACTGCTGTACTAAGTGAACCTGTAAAACCAATTGTTTATTATTTAGATAATGGCACTCCAGAACCCATTCGATCTGCATTATTGGATGGAGCAAGATGGTGGAATCAAGCTTTTGAAGCAGCAGGTTATAAAAATGCTTTTCAAGTACAAGTGCTTCCAGATTCGGCCGACCCCATGGATATTAGGTACAATATGATCAATTGGGTACACAGGTCTACACGTGGTTGGAGTTATGGCGCGACTATTTCTGATCCAAGAACAGGTGAAATCATCAAAGGTCAAGTTACCTTAGGTTCTTTACGTGTACGTCAAGATTATTTAATATTCACCGCTTTACTTTCTCCTTTCATCGATGGCAAACCTGTGACAGATAAAATGAGGACCGCTGCTTTGCAAAGGTTAAGACAATTGGCTGCACACGAAGTGGGCCATACCATTGGATTACAACACAATTATGCATCCAGTTACAATGATCGTGCCTCGGTAATGGACTACCCCCATCCTAATTTTTATGTGAATGAAAAAGGGGAGGTAGATTTTTCTAAAGCTTATACCAGTGAAATTGGCGCTTGGGACAAGCGTGCCGTATTGTATGGCTACCAAGATTTTGGCAAAGTAAGCGCCAATGTTGAATCTGCAGCTTTAGACAATATGTTGGCAGAGAATTCTAAAAATGGTTTATTGTTTATTGCGGATGCAGATGCAAGAGCTGCAAGTGGATTTCATCCCTACGCACATTTATGGGACAATCAATCTGATGCAGTTTCAGGTTTAGAACAAGTCATTGCTGTTAGAAAAAAAGGATTAGAACAATTTGGCGAATCGGCTATCAGTAATGGTACCCCATTGGCAAAATTAGAAGATGTATTGGTTCCTTTATACAATTATCATCGTTATCAATACGAGGCTACAACAAAGTTAATTGGTGGCATCAATTATAATTATAGTGTTCGTGGTGATGCAAGTCAAATCAAACCTACTATTTTATCCAATGCAATTCAACAAAGAGCATTGAATGCTGCCGTAAGCTGTTTGTCTGCTAATACTTTGGTAATACCAGAAAGAATTTTAGCGCTGATTCCGCCACGTCCTCCTATGTATTATGGTGTAGGTGAATTGTTTGAAAAAAGAACAGGCATGAGCTTTGATGCATTGGCTGCTGCAGAAGCATTGGCTGATTTTGAATTGGGCTTTTTATTCAATGTGGAAAGAGCCAATAGACTGGTACAAAACAAAGCCAGAGCCAATACACTTGGTTGGGACCAAGTATTGGATGCTATTTTAGAAAAAACATGGTATACTAAAATACCTTCAGGGTTAGAAGGCAGCATTCAATTGCAAACACAACAACTAACCCTCACTTGGTTATTGGGTCTAGCGCAAAGCACGGATGCCAATTATGAAGTAAGAAGTATTTGCAATGATCGAATTGTACAATTGAAATCAAAATTAGAAGCTTTAGCAAAAACAGATATTGCACATAAAGCGCAGTTTACCTATGCTTTGGAAAGAATTAAAAATCCAAAAGACATTGTGCTTCCTAAGCCTACTACTATTGCACCAGGTGCACCCATTGGATGTGATGTAGATTAGTTTATGAATTGAAGTCTTATTTTATATTAAGACTTAAAAGAATAACCTCACAAAAAAAGCCTCCTCGATTTCTCGAGGAGGCTTTTTTAATATCATTAGAGAAGAATTTATTGGATCTTATATTTCATAAAGCTCCAATAAATTACACGAACATTCTTATAGGTTCTTCTAAATTTGCTTTTAAGGTTTGTAAGAAGGCAGACCCTGTTGCACCATCTACCACTCTATGGTCACAGCTTAAAGTTACATTCATCACATTGCCAGGTACAATTTGACCATTTTTTACTACAGGCTCTTGTGCAATACCACCTACTGCTAAAATACAAGCATCCGGTGGATTGATGATGGCCGTGAATTGATCTATACCAAACATACCTAAATTAGAGATGGTAAAGGTACTTCCTTCCCAATCTGAAGGTTGTAATTTTTTATCTTTTGCTTTTTTAGCAAACTCTTTAACTGAAACACTTATCTCATCCAAAGAAAGGCCATCAGCAAAACGAAGTACAGGAACCAATAAACCTTCGTCTACTGCTACAGCAATACCAATATTCACATGATGGTTTTCACGAATCACATCACCCAACCAACTGCTGTTTACTTTAGGATGTTGTTTCAAAGAAAGTGCCACCGCTTTAACAATAAAATCGTTGAAGCTAATTTTAACTGGCGCTGTTTCATTTACTACTGTTCTTGCTGCAATCGTCGCATCCATGTTAATCTTCATGGTTAAGTAAAAATGCGGTGCGGTGAACAAACTTTCACTTAAACGTCTTGCAATGGTTTTACGCATTTGAGAAACCGGTGATTCTACAAAACTTACTTGACCTACAAAATTACTTCTGGTGGTATTTGTTTTTCCTGTTGCAGTATTCTTAGATGCTGGTGTGAAATTTTCTAAATCAGTTCTAGTAATTCTACCATGCTCTCCACTGCCCTTCACATATTTTAAATCGATGCCCTTGTCTTTGGCAATTTTCTTTGCCAAAGGCGATGCAAATATTCTTCCCTCATTCACTACTTGTGTATTTGCTGATAATGGTGCTGCACTTGGTCCTAGAACTGCAACTGTTGTAGTTGCAGGCACCGCAGCAGCTTTTGGCGCTTCTGCAGTAACGGGTGCTTTGATAGATTTTACAATACCATCAATTTCTAAACCAGGTTGACCAATGATACATAACAATTGATTGACCAATATTTTTTCTCCAGCCTGTGCGCCTTGATACAATAAAATTCCATCTTTATAAGATTCCAATTCCATAGTGGCTTTATCTGTTTCAATATCTGCCAACACTTCTCCTTTCGCCACTTTGTCTCCTACTTTTTTATGCCAACCTACAATCACGCCTTCGGTCATGGTATCACTTAGACGTGGCATCAATACCACTTCTTCCATGGCACTTGCATCTGTAATTGGCGCAACAGCAGATGGAGCCGTTTCAACAGCAACCGGAATTGATTCAGTAACTGGTGCAGCTGCCGCAGCTCCATTTGTATTTTGAGCAATCAAAGCAGAAACATCTTCTCCTGCTTTTCCAAAAATGGCCAATAAATCGTTTACTTGTAATTTTCCTCCTCTAGGTGTACCTATATGTAATAAGATGCCATCTTGATAGCTTTCTAATTCCATCGTTGCTTTGTCCGTTTCAATTTCGGCCAATAAATCGCCTTTTTTAACGGTATCCCCCACTTTTTTATGCCATGCAGCCACCACCCCTTCGGTCATGGTATCGCTTAAACGGGGCATTAAGATAACTTCTGCCATAGGTAAAAGTAAGTTTTGTAATTGAGCCGTGAAATTACGTCAAAATTGTTTTTTTTCCCACGAGAAAAAGCAATTTTATAGCAAAAAGAGTCAAATTCAAGACTATTTATGCAAAAGAGGAGATTCTATTGGCCCTGAGCCAAACTATAGGCTTTCTTATCGGCCCACATATTCAATATTTCTAAGGAACAGATTTTAAAATCCATGGCCAAAGCACGGTATAAATCAATCACCTCATTTTGAGACATCGCCAATTCATTTGTTGTCTCAAACCTGCAATAATATTGATTCACTAAATTGGTAAAAATTGAGCCCGAAGGCCATACCTGTGTTCCTCTATTGGTTATGGTCACTAATTTCAAAGCCTCTGTCGTATGACTTAAACATTTATCGGCAATCACTTGAGGTTGCTCATTGCTTTCTATAAAAAAATCAACGCCTACTATTTTATGCTGATCATTTAAATCACTTTGCAACATTGGATTGTGTTCCAATTTAAAATTAGTTGGTGTTACATAAAAATTAGGCAACAATGGTTTAGGATTGTGTTTGGGTTGCTTTCCAAAATTATCAATAATGGCTTTTGCAAAAAAGGTTGTATTCACAGAAGGTATTGCTTTATCACCAAAATCTCCAGTATGTATGCCGGATTCTAAAGTAAACAACAATGCATTTTCAATCATGATGGCTTGTTCCATCAAACCTAAATGTCTTAGCATGCTTAATCCACTTAACAACAAGGAAGTTGGATTGGCAATGTTTTTTCCGGCAATATCTGGTGCAGTTCCATGTACTGCTTCAAAAATAGAAATATGATCTCCAATATTGGCAGAAGGTGCAAAACCAAGCCCACCAACCAATCCAGCACATAAATCACTTACAATATCTCCTTGCAAATTGGTTAAAACAATCACATCAAATAAGTCGGGACGACTTACCAACTTCATACACAAATCATCTACAATTACATCGTCTGCTTTTAATTCAGGGTATTCTTTTGCGACCTCTTTGAATACTTCTAAAAATAAACCATCTGTTAATTTCATGATATTGGCCTTGTGTCCACATGTAATTCTTTTGGCTCCTTTTTTCTTGGCCATTTCAAATGCATAACGAATCACTTGCTCACTTCCTGGACGTGTAATAAAACGTCTGCCTAAGGCAACATCCTGTGTAAGCATGTGCTCGATTCCACCATAAGTATCTTCAATATTTTCTCTTACGATGGTTAAATCAATGGCGATGCCAGCTTTACTAAAAACAGTATCTACTCCACTTAAGGTTTGAAATTTTCTATCATTCGCATAAGTATTC
The DNA here is from genome assembly GCA_903865435.1 of uncultured Bacteroidota bacterium. Taxonomy (GTDB): domain Bacteria; phylum Bacteroidota; class Bacteroidia; order Chitinophagales; family Chitinophagaceae; genus Sediminibacterium. The sequence goes on along the minus strand of CAIPJS010000095.1, from coordinate 78,798 downwards.
CAAGTTTTTCGAGCTGTGACATTCACACTTTTCACCCCCTTGCCTTTTGGGGTTTCCATGGGACCTTTAAATAGGATACCCAATGCTTCAATGGTATCTTTGGCTTGGGGCGTCATGCCATTGTTAAACCCTTTATCAAAAACCCATTTTCCCATGTCTACAAAATCATAGTCCAAAGGCACTTTGGCTGCATTAAAAATGCTGATCACTGCTTCCATTATCTCAGGTCCGATACCATCACCTTTTGCTACTGCAATTTTCATTTTTCTTGTGTTTTAACGTGAAAACCAATGAAATTTTGCCCGAATTCATTAGTTTTCGCAAAGTTACACGACTTATGGGGTCTTATAAAAAAATAGACTGTCTTTTTATATAAGCGGCCCAAATATTTGGTACTTTTATCCCGCAGTATTATCTGCCTTGCACAATTGACAGTTTCCCTATGGTCTCAAAAATTTCAGAAGGCGTTGAAGTAAGCATAGAAACCTTTTATCAGAAGGATTACAGCAATCCTTTGCAAAATGAGTACATGTTTGCTTACCGCATTACCATTGAAAATCACAATTCTTTCCCTGTCAAATTATTAAAGCGTTATTGGGAAGTTTTTGACAGTAATTCAGAACATAGAATTGTAGAAGGTGAAGGTGTTGTTGGGGTTCAACCATTAATCATGCCCGGAAAACATTATCAATATGTGAGTGGCTGCCACTTAAAAAGTGAATTGGGAAAAATGCAAGGCCATTATACGATGGAAAATATTGAAACCAGGGATTTGATCAACGTGAATATCCCTGCATTTAAAATGGTAGCGCCAGTTAAATTAAACTAAGCCTAAAACAAGGCTTTTTACCTTTCTGTGCTGCAATAAATCTTACTTAAATAGCCAATTTATTTCTTTTAAAAAACCGACCTTTGCTTTATGAAGATTTGCATCGCTCAACAAAATTATCATATTGGCAATTTTGAACAAAACACGCATAAAATTTTATGCGCTATTGAAGAAGCCAAAAAACAAGGAGCCGATTTAATTTTATTTAGTGAAATGAGCGTATGTGGTTATCCAGCCAGAGACTTTGTAGAATTTAATGATTTTATTGTAAAATGCTATGAAAGCATCGATGCCATCAAAGCGGCGGCTGACACCATTGGGGTTTTAATTGGCAGTCCAGCACGCAATCCAAATATAAAAGGAAAAGATTTATACAACGCTGCATTTTTTCTTTATGAAAAAAAGATTGTTGCAGAAATTCATAAAACATTATTGCCTACTTACGATGTATTTGATGAGAATAGATATTTTGAGCCTGCAGATGATTGGAAAGTAATTCTATTTAAAGGAAAAAAATTAGCCATTACCATTTGTGAAGATATTTGGAATCTAGGCGATAATCCTTTGTACCGTATTTGTCCTATGGATAAAATGATGGATCAACATCCAGATATTTTATTGAATTTAAGCGCTTCGCCTTTTGATTATACGCATGATGAAGATAGAAAGGCTACCATTAAAGCCAATGTATTAAAATATAAGATTCCTTTATTTTATTGCAATGCAGTAGGAAGTCAAACAGAGATTGTATTTGACGGAGGTTCTTTTGCTTTTGATAAGATGGCAAATCTTTGTGGAGCACTTCCTATGTTTGAATCGGCGATGGAAATTTTTGAATGCACAGAGGATGGTATGATTAACGCACCCATTATTGAAGCAGCTGCAAGAGTACCCAATAAAGAATTGAATCCGCTTACTTTAGAGCCCGCTTTAAATATTGATCAAGTATATAAAGCCTTGGTTTTAGGCGTGAGGGATTATTTTACTAAAATGGGATTCAAAAAAGCAATTTTGGGCTCATCGGGTGGTATTGATTCAGCGGTAACCTTAGCCATTGCCTGCGAAGCTTTGGGTAAAGAAAATGTGCATGCCATATTAATGCCTTCTCCCTATTCTACCGATCATTCTATAAATGACGCGGTGCAATTAAGTAAAAATTTAAACAATACTTACGACATCATTCCAATCAAGGAAGTGTATGAAAGTTTTTTAAGCATTTTAAAACCCTTATTCAAAGACCTTCCATTTTCGTTGGCCGAAGAAAATATACAAAGCAGATCGAGAGGTAATTTATTAATGGCCTTGGCCAATAAATTTGGTTATGTATTATTAAATACTTCTAATAAAAGTGAATTGGCTACTGGTTATGGTACTTTGTATGGAGACATGGCAGGTGGATTGGGTGTTTTAGGAGATTGCTATAAAATGCAAGTCTATGAACTAGCTAAATACATTAATCGCAATCAAGAATTTATTCCTGTAAATATTATTACCAAAGCACCTAGTGCTGAATTAAGACCCGATCAAAAAGACAGTGACAGTTTACCTGCATACGAGATACTAGATCAAATACTTTTTCAATACATAGAAAAAAGAGCCGATCCGGCCGCCATTAAGGCATTGGGATTTGATGCTGCCTTGGTAGACAAAACCTTAAAGATGGTGAATACCAATGAGTATAAAAGAAATCAATTCTGTCCTATTATTCGTATTTCTCCTAAAGCTTTTGGCGTAGGCCGAAGAGTACCTATTGTAGCGAAATATTTAAGTTAGTCATTTTAGTTGATACGGATACAGTACTCATGAAAACCTATTTAGGTAATAGGGAGGATTGTTTTATTTACTATATTGTACTAATAAATTTAAATCCTTTTTAAGAAGATGAAAAAAATATTCATTCTTGTTCTTGTTGGCTTCATCGCGAACAAACCATTCGATGTATTAGCCCAAAACAAAAAAGAAATACTACCAGGTGCTTATCAAAGCGAAAAGTATATGCCTTTATTAGTAAATAAAAGAGTAGGTATATTCACCAACCATACCGCCATCGTAAATAAAAAACATTTAATTGATACCTTATTAGCCCAAGGCATAACTATTCAAAAAATATTTACACCAGAACATGGCCTAAGAGGAACAGCAGATGCAGGCGAAGAGACCAAGGATGGCAATGACCCTAAAACAGGCATTAAGATTGTTTCTTTATATGGTAAAAAATACGGGCCCGATTCAACGGACCTAGCCGATATAGATGTACTCGTTTTTGATATACAAGATGTGGGCACTCGTTTTTACACGTATATATCTTCCTTACAATATTTGATGGAGGCAGCTAAAGAAAATAATAAACCACTTATTATTTTAGACAGACCAAATCCCAATGGACATTATGTAGATGGACCTGTTTTAGATAAAGCCTTCTCCAGCTTTGTAGGAAAAAATACAGTGCCCATTGTATATGGAATGACTATTGGAGAGTACGCTACCATGCTCAATGGAGAAGACTGGTTAAAAATAAATACAAATAAAAATTGGTCGCTCACCATCATACCTTGCAAAAACTACGACCACAATTCTATGTATGCCATTCGCATCGCGCCTTCTCCCAACTTGCCCGATATGCCATCTATTTATTGGTACCCCACTACTTGTTTAGTAGAAGGCACTATACTCAGTGAGGGCAGAGGTACTGAACATGCATTTGCTTACATTGGACATCCGCTTACTACGATTAAAAACTTTTCTTTTACACCCGTTTCTAGAGTAGGAGCTACTCAGCCCAAATTAAAAGATCAATTATGCTTTGGATGGGACTTGACTAAAACAAAACCACCGCATACCAGCATAGATCTTGAATTATTTATAGAGATGTATAAGACCTATCCTCAAAAAGATTCTTTTTTTATTCATACCACCGGTAATACCCCACGCGATTATTACTTTAATAAATTAGCAGGTAATAACCTATTGATGGAACAAATACAATCGGGCCTGAGTCCAGCAGCCATTAGAGCTAGTTGGCAAAAAGACCTTGCTAGTTTTAAAAAAATTAGAAAAAAGTATTTATTGTATCAAGATTTTGAATAAGCAAGTAGTATGCTAGAAGATTACGCAAGAATACTACGCTAGAAATTTTCACTTATAAAAAAGGTCTTCCCAAAATCGGGAAGACCTTTTTATAATGCTACTGTAAAGATGAACTTAATCATCTCTTCAAAAGAAACTATTAATTTCCTATAATGGGTATCATTAATTTATGTACAGATTCATTCAAAGCTTTTACACTTTCTTTTCTGATCACTTCATATTTTTTTAATTGCTCATCTGCTTGTGCTTTTAACTCTGCATACGTTTCTTTTACTTGCTTAGTAGGTGCTACATAGCCTGCAGCTGCAGATCCAAATATACCAGCTAATTTATCATCCAAACGAATTGGAAAGTTTAAAACATCTTGACCACTTTTAGCCTTGGTTTGGTGTAAAGCTTCTTCAATGGTTTTAAGATTACTTAATAAAGCTTCGCTTTGCTTTTGGAAAGCAGTATCCTTAGTTTTCTTTTGTAATACTTGAACTTGCGCACGAATTTCTTTAATGCCTTTTAAAGCTTTCATAATGGTGTTAAAACTACCAGATACATCTAATAGGAATTGTTCTTGCGCTTTTAAATCGGCAGTAGAAACTTTATAATTAGGGTCGGCCATCAATTCAAATGGATACGTCACTGAATCTTTGTCTATTGTTACTTTAGCAAAGTACTTACCTGGTGCTGCTAAAACAGGACTAGTGGTACCATTCCAAAAAATTAAATCTTCTGAAGGCTTCTCAATTTCTTTATGATACAAATTCCAGGTAAATTGTTGTAAGCCATTTTCTACTACAATACCAGATTTGTCTTTGCTCATATCCTTAGAACTAAAATGTCTCACTAATTTATTATGCTCATCTAAGATATCAATTTGAACGGTAGTGCTATCATTCACCTCTTTCAACCAATAATTAATAACAACCCCTTTTGGAGGATTGGTACCCACATTGTTTGGCATGCTGGTTCTTGCACCACGACCACCGCCACGACGTCCAGCTATTTGCGGAGGAACACGATAGGCATTGGCCACTGGGAATACTTTGGAAGCATTGACATTGCTTGCTTGATACTGCTCAATAAAAGACAGGTCATCTAAAATGTATAAGCTTCTACCTTGTGTTGCTACTATTAAATTATTATCACGAATTAATAAATCGGTAACAGGTGTTATAGGTAAATTCAACTGTAACTGCTCCCATAATTTTCCATCGTTCATAGAAACATACAAACCGTATTCAGTTCCCGCAAACAACACACCCTCTTTTCTTGGACTAGCAACAATACATCTTGTAAAATGTAATGGGTTAATACCATTGGTAATTTTTTCCCAAGTCTCTCCATAATCATGTGTTACATATAAATAAGGAGCAAAATCATCAAGCTTGTATCTTGTTCCAGCAAAATAAGCGGTTCCTTTTCTAATGGGATCTATTTCCACTCTATTCCACATCATCCATTGTGGTATATCTTTTGGTGTTACATTTTTCCAATGTGCACCACCATCTTTACTTACGTTAATTAAACCATCATCACTACCTGTCCACAACAAATCTTTTTCTAAAGGAGATTCTGCAGCAGTAAATATGGTACAGTAATATTCTACGCTGGTATTGTCTTGTGTAATGGGACCACCAGAACTTTTTTGTCTGCTTTTGTCATTGGTGGTTAGATCTGGAGACAATTGCGTCCAACTAGCCCCATCATTCTCGGTAGCAAATAAATGATTGCCTGCGGTGTATAATTTTTTAGGATTGTGTGGAGAAAAGAAAATAGGATGATTCCATTGAAAACGATATTTCTGTACATCGGCACCCGCCCCCATTGGATTGTCAGGCCATACATTCACTATGCGGTTCTCTCCTGTCTTGTGATCATACCTTGTAATCAATCCGCCATAAGAACCTCCATACACTACATCACTGTTTAATGGATCAGCAACAATATAGCCACTCTCCCCACCTGCGGTCACTTCAAAATCACTTTCACCTATATAGGATCCATAAGAACTTGATAAAATTCTAAAGGCACTATTGTCTTGTTGAGCACCCAAAATTCTATATGGGAAATGCGTATCTGTACTTAATCGATAGGTTTGCACTGTAGGTTGATTCGTCACTGAACTCCAATTTTTGGCGCCATCCAAACTAACTGCGGCACCACCATCATCACATAAAATCATTCTTTTACCATTTTTTGGATCAATCCATAAATCATGATGATCGCCATGTTGTGATCGAACTGCTGCAAATGATTTTCCACCATCACTAGACACCATAAAATTTACATTGGGGCAATACACTTTATTTTCATCTGCTGGATCTACAAACACTTTTGTGTAGTACCATGCGCGTTGACGAATGTTGTTGTCGCTATTCACTAAGTCCCATGTTTTTCCTGCATTTTCTGAAACATACAAGCCTCCATCTTTATTTTCGATTAAAGCATACAACTTGTCTGTATTGGATTTGGCCACTGCAATGGCGGTAATGCCCCAAACCCCTTTCGGAAATCCTTTATTGGATTTAATAGAAGTCCAGGTTTCTCCGCCATCGGTGCTTTTATATAAGCCAGAACCTTCCCCACCACTTTCTAAACTATAAGGTGTACGAATCAATTGCCAAGTACCTGCGTATAAAATTTCAGGGTTGCTTGGATCAATTACTAAATCGCTTGCACCTGTTTGTTCATTCACATACAAAACTTTTTTCCAGTTTTGTCCGCCATCGGTACTTTTAAACACACCTCTTGCTTCATTGGGGCCAAACAAATGTCCCATCACTGCAGCCCAAATAATGTCTGGATTTTTTGGATGTACCACAATTCTAACAATATGTCGGGCTTCTTTTAAGCCCAAATTTTTCCAAGTTTTTCCATCATCGGTCGATTTCCACATACCACCCAAACCCTCACTCACATTGCCTCTCATGGTACCTTCTCCCTCACCTACATACACAATAGATTCATTGGAAGGTGCTAAAGCAATGGCCCCAATGGTTCCACCAAAGAAACCATCTGAAATGTTTTTCCAATTGCTACCTGCATCGGTGGATTTCCAAACCCCACCACCTGTAGCGCCCATATAAAAAGTATTGACATCAGCAAAAGAGCCAACGCCTGCTGCAGCCCTGCCACCTCTGAATGGGCCAATCAATCTAAAATTTTGTGCTTTTATAATTGGATCCTGCGACAAACTTGTTGTTGTTATAGGAGTTGCTGCTTTTTTCTTTTGTGCATCTACTGAAGTAGAAAGAAGTAAAGAAAACAAAGACAGGGCAATTAATAAAAACTTTTTCATACTATTCATTTTTAATATTTAAATGCTAAAAAAATCATTAGAGTAAAAATTGTACATCCTAGATTTATATTAGGATGTACAATTTTGATATTTATTTTAGAGTCTCGTAATCCTTGAATTTTTTAACAGGAGTGGTTTCTACTAATTTTCTAAAATCGGCCCAATCCTTTGTGAAAAATTCATTTGCTTTTACAATCACTGTTTGAATAGCAGCTTCTGCTTCTTGCAATTTTTTCTCTTCTTGCTCACCTGGCATGGTATTCTTACGGAGAATCAACATACTTGCATCATTAATGATTCCAATAGGCGTAATTGCTGCCACTGTACCATACCCTTGCTTTTCTTGTTTTTTACCCATAATATATTCACGTAAAGTTTTTGCTTTGGCTGTAATGGCTTTATGTGCTTTGTTTAAAGTATCCAAGCCTTTGTCTTTTTTATCTTTCCAATCTGCTTTTAATTCTAGCAACAAGGCATCCACTTCATCCAATTGATCTAATACATTATTAAACTTATCCGCACTTGGCTGATGTTTGGCTAACAGTTCATCTTGTTTTTTGACAATCTCTGTTCTACTTCCCAATCTATTGTCATCTTTCACTTCAATCCACATAGAATCTTTTAATTTGTTTGCAGTTACCACTACTTTGTATTTGCCAGCAAGTACTGCACGTCCTCTGTATTCTCTTTCATCATCTCCTTCTGTAGCAGCTTCCTCTACCATTCTTCTACCCCTTCCGCCGCCGCCCACTTTAGACATACCTGCTGCGCGCTTTCCTTTTTGCTCAAAGCCCCAATATTGTCTGTTAAAACCAGAGTCAACTTTAAAAGTTAGATTTCTGATAACAGAATCCTGTGCATCTTTAATTTGTACTTTAACTTTTTTGATGCTGTCTTGTACATACACAGTAAATGGATATCCTGCAGGACGATTGGTGCCATCATACATGCCCCAAGTACTCCATTCATAGGTTGCATTTTTATAACTTGCATTCATCACCGCATTCGGTGCTGATACAAAGAAGTTAGTGGCCACGCCTTTATTTTGTGCCAACTTGCGTAAAGGCTTGATATCATCCAATACCCATAATGCACGACCAAAAGTAGCAATCGCTAAATCGGCTTCTCTTTCTTGAATGGCAAAATCATAAGTAGATACGGACGGGTATCCGTTTTTCCATTGTTGGAAATTTTCTGCGTTGTCTAAACTTACATACATACCTTGCTCTGTTCCTACAAAAAATAAATTAGGTTCTACAATGTCTTGAATGATAGACAATGCATAACCAGTTACTTTAGCAGTGCTTAAAATATTGGTCCAAGTTTTTCCAAAATCGGTAGATCTAAAAATATAAGGCGCAAAATCACCTTGTCTATAATTATTTGCAACTACGAAAACTTCATTGACATTGTAGGTAGATGTTCTAATTTGAGGAATCCATGAACCTTTAGGCAATCCTGTAATGTTGGGTGTAATATTGGTCCAAGTGGCACCTCCATTGGTAGTTACTTGTACCTTGCCATCATCCGTACCAATCCAGATGACCTCTTTTTGAAGACTAGAAGGTGCAATGGTAATAATGGTGCAATGATTCTCTGCACCTGTAATATCCAAACTTAGACCACCGTTACTGGTTTGATCAATTTGTGTGCTATCGTTGGTTGTTAGATCAGGCGAAATTACTTTCCAAGCCGCTCCTTTATTGCTACTCTTATGTAAAAATTGAGAACCAAAATAAATGGTTTTCTTATCGAAAGGGTCTTGTGCAATGGCAGCATTCCAGTTAAAACGTAAAAGCGTTTTTGCATCAGGTGCTGGAGGTTGGATATAAGAACTTTCTCCAGTAGCAGTATTATATCTTCCAACAGAACCACCCTGACTCATCGCATATACCCAATTGGCATCTTCCGCATCAGGCACTACATCAAATCCATCTCCACCCCATAAATTATCCCAATAGAAATTTTTAATGCCTCCTTGTATATAAGTATAGGCTGGCCCTCTCCAGGAACCATTGTCTTGCATACCGCCCATTACATGATATGGTGTTTCATTGTCTACATTCACATGATAAAATTGTCCCACTGGAATTTTTTCATCAAACATCCAAGTTTTTCCACCATCTCTTGTTAAACCAATACCACCATCATTTCCATCCAACATTAATTTGTTATCGGTAGGATGAATCCAAAATGCATGATGATCTGGATGAATGCCACTATAAGGAATCACTGTTTCGAAATTTTTTCCTGCATCAATACTTTTTACCACAGTTTGACTAATGTACCAAAGCGTATTTTCATTTAATGGATCACAAATAATGTCTTGGAAATAAAAAGGACGATTGTCTACAATTGATTTTTGTGCATTCACTAAAGTAAAATTATAACCGCCATCATCACTTTTATACAAACCACTTTTAGTAGACTCCACTAAAGCATATACTCTATTGGGATTGGATCGGCTAATGGCAATACCCACACGACCTAAATTACCATCTGGCAATCCATTTTCTTTTCCAAGCTTAATGAAATTTTTTCCACCATCCACTGTCATATAAATACCACTTCCTTTACCACCGCTTTCTAAATGATAAGGATTGCGGTAATGATGCCACATGGCTACAAATAATTTATTCGGATTTTTGGGATCCATAATCATATCCCCTACACCCGAAGTATCATTGGTGTATAATATTTGATTCCAAGTTTCACCACCATCAGTTGTTTTGTATACACCTCTGTTTTTACCTTGTCCGTAAGGGTTGCCAATGGCACCAGCATATACTGTATTGGGATTGTTTGGGTCTATAATGACTCTATGAATATTTCTTGTTTGCTCCAAGCCCATTCTCTTCCAAGTTTTACCTGCATCCAGTGTTTTATAAATTCCTTCTCCAATGCTTACTGAATTTCTTGGGTTGCCTTCGCCAGTTCCTACCCATACCACACTTGGATTAGATTGCTGAATGGCAACAGCCCCAATATTTAAAATGGGTTGCTCATCAAATACAGGTGTCCAACTCACTCCACTATTACTTGTTTTCCAAACACCACCTGATGCTGCACCTATCCAAATATTATTGGGGTTAGCCACTTCGGCATCAATAGTCGTGATACGACCACTCATCGATGCTGGACCCACATTGCGTGGTTTCCAATTTTTAAAAACTTTGTTGATGTCTACTTTTGTTTCAGTAGCCGTCACTACTGATGCTGCTTTTTTTGTTTTTTGAGCAGACAAATTTGTCAGAGATACACTTAATGTAAACACTAAGCATCCGGCAGTAATTATACGCATGGTAAAGATTTTGCTATTTTAAAGAATAATGAATCTCTAAACTATCCATTTTTAAGCAAAAAATGAGTAAAAAGGGGAGAAAAAACTGCCCGTTTTGATGTGCGGTAGGATTTCTAATTGGGTTTACAATTCTTCCTAAACCCGATTAGGGTTTGAAAATCATAAGAGGGAAAGATTGTAAACCCTAATTTTCTATTGGGTTTACAATCTTTCAATGATTCCGGCAATACCCTGGCCGCCACCCACACAGGCCGTAACAATGCCATATTTCTTATTCAATCGCTCTAAATCGTTCAAAATTTGAACCGTTAATTTGCTGCCCGTGCAGCCCAAGGGATGTCCAAGTGCAATGGCACCTCCATTGATATTAACTTTATTAATGTCTAATTCAAGGGCCCTTATCACTGCTAAAGATTGTGAAGCAAATGCCTCATTCAATTCAAATAAATCAATTTGATCTTGCTTCATACCTGCTTGCTTCAATACCTTAGGAACTGCCGCAATAGGACCAATGCCCATGATTCTAGGATGCACCCCTGCAGAAGCACAATTCACCAATCGACCAATAGGTTTTAAACCTAAAGCGTTCATCATTTTTTCACTCATCACCATCACAAAACTTGCACCATCACTTGTTTGCGAAGAATTTCCTGCAGTCACAGATCCTTTCAAAGCAAAGGCTGGCTTGAGTTTAGCCAATGCTTCTATGGTAGTATCGGCTCTCACTCCTTCATCCGTATCTACCACAAAACTTCTTGTTGCTCTTTTATTTTTATCGTTGACATAGGTTTCATTTACTGTAATGGGTAAAATGCCTTTTTTAAAAAACCCATTGTCAATAGCCGCTTTTGCTTTTTGATGAGAAGCCAATGCAAACGCATCTTGGTCTTCTCTAGAAACTTTATATTCATTGGCTACTGCTTCGGCAGTTAAGCCCATTGATAAATAATAATCGGGTTCATCTACTGTAATGGAATACGCAGGAACTGTTTTCCAGCCTGCAGTAGGGACCATCGACATCGATTCCGTTCCTCCCGCAATTATACAATCAGCCATGCCGGTTCTTATTTTTGCAGTGGCCATGGCAATGCTTTCTAAACCACTGGCGCAATACCTATTAATGGTAATGCCAGGTACTTCAATCCCCAATGCTTTGGCCGCAATGATTCTTCCAAACTGCAATCCTTGCTCTGCTTCGGGCACTGCATTGCCCACAATTACATCATCAATTATTTTAGTATCCAAATTAGGCATGGTTTGGACCAAGCCCTTAATAACTTCAATGGCCAATTCATCGGAACGCATGAATCTAAACCCCCCTTTTTTACTTTTTGTAACAGCAGTTCTAAAACCTGCGACGATATAAGCTTCTTGCATAAAATATGAATTTTGAAATAGTCTATCAATGGTTGGCTAAAGGTAGTCCTTTTTATAAAAAGTTGTTTATGCAACTAAATATTTCATTGTAAATTTGCAGTATGTTATATCCTTTGCTCAGAAACAGCTTATTTATACTACCCCCCGAAACTGCGCATCAGGTATCCATGCGTGGTTTACAATTTGCACATTCCATTCCTTTCTTAAAAAATCAATTGTCAGGTAGTTTCCAATACAAAGAAACCAACTTAACCAAAAACTATTTTGGACTTCAATTTTCCAACCCTGTTGGCTTGGCTGCAGGCTTTGATAAAAATGCCGAATATTTAAACGAATTGGAAATGCTGGGTTTTGGCTTTGTGGAGATAGGTACAGTAACCCCCAAACCTCAAGCAGGTAATTCTAAACCAAGATTGTTTAGAATCCCAGATCAAAAAGCATTGATTAATAGAATGGGTTTTAACAATGATGGGGTTGAAGCCATTGCTAAAAGGTTAAATGAAAGAAAAGCAAAATTCAATTCAACATTAATTGTTGGTGGCAATATTGGTAAAAATAAAGTAACCGACAATAAAGATGCATGGATTGATTATTGCACCAACTTTAAAGCCTTAGAAAATGTGGTCGATTATTTTGTAGTGAATGTGAGTTCTCCCAATACACCTGGCCTGCGTGAATTACAAGAAAAAGAATCTTTAAGAAAAATATTTACTGAGCTACAAAATTTAAATAAAAACAATAAACCCATCTTATTAAAAATTGCACCCGATTTAGAAACATCTGCTTTAGATGATATTATTGAATTAACCACTGAAATAAAAATAGATGGACTCGTAGCCACCAATACCACCCTGGATCGTAGCTTATTAAAAGGATTGAATATGGAAAGAGCTGTAAAGATTGGCGCAGGTGGATTAAGCGGCCAACCCTTGTTAGAAAAATCAACAGGAATTTTAGAATACTTACATAAATGCATTGGGGAGCGCATCCCCATCATCGCAAGTGGTGGAATATTTAATGGTGCAGATGCAGCAGTTAAAATGAATGCAGGTGCTGCATTGGTTCAAGTATGGACTGGTTTTATATACGAAGGGCCCTCCATTGTAAAAAATATCTGTCAAAGTTTAAGCGCAAATAAATAATTATGATTACGATTCAATCATTTTGCTTTAACGCATTTCAAGAAAACACTTATGTTTTATTCAATGAAAAAAAAGAAGCCATCATTGTGGATCCAGGATGTTATACCCGCATTGAAGAAAAAACATTAACCGATTTTATTTCCGAACACGCATTAACGCCCACGCTATTGTTGAATACCCATTGTCATTTAGATCATGTTTTTGGTAATAATTTTATTCATGCAACTTATGGCTTAACACCAATTTTGCATGCCAATGAACAAATAATATTAGATCGTTTTTCAGATGCAGCAGCCAAATATGGCATTCCAGTAGATGCTTACAATGGTCCCATTCAATATGTCGAGGACCAAGCCATTATTCCTTTTGGGAAAGAGGCCTTTAAAGTATTGCTTACCCCTGGGCATTCGCCAGGAAGCATTTGCTTTTACCATGAAAAACAAGATTTTATTTTAGGTGGAGATTTGATCTTTAAAGACAGTGTGGGAAGAACAGATTTTCCAGGCTGCAATCCTCAAGACTTGATCAAAAGCATCCGCGATCAAATCCTACCCCTGCCTGATACTTTATCTATCTACTCAGGACATGGGCCAGTCACCCAATTGGGAAGGGAGCGTAAAATGAACCCCTACATCAAACACTTGCTAAACAATTAATCCCCGCCTAGTTAACAATTTGATAATATAGAGAGGGCAGCAACTTGTGGCATATTAAAACTAATTTTGACTAAGCAAAAAACCTATGGAAGCACCTATTAAGATATTGATTGCAGATGACGAAGCGGACATTCTTGAAATCATTAGCTTTCATTTAGCCAAAGCTGGATATGAAGTAATCACTGCAAAAGACGGAAGTGAAGCCATAGAAAAAGCCAACCAATTTGCACCCGATTGTATTATTTTAGACATTATGATGCCCAAGCGCAATGGTTTTGAAGTTTGTGAATACTTAAGAGGCAATCCAAATTTTGATAAAACATTGATTGTGTTATTGACTGCTTTAAATGATGAAACTTCTCATATTAAAGGTTTGGAATTAGGGGGAGACGATTTCATTAGCAAACCCATTAGCCCAAAAATATTGATGAGTCGTATTAGCGCTTTGTTTAGAAGATTACAACCTAGCACGGGTCAAAATAAAATTATCAATATCAATGATTTAAGCATTGATATTGCACAATACAAAACTACACTCAAAGGCGTAACACATGTACTAGCAAAAAAAGAATTTGAATTGCTTTATTTGTTAGCGGCACAGGCTGGAAGAGTTTTTTTAAGAGGTGAAATTTTATCTCAGGTTTGGGGGAATGATGTCATTGTAGGTGACCGCACCATTGATGTGCATATTAGAAAAATAAGAGCCAAACTAGGTATCGATTGCATTACTACCGTTAAAGGCGTGGGTTACAAGTTCGATTATTAGTAATAAATGGATAACTTCGCTTAAGTGTTTTTTATTTATCCAAGGGCTTATTCATACTATGTTTAAAAGAAAAAATCTTTCACCCAAACAATTGGCAGCTTTAACAGCCTTGCTTTTGGCCACTTTATTTTCGCTAAGCATTTACGCTTTAGTGACGAATTTGCAAATGTTATTCGCCTATTTTATTGGAAGTTTTGCCATCATTTATTTTCTAGTCAACGAAATCTTAGAACGTTTTATTTATCGTAAAATAAAATTAATCTACAAATTAATTGCACAAACCAAAGCAAGTAAAAGAGAAGAAGCTTATCAAAAATACATTTTGCCTCAAAAGGGAATTGATGATGTAAGAGAAGATGTAGAGGAATGGGCAGCACAAAGAACAAAAGAGATTCAAGCCCTTCAATCCAATGAAGCTTTTAGAAAAGAATTTTTACAAAATCTTTCCCACGAAATTAAAACACCCATTTTTGCCATTCAAGGTTATTTAGAATTACTAGATGATGGCGCATTAGAGGATATTACCACTGGAAAAAGGTTTGTAGGCAAGGCTCAAGCCAATGTGCAAAGATTGGTTCAATTGTTAAATGATGTAGATTCAATAACGAATCTTGAAATAAACAAAGACCCAATTTTAAAACAATCTTTTGTTATTCAAGATTTAATTTCAGAAGCTGTAAATAATTTGAATGTGAAATGGATTAAAAAAAATATTCAATTTCATTTTAAAAAAGGCACAGAAGCTCCAACTTATGTTTTTGCTGATAAAAATAAAATTTATCAAGTCATTGTAAATATACTTTCCAATGCTTCTAAATATGGTAAAATTGATGGTGAAATTGTTGCCAGCGTCTACGCAATTGAAGAACAGAAAATATTGATTGAATTTACCGATGATGGCATAGGCATTGCAGAAGAGCATATTCCCAGGTTGTCTGAACGTTTTTACCGAACCGATGATGCAAGAAGCAGAGATATTGGTGGCACTGGACTTGGGTTGGCTATCTGCAAACACATTGTTGAAGCACACAACGAAACCATGCACATTCGAAGTAAACTAGGCGTGGGCACTACTGTTGGATTTACCTTAGCCAACAAGGCTTCCTAAAGTTTTTTTTCGTTACTTTGTACTCTAATCATTTTTAATGCAAACTATTTTAGTAACTGGTGGTTGTGGTTATATTGGCGCTCATACCATTGTTGATTTAATTCAAAATGGATTTGAAGTGATTTCAGTGGACAATTTATCTAGAGCTTCTGAACACTCCTTGCAAGGCATTGAAAAAATTACGGGCAAAAAAATAAAAAACTACATTATTGATTTAACCAGTAAAGCAGCCACCGAACAAATATTTATTGACCATCCAAACATTACAGGCATTATTCATTTTGCAGCTTACAAAGCAGTGGGTGAATCGGTGGAAAAGCCTTTAGATTATTACGAGAACAATTTATGCTCATTGGTGCATTTATTGCAATTGGCAACTCAATACAATGCGAAGCATTTTATATTTTCTTCTTCTTGCACGGTATATGGGAATCCTGATGCCATTCCAGTTACTGAACAAACTGCTTTAAAAACAGCAGCTTCACCATATGGCGCTACCAAACAAATGGGAGAAACCATAGTACAGGATACTACTTTGGCACATTCATTGTCCGGAATTTTATTAAGGTATTTCAATCCAGTAGGCGCACACCCTTCCATTGCCATTGGTGAATTGCCTATTGGTCGTCCACAAAATTTAGTGCCTGCCATTACACAAACTGCTATTGGTAAATTACCAAAGATGCAAGTGCATGGCAATGACTATGCTACCCGCGATGGCAGTTGCATTCGTGACTACATTCATGTTTGCGATATCGCTCACGCGCATACTTTGGCATTGCAGTATTCTATTAAAAATAACCAATTCAATCATTGTGAGATTTTTAATTTAGGTACCGGAAATGGCATCACAGTTTTGGAAGCCATTCAAGCTTTTGAAAAAGTATCGGGTGTGCAATTAAATTACGAGATAGGTCCAAGAAGAGCTGGCGATATTGTTGCCATCTATGCCAACAACGATCATGCCGTTAAAAAATTAGGTTGGACCTGTCAATTTGATTTAGAGGAAATGATGCGTACTGCCTGGGAATGGGAAAAAAGTTTGGTAAAATAATCTAAGCAATCTATTGTTGCACCAACATCTTCTCTGCATTTTCTGCCACTTGCAATGCTTCTATAAATTCTTCAATCTCTCCATTGATCACTGCATCTAAATTATAAGAAGTAACGCCTACTCTATGGTCTGTTACTCTACCCTGTGGCCAATTGTAAGTTCTAATTTTGGCACTTCTATCTCCAGTACTTACCAATGTTTTTCGATGTCTTGATATTTCATCTTCTTGCTTGCGTACTTGCTCCTCAAACAATTTCGTACGCATCATGGTCATTGCTTTTTCACGGTTACCCAATTGCGAACGTTCTGTTTGACAAATGATCACTGTTCCTGTTGGAATATGGGTTAACATTACTTTGGTCTCCACTTTGTTTACGTTTTGTCCACCTGCACCACCACTTCGAGAAGTTTCCATTTTTACATCTGCAGGGTTCAATACAAAATCTACCTCTTCAGCTTCTGGCATTACGGCCACCGTAGCTGCAGAAGTATGCACCCTGCCTTGTGTTTCGGTAGAAGGTACACGTTGCACACGATGCACGCCGCTTTCAAATTTCATGGTGCCATATACATCTTCACCCGTTACTTCTAATATCACTTCCTTATAACCACCCACCGAACCTTCACTCTCACTTACTAGCGCAACTTTCCATCCTTTTTTCTGACAATACCTGGTGTACATGGTCAATAAATCACCTACAAATAAACTGGCTTCATCACCACCTGTACCTGCCCTCAATTCAATAATGGCATTTTTATCATCCTGTGGATCTTTTGGAATTAACAATTTCGTTAAATCTTTTTCAAGACTTTCTTTTTCTGCGTCCAATCCTGGCATTTCCATTTTGGCCAATTCGCGCATCTCTGCATCGTCACCATTTAAAGTTTCCTTAGCAAATTTATGTTCGTCTACTACTTTTAAATATCGCTCATAGGGAATAATGATTTTCTCTAAAGAACGATATTCCTTACTCAATTTTCCAAATTCAGATTGATTATTGATTATCTCCGGATTGGTCAAAGCCACCCCTACTTGCTGAAATCTTGCTTTTATGGCTTCTAATTTGTCTAACATACTGCGTTTTAGGTGAGCAAAAATAGCTATTTTAGTTGTCAATATAAAACAATCTAGTCCCATGAAATATTTAGCCTCCCTTTTACTTTTAATAGCCGCCAATGCTGGCGCACAAGCCATTCACTTTAAATCGGTAGTGGTAGATACACACAATGATGCTATTACAGCATGTATCGAGAAAAAAGTTAGCCTAGACCAGGACTTAACTGGTATCAACCATTCTGATTTAAAAAGATTTAAAGCCGGCGGGCTGGATTACCAGTTGTTTTCGATCTGGTGTGATGGAGAGAAAGCAAATCCTTACGCTTGGGCTATGCGAGAAATGGATACACTTGATGCAGTGGCTGCGCGTAATCCAGATAAAATTGTGGTAGCGAAGGATTGGAAAACAATTCAAAAAGCTTTGAAAGAAAATAAAATTGTGGCACAATATGGTGTGGAAGGTGGGCATATGTTAGAAGATCATATTGATCGCTTGGATACTTTTTACAAACGAGGCGTGCGTTACATGACCCTTACTTGGAACAATTCACCTTCTTGGGCAAGTTCTCATGTAGATGAAAAAGATCCAAAATATACTGGACCTAAAGGTTTGACTGCATTTGGAAAAGAAATCATACAACGCATGAATCAACTAGGCATTATTGTAGACATTTCGCATGTGGGCGAAGCTACTTTTTGGGATGCCATCCATACTACTACCAAACCTGTGATTGCTTCACATAGCAATGCTTATTCCATTTGTCCAGTTACCAGAAATTTAAAAGACGATCAAATTTTAGCTGTAGGAAAAAATGGTGGTGTGATTGATCTTAATTTTTTCTCGGGATTTGTAGATAGCAATTTTAGTAAGAAAGATGCTGCATTTAGAAAAAATCATAAAGCAGAAATAGATTCTTTATTAGCCACTGGTTTACAACGCGAATATGCTTTCACGATGATTTCGGAAAAATATCCTGCAGAAAGTGAAGCCATCAAACCAGACTTAGAATTATTAATGCACCATTTTGATCATATTGTAAAACTAATTGGTATCGACCATGTAGGATTGGGCTCCGATTTCGACGGCATCAATTCTGCTCCTAAAGAATTAAAAACAGTGTTGGATTATCCAAAATTTACGCAGGCACTCATTGCTCGTGGCTATTCAGACAAAGACATTGCGAAAGTATTGGGAGGAAATTTCCTTAGAGTGTATAGAATAAACAATCCTCAATAGAAAATTTGAGGATTGTTTATTCCTCATCTAATGATTTTTCAAGCCTACCCCATAAACGGGTAGGCTTGTTTACTTTATCCAAAAAATAAAATTGAAGAGGCTTTTTGATTAATAACTTAATAAACGTTGCATCATTTCTTCCAACCTGCAATTTGCTAAATATTGTTTTTCTAAAACAGTATTAAATGGAATAGGTGTATCTAGTGAAGCGCAGCGCATAACAGGTGCATCTAAATATTCAAAGCAGTGCTCTGCAATCCAAGCACTAATTTCTCCACCAATACCGCCGGTTAAATTGTCCTCATGCAGTACCATTACTTTTCCAGTGGTCTTCACCACTTTTTCTATGGCTTCATAATCTAAGGGTGCTAAAGTTCTTAAATCTAAAATGCTAATGGAAGCTTCGCTATGTGCTGCTTGATATTGCAAAGCCCAATGCACCCCCATACCATAAGTAATAATACAAGCCTCTTCTCCATCACTTATTAAAGCAGCCTTCCCAATAGGTATTTGATAATATTCATCGGGCACTTCTGCTTCGATACTTCGGTACAAAGCTTTGTGTTCAAAATATAAAATTGGATTGGGATCGGCCAAAGCAGCAATCATCAAACCTTTGGCATCCATTGGATTGGAAGGATATACTACTTTTAATCCGGGCACATGGGTAAACCAAGCCTCGTTACTTTGAGAATGAAAAGGACCTGCACCCACACCAGCTCCTGTTGGCATGCGTACTACAACATCTGCATTTTGTCCCCAACGATAATTAATTTTTGCAAGGTTATTTACAATTTGATTAAATGCCACCGTAACAAAATCTGCAAACTGCATTTCTACTACCGACTTAATGCCTTCTAAACTTAATCCCAAAGCAGCGCCCACAATAGCACTTTCACAAATAGGTGTATTGCGTACTCTTTGCTTTCCAAATTGTTGTACAAACCCTTCGGTTACTTTAAAAGCCCCACCATATTCTGCAATGTCTTGACCCATTAAAATTAACTCAGGATACAAAACCATAGATTGCTTTAATGCTTCACTGATGGCTTCTATAAATCTTTTCTTTGTTAAGATAGGATTATTTAATTGCTCCAAATAAGAAATGGTATTGGGCCCCATTGGTGCAAAAACGTCAGCGATTTCTTCCCTGATACTTGGCGTAAAATAGTTAGGCGCCATGGCCAATTGTAAATCTTGTTCAATACTTTGTTTGATTTCATGTCGAATATCGGCCACTTGCATTTCTGTAAATACCTTTTCACTCACCAAATATTGTTCATAATTTTTTAATGGATCTTTACGCGCCCATTTTTCCATCAATTCTTTGGGTACATATTTAACACCACTTGCTTCTTCATGTCCACGCATTCTAAAAGTGATGCATTCAATTAAATAAGGTTTTTGATTGTTGATGCAATAATCTCTTACCCCTTTGATGGTTTCATATACTTCTAAAATATTATTGCCATCAATGCGCACTCCTTCCATACCATAACCCTTGGCTCGATCTACTAAATTTTCACATACATATTGTTCATTGGTTGGAGTGCTTAATCCATATCCATTGTTTTCAATAATAAAAATAACAGGCAGTCCCCATACTGCTGCCACATTTAAAGCTTCATGAAAATCGCCTTCGCTGGTGCCCCCTTCTCCCGTAAAAGCAAGGGTGGCTTTTAATTGTCCTCTTTGTTGATACGCTAAGGCAACACCATCTGCAATGGCCAATTGAGGACCCAGATGAGAAATCATTCCGCAAATATGATGCGCTTTAGATCCAAAGTGAAAACTTCGCTCACGCGCTTTACTGAAACTGTCTCTATCGCCCTGCCATTGTTTGAATAAATCTACCAAGGGCATTTTACGCGTAGTAAAAACACCTAAATTTCTGTGTAGTGGCATGATCCATTCATTGGATTCCATGGCAAGAGTGGCACCTACCGAAATGGCTTCCTGTCCAATCCCACTAAACCATTTGCTAATTTTTCCTTGACGAAGTAAAAGCAACATTTTTTCTTCTATCATTCTTGGCAAAAGCAAAGAACGATAAAAATAAATGAGCTGTTCGTTTGTTAATTTACCCCGCTTAAATTCCATTTTAATTTTTATTTAAAGGGATAAATGCACACTTTAATTTCTTGAGTTTAATTTGCTTAACAATCTTAAGATTTCTAAGTAGAGCCATACTAAAGTAACCAGTAAACCAAAAGCACCATACCATTCCATATACTTAGGTGCACCCATTTCGGCTGCTTTTTCAATAGAATCAAAATCTAATAATAAATTCATTGCCGCAATGCCCACAATAAATAAACTAATGCCAATACTTAAAGGAGAACTATCAAAAGCAAATCCCATGTTTACATGAAACAAGCTCAATATCCAAACAATTAAATAAAATAAGCCTATGCCCATGGTGGCAGACATAATAATTGAACGCAATCGATTGTTTACATTAATGATTCTAAAATTATACAATAAGAACATGGCCATGGCCACGCCCAATGTTAAACCCACTGCATGCAGTACAATATTGGGATAGCTTTTTTGAAACATAGCATTAAAAAAAGCGCTAATGCCTCCAATAAATAATCCTTCCAATATTCCATAAGCCGGTGCGATGTATCCAGCCCAATTGGGTTTAAACATCATCACTAGTGCTACTATAAAACCACCTATTGCGCCCACCAACATTAAGCTAGTTACTGAACTAGTATTGCCTTCGGCATATAAATTCCAAACATACATGGCGGCGGCCATGACCATCACTAATAAAAATCCAAATTTATGGATGGTACCGCGAATACTCATTACACCAAATGAATCCGCTGTGTTGTTTAAACTTTTGTCAAATATTTTTTCTGTAAGCGTAGGGTTGCTTGATCTAAAAATGGCCATAAAATATTAATTTAATTTCTACTATAAAAATACAAAATACTTTGAATTGCTCCTATAAAAAAAGGTTAATTCCATTAATTTTTGAGCCCAGGATAATGGGTGATTTTTTCAAAATGATAATGCGGATTTTGTTGCAACAAAGCAATCATCTTGTCTAACTTAACCGAATCTGCAGAAGCCCTAAACATATGATCGTGCATTAAAATTACCAGATGACTTTTAGAAACTGTTTGGTTCAATTTAAGTATGCTATCAATGAGTCGTACGACCGCTTCTGGACTTTGAATGGGTCTGCCTTTTTTATTAAACCTCCATTCTACATCCCATCCAATGATATTAAATCCTGCACTATCCAATTGATGTACCAAAGGCCTGACCAATCCACTGGCTTTTTTTGCTTCTTTGGTATTCCACGCATTGTTCCCTGGCAATCTAAGGATATTGTTTTTGGGTTGTAGCAATTGTTTGCCATGCATGAAATCGGCAAAGGCCTCCTGAGGATGATGGTAAAAGGGCAAATATTTGCCATAAGCATGTGAAAAACTATGATTGCAAATGGCAAACAAACTATCGTTTTGAAGAATTTCTTTATATAGTTTTTGCCCTTCTAGATTTCGGGATTGATGCAATCCTACTTCAAAAAAAGTAGCTGCCACCTTATGTCTTGAACAAATGTCAATACAATTGGAAGTGCCTACAATGGGCCCATCATCAAATGTCAAATAAATATGCTTAAGCAAACTGTCTTGGACAGGTTTTTGCAACAAAATGGTGGAAGCATTGGAACTTGGAAAATCAACCCCCTTGGCTCCATTGGGGATGAATTGAACTAAAAAATGACTTAATAAATAAAAAATAGAGCTATAGGCCATAAAACCAATCAATTATACCCTCAAAGTTAGACAAGAAAACTATAAAAAAAATTATAAAAAATTAAGGTTTTAGCCCCATGGCTTTGTACCTTCGTGCTCCAATAAAAAGCAATATGCAAAAAGAAGTTGTTTTACAAGACGTCGTCATCAAATTTGCTGGTGATAGTGGAGATGGAATGCAGTTGACAGGTCAACAGTTTACCAATAATACCGCTTTATTAGGTATTGATTTGGCAACCTTCCCAGATTTTCCTGCAGAGATTAGAGCCCCATTAGGTACCCTTCCAGGGGTGAGTGGTTTCCAAATTCATTTTAGTTCCAATAGAGTGTATACGCCTGGTGATATTTGTGATGTATTGGTAGCCATGAATGCTGCTGCTTTAAAAGTGAATCTAAAAAGTTTAAAGAAAGGCGGTAAAATTATTGCCAACCTAGAAGGTTTCGATACAAAAAATTTACGTTTGGCTGCTTATCCTGATGGAATCAATCCATTGGAAGATGGAAGTTTGGATGGTTATGATTTAACGAAAGTAGATGTTACCAAATTAACACGTGAAGCCTTGAAAGCCTATACTGAATTAGGTATCAAAGAAAGAGATCGTGCAAAGAACATGTTTGTATTGGGTATGATTTACTGGTTGTACAATAGAGATTTAGATACGACTATTGAATATCTAAAAGATAAATTCAAAAAGAAAGAATCTATTTTAAATAGCAATATTGATGTTTTAAAAGCGGGCTATTTTTACGGAGAAACTGCAGAACTTTTCACTTCTAGATACAAAGTAGAAAAATCTAAAATGGATCCAGGTACTTACAGAAGTATTATGGGCAACCAAGCTTTATCAATGGGTTTAATTGCAGGTTCGCAAAAAAGTGGGCTGCCTATTTTCTTAGGTACATACCCTATTACTCCTGCTACTGATATCTTACATGAATTAAGCAAGTATAAAAATTTTGGTGTAAAAACTTTCCAAGCAGAAGATGAGATTGCTGGTATTAGTGCAGCCATTGGCGCAAGTTATGGTGGCGCGATAGGTATGACTTCTACTTCAGGACCGGGTATGGCATTAAAAACGGAAGCCATGGGATTGGCCATGATGTTAGAGATTCCATTGGTGATTATCAATATTCAAAGAGGGGGTCCGTCAACAGGTTTGCCAACCAAAACAGAGCAAAGCGATTTAATGCAAGCCTATTATGGTCGTAACGGAGAAGCACCCATTCCAATTATTGCAGCTTCTACACCAAGTGATTGTTTTTACATGGCTTTTGAAGCCATTCGCATTGCCATCCAACATATGACTCCAGTTATTTTATTAAGTGATGGATATATTGCCAATGGCGCAGAACCTTGGAAATTCCCTACAGCTAGTAGCTTGCCTACGATTGAAGTGAAATTTAAAAAAGGATTGGACGAAGGGGAAGAAAAATTCCTTCCATATAAGCGTAATGAAAAAGGTGCAAGACCATGGGCCATTCCGGGCACCCCTGGTTTAGAACATAGAATTGGTGGATTGGAAAAACAAGCGGAAACAGGAAACGTAAGCTACGATTCTGAAAACCATGAATTCATGGTAAAAGCTAGAGAAGCCAAAGTGGAGAAGATTGCCGACTACATTCCTTTACAAACCATCGATTCAGGTGCAGAAAAAGGAAAGGTATTGATATTAGGATGGGGTTCAACTTATGGTACCATTAAAAGTGCGGCATTAGAATTACAAAGTAAAGGCAAACAAGTAAGCCATGCGCATATTAAGTACATGCGCCCTTTCCCAAAAAATTTGGGCGATATTTTAAAGAATTTTGAAACAGTGGTGATTCCAGAAATCAACAATGGTCAATTGATTAAAATTATTCGCGATAAATATTTTGTAGATGCAAAAGGTTACAATAAAATCATGGGTGTGCCTATTACCAAACAAGAATTGGTAACTGCTGTTGAACAATATCTTTAGTGCATTATTAGCTGCATGCTACTTACAGCTTTAACAAATATAAAAGCGTCTCTAATTTAAGAGGCGCTTTTTTTTGCCCCTTCTTTACAAAAAATTAGCAAGCCACAAGTAGCGCATTTAGGAGTTCTCGCCAAACAGGTATAACGACCGTGTAGTATTAACCAATGATGCGCTGTATGAACAAGTTCTTTAGGAATGTGTTTGATCAATTCTTTTTCAACGGCCAAAGGGGTTGTTGCAGTCATGGGTACCAAGCCTAATCTTCGGCTTACTCTAAAAACATGGGTATCCACGGCCATATTGGGCTGCTTGTCTACCACGCTGGTAATCACATTGGCAGTTTTGCGTCCCACACCAGGCAGGGTCATCAATTCATCCACTGTATGGGGCACTTCACCATTAAAATTTTGCAACAATAAATTACTCATACCAATTAAATGCTTGGCTTTGTTATTGGGATAAGAAATGCTTTTTATAAGTGTAAACAAATCATCGAAACTGGCTTGGGCCATTTTTTGAGGCGTAGGATATTTTTGAAAAATACTAGGTGTAGTTAAATTAACACGTTTATCTGTGCACTGTGCAGATAAAATTACAGCCACCAATAATTCAAATGGATTTTGATAAACTAATTCTGTTTCTGCAATGGGTACATGCGTTTGAAAATAGGCAAGTACAAATTGATAACGTTCTTTTTTTGTCATTTTTTTTCAGCGCTAGCATTGCTGTCTTCAAACAAATATACTTCTTCGCCATCCCGCTTTAACAAGTAGCGCTCTCTTGCAAATTTCTCAATAGCGGCTGGATTGTTTTGCAAATTTTCAAGCTGCTTTTTTGTTTTAGAAATTTCTTCTTGATAATATTTTTTAGCAGACTCTAATTTATTTAATTCTACACCTCTTTCCTTTTGTTGAAAAAAATCACGCTGATCAAAGAACAACATCCAAATACCAAAAACCAAGGCTACAATAAAATAGCGATTGGTAATAACTGGTAATATTTTTTTAAGGAATCTCATAATATAGATAGAGGTAAAATTAACATAGTTCTCATGATGTGCCAAAAAAAAGAGGAGCCCCTTGAAGCTCCTCTCGGTATAGTTTGCTAGACAATCAATTACTTGTTGCCAAACTTTAATTTTCCTTTAGTTGGGAATACACCCGTTTCACCCAATTGTTCTTCGATGCGAATCAATTGATTGTACTTTGCCATACGATCTGTACGAGAAGCAGAACCAGTTTTAATTTGTCCGCAATTTAATGCTACTGCTAAATCAGCGATGGTAGTATCTTCTGTCTCACCACTTCTGTGTGACATAATGGTATTGTACCCATTGTGTTGCGCCAAAGTAACCGCGTTAATGGTTTCTGTTAAAGTACCAATTTGGTTCACTTTTACCAATAAACCATTGGCAATTTTCTTATCGATTCCGGTTTGTATTCTTGTTACATTGGTTACAAATAAATCATCCCCCACCAATTGACAACGGTCACCTACTGTTTCAGTAAGGTTTTTCCATCCTGACCAATCATCCTCGGCCATGCCATCTTCAATGGATACAATAGGATATTGCTTCACCCATTTTTCCCAATATTTTACCAATTGATCGCTGCTCATTTCTTTACCAGAACTTTTATGGAAAACATATTTTTTCTTTTTTGCATCCCACAATTCACTGTTTGCTGCATCCATGGCAATGGCAATTTGAGAACCAGTTTTAAAGCCTGCTGCATGAATAGATTCCAATACAGTTTCGATTGCTTCTTCATTGCTTTGAATATTGGGTGCAAATCCACCTTCATCCCCCACATTGGTACTAAATCCTCTTTTCTTTAATACGCCTTTTAAGCAATGGAATATTTCAACACCCCAACGCAAACCTTCACTAAAATTAGGCGCGCCAACTGGCATGATCATAAATTCTTGGAAGTCAATTTTATTATCGGCGTGCGCACCACCGTTTAAAATATTCATCATTGGCATGGGCAATGTTCTTGCATTGGTGCCACCAATATATCTGTACAAAGGAAGATTGGCTTCTTCCGCAGCTGCTTTGGCGACTGCCATACTTACCGCTAAAATTGCATTGGCACCTAATTTACCTTTATTGGCTGTGCCATCTAAATCAATCATGATTTGATCAATCTCAGCTTGCGCAGTAATATCAAAACCATTGATGGATTTTGCAATTAAATCGTTTACATTTTTTACGGCCTTTAGAACACCTTTGCCTACATATTTTTTCTTATCATTGTCTCTTAATTCAACTGCTTCGTGAATACCAGTGCTTGCTCCACTTGGAACTGCTGCGCGGCCCAAAGCACCTTCATCTGTTAATACATCTACTTCCACAGTAGGATTTCCACGACTGTCTAAAATTTGTCTAGCACGTACTTCAATAATGTAACTCATGTGTTTATTTTTTGGTCTATAATGTCTGTTTCAAAAGGAGACCGCAATTTACACCCTTTTTTTTAATGGGTAAGCAATTTGAATATTTCTTCCAAACTTGCATTGTGTTTTTGCAATAATGTTTCAATAGGCTCGTCTGCAACCAGTTTCCCCTGATGCAATACTAACACTCGATCACAAATGGCATTTACTTCTTGTAAGATATGGGTAGAAAATAAAATAAGTGCGTCCTTGCTTAAAGATTGAATTAAGGCCCTAATTTCAACAAGCTGATTGGGATCCAAACCCGAAGTTGGCTCATCCAATAAAACCAATTTGGGTTGATGAATGATGGCTCCCGCAATCCCCAATCTTTGTTTATAGCCCTTAGACAAACTTGCTATTTTTTTATGCTGCATTAAGCCCAAACCCGTTTGCTCAATCACTTGAGCAATTCTTTGTGTTGCATTTTCAATATGATGTACGCTGCTTAAAAATTGTAAATATTCTTTTACATACAATTGATCATATAAAGCAT
Source organism: uncultured Bacteroidota bacterium (assembly GCA_903865435.1). Classification (GTDB taxonomy): domain Bacteria; phylum Bacteroidota; class Bacteroidia; order Chitinophagales; family Chitinophagaceae; genus Sediminibacterium. The sequence goes on along the minus strand of CAIPJS010000095.1, from coordinate 51,232 downwards.
TGGATTCAGGCAAGTACCCAACCATTTTTTTTACTTCAATACTATCTTGTTGTATGGAAAGTCCATTAAATTGAATGCTGCCTTTATCAGGAGACAAAAAACCTGCTATCATTTTGAGCGTAGTACTTTTTCCTGCACCATTGGGCCCAAGAAAACCTACCACTTCTCCTTGCTTCAAATTAAATGAAACTGCATCAACTGCAAGTTGATGCCCATAAGCTTTTGACAATTGATTTACCACTAATTGCATGAATCAAAAGTACTTATAATTCTTCAGAAGATCCGGGCAATTGATTGTATTCGCCCTTGCTTGCATACTTTCCAAAAATAAAAAAACCAATACAGATGGGTGTAAAAACCAATAATATAATCACCCATTGCAAAATCACATTGGATTGCACTGCTGCCGAAGCATGGCTAATTTTTTCATTGGCTTCATACAATAGAAATAAAATTAACAAAGGCGCCATGAGCATCCACAAATAGCCAGAAAATTTTTTAATCGCATTCATAAAAATGTTTTTATAATTTTTTTTAACAAGGTTTAATCCATTACGTTTTTGTCTATTTTATTGCTTAAATAAATAAGTCCAATTACAAAACAAACAGCAGCTACCCCAATAGGATACCACAATCCTGCCAACACATCTCCTGCAGGATGCTCAGTAGTTTTAGTAAATTCAACAATCAATGTACCTAAGAAAGGAACCAGTCCTCCAAATACTCCATTACCAATATGATAAGGAAGCGACATTGAAGTATACCTGATTTTTGTTGGGAACATTTCTACTAAGAAAGCTGCAATAGGGCCATAGACCATCGTTACATAAACAATTTGTATGAAGACCAACCAAATCATATCCCAATAAGCAGTATGTCCTAAAGTTTTCTCTACCACTAAATTAGGTTTGGGCGAACTATATGCGATCATGTCGGGATTGATTAAAGTAATGGGCCTGGTTTCATCTCTAGGTGCTTTAAAAATGAGCGTATCCGTTCTATAATATTTAAACACAGAACCATCAAAATACGTCGTATCGGTTTCTTGTTTCAAGTACATTTTAGTTTTATCCTTTAAATCATAAGTTGGAAATGCTGTCTTGATATTGGTTAATCTCGCATCCACTGTCTTTGCACGATTGGCTGCAGAAGTAATATTTATAAACTCTTTGTAAATAGGGCGGTACGTAAATACAGCAGCCAACATTCCTATCAACATTATCCATTTTCTTCCAATTTTATCACTCAACCATCCAAACAAAACAAAGCATGGGGTAGCCATTAAAATAGCCACCAACATAATATTTCTTGATTGTATAAAATCAATTTTACAAACTGTTTCAATAAAACTTTGTGCATAGAACTGCCCAGTATACCAAACCACGCCTTGCCCCATCACTGCGCCAAACAAAGCCAACAAAACCATTTTAAAATTTCTTTTTTGACCGAAACTTTCTTTCAATGGATTGGCAGAAGTTCTTCCTTCAGTTTTTAATTTTGTAAACATAGGAGATTCGCTCATGCGCATTCTTATTAATATAGACACCCCCACTAATACGATTGAAATCCAAAATGGATACCTCCATCCACCCCACTCTGCACTAAATTTTTCAACACCCTGATTGGATCTCACCAAGATAATTATGCCTAAGGCCAAAAACAATCCAAGCGTGGCAGTAGTCTGAATCCAACTGGTCCAAAAACCTCTTTGGCCTGCTGGCGCATGTTCAGCTACATAAGTGGCTGCTCCACCATATTCTCCTCCTAAAGCCAAACCTTGTAATAAACGAAGTATTAAAACCAAAATGGGCGCTGCCCATCCAATAGTAGCATAGCCAGGCACCAATCCTATGGCAAACGTGGATCCACCCATGATGATTAATGTCAGTAAAAAAGTATGCTTACGGCCTATCAAGTCGCCTAAGCGTCCAAATACCAAGGCCCCAAAAGGTCGAACAATAAAACCTGCTGCAAAGATGGCCAAAGTGCTTAAAAGTGCTGCTGTACCTGCATTTGCTGGAAAAAACTGTTTTGAAATAATGGTGGCCAACATGCCAAATATATAAAAATCATACCACTCAATTAAAGTGCCTACCGAAGAAGCACCAATCACAAAAGCAATATTACTTTGTTTTTTTTCTTGGCTCATAGTTTATTTGTTTGCAAGTGAGTATTCAAGTTAAATATTTAAACTGAAAAATGTAAATTTGGTAATCATTATTTATTCAAACAACGATTATGAGCTACCCCTATCAAATTAAAACCTTAGCAGCCTATCAGGAAGCTTATAAAAATAGCATTGACCATCCTGAAAAATTTTGGGGGGACATTGCAGAAAATTTTACTTGGAGAAAAAAATGGGATAAAGTATTGGAATGGAATTTTACGGAACCAAAAGTAGAATGGTTCAAGGGCGGTACATTAAATATAACTGAAAATTGTATCGATAGACATTTGGCAAAAAATGGCGATAAGCCTGCGATTATTTGGGAGCCAAATGATCCTAAAGAAAATCATCGCATTATTACTTATAAACAATTGCATTTAGATGTATGTCAATTTGCGCAAGTACTCCTTAATAATGGCGTACAAAAAGGCGATCGCGTTTGTATCTATATGGGCATGATACCTGAATTGGCCATTGCAGTTTTAGCTTGTGCAAGAATTGGTGCCATTCATAGTGTAATTTTTGGCGGTTTCTCTGCACAAAGTATTGCAGACCGATTAGATGATGCAAAAGCTACTTATATTATTACTTGCGATGGTGCTTATAGAGGTGCCAAAGACATTCCATTAAAATCTATTATTGATGATGCACTAGTAGGCAATACCACCATAAAAAATGTGCTTGTTTGTACAAGGACTGGAACGGCTGTTTCCATGTTAAAAGACCGTGATCTTTGGTGGGAAGATGAAATTAAAAAAGTAGAGGCGCAAGGCATTAGTTCGGTGGATGCAGTGGAGATGGAGGCAGAAGATCCTTTATTTATTTTATATACTTCGGGCTCAACAGGCAAACCCAAGGGCGTAGTACATAGTGTTGCTGGTTATATGATTTATACGAATTATACTTTTGTGAATGTTTTTCAATACCAACCCAATGATCTTTTTTTCTGCACCGCAGATATTGGATGGATTACAGGGCATAGTTATATAGTGTACGCACCATTGAGTGCAGGAGGTACTTCTTTAATGTTTGAAGGCATTCCTACTTTCCCCGACGCAGGAAGATTTTGGGACATCATTGACAAATTCAAAGTCAATATTTTATATACCGCACCCACTGCCATCAGATCTTTGATGAGTTATGGATTAGGGCCCGTGCAAGGACATGATTTAAGTAGCTTAAAAGTTTTAGGTACCGTGGGTGAACCAATAAACGAAGAAGCTTGGCATTGGTATGATGAAAATATTGGTAAGAAAAAATGTCCCATTGTTGATACATGGTGGCAAACAGAAACAGGAGGCATCATGATTTCTAATATGGCAGGTATTACTCCAGGCAAACCTGGTTGGGCCACTTATCCCATGCCAGGTGTGCAAACTATTTTAGTTGACGAGAAAGGAGAAGAAGTAACTAGAATGGAAGATGGATTGTACCGTGGTAATTTATGCATCACCCAACCTTGGCCTGCCACCATTCGGACTACTTATGGCGATCATGTAAGATGCAGAACCAATTATTTCGCCACTTATCCAAATTTATATTTTACTGGAGACGGTGCTTTAAAAAATGAATTAGGCCAAATTAGAATCACCGGCCGCGTAGATGATGTCTTAAATGTAAGTGGACATAGAATTGGTACCGCCGAAGTAGAGAATGCAATTAATATGCATGCGGGCGTGGTAGAAAGCGCAGTAGTAGGATTTCCGCACGATGTAAAAGGACAAGGTATTTATGCTTTTGTCATTTATACTGGCTCACATGGGCAAGACACGCATGGTACTGCGGATATGATTAGAAAAGATATTTTACAAACAGTAACAAGAATCATTGGACCCATTGCTAAGCCAGATAAAATACAATTTGTATCGGGACTTCCTAAAACCCGTTCTGGAAAAATCATGCGTCGCATACTGCGCAAAGTAGCTGAAGGTGAATTGAAAAGTTTAGGAGATACCTCAACTTTACTCGATCCGGCTGTGGTGGAAGAAATTGTAAAGGGAGTTTTGTAATAATTTTGATGCCTAAAAGAATAAAAACCTACTACAAAATAGCATTTTTATAGAATTAACACTTATATAATTATTAATCTAAAAAGATTGTAATTATCTTGTAACTGTCTTATGAAAATTCCGTTTTTATTCCTACTCGCGCTATTGTTAAAAATAAATAATACAATAGCACAAGCACCTCCTATGATGGTAGGAAAAGTGATGGATGCCTTTACTAAAGAGCCCATTCCTTTTGCAAGTATTGGTTGGACAGTTTCTAAAAAAGGGACCGTTGCAGACAGTACTGGTAATTTTAAAGTAAATAAATCTAGTTTATATAAAGACAGTTTGTTGGTTTCCTATGTTGGATATGATCCAATTAAAATGGATGTATCATTACATAAAAAAGATTCCCTTCTTATTTATTTAAACTACACTACTTCGAAACAAGAAGCGGTAGTAAAATCAAAATTTAATAAAGGGCTAAGATGGTGGAAATTGGTGGTGGAGCACAAAGCAGAAAACAATCCCTATCAATATCCACAATACAGTTGTGAATTATACAACAAATTAGAACTAGATTTAAACAATGTCAATAAAAATAGCTTTAGCAATATCAATTTCTTAAAGCCATTCTCTTTTATCTTAGACAATATTGATAGTGTTACAGAAACCAAGCCATTTCTACCCGTATTAATGTCAGAGTCCCTATCTGATTTCTATTATACTAAAAATCCAAAAAATACAAGAGAAGTCGTTAAAGCTGCTCAAAGTCATGGTATACAAAGCGAAGCCCTACTTCAATTAATTGCTGGTGTAAATCAAAAAGTGAATATTTACGACAACTACATGAAAGTATTTGGAAAGGAATTTATAAGTCCGATCAGTGAATTTGCAGACAAGTTTTATAATTTTAAAGGCGCAGATACACAATACGTTAAAGGTGTAAAAATATTTCATCTTTTATTTAATCCTTTAAGAGAAGGCGAAAATACTTTTATTGGAGATGCCTGGATTGACGCTGAAACCTGGGCCATCTTTAAAGTAAATTTAAATATATCAACCACTGCTGATATTAATTTTGTGAATAGACTTAATATCAATTTAGAATTTGATAAGCTTGAGGATAAAAAAATGATTTTCTCAAAAGACAAAATCACCGCCGACTTATCTCCTTTTCCTAATGATAAATTAACCTTTATTGTACGCAAAAGTATTTCGTATAAGAAATTCAAATTAGACCCAGTCTGGATCAACGAAAATATTGGATTGAATAATAAAAAAGATCAAGTGGTTGTACTTGACAATGCTTCAAGCATCCACCCCACCAAATGGACTTCCCTTAGGCATGATACTTTAAATAAAAATGAAGAAAGCATTCGTAAAACGATTGACACTTTAAAGACCATTCCATTGTTTAAAACCTATACCAGAAATATTGAATTCTTAGTGGATGGATACAGAAAGTTTGGAAAATTTGAAATTGGGCCTTGGTACAAATGGGTGAGTGGGAACCAATTGGAATCTACTAGGTTAAGATTTGATTTATCTACCACTACTGCTTTTAGCAACAACTGGAAAATTTCAGGTTACTTGGCTTATGGCATGAAAGACGGGAATTGGAAAGAAAAATTTGCTTTGCAATATAAAATTCCAAATTCAAAAGGATGGAGTGTTCAAGCGTCTTATTTGAATGACCTGGATAATGGTAGAGTAAGATTTAGTGAAGAAGATGCCAGCATTGACAATATTTTTTCACAAATTTTAAGAAGGCCTGGAATTCCACAGAAATTTTTGGGTGAAGAAGAAAAGAAAATAGGCATGACCAAGGAATGGGACAATGGCTTAAGCAATAATTTGACATTGACCAATATTGAATACAGTCCTTTTACACCTTTGCCAACAAAAACCATATTTCAAAATGGGGTCAGTCAAGCCATCATCAATACTGATTTAACTTACCGATTGCGGTATGCCCCAGGTGAAAAAAGAATCATTAACAACAGAAGAGTCATTCGATTTAAAGGCAGTGAACCTATTTTTGAATTGAGTGTAAGTGAAGGATTTAAAGAGATCCTTGGTAGCGGCTATCAATACACTAAAATCCATGCCGGTATGGAGCAAAAACTGCGCCTACCCAATTTTGGTGTGCTAACCTACAATGCATATGCTGGAAAAATTTATGGAGACAGCCTGCCTTTTATGTTGTTGGAATTGCATCCAGGCAACGAAGTATATGTATACAATAAAAATAGTTTTAACTTAATGAACCGTTTTGAATACTATAGTGATTCCTATGCTGGTTTTCAAATTGAACACAATTTTGAAAAAAAATTAATCAACTTAATTCCCGTTTTTCGTAATACAAAAATTAGACAGTTCTGGACATTCAAAGGTGTATGGGGAGAAATGAATAGTGCCAACAGAACATTTAATAGAACAGAATTGGGGCCCTATCAATTAAGGTCCTTAAAGTCTAGATTTTATTTAGAATACGGTACCGGTTTTGACAATATTTTTAAATTTTTCAGAATAGATTTTGTCTGGAGACAAGCACCACCTTATCCAACCAATTACAGTCCATCGCGCATGCAACCCATTCAAAACTTTGGCGTATTTGGAAGTTTACGCATACAGTTTTAGCATTTACTGCGTCATTAGATTTTTCAACTTTTTTGAAATCAAAAATAGGATGATAGAAGCCAAGCCTGCCATAAAAACAAAGAACATAAAAAATTCATGTAAATTGGAAATCTGATAGCCCGCAAAAGAAGTAACTTTTCCATTTTCAGGATACAATGCACTAAATACCCCAGCTAATTTATTCGCAAAGGCATTGGCTGTAAACCATACTGCCATTAACAAAGAGGCGAATTTAACAGGCGCTAATTTATTAAAAATAGCCAAGCCAATAGGTGACAAACACAATTCTCCAAATGTATGCATCATGTACATACCTATCAACCAAATCATACTTACTTTAACGCCAGCACCTACCCCATTGACGCCTGTTGCAATCCATAAATATCCAAATGCCAACAACATCAATCCCATGGCCATTTTAAAAGGGGAAGAGGGTTCTCGCTTACCTAACTTAATCCATATCCATGCTACTAAGGGTGCCAATGAAACCACAAAAATAGAATTGAGTGATTGGAAAAAACTAGAAGGCACTACAAAAAAACCCAAATCCCTTTGTGTGTTTTCCGAAGCGAAATAAGTAAGAGATGCCCCTGCTTGTTCAAAGGCACTCCAAAAAAAGATGACAAAGAAAGAAACCGTAAACAATACCGCCACTTTTTTCTTTTGAATAAGATCTAATGATTTGTCAGAAAAAATAATAGTGGCAATTAAAATAATACAAGCTAGTAATAACCAAAATAAATAACTCACTACTTTGATATCGATATAAACCAAAGCAATGGTCACTAAAGAAATTAAAAATAAGAAGCCCACCATCACAGGTATTTTTTGGAAAAATTTTGGTGCATCTTTAGGTGCATTGCCAATAGATTGTCCTTCGGCATTTACTAAAAATTTTTTCTGAAACATCATTTGAGTAATTACGCTTAACAGCATGGCCACACCGCCTGCAAAAAACGCCCATTTGAAATCCCCCGATTTGCCGGTATCTCCAAAAAATCCACATACAAAAGGGCCAATGGCTCCCCCGGTATTAATACCCATATAAAAAATAGTATAGGCTGCGTCAATTTTCTTATCTCCCTTGGGGTACAATTGCCCTACCATACTAGAAATATTGGGCTTGAAAAATCCATTGCCGGCAATCATACAACCCAAACCAATATAAAACAAAGGCATAGCCAAGGCAGCATTTTCATAAAAATGACCGCAAAAAAACAGTACAAATTCTCCAATCGCCATCACCAAGCCCCCTGCAATAATGGACTTATTATTACCCCAATACCTGTCTGCAATATATCCACCCAAAAGTGGTGTCAAATACACCAAACCGGTATAACTACCATATACTTGCGAAGCAAATACTTTGTCAAACAACAAGGCTTTTGTCAAAAACAATACCAAAATGGCACGCATGCCATAGTAGTTGAATCGCTCCCACATTTCGGTTGCAAACAAGACATACAATCCTTTAGGGTGCTTTTGATTAGAAGAAGACATAAGCTGTATTTATTTAATTGACTCAAATTAATAAAATCCATCCAATAAATTTTACTTTCGTGCTTCAAACATCGATATATGAATATTCTGATCATTGGCGGCGGCGGAAGGGAGCATGCATTGGCTTGGAAAATGGCGCAAAGCCATCAAGCTGGGGATATCTTTATAGCTCCTGGGAACCCTGGTACTGCTCAATTTGGGACCAATGTCCCTATTCAAGTCAATGATTTTGTCGGGTTGAAAGCACTTGCCATTGAAAAGAATATTGAATTGATTGTTGTCGGGCCAGAAGAGCCCTTGGTGAAAGGCATTTTTGACTTTTTTAGCGAGGATCCAGCTACATCATGGATCAATGTGATCGGTCCATCGGCTAAAGCTGCGCAATTAGAGGGCAGCAAAGCTTTTAGCAAACACTTTATGCAAAGGCACCATATTCCCACTGCTGCTTATGCCGAATTTACGATTGAAAATTACGAGGCTGGTTTAGCCTACATCAGTGCCCATTCCCTTCCTATTGTTTTAAAAGCAGACGGCTTGGCCGCTGGTAAAGGGGTCATCATTGCCAATACCCATGCTGAAGCTTTGACTTGTTTTAAAGAAATGATTCAGGACAAACAGTTTGGTGAAGCCAGTTCAAAAGTAGTGATAGAGCAGTTTTTAGAAGGTATTGAGGTGAGCGTTTTTGCCTTAACCGATGGCACAAATTATCAAATTATTGGCCATGCCAAGGATTACAAAAGAATTGGAGTGGGCGATACTGGATTGAATACCGGGGGCATGGGATGTGTAAGCCCAGTCCCATTTATGGATGCTATTTTTATGCAAAAAGTAGAAACAAGCATCATTGCACCTACCATTAAAGGCATTCAAGAAGAAGGCCTTGTTTACAAAGGTTTTGTATTTTTTGGATTGATGAATTGTGGGGGGATACCCTATGTTATTGAATACAATTGTCGATTGGGCGATCCTGAAACAGAGGTAATTCTACCTAGGTTACAAACCGATTTGGTAAGCTTATTGGCCGCTACCGATAACGGCACTTTGATTGATGTAAATATTCAATATCAAGATGCATCTTTTGCAACTGTAATGGCCGTGAGTGGCGGTTACCCAGGTGCCTATCAAAAAAATCTTCCCATAACCGGAATTGAGTTAGCCGCAGCAATTCCAGAAATTCATGTATTCCAAGCTGGTACTGGGTTTCATCAAAATGCTGTAGTAACTACTGGCGGGCGCGTTTTAACTGTTACTGCATCAGGAGACAGCTTAAAAAATGCAGTCATACACGCACAAAAAGCCTTGGTTAAGATTCAATTTGAAGGCATGTATTTTAGAAAAGATATTGGCTACGAATTTCCTTAAAAAAATATTTGAAAAAATATTGATTCATTTGCAAAAAGCTTTGTAGTGTAAGGATTTTAGATGAATTTTGCTTCATTCAATCTGAACTATTCAAATACTGATGCACAATGGGATTATTTAATTTTTTTACGCAAGAAATAGCGATGGACTTAGGTACAGCCAATACGCTAATTATTCACAACGACGAAGTGGTAGTGAATGAACCTTCTATTATTGCTTTGAATAGGAATAATATGAAAGAAGTTTTAGGCGTAGGCAAGAAAGCATTGTTGATGCATGAAAAAACGCACGAAAGTATTAAAACAGTTCGCCCATTAAAAGATGGTGTCATTGCCGATTTCAACGCTGCCGAATTAATGATTCGTGAGTTGATGAAAATGATTTATCCAAAGAAGCCTTTGTTTCCTCCAAGTTGGAGAATGGTTATATGTATTCCTTCTTCCATTACCGAAGTGGAGAAAAGAGCCGTACGCGATAGTGCAGAGCAAGCTGGTGCAAAAGAAGTATATATGATTCATGAACCGATGGCAGCTGCATTGGGAATTGGAATTGATGTAGAAGAGCCAGTTGGAAATATGATTATTGATATTGGAGGTGGAACAACAGGTATTACAGTCATCGCACTTGCAGGAATAGTTTGTGATCAAAGTATTCGTATTGCAGGAGATGAATTTACTGCAGACATCATGGAAGCATTAAGACGTTATCATAGTTTATTAATTGGTGAGCGTACCGCAGAACAAATTAAAATACATGTTGGCGCTGCATTGAAAGATTTAGACAATCCTCCAGATGACATGCCAGTCAACGGTCGTGACTTAGTTACAGGTATTCCTAAACAAATTATGGTTACTTACCAAGAAGTTGCAGAGGCATTAGACAAAAGTATTTTTAAAATTGAAGAAGCTATTTTAAAAGCCTTGGAAACGACGCCGCCCGAATTAGCAGCGGATATTTATCGCAGAGGTTTGTACTTAACGGGTGGTGGTGCTTTATTGCGTGGCTTGGATAAAAGATTGAGTCAAAAAATTAAATTGCCTGTGCACATTGCAGAGGATCCACTTAAAAGTGTGGTGCGCGGAACAGGCATTGCGTTGAAAAATTACCAGCGCTTTCCTTTTATCATGAGATAAAAGAATATTAATGAACTTGCTTAAAGGAGATGACCATTGAAGAATATCATTGGGTTTATAAGACAAAATTTTACATTCATAGCTTTTTTGATACTGCAAATTGTATCATTGGTCATGTTGTCTTCCTATAATAAAACTTACCAAACATTTTTTGGTGGTTGGAGCAATCAAGTTACGGGTAACATCAATAAAAAATACAATAACTGGGCTTACTATTTTAATTTAAGTAAAATCAATGCGCAGTTAACTGCCGAAAATACAGCACTTAGAAATCAGTTGGCACAAAATTTTGTTCCATTTGATACTACAAAAAAATTAGGCACCCTTGTTTTAAGAAAAGACAGTTTAGAGAAAATTAGAAAGTTCTTTTACTACCCAGCCAAAGTGGTAGGCAATACTTTTACGCTTCAAAAAAATTACATCACCATTGAAAGAGGTAGCTTGCAAGGTGTCAAAAAAGACATGGCAGCCATTAGCCCAGAAGGTAGTATTGTGGGTGTGGTGATAGAAGTCAACGACCATTACAGCAAAATCATGAGCTTACTGCATCGAAATAGCAAAGTGAGTGCCATGTTAAAAAGGGATAAAATAGCGGGAAGTATCGAATGGGACGGCGAAGACCCTAGTGTATTGGTATTAAAGAACATCTCCAAAAGTGCTGCACCAAAAATTGGAGATTCTGTTTTAACCAGTCCCTACTCCTCTAATTTTCCTGCACAGTTAATGATTGGTCGGGTGACGAGTGTAATTAAAGATGCCTCAAGCAATTACTTGACTTTGAATGTAAAATCCACTACAAATTTTTATAATTTAGAATATATTTATTTAGTAGAGAATAGACGTATGGCAGATCAGAAAAATGTAGAAAAAAACGAGCCCAAAAATGAATAACCTGATAAAAAATACGGCTAGGTTTGTTTTATTTCTGTTCATTCAAATTGTTATTTTGAATGAGGTACCTCCATTACATCAATACATCACCCCTTATTTTTATTTTTTATTTTTATTGTGGTTGCCATTTGGTACCAAGAGAATTACACTCACCCTTCTTGGTTTTATTACTGGTTATGCGTTAGATTTATTTACCAATACACCCGGTTTACATGCCGCTGCTTGTAGTTTGCTTGGATATTTCAGACCCACCATCTTAAATTTACTTTTATCTCAAGAAGCTTCTGAAGAAATTAATAGAGAGCCCAGTATTGGTTCAATGGGCTGGGGACCATATGCCTTCTATGTTTTTGCCCTTACATTTATCCATCACTTTTATTTGGTTTTATTAGAGTGGTTGCAATTTGGAAGTTTCGGATATTTTTTAGGCAAAGTATTTGCCACCACTTTAATTAGTGTGCTTTTGATTTTTATAGTTGAATTGGCCATGAACCGAAGAAAGATAAAAAGATAATCTACAGTTATGTACAATTCGAACCGAGGTCGCATCATTCAAATCATCATCGGAGTAATCTTTTCTTTAATCATATTGCAATTAGTGAGCTTGCAAATCTTTTCTTCTAAATATGTGCTTGCTGCCAACAACAATGCCATTTTTAGAAAAATTATTTACCCCGATAGAGGAATTATTTTTGATAGAAAAAAAAGAGCCTTACTTGAAAATACCATTAGTTATGATTTGGTGGTCATCCCGAATGAAGCCAAGGGAGTAGACACAGCAACACTATGTTCCATTTTAAATATAGACAAAGAAGAATATAGCAAAAGAATGATCGAAGTGATTGTCAAAAATTCAAGAGTAAAATCGGGCATTTTTGAACCCTTTCTTTCTACCGAAGTGTATGCGCAAATAACTGAAAATTTGTATCGTTTACCTGGTTTCTCTTTAACGGAGCGTTCTATCAGAAATTACCCCTACAATACTGCAGCGCATGTATTGGGCTATGTGGCTGAAGTAGATGTAAAATTTTTAGAAAAGCATGCAGAAGAGGGCTATGAGATGGGTGATTATGCAGGGATGACTGGTTTAGAAAAACAATACGAGTCTATCTTAATGGGACAAAGAGGTGTGAAAAGATATTTAAGAGACAATAAAGGAAAAATACAAGGCGCATTTGAAAAAGGTCAATTTGATACCGCAGCCATAGCTGGAAGAAATTTATATACCAGTATGGATGTGGAAGTACAACAATTGGCCGAAAAATTATTGCAACATAAAATTGGAAGTGCGGTGGCCATCAATCCTAAAACAGGAAGCATCATTGCAATGGCATCTAGTCCAGGATACAATCCCAATTTACTTACGGGAAATCAACGTCGAAAAACAATTGGTCGATTGCTAACCGATACCGCCCGTCCAATATACAATCGTGCCATCAAAGGGCAATACCCTCCAGGTTCTACTTTCAAGCCTATGGGCGCATTGATTGCATTGGACGAAGGCTTGATTACTCCAAGTTTTGGATACAATTGTTTTGGATTGTATACCGCTTGTGGTGATCCACGTAAATGTGAACACCATAATGCCGGACATGCAGCCAATTTACAATTGGCATTAGCCAATTCATGCAACTCTTATTTTTTACAGGTATTTAGAATGGCCATTGACAATCCAAAATACCACAATGCAAAATTGGGCTATTTGAAATGGAAAGAATATGTGAATGGTTTTGGATTGGGAAGAAAATTAGGCATTGATTTACCAAGTGAAAACAGAGCAAGCATTCCAGATACAGCGCAATACAATAAAGATTTTGGAGGTGCAAAATTTTGGAACAGTTGTTACATGCTTACCTTAGGAATTGGTCAAGATAGAATGACTGCCACACCTTTGCAATTGGCCAATGCCATGGCCTTTATTGCCAATCAAGGTTATTATTATACCCCCCATTTTGTCGACAGTGTGGAAGAGGAAGATGAGACAGATAAAGAAGTATTGGCAAAATTTAGAACCAAACAAGCGGTTACCAAAATACCTAAAGAATATTTTGACATTATTAAAGAAGGCATGTATGGAGTCACTGTATTTGGTACGGCCGCTTTTATTAAAGTGCCAGGACATGAGTTTTGCGCCAAAACAGGTACTGCACAAAATCCACACGGGAAAAATCACTCCTTATTTGTTTGCTTTGCACCTAAAGACAATCCAAAAATTGCAGTGGCAGTGGTAGTAGAAAATGCTGGATTTGGTGCCACTTGGGCAGGTCCTATTGGTGGCTTATTGATGGAAAAGTATTTGAATGATACCTTAACCAAAGAAAGCAAAACCAAAGTAGATTATTTATCCAATGTAGATTTAATGCCTGCAGCTATAAAAGATTGGTACATTAGAAACAATAAAACTGAAATGTTGACACCGCATAATTACAATAACGATGAGTTGTCCGACATTTGGGATATGGAAATGGTTTCTGAAACAGCCCCCATTCAACCTAAAATTGATACCCTTTCAAAAATAGATACCTTTCAAAAAAATAAAGTGCCTCCCGCACCCATTCCCGTGCCACAAAAAAATAAAGAGAACGCATTAACTCCATCGCATAAAAAGAAAAAACACATTTCAAAACAAAATGACATCTAATACCAACCATGATTTTTCTAAAGGCACTGACCTAGCAGTCATTGTATTGTACCTGATCATGGTGGCTATAGGTGTGCTGTGTATATTTATGGTCGAATACAATCCTAGTTTAAATTGGAGTGGTACCATTTTAATGGCTAAAACCAATTTTAGCAAACAAATTTATTTTTCTATTTTCTGCGCAGTGGTGGCCATCTTTATTTTATTGCTAGACAGTAAAGTATTTACAGCTTTTGCAAACATCTCTTATGCAGCAGGTATACTTTTAATGTTGGCTACTTTTGTATTAGGAAAAAATATCAATGGGTCAAAAAGCTGGATACCCATTGCGGGTGGGTTTAATTTGCAACCTGCAGAATTGTGTAAAATATTTACTGCCTTATTTCTTGCAAAATTTATATCCAAGCCCGAAACTGATTTTAAAAAATTAAAATCTCATTTAATTGCTGGCGCAGCCATTGCATTGCCGGCTGTTTTATCTATCATGCAACATGAAATGGGTTTGGCCTTGGTGTACAGTGCATTTATTTTTGCCATGTATCGTGAAGGTTTGCCACCTGTAATTTTAGTAGTCTTACTTTCCTTTGCAATATTGGTGATTGCCACTTTATTATTAGAACCTAGCGTGCTTGCCATCATATTAACTGCCATTGCAGGATTATTTATTTTTTCCATGATTAAAAAATTCAAAAAAAATAAAAATAAAATTTTACTTGTCATTGGTATTTGGGGTATTTGTTTTGGAACTGTGCGTTTTGCAGTGCCCTATATTTTCAATCATGTATTTGAGTGTTACCAAAGTACCAGGATATACAGCATGATAGGAAAAGAATACGATTGTTCACAAAATAAAAAATCTGCTTCCAGTTCGGGCGAACATCATGGAAAAAAACCAGACGATTACAATGTAAAACAAAGTAAGATTGCGATTGGGTCTGGTGGATTTTGGGGAAGAGGATTTTTAAAAGGAACACAAACCAGAGGAAAATATGTTCCAGAACAACATACCGATTTTATATTTACATCCTTAGGCGAAGCTTTTGGGTTTGTAGGTACTTTTGTATTTTTAGCTTTGTATTTATTTTTCTTATTTCGACTCATTCGGATTGCCGAAAGACAAAGAAGTGTTTTTTCTAGAGTATACGCCTACAGCGTAGTAGGCATTTTCTTTTTTCATATTGCCGTTAACATCAGTATGACCGTTGGTTTGTTCCCTGTGGTAGGCATACCACTTCCATTAATTAGTTATGGAGGATCTTCCTTATTAACCTTTACGGTACTTTTATTTATTTTATTAAGATTAGACGCCGATCGGCAAATGGTGCTTCGTTAATGCTTAATTTTGCTCCATGCGTATTTATCCTTTATCCGAAGGTTGTTTTTCGATAGACTCTACCAAGGTTTTTGTCCCATTTGAAAAAAGCAATGAACAATTTCAAAATAGACCCAAGGGAAGTATTTTGGTAGAAGTACAACCCTTTGTTGTGATTACTGAAAAAGACATTATTTTATTGGATACTGGATTAGGGTATCACCATAAAGAAGGCATATTGCAAATACATGCCAATTTAATGGCTTTGGGGATCAATCCATCTTCTGTTACCAAGGTTTTCTTGAGTCATTTACACAAAGACCATATAGGTGGCATCAGTTACATGCACCCAGCTCATCAAGAAAGATTTATAAGTTTTCCTTATGCAAAATATTATGTTCAAAAAAGAAACTTTGATGAAGTGATAGAAAATTCCAAAGACCCCAATGTAAGA
Source organism: uncultured Bacteroidota bacterium (assembly GCA_903865435.1). Lineage (GTDB taxonomy): Bacteria > Bacteroidota > Bacteroidia > Chitinophagales > Chitinophagaceae > Sediminibacterium. Next base: position 35,141 of record CAIPJS010000095.1, on the reverse strand, counting down.
ACACAGGTGGAAACCCTTGCAGCTTTCAGTGGCGTAGAGTGGTTGACAGAAGATGAGGGAATCATTGATGATCTTATTCATTATCAAGTAACAGGCGCGCACAGCCCATTTCATCAAGTAGCATGGATCAAAGAAAATGGAGAAACCCTATTTTTTGGAGCAGATGTAGCACCTCAATTACAACAGATGAAATCCAAATTTGTAGCAAAATACGATTTGGATGGAAAGAAAAGTATGGAATACAGACAAACCTGGTGGCTTGAAGGCGCTAAAGAACAATGGACTTTTGCATTTTACCATGACCTTACACATCCAACACATATTCCTACGCTTTAATTATAAAACAAACATTCATTAGGAATCAATGCTGGCAAGGCTTTCACCATTTCAAGTTTAATTTGTAGTACCTTTACACTGCAAATGATGACACTTAGCACCAACCTTTATTCACAACAATTTAGAAGAAATGTATCTGATAAATACATTATCTACAATAGTTTATTTGCAGCATTGCCCTATTCAGGCGTTGCCAATGTGGGCGCATTGCTTCCTATATTATTACAAATCTGCGAAGAAGGTTATGCCAAAGGGAAATCGCCCAATGAAATTGTTGATTATTTTTTTAGCAGACACACCCAAGTAGAAACAGAAACAGAAAAAATTGATCACTTATTTAAATATGTACAATACATCGAAAGACAAGTTGTGCTTTTTGATGCCATTGAAGATGCAGCATTCACATCGGTTAATGATGTAGAAGGGCCAGGAAGTTTAAAAACTTTAATAAGAGATGTTGCCTTTACAGGCAAAGAAGAAGCTTTGAAAAACAAGCTTGAAAATTTTAAAGTGCGCATAGTTTTAACAGCGCATCCCACCCAGTTTTATCCAGCGAATGTATTAGGCATCATTCATGACATGGGTGAAGCCATTGGTAAAAATGATTTTCATACCATCAATCAATACATTCAGCAACTAGGCCTTACCCCATTCTTCAATAAAAAACAACCTAGCCCTGCAGAGGAAGCTTTAAACCTAATGTGGTATTTAGAAAATGTTTTCTATCATGCTATAGGGAATATTTATAGTGGCATTGTGCATGAAATTTTTGATAGTAATTATACGGGCAACAATCCTTTTATTGAATTGGGCTTTTGGCCAGGTGGAGATAGAGATGGCAATCCTTTTGTAAATGCAGCCACTACCATTCATGTAGCCAAGGGATTGAGAAGTAGCATTATTGTTTGTTATTACAGAGATGTAAGAAAATTAAAAAGAAAATTGACTTTCTCTGGCATCGATGTGCTTTTAAATAATCTGGAAGCTAAGTTGTATGAAAATGTTTTTAGACCTGACGAGAGCCACCCGATTGCGGTGGAAGAAATCATTGCTAGCTTAGAAACCATTAAGAAAAAAATTATTGAGGAAGATCATTCTCTTTACCTTTCCAGATTGGAAAGTTTATTGCACAAAGTACATTTATTTGGTACGCATTTCGCTTCTTTGGACATTCGACAAGACAGCAGAATCCATCATTCCGTATTGATGAAAATAAATGAAACAATTCTTGCCAGCACTGGGAAAAAATTACTACCTGATCATTATGAAACCTCAGAAACTAAGGCTCAATTAGAAATCCTAAGTAAATTATCTGGGAGCTTAAACCCAAATGATTTTGCTGATACCATAACAAAAGATACACTAGAAAGTATTGATGCCATGCGCACCGTTCAAGCCATGAATGGAGAAGCAGGTTGCCATAGATATGTGATAAGCAATTGTCAATCGGAAGTAAATGTGATGGAATTGTATGCTTTATTTAGATTGTGTGGATGGGATGAAAATTTAAAAACGGTAGATATTGTACCACTTTTTGAAACCATTGATGATTTAGCTGCTGCCGAAGCCATTATGGATACTTTATACCAATACCCTTTGTATGCAACACATTTAAGCTTTAGAAAACAAGAACAAACCATCATGTTGGGGTTCAGCGATGGTACAAAAGATGGAGGTTATTTACAAGCCAATTGGAGTATTTATAAAGCCAAAGAAACATTAACTGCTATCTCTAGAAAGCATCAATTTGTTGTAAAGTTTTTTGATGGAAGAGGTGGTCCACCTTCAAGAGGTGGTGGTAAAACGCATCAGTTTTATGCATCCATGGGGAATCAAATTGAGAACAATGAAATTCAATTGACAGTGCAGGGGCAAACCATCACTTCCAATTTTGGTACCATTCAATCAGCTCAATACAATTTAGAACAATTATTAAGTGCAGGCTTGAGCAATGAATTGTTTGCAGAAACTAAACTACAATTGTCTGAACGAGACCGAAGCATACTAGAAGAAATGGGCAATATCAGTTACGCATCTTATCAGCAATTAAAAGAGCAGCCTTTATTTTTGTCCTACTTGCAAAAATTTAGTCCTTTAAATTATTACGGTAAAAGCAATATTGCCAGTCGTCCAACAAAAAGAGGAACCGGTAACAGTTTAAGTTTTAGCGATCTAAGAGCCATTCCATTTGTAGGAAGCTGGAGCCAACTAAAGCAAAATGTACCAGGTTTTTATGGTGTCGGTACAGCATTACAAGTATTAAAAGAAAAAGGGTTGTGGAATGAAGTACAATCCTTATTTAATAACGTTTCTTTTTTTAGAACCTTAATTGACAACAGTATGATGAGTATGGTGAAATCGAATTTTGCTATTACCAAATACATCGAAGCAGATACCGAATTCAACCCCATTTGGCAAACGATCAAAGAAGAGTTTAAATTAACTACTCAATTGTATTTAGAATTAAACAATGCGAAAAGTTTAATGGAAGCCGATACCGTTGCCAAACATTCAATTTTATTAAGAGATCGTATCGTATTGCCTTTATTAACCATTCAACAATACACTTTGTCTAAAGTACAAAAGCCTCTATTGGAAGCTAGCTTATTGGCTGCTTATGAAAAATTATTGACCAGAACCATGTTTGGAGTAATCAACGCTGCAAGAAACTCTGCTTAATTTACACAGCGCCTTTGTCGTCTTTCCATTGCCACAAATGCAAACAGGCATAGGTTTTAAAGGGTGCCCAAGTTGCTGCTTTTTTAAGCATCTTTGTTTTTAATTCTTTTTTGGTAGTAAATTTTATTTTGTATAAACCAATCATGGCTTGTTGAATGCCTAAATCATCTACTGCAAAAACATTTTCATGGCCAAGACTAAACATCAATAACATTTCTACAGTCCAAGCACCCACACCCTTAATTTGTGTCAATAATTCAATCACCGCTTCAGGCTCCATGGCATACAATTTTTTATCTGTGATCTTATTGTCAATAAAAAAATGAGCTACATTATGTACATAATTTACTTTAGAACTGCTTAGGCCAATACTGCGTAGGGTTTCGATGGGGGTTGCTGCCACTTCTGACATGGTAGGTTCCTGGCCATTGTAAATATCCAAAAAACGTAAAAAAATAATCTTAGCTACTTTGGTATTTAATTGTTGACTTATAATACTTGCAATTAACCGCACTGCCGTATGCTTCCTTTTCTTTAAAGTATAGGGCTCCCCTTTTAATAATAAAGTTAATTTTACATCTTTTTTTAAATGTTTTTGATAAGTCATAGCTGTAAATTAAGTTGTTTTTATTTATTTGTCTTAACTTTTCAATGTAAAAAAAATAGAGCAACCTTGGTATACATCCAAAAATTCAATCAACATCAAACCTAAAAATTAAACCTATGAAAAAATATCTATTATTCATTACTATTTTATTAAGTAGTACCTCCTTTGCTCAAAACAAAGATGAACAAGCCATTCGAGGCATTTTAGCCAATCAAACCAAAGCTTGGAACAAAGGCAATTTAAATGCTTTTATGGTGGGCTATTGGGAGAATGATAGCTTGGTTTATATTGGAAAAAATGGACCTACTTACGGTTATGCAACAACACTCAATAATTATAAAAAGAATTACCCCGATACCAGTCATATGGGCAAATTGGAGTTTCAATTGATTAGCGTAAAGCCTTTAAATACCAATCATTATTTTGTAATTGGGAAATGGCATTTAACTAGAACCGTTGGAGATGCTAGTGGCTATTTTACACTTTTATTTAGAAAAATAAATGGGGAATGGAAGGCCATTGCCGACCACAGCAGTTAGTAAAACAAAGCGGATACGGAATGCTTAATCTATCTTAATGCCAATGGGATGGCGCCATATTCTATACAAAACATAAAGTAATCCTAAGAAGCTAGTCACTAGAAAAATATAAAATATGATATTGCTAATTTGCCAAGTACTTTCTACATAGGCATAGCCCCACATAATACCAAGACTGCTATTTACAATCATCCACAATACGCCTAGTCCAATGGTACGCATGATGCGATTTAAAAATTGAAGCAATTGTGGTTCCATAGTATAAATAAATATTAATCGAGACTTTGCTTGTTGGTAGCAGCAGCTTTCAATAAGCGATCAAATTGAGCAGGTGTTAAATCATTGTAAAAATAATACACAGGATCTACCTTTACATTTCTTTTGATTACTTCATAATGGCAATGTGGTCCTGTACTTTTCCCAGTATTGCCAATATAACCAATTACTTCTCCTCTTTTAATTGATTGTCCTACTTTCACTTTAACACGAACCATATGGCCATATAGTGTTTGATACCCATATCCATGATTGATCACTACTTTATTTCCATATCCATCTGTATTAAATCCTGCAATTTGTATGACCCCATCTGCGGTCGCATAAATAGGGGTACCAATTGGTGCAGTAAAATCAAGCCCTTGATGAAAACGAATGTCTTTGTAAACCGGATCTATTCTATAGCCAAAACTTCCACCAATCCGATTTAAATTTTTATTGCTCACAGGTTGAATGGATGGAATGGCTTTTAATAATTGTGCTTTATTTTTTACCATCGCATTGATCTCTAAAAACGAAGTGGTTTGATAGGCCATTCTTAAAGTGAGGTGATTTAACTGACCAATTAAATTTGAAAGCAGTGCCGAATTGGATAAGTTCTGTATCAATCGAACTTCTTTTTTTGATTCCATCTCTTTTACCCTTGCGCTGTCAGGAATGGGACTAGATTCAAAAATAGATCGATACACTTCATTGTCTCTATTTTCCAATTCTGCCATTTGCAATTCTAATTGTTTGAGCTGGGCCTCTAATACACTGTAATTTTCTTTATAAGTTTCGTTTTGTTGACGTAATAATTTTTCTTTAGGAGAATCGATGTACTGAAACAATACCACTACCATCACAACGCCAGTAATAATAGAGGCAGCAATAAAACCAAAAAGCTGCAATAGCCTGACCCTTAGGGGTACCTCGACCTTTTCGAATCTAAGCGTATGCGTATTAAAGAAGTATTTTATTTTCTTCATCTAAATGTTCTATTATTTGCCCCGAAAGGCCATAAAAAAGCCCTAATTCCTTACCTTTGAGGACATTAAAAAAGCATAACAAATATAGCTTTTAAGACCAACACAGCCTAAAATTAAGCTAGATGATGACGAGCACTGAAATAAGACAACAGTTTTTAGATTTTTTCGCATCTAAAGGACATGCCATTGTACCCTCGGCACCCATTGTTGTAAAAAACGACCCTACTTTACTTTTTACCAATGCGGGGATGAATCAGTTTAAAGATTATTTCTTAGGCAATCAAGTGCCCAGTCATAGCAGAATTGCAGATACCCAAAAATGTTTACGTGTAAGTGGCAAACACAACGACTTGGAAGAAGTAGGCGTAGATACCTACCACCACACCATGTTTGAAATGTTGGGCAATTGGAGCTTTGGTGATTATTTTAAAGAAGATGCCATTGCATGGAGTTGGGAATTGTTAACGAAAGTGTATGGCATAGACCCTGCAAAATTATATGTGACTGTTTTTGAAGGAGACGCATCTGAAAATTTACCCCCTTCTAGCGAAGCTTTGAAGTTTTGGAAAAAATGGGTGTCCGATGAAAAAATTATTTACGGTAATAAAAAAGATAATTTTTGGGAAATGGGTGATACGGGTCCTTGTGGCCCATGTAGTGAGATACATGTAGACATGAGATCAGAGGAAGAGATTGCTAAAATTCCTGGTCGTGATTTAGTGAATAAAGACCACCCGCAAGTAATTGAAATTTGGAACAATGTATTCATTCAATACAACCGAAAAAAAGATGGCAGCTTAGAAGCACTACCTAACAAGCATGTGGATACAGGAATGGGCTTTGAAAGATTGGTGCGCGTGATTCAAAATAAAAAAAGCAATTACGACACAGATGTATTTACTGGCACCATTGAAGCAGTAGAAAAAATCACCCATCAAACTTACGATTACAGCGATAGTAAACAAGCCGTAGCTTTTAGAGTGATTGCCGATCATATTAGAGCCATTGCCTTTACCATTGCCGATGGTCAATTGCCCGCCAATACTGGTGCAGGTTATGTGATTAGAAGAATACTAAGAAGAGCTGTAAGGTATTATTATTCTTATCTCGATTACAAACATCCTTTATTGCACCAATTAATGCCTTTACTAGCAGAACAATTTGCGAATGTGTTTCCAGAATTAAATGGTCAATTGGATTTTGTAAGCAAAGTGGTAAAAGAAGAAGAAGAAGGATTTTTGAGAACTTTGGAAAAAGGATTGAAACGTATGGATGATATTATTGCCACACATCCTAAAAAAGCTACTATCGAAGGTAAATTGGTATTTGAATTGTTTGATACTTTTGGATTCCCAGTAGATTTAACCAGATTGATTGCAAGTGAAAATGAATTGCAAGTAGATGAAGCAGGATTTGAAAAAGAAATGTTGCAACAAAAAAACAGAAGCCGTGCCGCAACGGCTATTGATACGGGAGATTGGGTGCAAATTAGTCCAGATACAGAAACCAAATTCACTGGCTACTCGGCATTCACTGCCAAAGCAACTGTCATCAAATACAGAAAAGTAAAAGCAAAAGGGAAAGAAGCTTACCAATGGGTACTCAGTGAGACTCCTTTTTATGCAGAGAGTGGAGGTCAGGTGGGTGATACTGGAACTTTCCAATTAGAAGATGGCAGTTTTATTGAAGTAACCGATACTAAAAAAGAGAATAATTTATTCATTCATTTTACAGATACCCTGCCAGCTTCTATTTCAACAACAGTTCAAGCACAAGTAAATACGAACAATAGAAAAAATATTACCGTGCATCATTCTGCTACCCATTTGTTGCATGCAGCACTAAGAAATATTTTAGGCAAGCATGTAGCACAAAAAGGAAGTTTGGTGAATGCAGAACAATTGCGCTTTGACTTTTCTCATTTTGCAAAAATGACGCCCAAAGAAATCACATCGGTAGAACAAATGGTGAATGCAAAAATAAAAGAAAACATTCCTGTTGTTATAAAAGAAATGAATAAAGAAGAAGCTATAGGGCTTGGTGCCATGGCTTTGTTTGGAGAAAAATATGGAGATAAAGTGCGTGTGGTGATCATGGATCCAGCTTATTCCATTGAATTGTGTGGGGGTACCCATGTTGGACATACTGGAGAAATTGAACATTTTATTTTGAAAGCAGAAGCTTCTGTAGCAGCAGGTGTAAGAAGAATTGAAGCCGTAGTAGGTACTGCAGCACAATTGTATTTGACCCAAATGAATGAAAAATTACACAAGCAAATTGTTCAATTAACAGAAGCTTGTGCTACCCTAGCCAATCAATTGTCAATTGATTTTCAAGCACCTCAGTGGAATGAGACAAGTACTGTAGATGTCTTGAATGATACCATTTCAGATTTGCAAACAAAGCAAAAAGAATTGTATAAAAAATTAGAAAGTAGGGAAGCTGGTTTGGTGAATAGCAACTTTGAAAAATATCGTACACAGTTTACTGCCATTAATGGTGTTCAATTTTTAGGCGTACAAATTCAACTCAGTAGCAGTGATCAATTAAAAAAATTAGCGCAACTGCTAGGCGCAACACAAGACAATACCTTGGTGGTATTGGTCAATGAAGTACAAGGCAAGGCGTTGGTGGCTGTTTCGATCAACGAAAGTTTAGCCAATGAAAAAAACTGGCAAGCACCACAAATAATTAAAGATAAAATTGCACCGCTCATCAAAGGTGGCGGAGGTGGTCAAAAAACATTGGCAGCAGCTGGTGGGCAAGATGCTTCTCAATTAGACAAAGTCATTGATGTAATAAAAGGAATGCTTTAGTCAATCACAAAAAATGGTACTTTTGCATCATGACGAATTCCTCTACATATGAGGCGGTAATTGGCTTAGAAATTCATGCACAATTGGCTACCCAAAGTAAGTTATTTTGTGGCGATGCTACCCTATTTGGTGCTGCGCCCAATACGCATATTAGTCCCATCACCTTGGGTCATCCTGGGACTTTACCAAAAACCAATCAAAAAGCCATTGAATACGCCATCCTAATGGGGCTTGCCTGTGGATGTAGTATTGAAAAAAATAATTACTTCGCAAGAAAAAATTACTTCTATCCAGATCTTCCAAAAGGCTACCAAATTTCACAACATACTACGCCTATTTGTATAGGTGGTGCTGTTGCCATTAAAACGACTGATGGTGAAAAAAATATTCAACTCAATCGCATTCATTTAGAAGAAGATGCTGGAAAAAGCATTCATGATTTATCTGAAACCGATACTTACATAGATCTGAATAGAGCAGGTACACCCTTAATTGAACTGGTTACAGAACCCTGTTTGCATTCTGCTGAAGAAGCATTTTTGTTTGTTACCGAAATTAGAAAATTGGTAAGATGGTTGGGCGTATGTGATGGCAATATGGAAGAAGGTAGTTTAAGATGCGATGCCAATATTTCGATTCGTTTAAAAGGAGAAAAGCATTTGGGTACCAGAGTAGAAGTAAAAAATTTGAACTCCATTCGCAATATAAAAAAAGCCATTGAGTTTGAAATTGAAAGATTGATCCAAATTACTGAAACAGGTGGAACGATCCTACAACAAACCAGAAGTTTTGATGCGAGCAATGATGCCACATTTTCTATCCGAGACAAAGAAGATGCGAATGATTATAGATATTTCCCCGATCCAGATTTAGCGCCTTTTCATTTGACTCAGGAAAGTATTGAGGCTTTACGAGCAACACTACCCGCTTTACCCAATGCCTTACAAAAACAATGGAAGCATACATTTAATTTGTCAGATTACGATGTAGTGCAATTAAGTGAAAACAAAGAAGAAGTGGCATTTTTTATACGAATGACGCAATTAAGTAAGCGCTACAAAGCAATAGCCAATTGGATGCTAGGGCCCATTAGAGCCTATTTGAATGAACCCAATGCTGGTTATGAAAAATTATATTTAGCCTTGCCATATTTGGTTGAATTAATTGAACTTGTAGAAACCAATCAACTCAATTTTTCGGTAGCAAGTAATAAAATATTTAAAGAAATCATTACATTGCCTCAATCTCCATTAGCATTTGCAACTGCGCATCATTTATTACAATCCAGTTCTTCCGATGAAATAGAAAATTGGGTGCATCAAGTCTTAGAGAAACATCCAGAAAAAGTAATGGAATATAAAAAAGGAAAAAAGGGTTTGATAGGCTTGTTTGTAGGTGAAGTAAAAAAAATAAGTCAAGGCAAAGCAGATCCAAAATTAAGCACAGAACTACTAGAACAAAAACTTGCAGAATAAAAGTTTAAACTAAATTTAAAAAAAATAAGCTATGTATAAAAAATTATTATCAGCACTCATTATAAGTGGGCTATTTGTAATGGTAGGTTGTAAAAATAAATCCAATGAAACCACGTATGCTGTTGCAGGTAAAATTGAACATGCAGGCCTTGTAAAATTGTTATTACAAGAAGTACCTTATGGTGGTAAACCTATTGTAACCATGGATTCTGTAACATTAGATAAAGAGGGCAATTACGCCTTTAGATTCATTGCCAAACAAGAAGGCATTTATAGATTGGCTACAGAAAAGGATTTAGAAATCATTTTTGTTAATGATGAAGAAAACATACAAATTAATGCGGATGCCAATAATTATCAAACCTACGCGGTAAAAGGTTCTAAACATACCAATGCCATGCTTGATTTTTTAAAGCAATACAGAAAAAAAGACTCTTCTTTATTTGCAACCCTTTATAGTTTAGATGCTTTACAAAAACAAAAAGCTAAAGACAGTTCTATCTTCTGGTTACAAAAACAAAAGGATGAAAAAATACTTGATTTAAACAATTTAGTAGAAAACAACATTACCAATTCGACCAGTCCAGCCATCATTTATTATACCCTTGGTTTAAGTTTGAGATCGATGGAATCAGCCAAGGTATTGGCTTTAGCCAAAGCGTCTGCAGAAAAAACCAAATCAGCCCCGTTGATAGAATTTGCCAACTTATTAAGCACCCAAGTTCAATCCAATACTAAAACAGCGGCATTGGTGGCAGGCAGTATGGCACCTGAAATTGCATTAGCCGACCCCAATGGGAAAATTATTGCGCTAAGTAGCTTACGTGGTAAATATGTTTTGGTAGATTTTTGGGCGAGCTGGTGTGGCCCTTGTAGAGCAGAAAACCCAAATGTGGTGATCGCTTACGAGAAATACAAGAAAAAAAATTTCACCGTATTGGGTGTTTCTTTGGATGACAATAAATCCAGCTGGTTAGAAGCCATAAAATCAGATAAATTAAACTGGCAACATATTAGTGATCTTAAAAAATGGGAAAGCATTGTTGTAAGTGCTTATCAAATAGAAGGCATCCCATTTAATGTATTAATAGACCCCACAGGAAAAATTATCGCTACAGAATTAAGAGGACCAGCTTTACAATCAACATTGGCATCTGTTTTGCAATAATTACTGTTGTTTGATAAATGTTTTTATGAGTGCTGGCAACAAAATCAAATTGGTGAAGGTGCTGACTACTAAAGTTAGGGAAGTGAGCCAACCCAAAGCTTTTGTACCGCCAAAATCACTAAAACAAAAAATTACAAATCCAGCCACCAACACCATAGATGTATACAAAATACTAATTCCAGTATGCTTAATGGTTTGCACCAATGTAGCTTGCACATTGTTATTTAAATGGGGTAATTCTTGTTTGTAATTGATTAGAAAGCGAATGGTAACATCTATTGCGATTCCTAAAGCCACGCTAAAAACCAATACAGTAGATGGTTTTAAAGAAACTCCTATCCAGCCCATGATGCCTGCTGTAAGTAATAAGGGGACGACATTGGGCAATAAAGAACACATCAATACAGGAAAGGATCTAAATAAAAAGAACATACAAAGCGCAATTAATAAAAATGCCCAAAAGATAGATTCGCCCAATCCTCGAATGATAAAATTACTTCCTTCTAAAAAAGTAACACTACTTCCTGTAATTTGAATATTGTATTTACTGCTGTCAAAAATGGTTTTAGTAGCGCTGTCTAATCTTCTTAAAAAATTGGGCAACGCTGCACTCCCAATATCTTTCATATTCACACTAACCCTCGTCTGACTTTTATCTTTATCTACAAACTTACTCAACAATTGAGCAGGCCCAGTGACGGAACCACTGGAAGGCTGATTGGATTGCAAGTAAGGCCCAATAAAAGCCATTTCAGTAGCTGTAGGAACGGTATAAGCCATACTGTCTCCATCATAAAAAGCTTGCTTGGCAAATTTTATTCCATCTAACAATCCAATAGGCTTCCCTAGTTCAGGTTGTTGATTCAAATAAACATGCAAAGCTTCAATCGCTTCCAATGGATGTATGCTTTTAATTAATCCATTTTTCTTTTTAGTATTTACAATAATTTCTAATGGCATTACCCCACCGCCTTCTTGTTCAAACCATTTTAAATCGGTATACAGTTGGTCTTTCTTTGGCAGATCATCCACGATAAAAGCTTCTTTTTTAATACGCATCAAACCCATTACTGCAAATACAATTAAAACCATCGTAATGCCAAAAACCCAACGGGTATGATGAAAAGTCCATTTTTCGATTTTAGCTAAAATGCTTTCTAAATATTTATTTTCAAGGTATTGGACATGCTTGGGTTGAGGTGCTTGCAAATAAGTTAAAACCGGAGGTATGAAAAATAAGCTGATAAAAAACAAAGCCATGATATTGATGCCTGATACCCAACCAAACTCTTTCAACAAAGGGCTTTTGGTAAAAGCAAAAACAAAAAACCCAATAGCAGCTGTAATATTACAAAACAAAGTAACAATACCCATTCTACCCACCATTTGTACAATGGCTTTTTCTTTACTCTTTGTCTCTTTGTAAGCCGTATGATACTTGTTTAAAAAATAGATGCAGTTGGGAATACCTATCACTACAATCAATGGAGGAATGAGTGCGGTTAATAATGTAATTTTTTGACCCATCAATACCATAGTGCCAAAACTCCAAATAACACCCATCACAACAACTGCCAAACTCAATAGTGTAGCCGAAACAGATCTAAAAAATAAAATCAATGTAATTGCAGACAATAATAAAGAGCCAATCAAAAACCAAAGCATTTCTTTTTTAATTCTATCCGCTAAGATGGTTCTAATATAAGGCAGGCCACTTATATGTACCACTAAACCCGTTTGTTTTGCAAAGGCGTCTAACTTATTTTGAAGCGATGTCATCATATGGGATCTAGCAGCACTGTTTATGGAATCGGGTTTAAAACTAATGGCCATGATGTATGCATGCGTATTGGGATTGTACAATAAGTTTTTATAAAAAGGAAGTTGTTCTAATGTTAATTTGTTTTTTAATAAAATAGAATCATTGTCATAGGGCGCGTTGAAAATTCTTTTAGGAATAAATTTAGATTGTACGCTGTCTTTTACAATGGTATAAGCAAAAGGCATGCTCAATACTTCTGTGGTACCTGGAATTTGTTTTAGAGATTGATGCAAATTATAAACTGCATTAAAAACAGATTTGGTATACATGCTGTCGGTTTGAAATCCAACCACCACTGTAGTACCATCTACGCCAAACTTATTTACAAAATTTTTATAAATAATAAACTTAGGGTTGTCTTCGGGAATGGCTTTGGTAAACTCATAACTCAATTTTATTTGTATCGCAAAATAGCCCATTACCAAGGTGCATAAACCTAATACCACCAAGGAAGCGACTTTGTTTCTAACAATAAATTGGCCTAGATTTTGCCACATACATTTTTCATTTAAATTATACGACCCACATAAAAGCAGCTATTTGTGTAATCAAACCTATTACAAAACCAACCACTAATTCATTTTTAGTATGATCACTCACGATCATTCTTGCGCTCATTACCAATGCCGCAATGACAAGTGCCATGATGATCCATGACAAATTATTTACTGGTGCATAAAAGCCTACCAAAATAACAGCCATAAGTAAGCCGCTAATGCCCATGGCATGTAAACTTACTTTCATAAAATTATTAACAGTGAGCCCAATGGCACTGGCGATAAAAATTCCAAAATAAAAATATTTTAAAGCCAAGGGCTGATCAGTAAAATTTCTGCTTAAATAATACATCCACCAATAAAAAAACATGACAATTACATAGGGAATAATTCTTTCTTTTTGCGTGCGTAAGAATATACTGTCACTAAACTTTAAGCGCCACAAAAGAAAAACAGCGAATGCTGGGAAAAATGCAGTCAACCAAAAGACACTAAATAATTTAAGTTTTAATTGCCAATCGGTAATGCTTGCAAATTCATAAGGAACCAAATTCATTAAATAGAGAAAAAAATAAGTGGGCACAAACAAAGGATGAAATACATAGGAAATTGTATTGGCCATGTATTGTATTGGTTTGGAATGAGCTTGCTGCATGTTTTGTTTTAAAATTTGGCTATAGTTCTTTTCTTAATCTTGCCACAGGAATGTTTAATTGTTCTCGATACTTGGCCACTGTCCTTCTTGCAATATTGTACCCTTTTTCTTGTAACTGTTCGGTCAATTCATCATCACTCAAAGGCTTGTGCTTGTTTTCTGATTCTAACAATTCCTCTAAAATGGCTTTGACCTCTTTGGTGCTTACCTCTTCGCCAGAATCCGTGGTCAATGATTCACTAAAAAAATATTTCAAAAGAAAAGTGCCAAATTCAGTTTGAACATATTTGCTATTTGCTACTCTGCTCACGGTTGAGACATCTAAATTTGTTTTTTCTGCAATATCTTTTAAGATCATTGGCTTTAATTTGGTGGTATCCCCACTCATAAAAAAAGCATCTTGATGTATTAAAATGGCATTCATTGTTTTTAACAAGGTTTGTTGTCTTTGCAAAATCATTTCAATGAACCATTTGGCAGCATCTATTTTTTGCTTTAAAAAAAACACAGCTTCCTTCTGCGCTTTGTCTTGCTTATTGCCCCTGTCATATTCCTTTAACATCAATTTATAATCGTCGCTAATAACCAAGGGTGGTGCATTGCGACTATTTAAAATTAATTCTAATTTTGTATTGTTAATTAAGACTGTAAAATCAGGGATGATGTATTTATCGGCTTCGCTCATATGGCCTGTCTCAGCGCCTGGCTTAGGATTCAAAGAAACAATTTGATGCAATACTTTTTTAATTTGTGCATCATCTAGGTGCAAGCTTTTCTGAATCTTATCGTAATGTTTACGTGTAAACTCTTCAAAATATTTTTCAATCACCGTAATGGCCAAAACGGTATCCACATCTGCTTCTTCTTTTTTTCTTTTCAATTGCAGCAACAAACATTCTTGTAAATTTCTGGCACCAATACCAGGTGGATCAAATTGCTGTATTTTTAATAAAAGGGCCTCTACTTCATTTACTTCAACTGTCATACTTTGTTTAAAAGCAAGATCATCTGCAATAGATTGTAAGGCTCTTCTTAAATAGCCATCATCATCCAAGCTGCCAATAATTTGTTCTGCAATTTTGTAGGCATGTTCTTCCAAAGCCAACATGCTCAATTGATCCATTAAAATTTCGTGTAAACTTAATTCCGCTTTAATGGGAATTACTTTGTCATTGTCAAGCTCGGGGTAATAATCATCCTTGGTTTTATAATTCGCAATATCTCCATCATCTTCAAAATCATAATTGCTTAATTCTTCATTGCTCATCTCAAATTCATCCACGGGAATCGCTTCTTCCTCTTCTGCATTGCCATCTAACAAATCATCATTCATTTCTTCTACCGACTTTTCCATATCCCCTTCTAATAAATCTGCATTCATTTCCAATGCTGGATTTTCTTCTAGTTCTTCTTTGATTCTTTGTTCAATTTGAGCAGTAGGTACTTGCAACAACTTCATCAGTTGTATTTGCTGCGGCGACAACCTTTGTAATTGTCTTTGTTGCAAGGATTGCCCTAATGACATAGACGATTACTTTTAAGAAAGTGCTTTAAGTAATGTAGCTAAAAATAAGGCTCCTTTTTCATGCACTTGATCCTCGGTCCAAGTTAAACTAATAGCAGTAGAAATACATCTACTCATGATGGCATCACTCTTTTCAAAAGTAGTATGGTTCAATTGTTGCAATGCTTTTTGTTGCGCCTCATTGAGTTGATTCAAACTTTGTACATTTTTAAGATGCATCCATTTTTTGATGTAATGCCAATTGTTCGCATACCAATAAAAATTACCTGGCAAAATACCTACTTCTTTAAACGCAAGTATCACTTTGTCGGCAGCTTCTTGAGATGGTAAAAACCAACTTAAAAAACTACCACTGTCTCCAACAGGATCTGGAACAGTTCTAAATTCGATTCCGGGTACTTGCGCTACATAAGATTTTAAAATAGATTGATTCTTTTTTTGAATTAATAAAAATTGGTCTAGTTTTCTAATTTGCGCCAAGCCCACTGCGGCATGCAATTCACTTATTCTAAAATTATAACCTAAGAAGGGATGCAAGTCGGCACCTCTATCTACGCCTAAATGATCATGTCCATGATCGGTATACGCATCTGCCTTGGTGTATACCTCTGCATCATTTGTCATCACCACGCCTCCTTCTCCACATGTAATTGTTTTTACAAAATCAAAAGAAAAAGTGCCTGCATGACCAATCGTGCCCAAAGCTTTTCCTTTATAAGTGCCGCCAATACTTTGACAAGCATCTTCTAATAAGATTAATTTATGTTCTTTACAGATTGCTTGCAAAGCATCCAAATCTGCCATGCTGCCGCACATATGCACCGGCATCACGCACTTCGTTTTAGGTGTGATGGCTGCTTTTACAGCTGCAGGTGATAAGGTAAGTGAACTGTCAATGTCTACTAAAATTGGCACAGCACCTACACTCAGAACTGCTTCAAAACTTGCTACAAAGGTAAATGCCGGCATAATCACTTCATCTCCAGCACCAATCCCCATAGCTGCCATAGCAGTAGTTAGGGCAGCCGTACCGCTTGATGTTAACTGCGCATAGGAAGTGCCAAATTGAGCACAAATGGCTTTCTCTAGCTCTTTTGATTTCCAGATCCCTTTACGAGGGCCATCAAATCCATAACGCATTAAAATGCCCGTGTCTAGTACGTCATTTACTTCTTTTTTTTCTTCCGCTCCAAAAAATTCAAATCCTGGCATAACCTTGCTTTTTAATGATAAACAAAGGTAGTTTAAAAAACGAAAATTGGGTGTTTTTCAGTAATTTGCGGCCGTAAAAAACCTTAGTGAACTTATGGAATACAGTAAATTGATCTCCGTGTCTGGCAAGTCTGGATTATTTGAATTATTAACCAGCAAAAGCGATGGCGCCATTGCCAAATCTTTAGAAAATGATAGTACGCAATTTATTAGTTCTAGGGCCCATCAGTTCTCACATTTAGAGAGCATCGAAGTATTCACTACCCGAGAAAACGTATTTTTAGCTGAGGTTTTCATTGCTATGGGAAAATCAAAAGAAGCCTTACCCAATGATAAGGATCCTAAATTGGTTCAAGCCTATTTTAAGAAAGTATATGCCAATATGGATTTTGACCGTGTTTATCCTAGCGATATGAAAAAGATGATCAAATGGTTTGCACAATTGCAAAAACATGAAGTAACCCCAACCCTTCCAGAAGTGGAAGATGATGAAGAAGCAAAGGCATAGGCCTTTGCTGATGATAGAGTAACACTCCTTTAAACAACCCCACTTTCTTATATAAAAAACTTACGCAACTTAGGGTAAGTTTTTTTTTATGCTTAAATTGCAATAGTCGCTAATTGCTATTTCATAGAATTGCTTAAATCAAAAAAATGAGAAAATTAATTTTACTAGTTTGTGTAATATGTTTCCTAGTTATTCAAGGGATGACTCAAACTAAGGCAGAAAAAAAATGGGTGCGAAAACAATATGCCGCTTTATCCTTGAATGAAAAAATTGCACAGTTGATGGTGGTAAGAGCACACAGCAATTGGGATGCAAAAAAAAGAGATACACTTAGCGAAATCATAAAAAAATTCAATGTAGGTGGATTGTGCTTTTTTCAAGGTGGCCCCATTAGAGAAGCTGTTCAAACCAATTTTTATCAGTCTATTGCAAAAACGCCCCTGTTTATTGCAATGGATGCAGAATGGGGGGTGGGCATGCGTTTAGACAGTGTAGACATGTTTCCAAGACAACTTTCTTTAGGTGCCATTCCTTCTTCAGATTTAATTTATCAAATGGGCGTAGCCGTTGCCGCACAGTGTAAAAGATTAGGGATTCAAATAAATTACGCACCAGATATTGATATCAACAACAATCCTTCCAATCCAGTAATCAATGACCGCAGCTTTGGTCAAAATAAAGAAAGAGTCATTCAACATGGTATTGCCTATATGAAAGGACTGCAAGACAATAATGTGATGGCAACTGCCAAACATTTTCCTGGCCATGGTGATGTGGCAGTTGATTCGCATTTTGATTTGCCCGTAATTATTAAATCAAGGGCTGCATTAGATTCCTTAGAACTAGCACCTTTTCGCGCATTGATTGCAGCGGGTGTAGGATCGGTAATGGTAGCACATTTATCAGTACCAAGCATTGACAGCACACCAAAAACCCCTACTTCTTTATCAGGCAAAACCATCAATGATTTACTAAAAAAAGAACTGGGATTTACTGGACTTGCCGTGACAGATGCCTTGGACATGAAAGCCATCAGCAATTATTTTCCAGAAGGAGAAGCCAATGTGCAAGCACTTTTAGCAGGCAACGACATGCTTTGTTTGCCCGGGGATATTGAGCAATCTATAAAAAAAATAAGAAGCGCGATTCGTGAAGGCAGATTAAGTAAAAAAGACATTCAATTGCGTGTGAAAAAAGTATTAGCTGCCAAATACAAATATGGATTGAGTCAAATTACACCAATAGATACGACCAACATTCTTGCAGATTTAAATAAATCGGTAGGCAGCATTAAAACGCAGATGGCCTTGCAATCGCTCACTTTTGTCAAAGCCAACATAAAACTTCCTTATCTGAATCCAAATAAAAAAATTGCCTACTTAGCCTTAAACCAATCACTGCCAAATTATATTACAAAAGCTTTGGAAGAAAAGTATCAAGTAAAGGTCTTTTATGTGAATGCGAAGGATAGTGATGATGTAGAAAATTTAAAAATAAGCTTAAGTCTTTTTGATCAAGTAATTGTTGGTCTACACAATTATAGTAGAAGACCTGCCAATCATTTTGAAATTCCAAATTCTATCATACGCTTATTGAATGAAACGCAAGCCAATCATTGGATTCGTTTGATATTTGGCAACCCCTATGCAGTTGCCAATTTTAAAAATATTGATAATATTTTATTTGCATATGAAGACAATAATTACACACAAGCTGCTGCCATGCAATGGTTGGAAGGAAAAGTTCAAGCTACCGGTCAATTGCCTGTAAACGTAAGTGATAGCTTATTGTATGGTGTAGCATTTAAATTTAATACAACTATTGTTAAAGACGAACTCAACCCAGCAGCACAAAAATTAGTTTTCATTGATTCGATTGTATTGGATGCTATTGAAAAAAAAGCAATTCCAGGTTGTCAAGTTTTAGTAGCCAAAAACAATAAAATTATTTTTAACAAAGCCTATGGACATCTTGCTGGAGAGGGCTCTCCAGCAGTGGATCTAGAAACTGTATATGATTTGGCATCGATGACTAAGATAAGTGCTACCACAGTTTCAATAATGAAATTGGTCGAAGAAGGCAAAGTAGACATCAATAAAACCATTGGCGATTATTTGCCTTGGGTAAAGGGCAATGCCAAAGAAAAAATAACTTTAAAAGATTTATTATTACACCAAGCTGGACTTTTTCCGTATATCAAATTTTATGAATTTTTATTAGACAAAGAAGGTCAATTTAAACCGGGCTTGGTCAGCAAAGTAGCCGACAATACCCATCATCAAATGATCACCCCTTCCAAATATTTAATTGACAGTTGGATAGATAGCATTCATAACAAAATTCTTGAGAGCCCTGTAACTGCTGCTGGCAAATATGTATACAGTGACAATGATTTTATTTTTTTAGGGGCCATTGTTGAACAGGTTTCGGGCATGTCCTTAAACGCCTTTGCAACAAAAAATATATACGCTCCCTTGGGTATGCAGTCAACAGGATTCTTACCCTTACAAAAAACAAGTATAGAAAAAATTGCTGCTTCAGAAATAGACAATTATTATCGTCACGAATTAATACAAGGTGCAGTACATGACGAAGGGGCTTCTGTGATGGGCGGCATTGCTGGCCATGCAGGATTGTTTAGCAATACCACCGATTTGGCAAAATTGTATTTAATGCTAATGAACAAAGGCACCTGGGAAGGCAATATGTATTTTCAAGCCAATACGGTGGACAATTTTACCTCCTATCAAACAAAAAATAGCCGACGTGGATTGGGTTTTGATAAACCAGAAAAAAACAATGCAAGCCTTAAAGATCCTTATCCTTGCTTGAGCGCTTCACCTAGTACCTTTGGCCATACTGGATTCACTGGTACCTGTGTTTGGGCCGATCCCGAAAAACAACTGCTTTTTATTTTTCTGTCTAATAGAGTCTATCCTACTAGGGACAGCAAAGTTTACAATGCATTAAACATTAGATCTAAAATTCAGGAAGGATTGTATACTGCCTTAAATAACTAAAATGCGTAGGCTTTTAATTTTATTATTTTTGATCTGTGGCATACTTTCTAATCTAAGCGCGCAAAATGCCAATGGCCCAATTGGGCAATGGAGAGAACAATACAATAATAAAACTATTGTTCATGTAATCAAAGGAGATAAAATTTACGGGGCTAGTAACAATCAGGTATTTAGTATAGATAGTAAAAAAAATATTGATTTACTTGGAAAATCAAATGGTTTAAATGAATTAGGAATTGCAGCTTTGGCCTGGGATGACCTCCATCATCAATTGATCATAGCATATAATAATAGCAATATAGATATCGTACAAGGAGACAAGATTTACAATCTCAATGACATCGTCTTATCCAATTTGTATGCAAATAAAAAAATTAATGACATTAAAATTTTCAATCAATGGGCATTGATTGCTACTAATTTTGGAATTGTAGTAATAGACTTAGTAAAACAAGAAATTAAAGACACTTGGTTTCCCAATAATTCCAGACAATCCATTATAACCTATCAAACTACATATACACAGGATAGTTTGTATGCAATTACCGAAGATGGCGTGTACAGTGCTGCTATAAAAAATAACTGGGTCACCAGCAATACTTGGAGTACAACAAGTACTTACAAAAATCTAGGTTTAAATAAGCTAAGTAGTAATGGAACTCAAGTTGCAGTATACAATAAAAGAAATATGTATATATTGCCCTCCACCCTACCTATTACGACTAAGGTTGACGGTGACATTCAACAAGTAACTATTGCAAAAGATGGAAGTATTTTATTGGCCATCGATTACGCTACAAAAGGTGCCATCTTAAAATTAAATACCGATAAAACAACTACCCCACTCATTGACTCAACCCTACTTTTGCATCCTATTGAATTGCTGATAGATCAAAATGATTATTGGGTGGCAGACAGCAGCAATGGATTATTGCTCAAAAATACTGCTTCGCAATGGATCACAATCATTGGACCAAGTGCTAAAATTAATGGGAAATCTTTTATAAATGAAACGGGATTGATTGCCCCTTTTAATGGAAATGAAAATGGATTTGCTACATACAATTCCAATGGATGGAAAAACTTTACGAAAAATAATGCTGTTAATTTACCCATTTGTATTGCCAGTGTCATCGATCCAAAAGATCAAACTTATTGGCTAACAAGCAAAAATACATTACTGCATTTAAATCCTTCTAGCGCAAGCATAGAATTGGCTACGCCAAGCAGTATACTAGGTAATTTCAACGATATTCAATTTGGTAGTGATGGCAATCTATGGCTATTGCAAGATCAACAAGGGCTATTGAAAAAAAACAATGCCACCTGGAATGTTTATGCCCCTCCAAAAAATTTTATGACCAATGGTTTAAATAATATGTTGGTGAGTAAACAAGGGCAAGTATGGATGATTGCCCCACCATATCAAGGTTTGTATGTATATCAATCCAATCAAGTATACGCTACTGAACTTTGGAAACAATTGACCACCAGTAAATCCAATGGCAATTTACCAAGCAATAATGTGACCAGTTTATTAGAAGACAAGGAAGGAGCCATTTGGGTAGGTACCGACAACGGTATAGGAATTTTTAATTGCGGCGATATTTCAAAAGAAATCTGTGATGCAAATTTGCCCTTCATTACCAATACCAACGGATTTGTTGGTTTGTTGTTTCAAAAAGAAAGGATAAACTGCATGGCGGTAGATGGGGCAAATAGAAAATGGATTGGTACCAACAATGGTACTTGGTTGTTAAGTGCGGATGGCAGAGACATCATTACACATTTTACAAAGAACAATAGCCCACTTCCCAATGATACTGTGGTACAAATTTTAATCGACCCCAATGAAGGAGAAGTTTTTTTTAATACAGCTTCAGAAATGGTAAGCTACAGAGGCAATGCAACTGATGGTGCGATTGCTCAAAAAGACTTGTTCATTTACCCCAATCCTGTTGGGCCCAATTACAACGGTCCTATTGCCATTCGACATTTGGTAGAAAATGCCATTGTGAAAATTACAGAATTAAATGGAAGATTGGTTTTTGAAACGCGCGCCCTAGGTGGGCAAGCCATTTGGGATGGAAAAACTTATGAAGGTAAAAAACTAGCCACAGGAATTTACTTAGTCTTTGTTAGAGACGATGCTGGAAATGAAAAAGGGGTTGGAAAAATTTTAATAACGAGTGGTCAATAAAAAATTAGTATCATTATTGCGCATCCATGTCGAAATTTTTGAATGCCTTAAATTTGAAATAACCATTCTCAGCTGGTACAACACGGTACATAATTTGTCTTAATTTATTAGTAGGCGTTTTAATAGTAGTGTCTGAATCATAAATTGGGAATTTTCTAAAAAGCACGCCTTCTACCAATTTAAATTCATCTTTTCCTCTATAGCCTTGACTTAATTTCATGTCATTGGAAATGTCAGGAAAATAAATGGGGTCAAGACGCTCATTGTTCACCGAAGTAATGCTGAAAACATTCACTTTCTCATTTTTATCGACGATGTAAATTAAAATATCAGGAAATCCATCATTGTTTAAATCATCTATTTCAGCATTGATTACCCTACCCTTTAATTCTAAATTTGCTTCTCTGGTTTCAGCTTTAAAACCAATGGGCTTGATGCTTAAAATGTTCACATCTAACTTTCTGTTTAAACAAGTAATGCGGTAACCAGCTTTGCCAATTTTCAAAGTGCTGTCATACTTATTCATTCTTTGTGCTGTCAATTGCAATGACATAAAAAGTAATCCAAAAAATAAATACTTACGCATAGTTAATTGCTTTAGTGCTCAAAGTTAATAGATTCGTTTTAATTTACCATTGATGCAAAATGGGGCTCCTGTAAAAGCAGCTTGATGCCTATTTTGAATTCAACTATAAATCAATCACAGCAGTAATGCTTACTTCTATATTTACATTTCTTGGTAATGTTTTTACAGCCACTGTTTCACGCGCAGGAAATTGAGCAGTAAAATAACTTCCATATACTTCATTCACTTGTGCAAACAATTGCATATCGCTTAAGAAAATGGTTGTTTTTACAACATGGGCAAAGCTTAGTTTGGCTTCTTCCAAAATGGCTTTAATGTTTTCCATTACTTGCCTGGTTTCAGATTGAATATCGGTTAAAACCAATTCCCCTGTGGCTGGGTTAAAAGCTACTTGACCACTTGCGAACAAAAAACCATTGGCAATAACTGCTTGACTATAAGGCCCAATGGGTGTAGGCACTTTGCTACTTTGAATTATTTCTTTTGACATATCATTAAATTAAGATTGCAATTTCTTGTATTTCTATCAAATCACCACCTATTTTTGTAAAACATTTTTAAGAAATTGGCACTCCTTTTACATATTGACACAGCTGGCGAAAAAGCCTTGATTGCATTTACCCAAAATGGACTTGCCCTTTCAAGCAAAGAAAATACCATCCCCCATGCCCATGCTTCTTTTGTTCAAGCTGGCATTGAAGCATTGGCCATGGAAAACAATCTTTTACTATCTTCCATTGATGCAGTAGTAGTTACAATGGGACCTGGCAGCTATACTGGTTTAAGAGTGGGTCTAGCAAGTGCCAAGGGTATCGCCTACGCGCTTCAAAAACCACTTATTGGCCTATCCACCTTAGCCTTATTGGCCAATGTGGCTAAAAAAAGTCCCCACTACTCCAGTCAGGGAGATCATTTGCAAATTTTTACCATGATTGACGCTAAAAGGGATGAAGTGTTCGGGGCCATTTTTAATAAAGCAAGCACTAAGACCTTGGAAGAACAGGCCATCGTTTTAAATACCGCCTATTTTGAAAACTTAGTAGTATCTGGCCCAGTTTTATGTATTGGAACTGGTGCTGAAAAAGCAAAAGCGATCACCCAAGAGCCCTTTGTTTTATATAGTGACTTGTCTTATAGCCTTTTAGATTTTATTGAGTTGGCCGAAGCTAAATTTATTTCAAAAGATTTTGAAGACATTGCCTATTCAAGCCCCGCTTATTTGAAAGATTTTTACCAAAAAAGTCATCTGAAGGGTAAAATAATAGGATGATTGGTTTAAACTTAATTTGTAGAGGTTTATCTAAGGATTGGTTAATTATCATGCACAAAGCATGAATCTTTAACTATTTATATATTATTAAAAAGTTATTAATTCATGAAAAATTGTAACTTTACCTGCAATTTTAGTTTTATTAAACCCCCAAATTCTTAATTGTCATGAACCAATCATTACCCCAATTGCAACTAGCCAATGGAGCGAATCCATTAAAAGTAGATTTACTACACAGTAAAAAAGCTGCCATGATTTTACGTGCATTAAATCATAAGCTACGTCAACAAATTGTAAAACTAATTGACGAACATCAAAAAGTTACTGTTACAGAAATTTATGTAAAATTGAGATTAGAACAATCTGTTGCTTCACAACATTTAGCCATATTAAGAAGAGCGAGTATCGTGACTACCATTCGTGAAGGAAAATTTATTTTTTATACGGTTGATTACAATCGATTGGATCAAGTTAATAAATTCATTGAACAACTAGTTGGATAAAATGTCTTTATCAATAGAACAATTTCAAGCGCTCATTAAAGACGAATCCGTTTACATCATTGATACAAGACCTGCTGATTTATTTGCCGAAGGTTATATTCCCAATGCTTTAAATATTACACCTGCTACTGTAAAATATGCAATCGCCATGGGCATGCTTTCTAAGGATACACCCATTGTATTTGTGTTTGAAGATAATCTAGTAACAGAAACAATGGCTTATTTTACTAAAGCTGAATTCACTCAAATCAAAGGATATTTACAAGGTGGTTTTGCCAGTTGGATTGCACAAGGGAATAAATTTGATTTAATTATTGAAGTAGAAGTAGATGAATTGGCTATGGACATCCCTTTTGATGAATATTTAATGATATTGGATACACGTGAAGAACTAGTTTTTGATAAACATCATATCAAAAATTCAGTTTCTTTACCTCTATATGAAATGTCAGACCCTGGTAGCATGTCAGAATTAGATGAACATTTTAATATTTATATTATAACTGACAATGGAGATAGCAATACACTCACAGCTAGTTTATTAAAAAAACAAGGTATTCACAATATTAGAATTGTAAAAGGAGGTTGGAAAGAATTGCTTGAAATAAAGGACAAATTTAGTTTTGAAACGACCAAACAAAAACCTGCAGCAGAAGATCCTTTATTAAATTAAGATTGTCTAGATTAGTGCACTACTAAATTACTGTGTATTGCTGCCTCATAAGGATGTCTCCAACGACGATGTGTCCATAGATAATTAGAAGGATTTTGCTTGATTTTTTCTTCCAGCACTTTTACAAATAATGCGGTCAATTGTCCATCTTTAAAATAATTGGGGGAAGTAGTCATGACTTCGTATTCTGAATGATAATACCCTCTTTTGATTCTATAAAAATGAACAAATACCTGTGCTGTATTATTTAATTTAGCTCCTTTCTCTGGGCCTTTAACAAAAGGTGTTAGTTGTCCAAAAAATGGTACCCAATAAGCAGATAAAGGATTGCCTGGATTTTGATCTGCCGCCAGTGCCATGGCATAACGGCCATGGGTAGCAAATTTTTGAAACTTTGCTCTAAAATTAGTAGCTGGAATCATAATGCTACCATATCTTTTTCTAAGCCCCAATATAATTTTATTAAAATGCGGATTGCTTAAAGGCATATAGACCGCAAGGAATGGATATTGACCATATTTAGCAGCGCCCCAATTGGCAAATTCCCAATTGAAAAAATGTCCCGCCATAATTTGTACATTCTGCCCTGTCTTGTATAAATCTGTTAATACTTCGGCATTAGAGGTAAACCGTTTGTTAAAAGTTTTATCCGACATTGATATCAACTTAAAAGTTTCAATAAAAGAATCTGCGAATTGTTGATAAAAATCATTTTCTATTTTTTTTCTTTCTAGCTCTGTTTTGTTTGGAAATGCAATGGTTAAATTTTTTCGTACTACATCTAACCTATACTTTACTATTCGGTGTAAAACAAAAGCTACAAAATCACCTATCCAATACATGACACGCCAAGGCAATAAAGAAAATAAATAACAAAAACTATAAATAATAAAATACATGTATCGGGTTTATAAAACTTAAATTATTGCGGCGCTATCCATACATTATGCTCTTTCAATAACTGAATCAATTCATCTACTGCAACAACGCTGTCAATATTTCTTTTCATCACTTCTTTGCCTTTGTACAAAGTGATCTTTCCTACGCCACTTCCCACATAACCAAAATCAGCATCTGCCATTTCCCCAGGTCCATTCACAATACAGCCCATGATCGCAATTTTTAAACCTTTTAAATGACTGGTCACTGCTCTAATTTTAGCAGTGGTCTCTTGTAATTCAAACAAGGTTCTACCACAGCTGGGACATGAAATATATTCTGTTTTAGAAATTCTAGTGCGTGTCGCTTGTAAAATACCAAAAGCCGTTGAATTTAAAAATTGTTCAACTGAATGATTGCTATAATAATTTCTACCTGAAACCTTGCCTGAATCAGCTTCTGATTCATTCTCATTAGAAATTGTTTCAACTTGTTTGCCTTGCAAGCCAATACAAATACCATCTCCAAACCCATCTAATAAAAGTGCTCCGGTTTCAGTAGCAAAATGTATTAAGTGCTCGTCTGTGCTTTGCCAAGCGCTGTCTGTCATTAATATTACTGGAGATTGAATTTTTAATTCCATCATGCGTATCATCATTCTTCTAACAGCAGGCATGGCATGTGACAATGTACTACTTAAGCAAAATACCACCGTAGCATCCTTAGAAATAGAAACTAATTGCTCATCTCTAATGCCATTTTTACTTCCATAACAATCTACTTCTACAAAATTGATGCTATCACTTTTTTTAGTTGACTGGAAATAAGTTTTAAAATTAAATAAGGGTAAATACTTTTTGGTATCGGTAGTAGTTTCCCAAACTGCAGGCGAAGTGATAACACGCAAAGTGCCTGGTAAATCGAAAGACAACAATTCATTAGGACTATAAATGAAATCCGCAGCCGCATCGGTAATCGTCCATTTATCAATGGCTTCATCATATATATAACCAATGGCATTTAAATGCTCAGGTAATAATGCTGTTTTATTTTTATAATTAGCAATTACCACCGGCACCGATTTACTACCGATGGTGCTTACTTGAATGGTTTCTCTTCTTTTATATTCGAAAGGGCTATAAGGCAGGCTAGTTATAGAGGAAATCATATCCGCTGCTTTCATTCTATTGCCAGGATATCTTTTTACTAAATCCTTACAAACTGGGATTTCTAATTCTGGATCCTCTGTCAAACTTACTCTAATGGTATCGCCAATGCCATCTTCTAATAAAGTACCAATACCTATGGCACTTTTAATACGACCATCTTCTCCATCACCTGCTTCCGTAACACCTAAATGCAAAGGATAGCATTCATTGAATTCATTTTGCATTTGTTGAATGAGTAATCGATACGCTTGAACCATTACTTGCGGATTACTCGATTTCATACTTAGAATAATCTGATGGTAATCCAAGCTTCTGGCAATACGCAAAAATTCCATCGCACTTTCTACCATACCCATGGCCGTATCGCCATACCTACTCATGATGCGATCGCTTAAAGATCCATGATTGGTGCCAATACGCATAGCAGTTCCATGCTTTTTGCAAATCAAAACCAAAGGAGAAAACCTTTCTCTAATTCTTTCAATCTCTTCTAGATATTCTGCATCCGTATATTCTATTTGTTCGAATTTCTTTTTGTCTACATAATTGCCTGGATTGACCCTTACTTTTTCAATAATGGCTGCAGCAATTTCAGCGGCATTAGGTGTGAAGTGAATGTCTGCTACTATAGGCGTTGTATATCCCTTTGCGCGCAATGCTGATTTGATATTGGCTAAATTTTCAGCTTCAGTTTTACTGGGCGCAGTAATTCTAACTAGTTCTGCCCCTGCTTGAATACAACGAATTACTTGAGCTACTGTTTTATCAGTGTCTAAGGTATCGGTTGTAGTCATGGTTTGCACACGGATGGGATGCCCACCCCCAATAATTAAATCGCCCACTTTTACTTCGCGGGTAATCAAACGTTGGTAGCTGGTTAAAGAATTACAATATTGTTCCATAAATAGTATGCGTAAAGATAATTATTTTAATCGCCCAAAGCCAAATAAAAGCGCTTGCTGCGCTACCTAAGGCCTTGTAAAAATCCTTGTTGTATTAAAATATTTTTTAGCAAGGGAACAGAAGACTTTGCAGGTACCCCCTTGATCGAGCCTTGTTTATTGCCATTGGTATTTAATACAAAAAAGTAAACATGTTTATTTTCTTCTTCAAAGCCTACTACCCAAGAAACCTGACGCAGGGTATCCATGGCTTCAATATAACTTAAATGATAGTTGCTATTGTCCTCTTTTGAGATCATTTTTTTAAAAAGTTCCTGTGTGCGTTTTTGAAAAGGCAAAGACTTAAAATACATTTTTTTAATAAGCCCCAATTGTTCATCTGCAGTAATGCGTAAAGATTGATCTCTCCAAAATTCATTTACATCTGCACTTACTATACCTTTTCCATAATGAATGGAATCGATGGTTTTCATAAGGGTTGCTCTTCCTAAGCCAGTCATTAATTCTTGGTAAAATTGAATCGAATCTGTACTTACCCAAGTACTTGAATTTTGATTGAACACGCCTTTATCTAAAGCAATCAAACTAGGTAGGATAAAAAAAGTATTTAAAGGCGCCAAGGCAGTATCCTTATAGGTAGATAAATTGGCAATAGTAAATTGACCCGATCCATTTTCTAATAAAGCAAAACTGCCATTGACCCCCGCACTGTCCAATAATTTAGAAATAGAACTGTCTATTTTTACATTATTAGGTGAACAGGAAAAAAACAAGACAGCAAAGGTAAATAGAGGAAGTAATCTCAAATTCATAGTACTATTTTAAAGAGGTACAAATTTACCACTTAATACCAATAAAAACACCCCCATCTAGATAAATCAGGATGGGGGTGTGGTCTATTTTTTTTAAGCTTAATCTATGCCTAATAGTTCTACTTCAAAAATTAAAGTAGAGCCTGGTCCAATCATAGGGCCAGCAGAACGCTCACCATAAGCCAATTCTGAAGGGATAAAAAATTTCCACTTACTGCCCAAAGTCATTAATTGCAAGCCATCTTGCCAACCTTTGATGACACCATTTAAAGGAAAGCTTATCGGCTCGCCCCTTTGTACAGAACTATCAAATACAGAACCATCAATCAAAGTACCATGGTAATGTACTTTTACTTTGCTCTTTAAAGTTGGTTTGGTAGTGTCTTGGCCCGCCACAATAACTTGGTATTGTAGACCGCTTGGCAATTTTACCACTCCTGGTTTTTTTGCGTTTTCAGCTAAAAAAGCTGCGCCTGCAGCACGATTTGCTGTGATTTTTTCTTGACTCATTTTATCTTGGTAGTTTTTAATGCAATTGTCTAATAAACTGTCTGGAATAGCTGCTTTGGAAACAAAACCTGCAGCCAAGCCTTTGTTGAATAAAGCCATATTAATTTCTTGTAATCCTTGACCTTTCAAACTTTGTCCAATGCGATACCCTAATGCATAAGAGGCACTGTCTTTACCATTTTTAATCAATAAAGGAGGTGTCACAGTCATGGCAATTTTAGCATTGCCTATTTTTAATTGTTTGGCAGGAGCCGTTTTAGTTTGGGCCATAGCAGTAATGGATACGAAAACTAAACTTAAAATAATTGCTGTTTTTTTCATAGTCTATTTTTTCTTCTTTTAGAGGTCAAAAGTACAGTTAGGTTTTTAATTATAGGCTCAAAGTTTCAATAAATCTTTGATTTGTTGTTCAACTTTAACGATTTCCATGGCAGCCACCACTTTTTCCATGCTTGCAGCAATCTGAGCAGTACAAAGATTGCCAATACTGCCCTCGTGGGTATGCTTCAATTGTGTTGTGTACTTAAAATTACCTGCTTCAATGTTCATACCCACTTGTTTGTAGGCATCTCTAAATGGCATGCCACCCAGTACAAGCTTATTCACTTCTTCCACACTAAATAAATATTGGTATTTAGGATCTTCTAATAAATCTTTTTTTACTTGCATGTTTTGGATCATCAATGCGGCCATTTCTAAGCAATTTTTTAATTGCGTAAAGGCAGGAAACAAATGCTCTTTTAATAATTGCAAATCACGATGATAGCCCGATGGCAAATTGGTAGTCATCATCATTATTTCATTGGGTAAGGCTTTTATTCTATTGCAATAAGATCTTATTAATTCAAATACATCTGGATTTTTTTTATGCGGCATGATGCTTGAACCAGTGGTTAACTCTTCGGGAAATTGAATGAAACCAAAATTTTGATTCATGAACAAACAAGCGTCCATACTTAATTTAGACAATGTATCGGCAATATTGGCAAGCGCCATAGCTGTGATTCTTTCTGCCTTACCTCTGCCCATTTGCGCATACACTACATTGTAGTTCAAAGATTCAAAACCTAATAATTCAGTGGTTCTCGTTCTATTAATAGGAAAAGAAGAACCATAACCCGCAGCCGAGCCCAAGGGATTTTTATTCACTACTTTATAAGCAGCTTGTAATACAGTGATATCATCTACTAAACTTTCTGCATAAGCACCCAACCATAAACCAAAGGAAGAAGGCATGGCCAATTGCAAATGCGTATAGCCTGGTAATAAATCATTTTTATGGGCTTCACTTTTTTCTTGTAAGGTTTTAAATAAAGCCTGCACAGAGGCCGTTACATTCATTAATTCAGCGCGTAAAAATAATTTAATGTCAACTAAAACCTGATCATTTCTACTTCTAGCACTATGAATTTTTTTACCTGCATCACCTAAAGAGGCTGTTAATAATATTTCTACTTGAGAATGAATGTCTTCTACTCCTGGATCTAAAGAAAAATTGCCTGCTTGTATTTTTTCATAAATAGCTACTAAGGCTTTTTTAATAGATGTTTGTTCAGCTGCAGTTAATAAGCCCACTTCAGCAAGCATTGTAGTATGCGCAATAGAACCTAGCACATCATAACTAGCTAAATACATATCCATGGCCTGGTCATTGCCAATGGTAAATTTTTCTACCAAGTCTGATACCTTATTATTTTTTTGCCAAAGCTTACTCATATTTAAACTATTTTTTCAAGTAATTGAATATAATCAACAATTCCTTCTTCTATTTCTTTTATATAAATGAATTCATCGGCTGTATGAGATCTAGCAGAATCGCCAGGACCCATTTTTAAACTAGGAAAAGGCATTAATGCTTTATCAGATGTAGTAACAGAGCCATAATGACCCTTACCCAAATCCTTGCCTGCTTTCACTAATACGTGATCAAGGCCAATACTTGTGGAGCGCATTCTTAAACTTCTTGGCTTTACTTCCCCTTTTACATTTTCTTGAATAGTTTTTAAAACCTCTTCAAAACTATAAAGTTCATTCACACGAACATCTACTACCATTTTACAAGTGGAAGGCACTACATTATGTTGTTTGTTATCGGTTTCTATTACTGTAACGCTCATTTTTACCTTACCTAATAAATCGGATACTTTTTCAAACTGATAATTTTTAAACCATTCAATAGCTGCTAGTATTTTATACAGTGCATTCTCTCCTTCCTCTCTAGCAGCATGACCGGCTTTGCCAGTAGCTACAACATCTAAAACCAATAAGCCTCTTTCTGCAATAGCCATTTCCATTTTAGTAGGCTCACCAACTATTCCAAAATCAATTTTTGGTAATTGAGGAAGTACCAATTCAATACCATCATGGCCAGAAATTTCTTCTTCAGCAGATGCTACAAAAATTATATTGTACCCTAAATTAGGCATAGCATAAAAATGTAAAAAGCAGGCTATTAAACTTACCAAACAACCGCCTGCATCATTAGCACCTAGTCCGTATAATTTACCTTCCTTTTCAATAGGGCTAAAAGGCTCATTGGTATAGCCTTTATTAGGTTTTACGGTATCGTGGTGTGAGTTTAATAATATAGAAGGCTTGTTCGCATCGAAATGTAAATTAGCTGCCCAAATATTATTTTTAATGGTATTTACTTTAATATTTCTAGCTGCAAAAAATTGAGTGATGGCGAAAGCTGTTTTATCTTCTTCTTTACTAAAAGAAGGTATTGCGATTAATTTTTTTAATAAATCGATGGCGTCTATTTGTAAGACGCTTGTATTTGTATTATGTATAGTAGGTGATGGTGACATTATTTTGTGATTGTGGTACCTGCCGTACCATTCATTAATTCATTCATTTTTTCGGCCTTTCCAATGATGACAGATTGTACACCATTATCAAGGGCTTCATACGCGTTGTCTATTTTGGGGATCATTCCCTCGAATATGAGTTTTTGATCTTTAAGTGTACCGTAAAACGGTTTATCCATTCGCGCAATGACTGAACTGGGATCATTCAAATCCTTCAATACGCCTTCTTTTTCAAAACCATATATTAAATGCACATTATATTTAGTCGCTAATGCAGTGGCTAAACTTTGTGCAATGGTATCTGCATTGGTATTTAATAGCTGTCCCTTACCATCATGGGTAATAGGCGCCACCACTAATTTAGTATTCGTTGAAAGTAATTGTAAAAGCAAATCGGTATTCACTGTATCTATATCTCCTACAAAACCATAATCAATGCTTGCATGCTTTCTTTTATGTGCTTGTATTAAATTACCATCTGCACCAGACAAACCCATTGCTGGAACACCTAATGCTTGTAACTGTGCAACAATATTTTTGTTAATATAACCTGCATATACCATGGTTACTATTTTCAATGTGGCTTCATCAGTAATTCTTCTGCCTTCTACCATAGTTTGTTCAACACCCATGGACTGAGCCATACTAGTTGCTATTTTGCCACCACCATGCACTAAAATAGCCTGGCCTTTTACTTGCGCAAAAGCTTGCAAGCAAGTAGTTAACAATGCTGGATTGTCAACTATATTGCCCCCTATTTTAATTACATATAATGATTCCATAATTTATTGAACAGGTTTTTATTGAATTGAATTAAATAGAATTAGTTTTTAAAATTTCAGCTAAAACTGCTTGCGCTGCCCAAACTCTATTAGAAGCTTCTTTAGTTACTAAACTATTGGGGCCATCTAAAATTTCATCGCTTAATTCTACATTTCTTCTTACTGGTAAACAATGCATTACTTTAGCCTGATTCGTTAATGCTAATTTAGCATTGGTCAACATCCAATTTTTATCTGTCGAAAGCTGTTTGCCATATTCATTAAAGCTGCTCCAATTTTTTACATAAACAAAATCTGCATCTTTCAAAGCTTCATCTTGATTGTGCACAATAGAAGCACCTTTGGTATATGCTAAAGAAAGTTCATACCCTTCGGGGTGGGTAATCACAAAATTGGCTTCCCCCCAGGCATTCACCCATTCACTAAAACTATTGGCCACACATTGTGGAATAGGTTTCATATGTGGCGCCCAGGTTAAAATAATTTTAGGTTTTTTATTTTTTAAATTTTTATTCGAAGCCATCGACTCTTGAATGGTAATGATGTCTGTTAAAGATTGTAAAGGATGTAGCGTTGCCGATTCTAAACTAACGATGGGGATACCCGCATACTTAATAAATTGGTTGATGATTTTTTCACTGTAATCATCTTCTTTATTGACCAAGCTAGGAAATGTCCTAATGCATAAGATGTCAAAATAATTACCCAAAACCGGCGCCGCATCTTTAATGTGTTCTACCGTATTTCCATTCATCACAGCACCTTCTGCAAATTCCAATGCCCAGCCCTCTTTATCTACATTAAAAACAATGGGTTCCATGCCTAAATTTTGTGCAGCCACTTGTGTACTTAATCTAGTTCTTAAACTTGGATTTAAAAACAAAAGTCCTATGCGTTTGTTGGCCCCTAAATGCTTGTCCAAAAAAGGTTGCGCCTTGTAGGCCAATGCTTGTTTGACCAAGGCATTGATATTGGACACATCATTTACTGAAATAAATTGTTTCATAAAATTAAGCAGGGATTTGTTTCAATTGTTGAATGGCACTATTCAATCTGTTTAAAAATAAATCAATGTCTTGTTTTGAAATGGATAAAGAGGGCAACAATCTTATTACATTAGGTTTGGCTTCGCCTGTAAACACTTTCATCTCATATAATAAGACTTTACGAATCTCTTCAAGTCCAGCTTCCATTTCAAAACCAATCATCAACCCACGACCTCTGACAGTTTTAATGCCAGGCATATTTTTTAATGCATCCATTAAATATTTTCCATTATCTGCAGCCGCTTGTATTAAATTTTCTTTCTGAATCACTTCAATCACGGCCAGTGCAGCAGCACAAGCCAATGGATTGCCGCCGAAAGTAGTACCCAACAAACCAAATTTTGCTTTGATATGCGGGGCAATTAAAATAGCCCCAATCGGAAATCCATTACCCATGCCCTTGGCCATGGAATAAATATCTGCATCCACACCTGCAATATCATGTGCAAAAAATTGTCCAGAACGACCATAACCACATTGCACACTGTCTGCAATATAAACCGCCCCTGCCCCATCACATTGTTTTCTGATGGCTTGTAAAAAAATAGGGCTTGCTTCGTAAATACCGGCAACCCCTTGAATGCCTTCCACAATCACAGCAGCAATTTCTTGGCCCATAGTGCTAAAACAATTTTCCAAAGCAGTCAGATCATTCAATGGTAAGAAAATAATATTATCGGTCTCATTCACAGGCGCCACAATACTTGGATTATCGGTAGCTGCTACTGCCAATGATGTACGACCGTGGAAAGATTTTTTAAAAGCAATAATTTTTTTTCTTCCAGTATGAAAGGAAGCTAGTTTCAATGCATTTTCATTGGCTTCTGCACCACTATTACATAAAAACAATTGAAAATCTTTTTTGCCACTTATTTCATTGATAGCAGTAGCCAATT
>CAIPJS010000094.1 GCA_903865435.1 uncultured Bacteroidota bacterium | reverse complement strand
GTTGAACGGAAAAACAAATGCAGAAGTGGTGGCAGAATTAACCGCTAGTAAAAAAACACAAAAAGAAATTGAGTTCCTTACTCCTTTTAAAGTATTTGCTGGCAATAAACCTACCAACTCTTTTTTAGTAAAGAAAATAACGCCCAATACTTTAGGATTTTTAATTGCTTTGTATGAACATAAAATATTTACACAAGGTGTCATTTGGAATATATTTAGTTATGACCAATGGGGTGTAGAACTAGGAAAGCAACTTGCGAATAAAATTTTACCTGAATTAGAAAATAACGAAGCGGTGAACAGCCACGATAGTTCTACCAACGGATTAATGAACCAATATAAAACTTGGAAAAAACAAGCTTAATGTCAGATGCCATTCAAATAAGAAATATCGAACCCGCCGATAATGTTGCCATAGCTGCAGTTATTAGAAATGCCTTAGCAGAATTTGGTGCCAATAAACCAGGCACTGTTTATTACGACCCTACCACCGACCATTTATTTGAATTGTTTCAACAGGCAGGCTCGGTATATTATATTGCGGAGATAGATGGAACCATCGTGGGTGGTTGTGGTATTTTTCCCACAGAAGGCTTACCAGAGGCTACCTGTGAATTGGTCAAATTGTATTTAAACAATTCGGCTAGAGGCAATGGTCTTGGAAAATCACTATTATTAAAAGCAATGGACTGGGCCAAACATAACGGATATGATCAAGTATATTTAGAATCCATGCCCGAACTTTCTAAAGCAGTTGCTATTTATGAAAATGTAGGCTTTGAAAAATTAAACAAAGCATTAGGCAAAAGCGGACACGATGGTTGTGATATATGGATGCTTAAAAAGTTATAAGTACTTACCATTTATCTACTTCTTCCCCACTTAAATTATCTCCTTCACTCGCTTTAGAATCTCTAGCGGCTAAAGGTTTTTTCTCTGTAATAACAATAGGTTCGTCATTATCATGATCCTCCTGTGCAGGTGGTGGAGCTGCTAGAATAGTTTCAGTTGTAGTAACAGTTTTATCTTGCGCAGAAGGTGAAGGTATGCCTCTATCATCACGCGCATTCGCGCGCTCTTCAAACGCTTTCGCGTTTGCTTCATCAGACGCAGAAGGTGCTAGTTTTGCATCAGGCGCATACGGGCCTTCATCTCCCTCATGATTAAATGCATCAAAATCAAAATCGGGCATCAATTCTGTTTTCACAAAATCAATCGCTTCTGTAATGGCTTTAATAAACTTATTAAAATCTTCTTTGTAAATAAATACTTTATGTCTATCATAACCATTGTTATCAAAACGCTTTCTGCTTTCTGTAATGGTTAAAAAATAGTCGTTTGCACGGGTAGCCCTTACATCAAAAAAATAAGTTCTTCTTTTCCCTGCACGTACACGACTACTAAAAACACTTTCAATTTTACGGTCGTTACTGTTATCGTAATTTTCTTGCTCCATATTCTTTACTAGTATATATTAAAAATATAAAATGTTTTTGAAATACTGAAATTTTATGCTTTAATTAATGTGTATCTTTTGTCTGTTGTGCTCGGTACAATTCGGCATACAATCCATTTTTAACTAACAAACTATCGTGGGTGCCCATTTCGGCAATCTTGCCTTCTTCTAAATAGATAATAAGGTCAAAATGCATGCTGAAAAATATACGATGGGTAATGAAAAAACTTGTTTTGTCTTTAATATAGGACTGCAAATTAGATAAAATGGCTTGCTCGGTATTAGCATCTACCGCACTCAAACAATCATCAAAAATATAAATGCTTGGATTTTTAATCAAAGACCTTGCAATGGCTACTCTTTGTTTTTGACCACCGCTCAAAGTAGTACCTCTTTCTCCTACCAAGGTGTCAAATTTATTGGGTAAACTATTGATTTCATTTAACACATGTGCGGCTTCTGCAGCTT
The DNA here is from genome assembly GCA_903865435.1 of uncultured Bacteroidota bacterium. GTDB lineage: Bacteria > Bacteroidota > Bacteroidia > Chitinophagales > Chitinophagaceae > Sediminibacterium. The sequence continues at coordinate 2,589 of CAIPJS010000094.1, read as the reverse complement.
TATAAATTTCCTGTTTATCCACCAAATTTGTCAAACCAAATCGAATATTGTTTTCGACAGAATCACTAAATAAGAAAACATCTTGTTGTACATAACCAATCTCTTTTCTTAATTGTTGCACATTAATATGATTGACATCTACCCCATCAATGCTAATGGAACCTTCATTGGTTTCATACATTCTAGTAAGCAATTGCGCGATTGAAGTTTTTCCAGCACCTGTTTTACCAAGTACCAAAACTTTTTGACCTGCTTTAATGGTTAATTCAAAATTAGATAGCCCATGTACACCAGAATGTGGATACACAAAGCCCACTTGATTAAAATGTATATCGCCTTTAATGGCTGGAATGAGTTGTGTATTTTTATTGGTGATGATGGGTTGTATAGATAAAAATTCATTCAATCTTTTTTGAGAAGCTGCAGCGCGCTGAATCATACTAGCAGTCCATCCAATGGCACTTACAGGAAAAGTAAGCATGTTGATGTAAATCACAAACTCAATCACCGTACCTACTTTTCTAGGATCATGCAGTGCTTCGAGCCCACCTAAATAAATAGTAAGTAGTGTACTTAAACCTATCATCAAAGCCATAGTGGGCGCATAAAAAGCTTCTACTTTAGAAAGGCTCACTGCATTTTTACGGTACAATTCGCTATTGGCTTTGAAAAAACCAAGCATGGCTTTTTCCTGTACAAAAGATTTGATGACTCTAATACCAGAATAAGATTCTTGTGCATTGGTGGTTAAATCGGAAAGTTGTCCTTGAATTTCTTCACTTTTTTTATTGATGATGCTATTGACAAAATAAATAGTGATGGCTAAAATTGGAAGCGGCGCTAATACATATAAACTAAGGCGCACATCTTTACTAAACATATTGTACAAACAAAACCCAATCAAAGAAACCAAATTAATTAAATACATCAATGATGGGCCAGTATACATGCGCACCCTACTCACATCTTCGGTAATGCGGCTCATTAAATCGCCCGTGCTATGTGTTTTGTAAAACTCTGTATCTAATTTTTGGTAATGGGCATAAACTTGGTTTTTTTGATCGTATTCAATATGTCTACTCATTACAATAATGGTCTGACGCATAAAAAACATAAAAATGCTTCTTACAATAGCTAAAACTAAAATGGTAATACTGCAAAAAGTGATCAACCATGCAAAGCTAAAATTATGGCTATTGCTTAAATTACTAATCCAACTCACAATAGTATCATTGTGCATAGCTGAAGGTAGTTTGCCTCCTGGCAGTTTGGCTTGTACCAAACCCACTACATAACCTGTGATTTGCGGGGATAAAACGGCAAGATAATTGGTAGCAATGACCAATAGGATACCCGTAAAGAAACGAAACCTATACTTCCAAAAAAACACATTTAATGCCGATAATTCTTTCACCTAGACCATTTTTGTAAAGATACATGGTAGTCAATAAATTAGCTCAATTCTTTGCTCCTATTAAATACAAGTATTTTTGCAAAATTGGGTTTCCCTTCCTACATTTGCCGCGGAGAGTTGGCAGAGCGGTCGAATGCGGCAGTCTTGAAAACTGTTGACTGTAACAGGTCCTGGGGTTCGAATCCCTAACTCTCCGCAGAAGGAACAAAAAAAGGGGCTTTTAGCCCCTTTTTTAATGCCCAAAAGCGAACGGAGTGAGCATGGATTACGAAAAACGAAGCATAAAGCTTGCTTTAATGCGTATGTTTTGAAGTAAGACATAAAATGGCGCAGCCATTTGCTTTTGGGCATTAAAAGAATGGCTATTCACATTTTTGTTCATTCTCGCCCCACCCTAGGATCACCGACCGAAGGGAGGTAATCCTAGGGTATAAAACAACAGAATCCTTTGTTAGAAGTAGTGGTTATAAAATTAAAACTAGGTAAAATTAGACCTAAATTTTATGAAATAAACCGCCAAAAATTGCCTTTAAAAGTCGGGTATGTTTATATAAAAAACATGCCTACAATACTTTATATCTATGGATGGAGATTATTCTTCTACTCAAATGAAAAAAATGAACCGATACATATACATGTTCAAAAAGCAAATATGGAAGGAAAATTTTGGTTAAAAATTGATGAAATATCAATAGAAGAAGCTTTTTGTTATAATTTTACACCAGCAGCAAAAAGAGAAATTAAAAAAATTATATACCAACATTTTGATCTTATAGTAGATGCTTGGTTTAAACACTTTATAAATCCAGACAATGGAAAAATTGAATAATATAGAATCAATAAAATTTACAAAAGAAACTCTTTTAATTAAAATTGATAATATTATGCATCAATTAGATTTAAAACTTATTTCTAAAAAATTACTTATAGCTTCTGATGAGGAAAGAAATAATTATATTATATCACCTGCTGTCTAACGTCAGCATAAAGTGGACTAAAAAAGGTCTAAATTAGTAGAGAGTTTATTATATAATTTAATGGACATTAGTGTTATTTTTAAGAATAATTATTTAGGGCCAATCGACTAGCTTATATAGCGGTTGAACTTATATGTATATCAATTTTAAGGATACCAAATCGTATATTTACGGATAAATACGGATATAAATATTTGC
>CAIPJS010000093.1 GCA_903865435.1 uncultured Bacteroidota bacterium | reverse complement strand
CTCTTTGGCGAATCTTAGGGTTTTTTTAACAAGGGATTGTTTTTCTAATTTTATTCTTTCCTTCACTTTCGCCATTTAACGCTAAAATTTAGAAAATCAAACTAAAAGTCAGAACTCGCACTTTGTGCTCAAACATGCTGACTTTTATACGTTCGATTTTCCAAATTTTTTCACCTAGCAAATCTGTGATTTGCATAAAATAATTAGATTTTTTTACTTAAAAACTTAATATAATTATAGTTTTTAAGTAAAAATTTAGGCTCAAAGCTCAGGATAAGAACAAAATAGAAAAACCCCCACCCCTTAAATTATATGCATAAAAAACCCTCTCTGGATATCCAGAGAGGGTTATATTTTTAGGACCTAAGTCTAGTAAATTACTTTACTTCAACTTCAGCACCTGCTTCTTTCAATTTACCAGCGATTTCATCTGCTTCTGCTTTAGAAACGCCTTCTTTGATTGCTTTTGGAGCACCATCAACTAAATCTTTAGCTTCTTTCAAGCCAAGACCCGTTAAATCTTTAACGATTTTAACTACGTTCAATTTGCTAGCACCTGCTGATGTTAAGATAACATCAAAAGCTGTTTTTTCAGCTGCTGCTTCAGCACCACCGCCGCCTGCTACTGCTACTGCTGCAGCTGCTGCTGGTTCGATACCGTAGTCCGCTTTTAAAACGTCTGCTAATTCTTGAACTTCTTTCACTGTTAAGCCTACTAATTGTTCGGCTATTTTTTTTACGTCTGCCATGTTGTTTCAATTTTTTCCGCTTTCAAAGCTATTGCTCCAGCGGAAGGTTTAAAAAAATTATTTAACACTATAAAAACAGAAACTCATTCGAGTCTTCTGTGATTAAAATTTTTGGTTGATGAACGAGTAGTTTCTTTTTACTTGAAAAGAAGTTTGACTCTTTCATCAGAAAACGCCTATGCGTTTTCTTCTGCTGCTGGAGCTTCTGGAGCCACTTCAACTGCTACTGGAGCTTCAGCTGGTGCTTCGGCCACCGCTACTTCTACTGCTGCAGCTACTACTTCTGTCTCCGCTTTAGTAGAACCGTTTTCTGCATGGTTTAACAAAGCAGCAATAACTCGCTTAGCAGGAGATTGTAACAATCCAATAACTTCACCAATCAATTCATTCTTCGTTTTGATCTTAGTTAAAGCATCTAAAGAATTGTCTCCAACAAAAATATCACCATTGATAAACGCTGCTTTTAAAGTAGGTCTATCACCAGTGTTTGCTTTTCTAAATGCACTAATAATTACAGCTGGATCTTTTGGATTTTCTGCAAACATCAACGCAGTTACATTGTTCAAGCTATCTAATACACCAGCATATTTGGCACTGTCCAAACTTTCTAAAGCTTTACGGATTAAAGTGTTTTTAGCCACTTTCACCTCTACTTGTTTGTTAAAACAAGTACGACGTAAATTAGAAATTTGTTCTACGCTCAAAGACTCTGTATCTGTGATATAGAAGTTATTATATTGAGTAAACTTACTTTTAAGAAGTTCAATCACTTCATTTTTTTGATCTTTGGTCATAACTAATTTTATTTTGTTACCCGGGTCATTTCCTTTCGGATCACCAGGATTAGTTCATTAATGATTTTGTTTCCAACGAAATTCCAGGACTCATTGTTGATGCCATGCTTACTCCTTTTAAATAAATTCCTTTAGAAGAAGATGGTTTCAATTTAATGATTGCATTTAATAGTTCAGAAGTGTTCTCTGCAATTTTTTCTGCAGAAAAAGAAACTCTTCCAATTGATGCATGCACGATACCTGCTTTGTCTACTTTGAAAGCGATCTTACCGCCTTTCACTTCGTTTACTGCAGCAGCAACATCGTTGGTTACTGTTCCAGTTTTAGGATTCGGCATTAAGTTACGTGGTCCTAATACTTTACCTAATTTACCAATCTTAGGCATTACTGAAGGTGTAGCAATAATGACATCTACATCTACCCATCCGCCTTCGATCTTAGTTACGAACTCATCTAAACCTACATAATCAGCACCCGCTTCACGCGCAGCAGCTTCTTTATCAGGAGTACACAATACTAAAACTTTTTTAGTACGTCCAGTTCCATGAGGTAAAGAAACAGTACCACGAACTTGTTGGTCTGCTTTTTAGGATCTACTCCTAAACGAATGTGTAAGTCTACAGAGCTATCGAATTTTGTACAGTTAATTTCTTTTACTAGTGTTGAAGCATCTTTAAGGGAATAAAATTTATTCTTATCCACCTTCGCTACCGCAACTTTTCTTTTTTTAGTCAATGACATGTTGATTAATATTTGTGGTGAATAAAATTAGTTTTCCCAAGGTGCTTTACCGTCAACAGTAATACCCATTGAACGAGCAGTTCCAGCAACCATACTCATCGCACTGTTTAAAGTGAAGGCATTTAAGTCCTCCATTTTATCTTTTGCAATAACTTCTACCTGTGCCCAAGTGACTTTACCCACTTTATCACGGTTACTTTCTTTGGAACCTTTTTGAATTTTTGCAGCTTCCATTAATTGTACTGGAGCTGGTGCAGTTTTAATCACAAAATCAAAAGACTTGTCGGTATACACTGTAATTAATACAGGAACTACTTTGCCTTGTTTGTCTTGTGTACGTGCGTTGAATTGTTTGCAGAACTCCATGATGTTCACTCCCTTGGAACCAAGGGCCGGACCTACTGGAGGCGCAGGATTAGCTTGACCGCCTTTAACCTGCAGCTTTACATAGCCAGAGATTTCTTTTGCCATTTTTTATGTTTTTTTGGTTAAGCGTAACGCCAATTAGACATTACTCCCAAATACCCACACTTCGAAAAGTGTAAATTGGAGGGCGAAAGTACGACTTAATCCTAGTGTTAGCAAAAAAATGAGGCCTTTTTTCAATAAAATCAAGGGTTTGAGCCTAAAAATTCAGTTATACAGACCAAAAAAGAGTCCATAATGGGCAAAAAAAATCCCTCCTCGATTGCTCGGGAAGGGACCTTTTACCTTTTTCCTTCTAACTCAGTTTCTCTACTTGCATGAAACTTAATTCCACTGGAGTAGATCGACCGAATATTTTTACGGTCACTTTCAATTTCTTCTTTTCTTCATTCACCTCTTCGATGACGCCATTAAAGTCATTGAACGGTCCTTCAATTATTTTAACTGTTTCTCCCAAAATGAATGGCTCGCTGATAGAACCACCTATGTCGTTCATCTCATCTACCTTACCTAACATTTTGTTTACTTCAGATTTTCTCAAACAAATAATATTTCCTTTAGATCCTTTGCCATCAGTTAAGAAGTGCATTACATTATTGATATTGCTGATATGCATTACAATGTCATCTGCTAAACGCCCGCTGTTATTATCTATTACCTCCATCATCACATAACCTGGGAAATAGTTTTTTTCACGCATTACTTTTTTACCTTTTTGTACTTTATACACTTTCTCCATCGGTAAAAAAACTTGCTTAATAATGTTGGTCCAATTATTTCTAATAATGTCTTTGTCTAGATATTCTTTGATCTTCTTTTCTTTTCCACTTACTACACGTAGCACATACCATTTTGTTTCTGGCAAGATGGCTGCAGCTGCTGCAGGTGTAATGGTTGTATTTAAAACTTCTGTTTCCATGCGCTTACTTAAATAATGAGTATATCAACTTTAAAAATTGGTTGCTTGAAAAATCCATCACCCAAACCAAAGCAGTAATGATAACGGTTGCTACCAATACGATTACGGTACTTTGTTGCAAAACAGTCCATGTTGGCCATGTTACTTTTTCTTGCAACTCGATGTAACTTTCTTTAAAATAATTAGCAATCTTGTTCATACTATTCTGTTTTTATTGTTCCCATTTGTTTTTATAAATATAGCATTTCTGCTATAAAACTTAGCACGGGCACTAGGATTCGAACCCAGATCAAAGGTTTTGGAGACCCGTATGCTACCGTTGCACTATGCCCGTATGAACCAAAAGTCTCTGGTCCTAGCTTACGCTAAAACCAAAGACTTTCAGTTATTATGTTTAGTTAAATTACTTTAAAATCTCAGTAACTTGACCAGCGCCTACTGTTCTACCACCCTCACGGATCGCGAACTTAAGACCTTTTTCCATAGCGATAGGTTGGATCAACTTTACAGTTAAACTAACATTATCACCTGGCATTACCATCTCTGTTCCTTCTGGTAAAGAACACTCTCCAGTTACATCCGTTGTACGGAAGTAAAATTGAGGACGGTATTTATTAAAGAATGGAGTATGACGTCCACCTTCTTCTTTTGATAATACGTAAACTTCACATTTGAATTCAGTATGTGGAGTGATCGTTTTTGGTGCACAAATTACCATACCACGACGGATATCTTTTTTCTCAATACCACGTAATAATAAACCTGCGTTATCACCAGCTTGACCTTGATCCAATAATTTTTTAAACATCTCAACACCTGTAACGGTTGAGCTCATTGGAGCATCCATCAAACCTACGATTTCTACTGCTTCACCTACTTTAACAATACCACGCTCGATACGACCTGTAGCAACTGTTCCACGACCAGTGATCGAGAATACGTCCTCTACAGACATCAAGAATGGTTGATCGATAGGACGAGGAGGCAAAGGAATGTATGTATCTACTGCATTCATTAATTCAGTTACAGCATCTAACCATTTTTGTTCTCCAGCCAAAGCACCTGTAGCAGAACCACGGATGATTGGGGTTTTTTCGCCATCAAATCCATAAGAAGTTAATAAATCACGAACTTCCATTTCAACTAAGTCTAATAATTCAGGATCATCAACTAAGTCAACTTTGTTCATGAATACTACGATTTGAGGAACACCTACTTGACGTGCTAACAAGATGTGCTCTTTTGTTTGTGGCATAGGACCATCTGTAGCAGCAACTACAAGAATAGCGCCATCCATCTGTGCAGCACCCGTGATCATGTTTTTAACATAATCGGCGTGACCTGGACAGTCAACGTGCGCATAGTGACGAGTGTCAGTTTGGTATTCTACGTGTGCTGTATTGATAGTGATACCACGCTCTTTCTCTTCGGGTGCACCGTCAATTTCATCGTAGTTTTTCTTTGCTGCTAAACCTCTTTTAGATAATACATCTGTGATGGCTGCAGTTAATGTTGTTTTACCATGGTCAACGTGGCCAATAGTTCCAACGTTTACGTGGGGTTTCTCCCTCTTAAAGGTCTCTTTAGACATCTTTATTTGTTTTTATTTTATTTTTATAATTGCTGTTAATAGACCACCGAGTCCATCAACCATAGCTTTCAAAATTAAACCAACCTACTCAATCCACCTAGTTCTATTCACTTTTTCTTCCATTCACTCCCTTTTTTAACCTTCGAACTGGTTTTTGAGCCGTTGATGAGAATCGAACTCACGACCTCTTCCTTACCAAGGAAGTGCTCTACCACTGAGCCACAACGGCAATTATCTAACCGGCTTCCATTGTTCCCATCAACAAAATAAATGGAGCGGGAGACCAGGCTCGAACTGGCCACCTATAGCTTGGAAGGCTATCGCTCTACCAAATGAGCTACTCCCGCATTTTTCCACCCTTTAAAGAACTATTTCCTTCGCTTGCACTTAGGGCTGCAAGTTAGGAAAAATTTGGTGGGCAGAGTAGGGTTCGAACCTACGTACTCGTGAGAGAACAGATTTACAGTCTGTCGCCTTTAACCACTCGGCCATCTGCCCAAATTTTTTACTGAGCCGGAAATGGGACTCGAACCCGCGACCTGCTGATTACAAATCAGCTGCTCTACCAACTGAGCTATTCCGGCAAGACATGAAAGAACTATCCCAAATTTTGGGATGGCAAAGGTAATGGAATTCTTTATTTATCAAAATTTTAGAGCAATTTTTATCCCAAAAACTAGGTAAAAATCAAAATAAGATCCAATTATCGCCCCGAATGGATAAAAAGCTTGAAATCCTACTATAAAAAATGCCCATTGTCAATTTGATTTGAAACAATGGGCAAAGTGTAAAAAAGGAAATATTTAAACGGCTAATCTTTCTTTTTTCTTAATTAATTGAAGAGTAATGGAATTAAATGCTTCATCAAATGCTGTTTGAAATGTTTTAGCTGTGGCTTTTACAAAACAATCTTGTTTAGGAATGTGTATTTTAATTTCTACCACTTTTTCTTTAATCGCATGTGCCATGCTTTCTAATTTTAAATACACTTCTACTTTCGTTATTCGATCATGAAAGGTGGCCAACTTGTCCAATTTCTTTTGCACGAATTCTAATAATTTTTGGTCTGCATCAAAATGCACTGTTTGAATGCTAATGTTCATAATATAAATTTTAAAAAGATAAAAAATAAAGAACTGTGTAGATAATAATTTTATTTACACCTACCCTAGTAAGTTACAACAGTTTTGAAAAAAAATAAAGATTAAAAATGATTTAAGAAAACTTTATGACTAGGCATGATTCCTGTCATATTTTAAAAATCAGCATCTGATTTTACTTAGGCTTTGGGATGTGCTTTTGAAAATACTTCCTTCAATTTTTCAATAGTGTTATGGGTGTACACCTGGGTGGCAGCTAGGCTGCTGTGCCCCAACAATTCCTTTACTGCATTCAAATCGGCGCCATTGTTCATTAAATGTGTTGCAAAACTATGTCTTAACACATGCGGACTTTTCTTTTGTAAAGTAGTTACCTGGGACAGGTAAAATTTAACAAAAGTATACACTGCTTTGGGTTGGAGTGCTTTGCCTTTTTCGTTAACAAACAAATAGGAATTGCCATTTGCTTCTGCAGGTTTTTCAGCGATGTATTTTTTTAATTCCAGAGCCAGTGCTGGACTCAATGGTAATATTCTTTCTTTATTTCCTTTACCCAACACTTTGATTATTTTTTTAGAAACATCTAACTGATTTTCTTTACATTGAATTAATTCACTCAAACGCATGCCTGTTGCATAAAAAAGTTGAATGACCATTTTTTCGGTATAACCCTTCCACCCTTCTGTAAAAGATAAATTCACAAACAATTGTTCCATATCATTTTCTGCGATAAAACTGGGCAAACGCTTACTTATTTTTGGACTGGTCACTGTTTCCATTGGACTTTTAGCTACATGCCCTTGTTGAATTTGATATTTATAAAAAGATTTTAATGAAGATATTTTTCGATTCAATGTTTTTCCAGTCATTTCCTCTTCTTTCATAGATGCCATCCAGGATCGGACCATGGTGCCTGTAATTTCGGTATAGGCCATGCCATCGTATTGCGTATCTATAAAATCAAAGAATTGAACTAGGTCGTTGGAATAAGCAGTAAGGGTATGCATGGAATAACGCTTCTCAAATTGGAGATAGGCCAAAAAAGCATTCAGCGGTAGATGACGAGTTTGAGTTGACATTGCCCACTAAAGATACGTCATGTAGGGGGAATCTAAAAGACGCAGAAAAACAAAAGCCCAGTATGGGCTTTAACAATCATTAGAGGTTTTTCAAGTCTTTATTTTTTTATAAAAGACGCAGAAAAACAAAAGCCCAAACCTAGTGAAACCTAGTTTGGGCTTTTTAGTATTATTAAAGAACGTTTTTAGTCTTTATTTTACAATAAACATGAAAAAAACAGTCTATCCTTCGATTTTACCGCTGAAAATTTGTTGCTTATAGACAGCTTTCAACACTTCGAAACGACGTTTTACAGAAGGTTTCACAAATGCTTGACGTGAACGTAAGTTGATCAAAGTTTTACTTTTCTCAAACTTCTTTTTGTACTTCTTTAACGCTTTGTCAATGTTTTCGCAGTCTTTTGAATCAATTATTAACATAATATATATACCTCCTCAGGTGTTTTAAAATAAAAATTGGAAAGCAAAGATAGGATTCCTTTTGAAAATACCAAATTTACTAGAGGTTTTTATCGTCAATCCCCCTGCCTTTTAAGGCTCCGGAGATGGCTTGGTCCATGACTCTTTCGGCAAAAGGCCTGGTTAAGTCGTTCAATTCCTCTGTTTTAGTCTGGATTAGGTTCTTATCCTCCATGGTGATGGCCAATTGCAAAGCTTGCATGGCAACAGCAGTAGCAGTCATTTCGTCCTTAGATAATAAGGCCATATTCTTAACCATAAACTTTTCTGTAACTGAAAGCATTTGCTCCGCTTCGGTACTGGCTTCTACCAATGCCCTTTTGGCAATATCTTCTTTAGCATGTGTGATGCTTTCTAATAATCTTTGTTCCACTTCTTCATCGGTCAATCCATATTGCGGTTTGATGTCTATACTTTGTGCTACACCACTTCTCAATTCCTTGGCGCTCACTTGTAAAATTCCATCGGCATTAATCAAGAAACTTACTTCCACTTTTGGCAATCCTGCTGGCATCGAAGGAATACCTGTCAAAGTAAAGGCACCTAATTTTCGATTGTCTTTAACTAAATCTCTTTCCCCTTGATATACCGAAATATTAATTCCAGATTGCGCATCTTTTTGTGTGGTATATTGTCTTGCAGCTTTGGTAGGAATTTTTGAATTGCGTGGAAGCAATACATCCATCAATCCGCCCATGGTTTCAATACCCAAGCTTAATGGAGTAATATCTAACAACAACATGTTTTGATTGTTGCCTGCTAATATATCGGCTTGAACTGCAGCCCCTAATGCGACCACTTCATCTGGATTCACTGAATCATTTACTGCTTGATTAAAAAATGTAGACACTGTTTTTTTAACCAAGGGGACACGTGTACTTCCGCCCACCATTAATACAGTATTGATGTCTGCAATATTTAATGCAGCATCTTTCATCGCCAATTTGCAACACTCCATTGTTTTTTCTACAATGGGAGCTATTAATTTTTCAAAGACTTCTTTGGTGATGGAAATTTTTTCTCCTGCGAATTCCGTTTCAAAAAAATCGGCATTGGATAAAACTATTTTAGCTTTTTCTGCAGCCAATCTTAATTGTTGTTTTAAAATTTTATGATCTTCAAAATTGGCCACACCCATTTGCTGCATCCAATATTCAATAATGGCGCGGTCTAAATCATCGCCTCCCAAATAAGTATCTCCATTGGTGCTTAATACTTCGAAAATGCCGTTGGCTATTTTTAAAATTGAAATATCAAATGTACCTCCGCCTAAATCATAAACGGCAATAGTTTTTTCTTCGGAAGGATCCATTCCTAAACCATAAGCCAAACTTGCTGCAGTGGGTTCGTTGATGATACGCAATACATCTAATCCTGCTAACTTTCCTGCATCACGTGTTGCTTGACGTTGCGTATCATTAAAATAAGCAGGCACGGTAATCACTGCTTTTGTAACAGGTGTTTTTAAGATATGTTCGGCACGCTTTTTTAATTCTACTAAAATAAAAGAAGACAAATCGATGGGAGAATAAAAAGTATTTCCAACTTGTACTTTTACCAAACTGTCTCTATTGTCATCTATTATTTTATACGCAAAAAAATCTTGATGATTGCTAATGTCTTTATAACTTTTCCCCATCAATCGCTTTGCGCTAAATATAGTATTTTGTGGATCTGTTTCTAAATAAGGCTTTGCATTCATCCCTACTTCGACATTACCATAATTATCAAAATGCACGACACTAGGAACAATGCTGCTCCCATCAAATTCTTTTAAAGCAATGGGTAATTTTGTTTCTGGATGTATCATGGCCACCAAACTATTGGTGGTACCCAAATCGATACCTACAATAATTTCTGCTTTTTGCAAACTACCTGTTGCTATATTGATCCCAATCTTGGCCATTTAAAAAATTTTACAAATGTACAATGCAAGCCAAATTAAAACTTATGATTTGAGGAAAGATTTAAAATGCTATTTATACAGCTGGCTTTGCTGCATAAATTAATTTTGTTTTTGAAAATGTATCATGAAAAGGTTGCCCATTCCAAGCCAATCCAAACATGGAAACAATGGTCGTTCTTAGGGTGGCTCTTAAAAAAAATTGTAAGCTATTGGGCCTTCCTCCATTTTCCGAAACTACTTTGGTTCCAGTTAGCCATTTGGCGGGTGTGCGCAGAAAAATAAATTCAAACAAAAATACATATACCCACATGGTGGCAAAAAAGAAAACGCCATACTGATAAGGAGTGTAATTCCAGTACATCACATGAAAATTCCACCATCCATAGACCAAATAGGCAATTATGGCAATTAAAATGGTGTCCACTAAAAAGTGTAAAATTCTGGTTCCGTCGCCAATTGTAGGAGTTGTTGGGTTCATGATGCGAAATTATTGCATTTTAGTAGTTATTTTTGCCTAAAGTATTTAGAATATGACTTTGATACAAGAACTACGCTGGAGAGGAATGATTCAAGACATTATGCCGGGCACGGAAGAATTGTTTGAAAAAGAACAAGTGTCGGGTTACATTGGCTTTGACCCTACTTCAGATAGTTTACACATTGGCAGCTTGGTACCTATATTATTATTGATGCATTTACAAAGAGCAGGACATAAACCTGTTGCTTTAGTAGGCGGAGCCACTGGTATGGTGGGTGACCCAAGTGGAAAAAGTGAAGAACGTAATTTACTTAGTGAAGAAACTTTGCAATTTAATTTGGCAGGTGTCCAAAAACAATTAGCACATTTTTTAAATTTCGATACTACCCTTCCGAATGCTGCTGAAATGGTGAACAATTATGATTGGTTTAAGCATTTTACTTTCTTAGATTTTATAAGAGAAGTAGGCAAGCACATTACGGTGAACTATATGATGGCCAAGGACAGTGTGAAAAAAAGAATTGAAGGCGATACCGGCATGAGCTTTACAGAATTCACCTATCAATTGGTGCAAGGCTATGATTTTTATTGGTTGTATAAAAATAAAAATTGCAAAGTACAAATGGGTGGAAGTGATCAATGGGGCAATATCACCACAGGTACTGAATTAATAAGAAGAAAAATGGGTGGCGAAGCTTTTGCTTTTACTTGTCCCTTAATTACAAAAGCGGATGGGGGTAAATTTGGCAAAACAGAAAAAGGAAATATTTGGTTAGATGCCACTAAGACATCTCCTTATCAATTTTATCAATTCTGGTTGAATGCAAGCGATGAAGATGCAAAAAAATGGATTAAGATTTTTACGCTTCTACCCTTTGATACCATTGATCAATTGATTGCTGCACATGAATTGGCACCACAAGATAGAATTTTACAAAAAAACCTGGCAGCTGAATTAACCAAATTGGTTCATAGTGAAGAAGATTTGAATTTCGCCATTCGTGCCACTGAAATTTTATTTGGAAATGCCACTACTGAAGTTTTAAAATCTTTGAACGAATTACAATTGCTTCAAGTGATGGAAGGCGTTCCTACAGTGAATGTAACACTTGCTCAGTTGAATGAAGGCTATGATTTAGTAAGCTTATTAGCCGATACAAAAATATTCCCAAGCAAAGGCGAAGCGCGCAAAATGTGGCAGAGCGGCGGTATTGGCATCAACAAAGAAAAAATTGGAATCGATTTCACCAATGTTACTTCCGCGCAATTGTTACAAGGCAAATACATGCTCTTACAAAAAGGAAAAAAGAATTATTATTTATTGATTGCAGGTTAATACGTATTTAATAATTGACTTTTTCTTACTCAAGTTCAATAAAAAAGCAGCAAATTAAAACTTGCTGCTTTTTTATTAAAATAGTATTGAATAATTATTGAAGCGCCTTCCACATTTCTTCGGCTACAAATGCGTTCCCTTTTTCATTTAAATGCACTCCATCGGTAGTTAAAATACCTTTGGCTAAATTATCAGGATTGTGTGCCAAACTGTACTCATGAAATACAGTTCTAAGATCAACCAATCCCAAATCATTTGCTTTGACATATTTTCTTAACCATGCACTATACGCATTCAAATCGCCATCTTGCGCATTGGAATAATCATTCTTTTCCCCAATAGCAGCAGGAGTCACTACGATAACTTTTGCCCCATTTGCCTGAATTTTTTTCACTACCGCATCATAAAAAGTACCAAACTTATCAAAGTCGGTGCCGGTATTAGAACTTGCTTTATGCCAAACATCATTCACACCAACCCAAATGACTACAACATCTGGTTTTTTGTCTAATACATCCTTTTCAATTCTTAAGTACAAATCATAAATCTTATTACCACTTACACCAGCGCCATTTAATTCAAACTTGTCTGTAACTCCTTTTGCGTTAATCATATTCTGTAAAACATCAATATATCCCCCTTTTTGAACCCCAGCCTGTGTAATGGAGTCTCCAAAAAAGACAATCTTCTTCTTTTTATCTCCTCTAAAGGACATTAAGAAAAGACAAGCAATAAATACTGTTACCAATGCTAATTTAATACCCATAAAATTTCGTTTTAAGTCAAATAATAATTGAGAGGTTAAGTTATGCCAATTTCAGAATATTAGCCTTAAAACCTATTATTATTTGGTAAATTTTACGCCGAACCCTATTTTTGCAGTCCATTCTAAGAATGGCATAGGATTGCCTGATAGTATAATGGTAGTACGACTGTTTTTGGTGCAGTTTGTCTTGGTTCGAATCCAGGTCGGGCAACCAAACTTTAAAATAACTCATTGATTTTCAATGGGTTATTTTTTTTATACCCCTAAAAATGATGATTTTCCACCAATTTTTCCACCAAAACGAAGAAAACTACCCCAATTAATGATATGTTAAACATAGGTTCAATTAGAGAATTACAAGTATTTTAGAAAGATGAAAAAATGTCTTTCCTTATTTCTCTTCATTTCTATATCAACATATGGATTTTGTTCCCAATCAGATACCCTTCCCGTTTCACAGATATCATTGATAAAAAAGAATATTCAATTCATTCAAAACAACCCAGACTCAGAAAATTCCCTCAACTACCTATACTTTTACAGATTAGACTTACCAATTAATAAATTAGATAAACTCTACTCAAAAATGAGTGAGAGATTGAAGAATACAAGTAAGGGTAAAATATTAAATAGTGATATTAAATGGAGACATAATATCATTAGAAAAATCAACAATTACACACTTATAGATACAAATAATAATAAGGTGAACCTATCTGAATTAATAAAATCAAAGAAATATACACTTATAGATTTTTGGGGTAGTTGGTGTATTCCATGTAGAAACGACTCCCCTAACCTAATAGAATTGAATAACAAATACTCAAATAGTAATTTCGGTATTATTAGTATTAGTGAGGATGTGAATACTAAAGATTGGTTAGACGGTATTAGAACCGATAAAACAAACAAATGGACACACCTTATTGATAGTAAAAGATATATTCAGAATGACTTAGGTATTGAAACAATCCCACGTAAATTACTTGTGAATGATAAATTAGAAGTTGTTGGAGTTTACACCTCAAACTTTTATGGGAAATATAATTTAGAAAATGATTTGGAGAAATATAAACTCAAATAATATTATGAAAAAACTAATTATTTTAATTTTTATAACAATCCCAATTGTATCATTTTCCCAAAAGAAACTTGACTGTATGTCGTCAAAGAGGGTGTTAAATCAACTTGTTTACTCTTGTACTTATACTTCAATATTACATAACAATCTTTGGTACTCTTATTCTCCTTTATGATGTAGTATAATCTCATTCTGTTGAATTAGAATTAAATTTACACCAATACAATGAAAATTACCACCATTTTGGTGGAATATTTCCCT
>CAIPJS010000092.1 GCA_903865435.1 uncultured Bacteroidota bacterium | reverse complement strand
CTTTGCCCGATGCGACTTAGACTGGCTTTATTACTATGTTTTTTCCTGGGCTTTTTAGCTCAAACGCGCTTGTATGCGCAAGAAAATGCTGGTACAAAGAAAAAGGCCAAACACAGTGTGGCGCATAAAAAAGCAAGTAGTTTCAAAAAGCATTCTAATAACGTAGCAACTACCCACAATTCATCCAAAAAAGGGAAAAAGCATAAAGGTAAAAAAGTGTTTGCTTTAGCGCCCAAGGACAAAGCGCCAACTGAAATGATTGCGCTAAACAAAGAAAAAATAAGAATTAGTGATAGTGTACACAATGCTTACATTCAATTAGACAATAAAGAAATTGAAGAAGGTTATTTTGCTGGAATGTTTTCAAAACAAAAAAAATTAGCTTCTTTTGAAACCTTAGAAGGAACCGCTTCTGTTTTTAAAAGTGTAAGCGGATGGGAAGATAAAAAGTTTTATGTGTTAACCAATCAGTTGCCTATTGGTACCATTGTTCGAATTACCACATCTGATCTAAAAAGTATTTGTGCTAAAGTAATAAGTTCATTGCCTGACGTTAGCAATTCTATTCAATACCGATTAAGTGATGCAGCTGTTGCTATTTTAGGCATCACTAATAAGACTTTCAAGATTTCAGTAACCTATTAATGTTTTGTATGAAATGTAAATTAGTAAGTTGTTTAATTTTATTGACAACTTTTTTTATGAGTTGTGCGCAAACTAGCACAAAAGAATTTTTGACTTTACATGCAGGTGATTTTAAACAAGCCATTGCCCAAAAAGGCATACAGGTATTGGATGTGCGCACAGCTGCCGAATTCAATGGTGGCCACATTCAACATGCCTTACAAGCCAATTGGTTGGATAAAAAAGAATTTGCAGATCGTACACAACATTTAGATAAGTCTCAGCCTGTTTATGTTTATTGTCAAGCGGGTGGTAGAAGTGCATCAGCACAAGCTTATTTATCAGAACAAGGATACAAAGTAATTAATTTAGAAGGGGGGATGAGCAATTGGAAAATGAATAATTTTCCTGTTGAGGGCAGTGGAGATAAACCTCAAATGCAGGTAGCCGATTTTGAAAAGACCATTGCTTCCAATGATTATGTTTTGGTAGATGTAGGGGCTGATTGGTGCCCGCCATGTAGAAAAATGTTGCCTGTATTAGCTGAGTTAAAAGAAAAGCCAGCACATCTTTTTTATTTTTTAGCAGTAGATGGAGGCAATGATATAGAGGTCATGAAAGCCATCCACAGCGAAGGGTTGCCCACTTTTATATTGTACAAAAAAGGAAAAGAAGTGTGGAGAAATCAAGGCATTACAAGTTTGACTGCTTTTAATACAGCATTAAAATAGTTTCATTTTTGAACTTTTATATAAGTTTAAACTTTTCTGTAGCCTCTTAAAAAATCTACAATAGGCATTCTTTTCTTTCCTTCCCATTGAATATCATTCAGTCCTAGATATCCATTGCTGCATGCAATTTTTGCAAAAGTTTTCCCATCGGTTACAAAACTTCCTAAGCTTTCACTTGGCTTTTCATTTATGATATAAGTAGAAAATAGCTTAACTGTCTTGCCATCTATTTTGGTTATTGCCCCTGGGAAGGGAGCCAAGCCTCTGACTAAATTATGAATGTCATGTATTTTATTTTGCCAATTTATTTCAGTATCCTTTGTAAATAGTTTGGGCGCATGTTTTAAATCGGATGCGGCTTCAACTGTTTTTTGCGGTATAGCTTCAATGGTTTTATTGATCAATCCATGCAGTGTTTTGATCAATAATTGAGCGCCCACTTCCATCATGGTATCATGTAATTCACCTGCAGTCATGTTTTCGGTAATGGCAATTTTATCTTGTAATAAGATGGCGCCGGTATCTATCGCATGTTGCAATTGAAAAGTAGTTACCCCGGTTTCTTTTTCTCCATTCATTAGTGCCCAGTTAATGGGGGCAGCACCTCGGTATTGAGGTAGCAATGAACCATGCACATTTAAAGTTCCCATGGGAGGCAATGACCAAATAACTTCTGGCAACATTCTAAAAGCTACTACGATTTGCAAATCGGGTTGTAAATCTTGTATGGATTTTAAAAATTCAGGGGCTTTTAATTTTTCGGGCTGCAATACTTTTAATTGGTGTTTGATGGCAAATTGTTTTACTGCACTTTCTTGTAATTGCAATCCTCTGCCAGCTGGTTTGTCTGGAGCAGTTACAACGGCTACCACATTCATTTCAGCGGCCAATAATGCACTCAGAGAAGCCACTGCAAATGCTGGCGTACCCATAAAAATAATCCTTGGTTTTTTGTCCATAGTGCAAAGTTAGTTTATCTGCCATAATTATGTACTTTTGCCCTTTGCACCCTAGGTGCCTTCATTAAAATAAACAATATGCAACAAGTAAAAAATGGTGACACCATTCAAGTGCATTATCACGGTACTTTAACTAGTGGTGAAACATTTGATTCTTCAGCCGGCCGCGCTCCGCTTGAATTTGAAGTAGGAACAGGCATGGTTATTCCTGGTTTTGACGCAGGAGTTTTAGGTATGACAGTGGGAGAGAAAAAGACCATAAATATTCCATTTATGGAAGCATATGGTCCCAAACAACCAGAAATGATTGTAGAATTTCCAAAAGCACAGTTTCCAGCCGATTTAAATCCTGCGGTGGGAATGGCATTGACCATGAACAATGGCCAAGGTCAGCAATTCCAAGTAATTGTGGTAGAAGTGAAAGAAGAAGTAGTGGTATTAGATGCCAATCATTCTTTAGCAGGTCAAGATTTAACTTTTGATTTAGAATTGGTCAATATTGATTCGCCTTCAAAAATTATTATGCCTTAATAAGCTTATTACTTTCTATAAAATGTCCCGCATGCTTAATAGGTGTCGGGACATTTTTATTATCTTTAAGCATGTCATTTACACCATTACAAGTTGCAGATCGTTTGATGCGCTATGTTCAAATAGATACACAGAGCGATCCTTATTCCAACAGTTTCCCTTCTACAGCAAAACAAAAAAATCTTTCTAAAATTTTAGTGCAAGAATTATTGGCCATGGGCTTACTAGATGCGGCAATGGATGAATACGGTTATGTAATGGCAACCATTCCTGCAACGCATCAAAGAAAGGCGCCTGTTGTTTGTTTTTGCGCACATGTTGATACTGCGCCCGATTGCAGCGGTACTTTAGTCAAACCTATTTTGCATGAAAATTTCAACGGCGAACCTATTGTACTTCCGGATGATCCAACACAAATCATTAGCATCAAGGATTATCCTTATTTAAAAAATTTTATTGGCAAATCTATTATAACGGCTTCGGGCAAAACCTTATTGGGCGCCGATGACAAAGCAGGGGTTTCGATTATTATGGAAATGGCCAATTATCTAATGACTCATCCTGAAATTGAACATGGCACCATTAAATTATTGTTTACACCTGATGAAGAAGTTGGACGTGGGACAGAACATTTAGATCTTAAAAAATTAGGCGCCGATTTTGGCTATACTTTGGATGGAGGGGAGTTGGCTTGTTTTGAAATGGAAACTTTTAGTGCCGACGGTTTAATTTTAGATATTCAAGGGGTGATTGCACATCCTGGTGCTGCCAAAGGTGTGATGCAAAATGCCATTAAAATTGCAGCAGCTATTGTTGCTGCTTTACCCCAAAATGAATGGAGTCCTGAACATACCGAAGGGCGTGTTGGTTTTGTACACCCCAACCAAATTAGTGGAGGAGCAGAAGCTGCCCGCATAGAATTTTTAGTGCGTGATTTTGAAACGCCTCAATTGAAAGTGCATGCACAAAGATTGTACAAATTGGCGCAAGAAGTGATTGCGGCGCATTCGGATTTTTCAAAAGCTACGGTAAAGATGGAAATAAAGGAGCAGTATCGTAATATGCGCGAAGTGATCGATCAACAACCTTTGATTGTAGAAAAAGCTTTAGAAGCTTATAAACTAATTGGATTAAACCCTATTGTTCATCCCATTAGAGGGGGTACCGATGGTAGCAGGATGAGTTTTATGGGTTTGCCTACTCCCAATATATTTACAGGCATGCAAGCCATTCACAGTAAGCACGAGTGGATAGGGGTTTCGGATATGGAAAAAGCAGTAGAAGTGTTGGTAAAATTGACAGAAATTATGTAACCAGTTGATAGTTATTCACATCCTTTTATTTTTAGATAAAACCGTTTAACTTTAAAAAATAAATTTAACGCTATGTTGTTTTTACTACAAGTTTCAGCCGATAAAATATCATTATTAAGTTTATTACAAAAGGGAGGCTGGATCATGTATCCATTGTACCTACTTTTAGTAATTGCAATCTTTGTTTTTATTGAACGTGTTTTAGCGATAAAAAAAGTAAGCACGATCGATCCTAAGTTCATGTTGATTATAAAAGATAATGTCATTTCTGGGAATATTGAATCTGCAAAAAGTTTAGCTAGAAGTGTAGACAATCCAGTAGCAAAAATGATTGAAAAAGGAATCATTAGAATTGGAAAACCCATTGATGCGATTGAAAAAAGTATGGAAAATGTAGGCAAGTTGGAAATGTATTCTATGGAACGTAATTTAAATATTCTTTCTTTAGTGGCTGGGATTGCTCCCATGTTTGGATTTTTAGGAACCATTATTGGAATGGTTCAATTGTTTTATGGCATTGCCTCTACTGGGGAGTATACTTTAAATACCATTGCAGGCGGTATCTATACGAAAATGATAACTTCGGCAACAGGTTTAATTATTGGATTGATTGCTTATGTGGGCCACAATTATATTTCTACACAAATTGATAAAGTAGCTAATAAAATGGAATCAGCTAGTGCTGATTTCTTAGATATTTTACAAGAATCCACTCATTCTTAATTTTACTTCAATGAATTTAAGAAATAGATTAAGAAATTCTCCCGAAGTGCACACTGGTGCATTAAATGATATCTTATTTATATTATTGTTGTTTTTTTTAATTGTTTCTACTTTGGCCAATCCGAATGTAATTAAAGTATCCAATCCAAAGTCGGCCAGTGATACCAAGGCAAAACAAACAGTGGTAGTAACCATTGATAAAGAACAGCATTTATTTATTGGCTCAACACCGGTATCTATCGAAACTTTACCAATTGAATTGAAAACATTTTTAGCTAAGGAAACCGATAAGCCCTCCGTTGTTATCAATGGGGACAGCGTTGCCAAATTAGGCGTGACCATTCAAGTAATGCAAATTATAAAATCATTAGGTGCGACTCCGGTGGTGGCGGTGAATCCTGCCCATTAGCAAAATGAACACAGTTTTAATTAAAAAGGATGTCTTTATTTTAAACTAGCTCGAATCATTCTATTTTTTCCAAAACTATCTCTTCGAATTTCTGCATGAAAATTCATTTCATCTAACAATTGCAGTATCGCTTTTCCTTGATCGTAATGAATTTCAAAAAACAATTGCCCCCTGGGTGCTAAATATTTTTTTGCAACTTGCGCAATGGCTCTGTAAAAAACCAATGGATCTTCATTGGGTACAAATAAGGCAATGAGTGGTTCGTAGTTTTTAACCTGCGCTTCCATATTTATTTTTTCTCGGATGGGAATGTATGGAGGATTGCTTACCATTACATCAAATACTTGGGGTAGGGTGGTTTGATGAATGATGTCTTGTTCAATAAATTCAATACTTGTTTCTAGGCTTGCTGCATTGTTTTTTGCAACAGTCAATGCTTCTGCACTTATGTCCATGGCGCTTAAGCTACAATTGGGTAATGCTTTTTTTAAGGAAATGGCAATGCATCCCGAACCCGTGCCAATGTCCAATAATTGCAAAGGTTTTGCAATGATATGAGCATAGTCTACCACCCATTCTATCAATTCTTCCGTTTCTGGTCTGGGAATTAAAACATGTTCATTTACCATAAAAGATCTTCCCATAAACCATGCTTTACCTAAAATGTATTGAATGGGTTTGTCATTTAAAAGTGCTGTACTATAGGAGTTGAAGTTATTTATTTGGGCCTCGGTCAATGGGGTATTAATTTCCACTACTTGTTGTACTCTGTTCCAGCCTGTGACTTCCTCTATCAAGATGCCCATCAAACTATTTAATTCAATAGATTCTATTTTTTTACTTAGTAATTGCTTGATAGATATTTTTATTTCAGCTAAAGTCATACTGCAATGTTACAAATGATTACGCATTATGAACTAGCTTTAGGCTTTTAATTATAAGAACTTAAATCAAATGGCCCCAGATTTCTATTATACTATTGAACAGCCTGCTGTTGCTGAGTTTAAAGAAAGGGGAAGTCGTTTTCTGGCCTATTGTTACCCTGTAGCGTCAATTGATATTTGTAAAATACATATTGCTGCTTTGAAAAAAGAACATCCTAAAGCGGTGCATTATTGTATAGCCTATCGCATTGGGATGGATGGCAATACATTTAGGGTGAGTGATGATGGAGAGCCTGCTGGTTCTGCGGGTCGTCCTATTTTAGGTCAAATAGACAACAAGCAATTAACCAATGTTTTAGTAGTAGTGGTGAGGTATTTTGGGGGTACTTTATTAGGAGTCCCAGGTTTGATCAATGCTTATAAAACCGCAACTGCTTTGGCACTTCAATTAATACCCATTGTTCAAAAAGCGGTAGAAATTAAGTATGAATTGAATTTTAATTATCATCAAATGAATGAAGTGATGATGATTGTCAAACAATACAACTGCAATGTGACCAAACAAGTAGCACAACTTTTTGTGCAGCTAAAAATGGGTATTCCAAAACATAGATTGGAAGAAGTATTGAATAAATTAGGTGAGTTGCGCGAAGTAAGTTTGAAGCGCGTTGAAAAGTAATTAAATAAAAAATAGTAGCGGGAGGACCTTTAGTATTTATAAAAACCTTCGCCCGATTTGATACCTAGTTTTCCTGCATCGACCATTTGTATAAGTAAAGGGCAGGGTGCATATTTATTATTATTAAATCCTTCTTGCATAATGATCAAAATATTTTTACAAACATCTAAGCCTATGTAATCGGCCAATTGCAAGGGTCCCATGGGGTGGGCCATGCCTAATTTCATAATTTGATCAATCGTAGCCGCATCGCTAACGCCTTCGGATAAAGCATGAATGGCTTCATTAATCATGGGCATTAAAATTCTATTCGCTATAAATCCAGGAAAATCTTTTACAACACAAGGAATTTTATCTAAAATTTTGGTAAGCGTTACAATGGTTTCAGTGACTTCACTAGCTGTTTCAGCGCCATTAATAATTTCAACCAGCTTCATGACGGGTACTGGATTCATAAAGTGCATGCCAATCACTTTGCCTGGACGTTGGGTGGCAGAGGCCAATTGAGCAATAGAAATAGAAGAAGTATTGCTGGCTAGAATGCAAGCTGCTGGTGCATATTGATCAATAGTCGAAAAAATTGTTTTTTTAACAGCACTGTTTTCGGTTGCTGCTTCTATTGCTAAGTCGGCTTCTTTGACACCTAATTCAATGCTGGTAAAACAAGTAATGTTTTGAAGCGTACTTGCTTTGTTGTCAGCTGTAATAGTTCCTTTGCTTATTTGTCTGTCTAAATTTTTTGAAATAGTATTGATGGCTTTTTCCATCGCCTCATTTTGTGTATCAATCAAATTTACCTTAAATCCTTTTTGTGCAAAAACATGTGCAATACCATTGCCCATTGTGCCCGCACCTATGACTGAAACATTTTTCATGTAGCGTTATTTTTTTGATCTATAATCTCCTCTTTTCCAAGAATCAATAAAGGATTTCCACGAGCTTGGATTCAAAATATTCATTGGAGGCAATTGCCCTGAATAATAATACTTAGCAGCTTGTTGTGTTAAAGAGGCACCTACTGCTTCTTTACCGTCATAAGGCAAACTAGAAAGGATGACTCTTTTTTGACTCATGCTTGTATTTTTTCTTGCAGTTTCATACAAGTCATCATCAATTTTAGAATTAACAAAATCTCGATCAAATTGCGCTCTTGTGGGTCGAGGCTTCAAAATAGTGGCTGGTAAAAAATTGGTATCATTCACCATTAATTGTATGACACTGTATTGGTTGCCTTCTAATTTTGCTGGAATTAAAATGGTTCGGTCTTTGAATCCAACACATGTAAAAGTGATGCGCTCCCCTTTAATTACTGCAATAGAAAATACCCCGTCATTATTGGTAATGGTACCTCTCCCTTTTTTCTCTACCACTACGCTTGCAAAAGGGATGGCTTTTAAACTATCGGCAGTCATAATTACCCCATACAATTGCACCACAGAGTCTCGATAAATATCCACCGTTTGAGCAGCAGCATTTTGATTTTTTAAGCTAACTAAGGCAATGATAATTATTAAAATGGTCTTTCTCATGTAGATGCAAAATTAAGTCTCCTTGTTTAAATATACGAACACAATTTTTTGTCGAAATAGGTAGATTTTAGGGCAAACTGCTATATTCTGCCTTGTAAAAGAGCAAAATAAGTGCAATGAGCGTTAACTTTGCATGGATCTATTTTATTTAACAAAAACTTTCAAAATGACCGAGGCGGATATACTAAAAGCATTGAGTAATGTACAAGAACCAGATTTAGGGAAAGACTTGGTTACACTCAATATGATCAAGGACTTAAAAGTAGAAGGGAATGATGTAAGTTTTACGATAGTACTTACAACGCCTGCATGTCCAATGAAAGATTTAATGAAAAATGCTTGTGAAAACGCAATCAAATTGCTGGTGAATAAGGCGGCGGTCATTAAAGTGGACTTTACCTCTAATACCAGTAGTTTAAGAAAGGATGAAAAAACAGTTTTAGCAAAAGTTAAAAATATCATAGCAGTTGTAAGTGGGAAAGGGGGCGTAGGTAAAAGTACGGTTTCTGCAAATTTAGCATTGGCTTTGGCAGAAGGTGGTGCCAAAGTAGGTTTGATGGATGCAGATATTTATGGACCTAGTGTGCCAATCATGTTTGGTGTAAGAGGTCAAAGACCAATGATGAAAGACGAAGCGGGAAAAGGAATTATTTTGCCACTTGAAAAATTTGGAATTAAATTGATGAGTATAGGTTTATTGGTGGATGAAAAAGATGCAGTGGTTTGGAGAGGGCCAATGGCATCAAGTGCCATTAGACAATTCATCACCGATGTGGATTGGGGAGAATTGGATTACTTAGTGATTGATATGCCCCCAGGCACCGGAGACATTCATTTGACCATTATGCAAACTGTTCCTGTAACAGGCGTTGTAATTGTTACTACTCCACAAACAGTTGCACTGGCCGATGCTAAAAAAGCAATTGCCATGTTTGGGCAAGCCAATATTCAAGTACCTGTGATTGGTCTTATTGAAAACATGGCCTACTTCACGCCAGCAGAATTACCTAATAATAAATATTTCTTGTTTGGTAAGGAAGGTGGAAAAAATTTAGCATCTGAATATGATTTACCATTTTTGGGAGAAATTCCATTGGTACAATCCATCAGAGAAGGGGGAGACGAAGGAATTCCTGCCATGGTAGGTAATGAAGAAAGTGCTAAAAATGCTTTACGTGCAGTGGTGTCCAATGCAGTACGACAAATTGCGATTAGAAATGCCAACATACCTAGAACCCAAACTATTTCTGTAGCATAATATGTCTAATAAAATTATCATTGCCATTGATGGCTATTCTTCTTGCGGAAAAAGCACTTTGGCAAAAGCCTTGGCTGCTCAATTAGCATACGTATTTATTGATACAGGTGCGATGTATCGTGCAGTGGCACTTTATTTTTTAAGAAACAAGATTGCTTTTGATGATGAAGTAGCCATTGTAGGTGCTTTAAAAAATATCACTTTAAATTTTAGTTACAATGCAGCAACTTTAAAAAGTGATATGATTTTGAACAATGAAAATGTAGAAGCAGAAATTAGAGAGATGGCAGTGAGTCAAAAAGTAAGCGAAGTGGCAGCCATTGGTGCAGTAAGAGATTTCGCAGTAGCTCAACAGCAAGCCATGGGTCAACAAAAAGGAATCGTAATGGATGGAAGAGACATTGGCACGGTTGTATTTCCCAATGCAGAACTTAAAATATTTGTTACCGCCGATCCGGCCATTAGAGTAGAAAGACGTTTTTTAGAATTACAATTGACCAACCCAAATATAAGTAAAGAGGAAATTGCAGCCAATTTGCAACACCGCGACTTATTAGATACCACAAGAGAACGAAGTCCATTAAAACAAGCAGCTGATGCTCAAGTGTTGGACAATTCAAAAATGAATAGGGAAGAGCAATTCAATTTGGCGCTGCAATGGGCATTAGATAAAATCCAACATTAAAACTATTCCGTCATCCATTTGGCGATTACTGAATCAAGTTTTTCATCTAATTCGTAAAATCCAACAATTCTTCTTATCACCGATTCTACTACAATATCTGGGCAGCTTGCGCCACTGGTCATGAGTATAGAGATAGTAGATTTATTGGGTAAGAAATTGGTTACCAATTCAGATTGCTTGGTCATCCAGTTGTTTTTAATAATTTGTTGATGGTCAATAATTTTATTGGCGTCATCAATAAAATAAGTGGGTAATTTTTTTTCACAAAGTTCAACCAGATGGGAGCTATTGCTACTATTTTTTCCACCCATTACAATGGCCAAGTCGCCAGCTTGTTCTAATAAGCCAACTACAGCAGATTGATTGTCATTAGTAGCATAACAAAGCGTATCCCTAGTATCAGCAAAATGGGCACTGATATTTTCTTTACCATACTTAGAAATGATAATATTTTTTAAATAATCTGAAATAGCTTGTGTGTCAGAAGCCAATTGAGTGGTTTGATTGATCACACCTATTTTTTCAAAATGAATGTCCGGATCCAAAATATCATTATACCTATTTTTAAAATAGATTTTAAATTCTTCCAAAGGCAATTTGCCTATTATGAATTTTCCTAAAACAATGGTTTCCTGCATATCATTGACAATCAGGGTAGGTGTTTTGTCGGCGGCATGTGAAAAAGTAGCTCTTGTTTCTTCGTGTTTTGGTTTGCCATGTATTATAACAGTGAATCCTTTTTTAGCAATTTGATCGCCACGATTCCATACCTTTTCTACAAAGGGACAAGTAGTATTGTATTTTTGTATTTCAATACCAATCTTATTAATTTTTTTCTCTAATTCTAAAGTAGTTCCAAAAGCAGGAATAATTACAATGTCTTCTTTACTTAAGTTGCTTAATGGAATTATTTCATTGCCATCTGTATCTTGTAAAAACTGAACGCCTTTTTTTAATAAATCTTCGTTCACTTGAGGGTTGTGAATCATTTCACTCAATAAGAAAATTCTTTTACCTTTATTTTCTTCAATGGTTTTGTAAGCAATGTCAATGGCATTTTCTACACCATAACAAAATCCAAAATGACGGGCCAAGTAAAATTTAACTTTCCCTAAGTCTATTAAGGTAGGACTAAAGTCTTTTTTTAATTTATCTTCTTCTTTCCTTTTTTCCTTAATCGCTGTAATGAAATGGCTGCGATAACCTGAAGGAACCTCAAAATGCTTCATCTTTTTACTTTTTGCGTATACTTTCACAAAAATACAAGCTTCCCTTGTTTTTACCCTATTTTTTAGGCATTCTTAGTATAAATCTAAATATACTCCCTTCGACAACTTATCTTTGCGCCATGAATTACGTTTCTGTAGAAGGTTTGACTAAAAGTTATGGCATTTATCCCTTGTTTAAAGGCATTAGTTTTAATATCAATGAGGGTGATCGCATTGCCTTAATTGCCAGAAACGGTGTTGGAAAGACGACACTTTTACGCATTTTGGCTGGAAAAGAAGTGCCAGATGCCGGAACTGCCAAAATTCATAAAGATGTGCATTTGGTTTTGTTTGAACAAGATCCCCAATTCATTGAAACCGCTAGCATTACTCAAAACTTATTCAATCAAGATCATCCTGTAATGAAGGCCATAAGCAATTATGAAATGGCCATGGAATCAGAAGATGAAAATCTGATTACAGATGCCATTATAGAAATGGAAGAGCGCAGCGCTTGGGATTTTGAGTCCAAGGTGAAAACCATTTTAACGCAATTGAATATCCATCATTTAGAACAACCAGTTTCTAAATTGAGTGGAGGACAAAGAAAACGCGTTTCTTTAGCCAAAACATTAATTCAAATAGGATTTGAGCCAAAGCATGTTTTGTTGTTGATGGATGAGCCTACCAATCACTTGGATTTAAACATGATTGAGTGGCTAGAAAATTACTTAGCACAAGAAAAAGTGACTTTATTATTGGTATCACACGACCGCTATTTTTTAGAATCGGTAACGGATGAAATTTGGGAATTGGAAAGAGAGAACTTGTATTCCTATAAAGGGGATTACGAAAATTATTTAGAAAAGAAAGCTGCCAGAATAGAATCTGAATTGGCAAGTATAGATAAAGCAAAAAATACGTTTAGAAAAGAATTGGAATGGATGCGCAAGCAACCCAAGGCAAGAACTACTAAAAGTAAAAGCAGACAAGATAATTTTTATGAAGTAGAGGCTAAGGCCAAGCAAAAAATTGAAGAGACCAATTTGCAGTTAGACATGAAAATGACTCGATTGGGCGGTAAGATTATTGAAGCAAAGAAAGTATATAAATCATATGGAGAAACGATAGTACTCAAAGGCTTTGATTACACTTTTAGTAAAGGAGAACGTATTGGTATTGTGGGAAAAAATGGGGTAGGGAAAAGTACCTTTTTGCAAATATTGCAAGGCATCACGCAACCCGACAGTGGAAAGATCAATGTGGGTGATACGATTGTCTTTGGTCATTTTTCTCAAGAAGGCTTGGTGTATAAAAAAGACATGCGCGTCATTGAGTATTTAAAAACCTATGCCGAGAATTTCCCACTCGCAAGCGGGGGATCTTTAAGTGCTGCGCAGTTTTTAGAATTATTTTTATTTACCCCTGACAAGCAGTACACTTATTTGAGTGCTTTAAGTGGTGGTGAGAAAAAAAGACTTCAATTGCTTACAATTTTATTTAAGAATCCAAATTTCTTAATATTAGATGAGCCTACCAACGATTTAGACTTACCTACCTTGGCAGTCTTAGAGCAATTCTTAATTGATTTTGCAGGTTGTGTATTGCTGGTATCGCATGATCGTTATTTTATGGATAAACTAGTTGACCATTTGTTTATTTTTGAAGGAGATGGTGTGATTCGTGATTATCCAGGCAATTATACTCAATTTAGAATCTTGGAAAAAAGCAAGCAAAGCTATGCATCTGTAAGTTCTGACATTACCACACATGCTATACCAGTCAAAGAAGAAACGGTAAAAGTAACGAATGAAAAAAAACAAGTGGAGAAGTTGGTTAGTGAGAAGATGACTTACAAAGAAAAATTAGAATTAGATACCTTGTCCAAAAACATACCTGAATTAGAAAAGCAAAAAGAAGTTTTATTGGTTCAATTGAATGAACCCAATTTGGATTATAAATTTATCACATCTCTTAGTGACGATTTATCAAAAATCAATCTGGCATTAGAAACTGCCGAAATCAGATGGCTGGAATTAAGTGAAAAAGCAATTTAGTCGAAAAAAAATGAGGCCTGCGCCTGCTAAAAATGAGGCCTAGGTATTTATACTTTTATTTTCATTGGTTCTAAATTGTAGTCGAATTAAACTACATATATATGAAACCAATTGAAAGACTACAAGTCTATTTGCAATTCAGATCTATTTCTCCGCATTCCTTTGAGAAAAAGATTGGCCTATCCAACGGGTATTTTTCTAAGCAATTAAGAAATTTAGGTTCAGTAGGCTCTGACATCTTAATTAAAATTGACGAAAAGTATCCAGAGCTCAACATTGTATGGGTACTCACCGGTCAAGGTCAAATGATCACACCCGGCACAGATTATTCTAATAATAGTCATTTAATGCAAGTGGATGAGTACTTAAATAAGTATGAAGTAGAAAACAAGAAATTAAAAAACTTAGAATCGGATTTAGAAAAATTGCAAGTAGTGATAAAAGACAAGGATAAAATAATTTCTTTGTATGAAGTGATTGCCAACAATAAATTAGGTGTTACTCCGGATAAATTCGAAGAGGAGTCTAGTGCTTTTGGATAATGATAGTTTATTAAAAAGGAGCTACATTATTGGTAGCTCCTTTTTTGTATTGGTTCTAGTATCAATTTATTCTGCGTAAGAAGCAACTGGTTCGCATGTGCAAATTAAGTTACGATCTCCATGGGTGTTGTTCACTCTTGCAACTGTAGGCCAGAATTTATTTTGTTGAACATAATATAATGGGAATGCAGCTTCTTGTCGGGTATAAGCATGTGTCCAATCATTGGCGCAAATTACTTTTTGTGTATGTGGTGCATTCTTTAATGTGTTGTCCAATTTATCGAGTGTGCCTTTTTCAATGGCTTTTATTTCGTCATGAATGGCTATTAAAGCATCACAAAAACGATCTAATTCTGCCTTGTCTTCACTTTCAGTAGGCTCAATCATAATGGTACCTGCCACTGGAAAACTTACAGTAGGCGCATGAAATCCATAATCAATTAAACGCTTCGCTACATCTTCTGCTTCAATACCAGCACTTGCTTTAAATGGTCTTAGGTCTATAATAAATTCATGTGCACAAGTACCATTTTTGCCAGCATACAATACCGTATAATTTTTTTCCAATCTTGCTTTCATATAATTCGCATTCAAGATGGCATAAGCCGTAGACAATTGCAATCCAGTGGCACCCAACATTTTGATGTAAGCATAACTTATTAATAAAATGCTTGCTGAGCCAATAGGAGCGGCACTTACTGCCCCTATTTTATTATTTTCATGAACATGTCCTGGTAAAAAAGGAGCCAATTTATCGTTCACGCAAATTGGTCCCATGCCTGGGCCGCCACCACCATGTGGAATGGCAAATGTTTTGTGTAAATTCAAATGACAAACATCTGCACCAATGGCTCCAGGACTTGTTAAACCAACTTGAGCATTCATATTGGCGCCATCCATGTATACCAATCCGCCATATTCATGTATGGTGGCACAGATATCCATAATGGTTTCTTCAAATACGCCATGGGTAGAAGGATAAGTGATCATCAATCCACCTAAATTATCTTTATGTAAGGTGGCTTTTTCTAGTAAATCTTTCATGTCAATATTTCCCGCTGCATCACAAGCCACTACAATTACTTTGAATCCAGCCATTACAGCACTAGCAGGATTGGTGCCATGCGCACTAATTGGAATTAATACAATATTTCTATGAGCTTGTTGATGGTGTTGATGGTAAGCGCGAATGGTTAACAAGCCTGCGTACTCACCTTGGGCCCCACTATTGGGTTGTAAGCTACAAGCAGTAAAGCCTGTAGTCTCACATAAGTAAATACTTAATTCTTTTGCAATTTCTTGATACCCCTTTGTTTGACTAATTGGTGCAAATGGATGTAAACCACCAAATGCTGGCCAACTAACAGGAATCATTTCTGTAGCAGCATTTAATTTCATGGTGCAACTGCCTAGACTAATCATGCTTGTATTTAAAGACAAATCTTTATTTTCTAATTGTTTGATGTAACGCATCATTTGTGTTTCACTATGATGCACGTTAAATACTGGATGTTGTAAATAAGTAGATGTTCTTTGTAAGTCTTTTGGAATGGCGGTTTGTTCACTGGCTTTTCCACTGGCTTTTTTACCAGTTACTTTTTCAAATATGCCTACGATGGCAGCAATGTCTTTTGAAGAAGTAATTTCGTCAAGCGTAATGCTAATGGTTCCATCATTGAAGTATCTAAAATTGATATTTTCGGATAAGGCAATTTTACTTACTGCAGTAGCATCCACGCCACTAATATGAAGTGTATCAAAATAATGTTGATTCAATTGCGCAATACCTAAACTTTTTAATTGTGCATCTAAGCTTTGTGCTAAACCATGAATGGTCATTGCAATTTTTTTAATGCCCACTGGACCATGGTATACTGCGTACATGACTGCCATATTTGCAAGTAAAGCTTGTGCAGTACAAATATTGGAAGTTGCTTTTTCTCTTTTAATGTGCTGCTCTCTGGTTTGTAAAGCCATTCTTAAAGCACGATTGCCTTGAGCATCTACACTCACACCAATCAATCTTCCGGGCATACCTCTTTTGAACTCATCTTTAGTGGCAAAATAAGCTGCATGTGGTCCGCCAAAACCCATGGGCACACCAAAGCGTTGTGTGTTGCCTACTGCAACATCAGCATTCAATTCGCCTGGGCTTTTTAATAAACTTAACGCTAAAATATCAGCTACTAAAATCACCAAACCGCCTGCACCATGTACTTGATCAATAAACTTTGTATAATCCTCAATACTTCCTGTATTGTTTGGGTATTGTAAAATGGCGCCAAAAAATTGAGCATCAATTTGGGTGGATGTGTAATCGGCTTCTACCACTTGAATGTTGATAGGATTAGCACGTGTTGCCAATACATCTTTTGTCTGCGGGAAAATGGCGCTGTCTACAAAAAATTTTGGTTGCGAAATGGTATCGCCTTTGTTGACATGATTAAAAATCATCGCCATAGCTTCGGCTGCTGCAGTAGCTTCATCTAATAAAGAGGCATTGGCAATGGGCAATCCCGTTAAATCACAAACCATGGTTTGAAAATTCAATAAACTTTCTAATCTGCCTTGTGCAATTTCTGCTTGATAAGGCGTGTATTGAGTATACCAGCCTGGGTTTTCAAAAATATTTCTAAGAATAACACTGGGTGTTTTGGTTCCATAATAACCTTGACCAATAAAATTGGTAGCTACTATATTTTTATCTGCAATTGATTTTAAAGATTGTAACATTTCAAATTCCGATAAGCCCTCTGGAATTTGCATGGCTTTCTTAGAACGAATAATATTGGGTACTGTTTTTTCAATGAGTTCATCTATTGATTTTACACTAATGGTGTCTAACATTTTTTGCGTGTCTTGGGCGTTGGGGCCAATATGTCTTTTGATAAATTCTGCTCCGTTTGTATTCAATTGCAACATAAATAGGGTAGTTTAAAAATGGATACAAAGATACAAAAAAACTACCCCTATTTGGAAGTCAATTGGGGTTATGGGGAAAGCTTGTGGATGAGGGCTAAATAGTTTATATTTGAGCTACTATTATGGCCTTATCTATTGAACAATTATACGAATTACCCGCTCCGGAGACGCTTAAAAAGTTTCAAAATTTTTTAAAAAGAGTAGACAAGCGAAAGATATTAAAGCAATTGCCAGCTTTGCATGAAGCGGCTTTTGAAAAAATCAACTGTTTGGAATGTGCCCGTTGCTGCAAAAATTATTCTCCCAGATTTAAAATGCCCGATATTAAAAGAATTAGCAAGTACTTAAGAATCAAAGAAACTGCTTTTATAGACACTTATTTATCCATGGATCAGGAAGGTGATTATGTAGCCAATACTAAACCCTGTCCTTTTTTAGGCGGGGACAATGCTTGCAGTATTTACGAACATCGTCCTAGCGATTGCCAAAGATTTCCTTATACCGATGAAGATGTTTTTTTTAAGCGCATTCCCATTACAATGAAAAATGTTGAGTTCTGTCCAATCGTGCATGATGTTATGAATGGATTGTTAGCGGCTCCTTAGTAGTTCAATAAAAATTTAGTATTCCATTTTCCTTAAAGAAGGAGCTTTGAACCAAGTAGTGCAAACCACAATAATGGTCATAGCGCCGCCAAAAACTACCGAAGGAATCACACCCAATAATTTTGCAGCCACGCCACTTTCGAATTGACCAAATTCATTACTACTGTTAATGAACATGGAATTAACGCTCATGACCCTGCCGCGCATATGATCGGGGGTTTTGAGTTGCACAATGGTACCTCTTACAATCATGCTAAATCCGTCTAAAATACCACTAATCAATAAGGCAGCGAACGACAGCCAGAATAATTTGGACAAGGCAAATACAATGATGCACAATCCAAATCCACCCACAGTTAGTAATAATTTTTTGCCTTGTGTTTTATGGACTGGAAATAAAGTAATCGCAAATATAATTAAGATGGCGCCTATGTCCGAAGCAGCATTCAACCAACCAAACCCAATTGGGCCTACTTTTAAAATGTCCACAGCATATACAGGAATCATGGCTACTGCGCCACCAAAAAGTACAGCAAATAAATCTAAGGAAAGGGCGCCCAATAATTCTTTAGTTGTAAATACAAATCGTAAACCTTCTTTTACACTCTCCATTGTTTTTTGATTCACAATTAAATCGACATGGGGTGGTTTGGGTTTTATTTTTGAAATAAAAATATAGCCCAGGGTAACCAATGCCACCACCGTAATCAAAGCGCCGGTATGTCCAAATCCTGCAATAATAAATCCAACAATGGCATGTCCAAGTATGGATGCTGTTAACCAAATACCCTGACTCCAAGTAGTTGCATTTTGTAATAAATCTTTTGGCATGATATTGCCCACAATGGTCCCAAAACTCGGCCCAGTAAAGGATCTGATGATACCAGTGCAAAACACAATAAAATAAATACAAATTGCCAGTAAGAGTGATTTATGTGCTGCAAAATTACTAGAGACGTCTGCTTTATCATTATATATTGACAAGCACAATAAGATAATAGTACAAATCCAATACAAGCTCACGCCTCTTAAAATCAATTTTCTTTTTTCGCTGATGTCGATGACATGGCCGGCATACAATGCAAGGGATACTGCCGGAATTACTTCGGCCAGTCCAATTAATCCAATGGCAAAGGGGGCATTGGTTAATTCGTAAATCCACCAGCCTACCAAAGTACCCATCATTCTGAGCCCCATGATAAATAAAAATCGCCCCAGCATTAAGTGGCTAAATTCTTTAATTCTCAGTGATGCAAAAGGGTCTGGCTTTATTGTGGTGACGTTGCGCTCCATTAAATAAAGTTAAGGCAAACTGTAATAATGTTGCCCATCTTCAAGTTTTTTTTCTAAAGCATCTGTAACTACTTTAAAATGAGCTTCATTGTATAAGAAATCGGCATTCACAGCATCAATAAAAATTGTCTTGATATGGTGTTGCTTGATATAACTGGTATACGTCTCTTGAATTTTAAACAAATATTCGTCTGGGATGGCTTGTTCAAATTTTCTATTTCTTTTTTTGATATTGCTTTGCAGTTTATTTACAGGGGCATGTAAATAAATTAATATATCGGGGGGAGTGAGTTGTTGATAAAAAACATCAAACATTTTCTGATACAATCTAAATTCTTCTTCGGGCAAATTCACTTTTGCAAACAACAAACATTTGGTAAATAAATAATCTGAAACAGTAATCTCCTGAAACAAATCATTGTTTTTTATAAGCTCTTGTTGTTGTTTAAAACGTTCTGCTAGAAAAAATAATTCTAAAGGAAAAGCGTATTGTTTTGGGTTCTCGTAAAATTTAGTTAAAAAAGGGTTTTCGGCGAACTCTTCTAATACCAATTTGGCATTATAATGCTTTGATAAAAGTTGTGATAAGGTTGTCTTACCCGCTCCAATATTCCCCTCAATTGCTATATAATGATGCTTCATATTCTTATTCATACTTCGTTCCAAATATAGGCAGGAGGTAGTTTAAAAATTAATTTTTTTTTGCACAAGGCAATCGTCAGTGCATTCTGCTAATAACATTGTATTGCTTTTATGAAAAACTGGGTGAATAAAATCAGGGGCAATTTCTACCAATGGGATGAGTACAAAATTTCTTTTGTACATACTTGGGTGTGGAATGATTAAATTTTCGGAGACCAATACTTCGTTGTTAAAATAAATAACATCCATATCAATAGTCCTTGGGCCCATGTGGATGGCTCTTTTACGACCTAATTTATTTTCAATGGTTAAAAGTGTTTGCAATAGTTCATTGGCACTTAGCAGGGTATTGACAAACAATGCTTGATTTAAAAATGCGGGTTGTTCAGTAAATCCCCAGGCTGCAGTTTCATAGATGGCAGAAGTTTTTTCAATGGTTCCTACCTGCATACGAATGCTATTGATGGCCTCATTTAAGTTTGCCAATCGGTCGCCCATATTGCCGCCTATCAAGAGGTATGCTTTGTTCATAGAAGGATACTGAAAGTAGCCCAAATATCCATAATTTTACAGCGTAACCCTATTTTAGAAGCCTCTATTTTGGGAAAACTAAAAAATCAATTACCATCTTACATGAAAATTTTTTTCAAAACCTTTTTTGCCTCTTTATTGGCATTGTTCATTTTTAGTGTTTTAGGCTTTTTAATTATTTTAGGTATCGCCGGAAGTTTTTCAAAAGAAGAACAAAAGACCATCGATCCCAATTCGGTTTTAGTACTGGACGTTTCAGAAAACTTTTTAGAACAAACAAAATCAGATCCATTATCAGAAATTATCAATAAAAAGAAAGGGAAAGTTCCCAGCTTATCAGAATTGATTGGCTTGATTAAAAATGCAAAAAAAGATTCTACTATAAAAGGCATCTACATTAAATGTGAACAAAACCCAAATGGGTATGCTAGTACTGAGGAAATTAGAAAGGCATTGGTCGATTTTAGAACTTCCAATAAATTTATCATTGCCTATGGTGAAACCATTACACAAAAAGGGTATTGGATTGGGAATGTGGCCGATCAAATTTATACGCATCCACAAGGTGGCTTAGAGTTTAATGGTTTTAGCTATGAGACTATGTTTTTAAAAGGTCTGTTGGATAAATTGGAAATCAAGCCAGAAGTATTTTATGCCGGAAAATTTAAAAGTGCGACGGAACCTTTTAGATATGCGCAAATGTCGGATGCCAATAAATTGCAAACGGGCATTTGGTTAAATGCTTTGTACAATAGCTTTTTAGAAGGCACAGCGGATAAAAGAAAAATAGAAGTAGCTACATTAAAATCTATAGCCAATGAGGGGAAGATTCAAAATGCCAATGATGCACTAACATACAATTTAGTAGATGGTTTAATGTATGATGATCAGGTTAAGAAATTGATCGCAAAAAAATTGCATGTTCAAAAAGATCAAAATATATCTTTTGTAAATATGACAGATTATGCAGCTTCAGTGGCCATAAGAGGTTCAGGAGCTGGCAAGATTGCAGTTGTGTATGCTGATGGAGACATTGAAATGGGTAGGGATCAAAAAAATGCCATTGCAAGTGATGACTATCGTGCTTTATTACAGAAATTAAGAAACGATGCTACCATAAGTGCAGTTGTTTTAAGAGTCAATTCTCCTGGAGGAAGTTCTTTGGCAAGTGATATTATTTGGAGAGAAATTGATTTGTTAAAAAAAGAGAAGCCGGTGATTGTCAGTATGGGTAATTATGCTGCATCCGGAGGTTATTATATATCATGTGGAGCAGATGTTATTTATGCTGATGCCAATACCATTACAGGATCTATTGGTGTTTTCTCAGTAATCCCGAATGTAGAGCTCTTTATGAAAAATAAATTGGGTATTACATTTGACAGAGTCAAGACTGCACAATATGCCGATATGCCTTCTGCAACCCGGACTTTAAATGCAACTGAACAAAGATTCATGCAGGCTAATGTGGACAGTGTATACAATGCTTTTAAATCTAGAGTTGCCATTGGGCGAAAAAAATCGGTAACTTATATTGACTCTATTGCTCAAGGTCGTGTTTGGATTGGTGCTGATGCAGTAACAGTAGGTTTGGTAGACAAAATTGGCTCATTGAATGATGCCATTGCAGCAGCATCTAGCATGGCGCATTTAAAGGGGTTCAGTATTAAATCCTTTCCAGAAAGTAAATCTTTTATTGAAGAATTCATTAATGGGTATGAGAACACTATAAAAGTAAAAGCCATTCAAGAAGAAATTGGGGTTACCCAATGGCAAACCTTACAACAAGTAAAAAGCATTCAGCAAATGATGGGTCAACCTCAAGCACGAATGCCTATCTTTGTGGTGAATCATCCATAAAACTATGCTTCCATATAGTCAAATTACAGCCATGTTGTCGATTACAAAAGCTAGCCTTCGCGCTACTTTTAGAAGTCCGTCAGCCGTTGTATTTAGTTTTGTATTTCCCTTAATTTTTATCTTGGTATTTGGGTTTTTAAGTACGGGCAGCAATATTAATGTGAATGTGGTGATGGATAAAAAATCGGACACCACCAATGCATTGTATGCAGCTATTAAAAATATACCTGGTTTAAACTTTGTAGAAGCCAATGAGGAGAAAATTAAAAGTGAATTGTCTAAAGGACGCATTACGGCAATATTGTCTATTCAAAAGACAAGGAATGCCACTGCACCTTACATCATTAATTTAACCAGTTCTGCTGCTGCAAATCCTCAGAACATTCAGTTGGTAAAATCAATTTTAAATTCGGTGATTGGCAAAATCAACCAAACTGCATTTCCAAATTCACCCACTATGGCCGTGGTCAACAATACAGTGCAACAAGTGCCTGGACGCATTTATCGAACCATTGATTTTATATTGCCTGGACAAATGGGATTTTCCTTATTAAGTGCTGGTGTATTTGGGGTAGCCTTTTTATTTTTTAATTTAAGACAACAATTGGTCCTAAAAAGATTTTATGCAACACCCATTCGAAGATTGTACATTATTTTAGGTGAGGCATTGAGTAGGGTATTGTTTCAATTAATTACAGCTGTTGTGATTATTGGAATTGGTCATTTTGCATTTAAATTTACCTTGGTCAATGGCTGGGTTACTTTTGCAAGCATCATGGCTTTAAGTTTTATTGCATTGATATTGTTTATGGGTTTTGGATTTATTGTAAGTGGAGTTGCCAAAAACGAAAGTACCATTCCTCCTTTGGCTAATATCATTACCCTTCCTCAGTTTTTATTAGCAGGTACTTTTTTCTCTATTGATAATTTCCCAGCCTGGATGCAACCTTTTTGTAGAATACTACCTTTGACGCATTTTAACAATGCCATGCGTAATATATCTTTTGAAGGCATGGGCTTTTTGGCTTCTTGGCCAGATATTTCCATTTTATTAATATGGATTGTAGTGGTGTATGCCGTTGCGTTCAAAATTTTTAAATGGGAATAATGCGATTCATTAAATTGATTTTAATTAGTGTTGTTGTATTAAGCTTATTGGTTACAGGCATCTCGCTTTTATTTCCCTCTACAGTGATTGCTTCTAGGGCAATTGAAATAAATACAACACCTGATAAGATTGATTATTTTGTTTCCGATTTAAATCATTGGCAGGATTGGATGAGTGATTGGAAAGAAAATAAAGTAAGACTCGAAAAAAATACTGCTTATATAGGCACCCAAACCATTCAGTTTTTAAGTAAAACCAATCATTCTGTGTTGTATCGGTGGGTGGCTACTGGACAAAGCCCTTATTTAGTTCAATTTGAATGGACGCAATTAAAAGACAGTAGTTATGTTGTACATTGGTCTTTCGAACAAAAAGTAAAATGGTATCCTTGGGAAAAATTCCAAACTTTACTGAACGATAAATTATTGGGCTCTAAAATGGAATTGGAATTGCAAAATTTACAAGCAGCCATCAATCAAAAATCTGCTCTTTAGTTGATCGCTTCAAAATCGTTTCTATTTATTGCTTTTCTTGACGTATCAAATATTCCACATTTCTTTTTATTCCTTTTAATTTTGATCTTAACAAAGGAGAATTTTTGAAGCGTGCTTTAAAAGTGGTTTCTTCTATTTCTAGCCACTGTGTTTTATTCATTTGCAATAAATATTGCAAGGGTTTGAATTGGGCTTCATGATGGGGTTTACTGAATCTATTCCAAGGACATACATCTTGACACACGTCACAACCAAATGTCCAATCTTTATAATTTCTATCGGTATCAATTTCCATTTTTTTTAATTCAATGGTAAAATAACTAATGCAATGATTGGCTTCGATGGTTTTGTTGGGTAGGATGGCTTGTGTTGGGCAGGCCTCAATACATTTTGTACAAGTGCCACATAAATCTTTTATATTGGGCTGGTCGTAATGCAATGGAACATCAATAATTAATGTTGCAATGAAAAAAAAGGAACCTGCTTGCGGTCGAATCAAATTTCCATTTTTACCAATCCAGCCTGCACCTACCAATTGGGCCCAAGATCTTTCTAAAACAGGTGCTGAATCTACAAAGCCTCTGCCTTCTATTGGCCCTATTTTTTTTCTATAAATTTCAAGCAATGCATGCAATTGATTTCTGATTACTTCGTGGTAATCTTCTCCCCAAGCATATTTTGCAATTTTTGTATCCTGTTTTTCGGCCATTTGAAAAGCAGCTTCATTTGGGTAATAATTTTTTAAAAAGGTGATCACCGATTTGGCACCTGGAACCAATTTGCGTGGATCAATTCTTAAGTCAAAATTTTTCTTCATGTAATCCATGTCACCATGAAATCCTTTTGCCAACCATTTTTCAAGACGCTTCGCATCTTCGGTAAGCTCTTTAGCTGGT
Source organism: uncultured Bacteroidota bacterium (assembly GCA_903865435.1). Classification (GTDB taxonomy): domain Bacteria; phylum Bacteroidota; class Bacteroidia; order Chitinophagales; family Chitinophagaceae; genus Sediminibacterium. Next base: position 60,529 of record CAIPJS010000092.1, on the reverse strand, counting down.
GCAATGCCACAAAAATCGAATCCCATTTTTAGGGCTTCGGTTTTAATGAATTCAGTATTTGAAAATTCGTTCAATGAGTTAATTGCTAAGAGGTTTGTTTATAAATTTATTCTGTAAAAATAGCAGAAAAACCTTGTTGTAACTGACTTTAATGCCGTTTTGGTTACTTTTTTATGACAATCTAACGGATATCATAGATTGGCGCTGCTTTTGAACCTACCTTGTTATAAATACCTTAACCATGAATTTAAGTCAATATACTATTAAAGCACAAGAGGTCATTCAAGCAGCACAACAAATGGCCTACAATAATAAAGATGCAGCCATTGAAACCATCCATTTGTTAAAAGCAATTTTAGCGGATAAAGACAGTTCCACCGAATTTTTATTAAAGAAGAACAATTTGAATCCTTTATTGATTCAACAAAAAGTAGACGCTGTTTTGCCTACGATGCCCAAGCAATTGAATGGTGAGCCCGCTTCAAATTTAAGTCGGGATTTGAACAGCGTTTTATTGAAAGCAAATGGAATACTCAAAACTTTTGGAGATGAGTTTGTGACAGTTGAACATTTATTGATAGCCATTTTGCAAGTAAATGATGCAGCGTCAAAAATTTTAAAAGATGCAGGGCTTACCGAAAAAGGATTAGTGACTGCCATCAAAGAATTAAGAAAAGGAGAAACTGTTCAATCGGCAACGCAAGAAACACAATTTCAAGCATTGTCTAAATATGCAAAAAATTTAAACGATTTAGCCAATAAAGGGAAGTTGGATCCAGTAATTGGTCGTGACGAAGAAATAAGAAGAACCTTACACATCCTTTCCAGAAGAAGCAAAAACAATCCCATTTTAGTTGGGGAGCCAGGTGTTGGAAAAACAGCTATAGCTGAAGGTTTGGCCATGAGAATTGTGAACGGAGATGTTCCGGATAATTTAAAAAGTAAAATCATTTTTGCTCTGGACATGGGGCAATTGATTGCCGGTGCTAAATACAAGGGAGAGTTTGAAGAAAGATTAAAAGGCGTAGTGAAAGAAGTAGCCGATAGCGACGGGGAAATTATTTTGTTTATTGATGAGATACATACATTGGTTGGAGCAGGTGGTGGTGAAGGTGCCATGGACGCTGCCAATATCTTAAAACCCGCATTGGCAAGAGGAGAATTAAGGGCCATTGGTGCTACAACTTTAAATGAGTATCAAAAGTTTTTTGAAAAAGACAAAGCCTTAGAGCGTCGTTTCCAAAAAGTGATGATTGATGAGCCATCCAAAGAAGATGCTATTTCTATTTTAAGAGGTTTAAAGGAGAGATATGAAACACATCATCATGTGCGCATTAAAGACGAAGCCATTATAGCTGCAGTAGAATTATCGAGTAGGTACATAACCGATCGTTTCTTGCCAGACAAGGCGATTGACTTGATTGATGAAAGTGCGGCTAAGTTAAGATTGGAAATGAATTCCATGCCAGAAGAATTAGATACGTTGATTAGGCAAATCCGACAATTAGAAATTGAAAGAGAAGCCATTAAAAGAGAAAACAATCCAGAACAATTAAAAGCTTTGAATATTGATATAAGTAATTTGACTGTTCAACAAGATACTTTAAAAGCAAAATGGTCCGAAGAAAAAGAAGTGGTAGATAAAGTACAAAATACAAAAGCTGAAATTGAAAAATTAAAACAAGAAGCAGAAATTGCCGAAAGAAATGGAGACTATGGTAAAGTAGCAGAAATTAGATATGGCAAAGTAAAAGACCAAGAAACTAAATTGTCGGAATGGAGCAAGCAATTGCAACTAATGGGTGAGCATGGGAAAAGATTAATGAAGGAAGAAGTAGATGCAGAAGATATTGCAGAAAATGTGGCCAAAGCTACGGGCATTCCTGTAAGTAAAATGTTGCAGTCGGATAAGGACAAGCTGTTGAATTTAGAAACCGAATTACACCATAGAGTGGTGGGGCAAGAGGAAGCCATTAGTGCAGTTTCTGATGCCATACGTAGAAGCAGAGCGGGTTTGCAGGATCCTAAAAAACCCATTGGCTCTTTTATTTTCTTAGGAACTACTGGAGTAGGTAAAACAGAATTGGCCAAGGCCTTAGCGAATTATTTATTTGATGACGATTCCATGATGACGCGGATTGATATGAGTGAATATCAAGAAAAGCATTCCGTATCTCGTTTGGTAGGAGCCCCTCCGGGTTATGTGGGTTATGACGAAGGCGGACAATTAACCGAATCGGTAAGAAGAAAACCTTATAGTGTTGTTTTGTTGGATGAAATTGAAAAAGCACATCCCGATGTTTGGAATATTTTATTGCAAGTATTAGACGATGGACATTTGACCGACAACAAAGGCCGGACAGTGAATTTTAAAAACACCATTATTATTATGACCAGCAATATTGGTAGTCATTTAATTCAAGAAGCTTTTGAAGGGGTAACAGAAAAAAATGTTGAAGAAAAAACTGAACAATCAAAATTAGAAGTCATGGCTTTGTTGAAACAAACCATTCGACCAGAATTTTTGAATAGAGTAGATGAGATTATCATGTTCTCTCCATTGTTACAAAAACAAATGGCTGCCATTGTAAAAATTCAATTGAATAATTTAAAAACATTGGTTGCAGAAACGGGCCTTAATGTGGAATTTACTCCTTATTTAGTAGATTATTTATCCGAACAAGGTTTTGATATGCAGTTTGGGGCAAGGCCATTAAAAAGACTCATTCAAAAAATGGTCGTAAATGAATTTAGCAAGAAAATATTAAGTGGTGAGATTGATAAGACAAAAAAAATATTGATAGATATTTTTGATGGGCTAGTAGTTTTTAGAAATGAGGCTTAAAAATAGGTAATACTGAATAATTGGATTGCTTAATAAAGAAGGAGCTAATAATTTTTGTAAGCTCCTTCTTTATTAAGTCCCGTTTGTCCCTTTTTTGAAATATAGGCTAGGACTTGTATATTTGAAAGACAGATTCATTAAAATCTTTATCAAACAATGGCTAGTAACAAACAAGCAGCAGTAGGCTTTATCTTTGCAACTATTTTATTGGATGTAATTGGGCTTGGTATCATCATACCTGTGGTGCCTCAGTTGTTACAGCATTTATTGCATATTGCAGACAGGTCAAACATCAGTGCTATTTCAAGACCAGCCATGTATTTGACTTTTATATATGCTTCTATGCAATTCGTATTTGCCCCCATCTTAGGAAGTTTGAGTGATCATTATGGACGCCGTCCTATTTTACTTTTTTCTTTATTAGGTTTTGGTTTGGATTATATTTTTTTAGCATTCGCACCTACTATTGGTTGGTTATTTGTAGGAAGAATGATTTCAGGCATTACAGGTGCAAGCATTACTACAGCGGCTGCTTATATGGCAGATATTAGTGATGAAAAAACGCGCGCTAAAAACTTTGGAATGATTGGAGCTGCTTTTGGTATTGGATTTATTATTGGTCCTTTGTTAGGAGGTTTATTGGGAGAGATAGGACCTAGGATACCCTTTCTAGTAGCAGCAGGCTTAGCTTTAATAAATGCCTTGTATGGTTATTTTATTTTACCAGAGTCATTAGACAAAGAACATAGAAGAGCCTTTGATATTAAAAGAGCCAATCCTATTGCTTCTTTAAAAAATTTAAATAAGTATCCTGCCGTATTTGGATTAATTATTTCTTTGTTGTTTATATATCTAGCTTCTCATTCTGTTCAAAGCAATTGGAGCTTTGCCAATATTAGCAAGTTTGGTTGGACACCTAAAATGATTGGTATTTCTTTAGGCATCATTGGTTTATTAGTGGGTTTAGTGCAAGGCGTATTAATTCGTTTTATTAATCCTAAGTTAGGTAATGAAAAAAGTGTTTATTACGGTATAAGTTTATATGCAATTGGCTTAGTTTTATTTGCATTTGCTTCTCAAACATGGATGATGTTTTTATTTTTAGTGCCTTATTGTTTAGGGGGCATTTCAGGGCCTGCTTTGCAAGCATTAATCTCTAGTCATGTTCCTAAAAATCAACAAGGAGAATTACAGGGTTCATTAACAGGCTTGCAAAGTTTAACCTCCATAGTGGGTCCATCCATGATGATTGGACTTACTTCTTTTTTCTCCATAAAGAACGATCCAAATCATATCTATTTTCCTGGGGCTGCATTTTTATTAGGGGCCTTTTTTATGCTTTTAAGTGCCATTGTAGCTTATTGGGTGTTAAAACATGATACAAGCCCAGTAAAGGCCTAGAATCTTTCCTTATAATCCCTTACTGTCGTTATATTTGTGGCTAAATTAATAGGAATGATGAGTACGCCCACAATGACTGCATTAAATGAAACAGCAAATTTTATTAAAGCTAAAATAAATGCCACTGCAAGCACGGCTATAATTTTAGGCAGCGGCTTGGGCAATCTTTCTAAAGAAATACAAATTGAATTTTCTATTGCTTACAGTGAAATACCAAATTTTCCTGTAAGTACTGTGCAAGGGCATAAAGGCCGATTAATTTTAGGAAAATTGAACGGGGTGAGTGTTTGGGTGATGGAAGGGCGCTTTCATTTTTACGAAGGCTATTTGGCTGAGCAGGTGGTATTCCCTATCCGCGTCTTAAAATTATTGGGCGTTCAAAATTTATTATTGTCAAATGCAGCGGGTGGGGTGAATCCAAATTTTCAAGTAGGAGATTTGATGATTATCAATGACCATATTAGTTTGTTTACCATCAATCCCTTGTTAGGAAAAAATGAAGAGGCCTTGGGTACACGTTTCCCAGACATGAGTGAACCTTATACCAATGAGTTTATAGTAAAAGCAAAAAAAATTGCTACTGCAAATAATATCAAATTGCACGAAGGGGTGTATGTAGGGGTTACAGGACCTACATTTGAAACAAAGGCAGAATACAAATTGATTAAGAATGTAGGCGGAGATGTCGTAGGGATGAGTACAGTTCAAGAAACCATTGCTGCTGTGCATTGTGGCATGAAGGTATTTGCTATCAGTGTAGTGACCGATTTAGGCATTAGAGAGGACAACAATGTAATTACCCATGAAGAAGTATTGGCTGCTGCGCATGCTGCCGAACCAAAATTGACAATTATTTTTAGTGAGTTGCTAAAAGAAATTGCTTAAACAACAAAGCATGTCTTTTGTGAAAACAATTTTATGGGCTTCTTTTTTAATGATCTTGATGCATTCGTCATTGCATGCACAACAACCTGGAGCCATGGTTAGACCTGGCAAATCCAATTCTGGCGGTGCTTCTGATTCACTACAAAAGAGAGATCAAAATGCAGATTCCATTACAATTTTTTATAAGCTTTACAGTAGCAATATTGCACAAAAATTAGATTCAAGCATCAACGACTTCTTTGTGCATTATCCATTGCCCTATACGACTTATAATCTTGGTAATTTAGGTACTGCTTCAAAATCTTATTTGTTTGATCCCATTCAAAAGGGCGGCTTTGATGCCGGGTTTCATGCCTATGATCGTTATTTCTATTCATTAGAAGGCACCCCGTTTTATCAAACCACTCGGCCTTATACCGACTTTGGTTATTTATTAGGAGGAAAAGGGGAGCAGTTGGTCGAAGTAAAGCATACGCAAAATAAAACGCAACAATTAAATTTTTCATTTGAATATCGATTTAGCAATTCTCCAGGGAATTTAAAAAATCAAAATGCGAATTTGAACAACATGCGAATCACAGCGCATTTTCAATCAAAGCGCAAACAATATGAATCGTATTGGGTGATGCTGAATAATAAAGCGGCTTCTTCCGAAAATGGAGGCTTGGTAAAAGCTTCTTTATTGGATAGTTTGTCATTAAACAATCCTTATGAATTAGAAACTAGATTGGGTGTAAGTGGAATTGCTTTTTCCAATCCCTTCAATACCTCAATTGCTACAGGCAACACCTATAAATCCAATACTTTATTATGGCGCCAGTCTTATGATTTAGGACAAAAAGATTCTATTGTAAAAGATACAATTGTCATTCATTTATTTTATCCTCGATTAAGATTTCAAAATGAAATAAAATATGAAAGCAGTGAGTTTTCATTTATTGACAATGCGCCTACAGCATCTAATTATGCTCAATATTTTAATTACAATATAGGTACCAATACACTTGTGAAATTTGTGGATGCATGGAGCGTTTTAACCAACGAATTGAGTATAATAAGTTATCCTGAAAAAAACAATGCCAATCAGTTTTTGCAATTTGGTCAGGGCTATACCAATTTAAATACCACTTTGACCAATCAGAAAGCTTGGAACAATTATGATATTTATGGATTTGGGGTATATAAAAATAAAACAAGAAATCAACTATGGGATTTGTCCCTGGCAGGAAAATTGTATTTGAATGGTTACCATGCTGGAGATTACGATGCGCAATTTTATTTATCTAGGGTGCTTTCAACACATGGAAATTATTTAAAACTTTCCTTTCAAAACAGCAATCGAACACCTTCTGCAAATTATTTAGGGATTACACAATATCCAATAAGCTCCTTAAATAATATACAAAAAGAAAACATCATCAATGCCAGTGGGGAAACGGGTAATAATAAAAGTGGTTGGAAGTTGGCTGCCAATTATGAACTCATTAATAATTATCATTATTTTTCATCGGGCTATCAACCTGCTGTATATGGTTCGGTATTTAGCTACATCCGAGCGCAAGCAAGCAATAAATTTAAATTAAGTACTTATTTTAATTGGTACAATGAGATGAATGTTCAATTGGTGGATCAATCAGCCCCAGTGCATTTGCCTTTATTGTTAACCAGGCAAAGAGTGGCATTTGAAGGTAATTTCTACAAAAACTTATTCTTATCTACTGGCTTTGAATTTATTTATCATACCGATTATAAAGCAGACGATTACATGCCTTTGACCGGGCAGTTTTATGTTCAAAACGATTATACTTTAAACAACCGACCCACGGCCAATGCTTTTTTGAATTTCATGATCAAGCGTTTTAGAGGCTATGTGCGCTTAGAGAACATCAATACGGTTTTCCTAACTAGCCCATCTTTAGGCAATAGTTATAATTTCACTGCTAGGAATTACCCTGGAACTGGGGGTTGGTTTAGGGTAGGTATTTGGTGGAATTTTATCAATTAAGCGAACTTGGGTCATTGCTTTGGCTAATGAAAGTAGGCTCCATTTTAACAGAAAATTTTCGATTTATTCAAATTAGTGAGTACCTTTTAAGTAATGAAAAAGGTGCTTACTATATTTTTATTTTTATTATATACCGTTTCTAGCATTGGAGCAACAGTAACTTCACATGCTTGTGCAGGTAAGGTAAAAACATGCAAATGCGGTAAGCCTGCCAAAAAAGATCTTTGTTGTACCACAAAGACCACTTATTTAAAGTCTCAAGACAATCATCAGTTTCAAGTAAGTAATAACACAATTACTAAGAAAATAAATCTTAGTATTGAAAAGACTACTTATATAAATAATTCAATTACTGAATTGGTATTGAACAGAAAGACGCTTGTTTTAAAAAAGTCTATAATTGACACAGGGCATCCCATCTACGAATTCATCTGCGTTTATTTAATTTGATTTATTAGCATCTAAGTGCAAAAGCTATATGGCTTATTGTGCTAAATAGTAATGCGTCTAAAATGATTAGACATTGCTATGGAGGGATATGATTCAAAAATTATTAAAAATTACATAATGAAAAATTTTATATTATTAGTGGGATGCATGTTCATCTCTACTTTTTTATTACAAGCACAAAATACAAGTCAAATAAAAGTGGCAGGCAATTGTGCGATGTGTAAAGGACATATTGAGAAAGCGGCTAAAAATGCGGGTGCGGCAAGTGCGGATTGGGATAAAGTGGCTAAAGTTTTAAAAGTAACATTCGATGCCAATAAAACTTCAACTGATAAAATTGAAGATGCGGTAGCAGCAGCTGGTTATGATACAGAGCATAAAGTGGCCAGTACTATTGCTTATAATAAATTGGATCAGTGTTGTCAATACGATAGAACGAGTAAAACTGCTGTTGCTGAGAATGCCAGCTGTTGTAAGCCAGGCGCAATTTGCTGCGCAGATGGAGTAGCCTGCAAAAAAGGAATGTCTAGCGACAACAAAGAAATGGCTTGTTGTAAAAAAGATGCCAAATGTTGTAAAGATGGGGCTTGTTGTAAATAATTGCTAAGATTATAAAATCATCATTGGTTATTTTATTTACGTTTGAATGAAATAGCTGGTGATGATTTAATTTTTCCTTTATTTGATTGTCCTATTTCCGCTCACTAAATGGGGATGGAGCTTTCAAAAAATAAATTTAAACCATATTCAATGAAATATTTTGCAATACTTATTTTTTTCTTTTTAAGTTTAAGTGCCACTGCGCAGGTGCAGTCGGTTGAACTGGTGGCCAGTGGGCTTACTTGTTCAATGTGTTCCAAAGCCATTTTCAAGTCATTGTCTCAATTAGATTTCGTAGCAGATGTGAAAGTAGATATTGAAAAGTCAAGTTATATTTTAACCTTTAAATCACCTGAGCAAGTTAAAATAGAGCAAATTAGAGAAGCTGTATATGATGCTGGATTTGCTATTGAAACCATGCAAATGACAGCAAATTTTCCTAAGCGTAAAGCAATCGATGAAGAAGTAGTTGTTTTATCGGGTTATCAATTTAAATGGAAATTATCGAACGTAAAAGATATAGCGCAACCTCAAAAAGTTACAATAGTCAATAAAGAGATACTGCCAACAGCTGGGTTTTATTATTTAAAATTTTAATTAAAGTATACAAAAATTTTATTGTTTTGTATATCATCATTTCATGAGACGTATAAAAAAAGTAGCTTTTTATATTTTGCTTTTATGCACATCTTTATTTCAATTCAAAGATATAAAAGCGCAGGAGTTGTTTGTCAATGCAGAACCTGCCAGTATCATGCCAGCCAGGTCGATTATGATTAAGCAATCCTATGCTACCATGACTGGCAAAGAAAATGATAATAATTTTAAAACCCAATTGGAATTTAGTTTGTCCAAGAATTGGATGACCCATTTGGGTACCAATTATAAATCTTGGGAATGGTATACCCAATATCGTTTTTATAGTAAAGATGCTGTCTATGAACACCTAAGAATGGCTTTATTTTTCAGAGCCATATATGCCGCTTCCAATGCAATACATACCAACTCAATTTTATTAGAGGGACAAGAATCTGTTCTTCATTCTGGGTTAATTATTACGCAATTAAAACACAAATGGGCTAGTTCTTTAACCATTGGGGCTTTGGTAAAACAAGATGCTTTGGCTGCAAACGGGCAAGCAGGCTTTCAATACAGTTTTTCCAATGGACTCTTGTTGTATCCAAAAAAGTATACCTCTTATGGTCAAACCAATGTAAACTTTTATATAGAATTGATTGGGCAAACCTTATTTTCAGATAAAGCGCATTATTTAGATGTAGCACCGGCCATTCAGTTTATTTTCAATAGTCAATCCAAAGTAAATATAAGTTATCAATTGCCTTTGATTAATGAAAGCAATAGATTAACAACGCATACAGCTGCACTGAGTTGGGATTGTCTTTTTTTTAACGCCTTACCCAAACACAAGAAAAAATCTTAGGTTTATTTGTGGGTCCAATTAATCCTTCTCCCCACATAACATTTTACATTTAGGTCATTCGAACTTTCTGTTAGCCCTTTGCCTATGCCAAAATTAAATTCATACATTGGGTGTAAGAATAGATCTAGTACCAAATACAATTGATGTTCTTGATTGGGTAATTTATAAGGGCTGAATAATTTTCCGGTATTGCCATAATATTCAAATCCAATATTGGCTTTTGGGGAACTTGCATAAGCGTATTTAAAATTTGGCTCAAACAAGGTTTCTTTATTGGTAAAAGAAACACCCATGCTTGGATTGAAAGACCAATAATGATCTCCAATGGTTTTGTCAAAAATGGGTCTGATTTCTGCGCCCCAATCCAATTCATTGCTTAAGGGGTCTTTATCAAATCCAAGTTCCGTGGATAAACTTACACCTACTGGCCAGCTCCACTCTTCAGGGGCTTTAATTCTTGGTCGAATATGCGAACCTGTGTATTGTAATTTTCCATTCAGGTTATAGGTAAAAATATAAAAGCCCAATTCGGCGTCTTTTGAAAGGCCAGTTGTCACCTCTAATGTTTGTAAAAATGGGTGGTAATTGGTGTTAAATTTCGGACCTGCAAAAGTATAATTAGTATGCAATTCAATCATCGTAGTGTACTTAGGCGTTGTAGCAGCACCGTATACCTGAATTTCACCTGCGTCCTGCGCCAATAAACTTTGGCTAATTAAAATACAACCGCATAGAAGCAATAGATTAATAAGGTGCACTGTTTTTTTATGAAATTCCATATTTGCTATTTTGACTACAAAACTAATGTTTTAGTTTCTTTTTAGGCACTAAGTTATTTGTATTAAAGTTTTTCAAAATAAGCCAAACTGCCGCCCACCCATTGCTTATTTTTATTAAAATCTACACCTATCATTTTCCCTTTGCTTAATCTTGCTAAGTTTAAAGTAGCGATATAGGCTTGTTTGGTTTCATCCCAAAAATAAAACAGTCTAATTTCGGCTTTGGCTGGGCCAGAAGGGGTTTCAATGCATTCGGCATATTGTACTTTTTCTTGTAAAATCCATTGCTTCGATTTTTTTAATGTTTCTATATCGCCAGGTTGGATGTCAATAATAACACCTTGCCCTGCAAAAGAAAAAAGAGGTTTTAAAATATAATCTTTTAAATTTTCAGGTATTGATTTTAATTCTTGAACAAATTGTGTTTTTGGAATATGCGGGTGATTCAAAAAAGGGAGTAAAAATTTACTTATTCTATAAAAATGATTGGGGTGGGTAACCCAACTCACCTCTAAATCGCTTAATAATATTTTCCCTTTTTCTTGAATGTCATTAGATTGTTTTTTTAATTCATCCATCACCACTCTATTGTATATACGCTCTATTTTTATGGGGGATCCATTGCTAATGTAAAATAGTTCTCTTCCTTTTTGTATTAATTCAGTGATGCACACGATGGGGATGCCCAAATATTTTTCAGTACAATAAAAATCAATCCTGGTTTTTTGTTGATGCGGAAACAATTCAAGCAATACCGTGTGTTCGCCTTTAGTACCCAAAATCACTTTTTTCAAATGTGCCAAATAGCTTGCTTGGGAATAGCCATTTAAAAAAGGACTGAAATCATCTGGCAAATGATACGTATTGGCTAAAGCTTGTTCTTGCAGTACTTCGAAAGCAAATAGAGAAGGGAATCCTTGGAGTTCAATTAATTTAGGAACAAAATTATTTTTTTCATCTAAAGCAATTGCAAAATCCATAACGATGCAGTTAGGATACGCTGTTTCGTTTGGACTGAAGGGTTGATTTGCTAAGGAGGGCGCTGTATTTTTTTTATAGTCAGCACCTAGAATTTGTTGATTGACATAATTGCCCAATTCAAGCATAGTAACTGTAAATGCAGTATCTATAAAAATAGGCGTTTCGGCAATTCTAAAGTCTAAGGAATTGGGGAAGCTTTTTTCTATAATAGAAAGATAGTCTTGGTATTTTTCCTGGGTAAATGAAGCATTGAATTTTTGTCTTAAACTTGGAATCATATTAAATGCTTAATGCTGTTGAAATGAAATGGCTGCGTCTAAAAAATTTGGAATAAAATGTTCTGAAGTTTTTTGAATTTTTGAAGGATCATCCAAATGCGTCATGGTCTTCTCCCATTTTTCGATACCAAATTCTTCAATGATTTTACTTTTTAAAACGGGCTCATTTAAAAAAACTTGTAAAGCTTCTGGCTCACCCTCGGGGTGAAATTGAACGCCAATCATATTTTCATTAAATCGAATACCCATAATGGCTCTTTCTAATGGAACCTGAGGTCTTATTTTTTCAAGGGCAATTATCGTAGCACCTATATGAGAAAGGGCTTCTTCGTTGGGGGCAGTAATTTGATAGGATCTGCTCTCTAATGCATAAAAAGGTTCATCCAATCCATTAAAAATTGAGTCGGCACACAAAGGGTGTATGGGTAATACGCCAATTTGTCTAGATTTTCTTAAAGTAATGGTGCCTAAATTAAAATGTCTACAAGCCAATTGAAAACTATGACAAATTAAAAATACAGGTTTGTTCAAGTGCATCATTTGTTCCAACCATTGTGTAAATAACTTATCCCAAGTTGCATTTTCAGAATCAATAGGAGAGCCTGGACCGCCCGAAGAAATATAAATATCAAAACTTTTGTCAGGTATTTCGTTGGACTCCCTTAATTTAAAAATGCGATAATCAATATTTAAATCTCTTTTGGCGCTCCATTTTTTTAGGATGTTCACAATACATTCCATGCCCACATTGGTAGTTCCATCATACATATCTATGATGGCAATGGTCAATTTGGGCTTTAGCATTATAGGTAACTTAAATTGGTCTTTGGAGAAAGTGCCAATAAAGTTTCATACATCAATTGAATGGTGTCTACAATGTCTTTTTTGTGAATCATTTCTACCGTGGTATGCATATATCTTAAGGGAATGGAAATTAAAACCGAAGGGCAACCATCATTGGCATAAGCAAAACTATCTGTATCGGTGCCAGTGCTTCTGCTTAAGGTTCTAAATTGTACAGGAATTTTTTTTGCTTTTGCAGTATCCTCTACAATGGCCAATAATTTATTGTGTATGGCAGGGGCATAAGCTAACGAAGGGCCTTTACCACATTGAATATCTCCTTCAATGGCTTTATTAATCATGGGCGTATGTGTATCATGCGTCACATCGGTAATGATGGCAATATTGGGTTTGATTCTTCTAGCAATCATCTCAGCACCACGCAATCCAATCTCTTCTTGAACTGCATTGACAATGTATAAGCCATAAGGCAATTTCTTTTTATTTTCTTTTAACATACGGGCAACTTCTGCAATCATAAATCCACCTACTCTGTTGTCAAATGCACGGCCAATGATGAAATCATGTGCCAATTCATCCATGCCTTCTTGATAAGTTACCACAGCGCCTACATGGATGCCTAATGCTTCTACTTCTTTTTTTGATCTTGCACCACAATCCAAAGTAAGGTTATCAACTTTAGGTTGCGGTTCCTTTTGTTCTGGATTGCTTAAACGGGTATGAATGGCAGGCCATCCAAACACCGCTTTTACAGGACCTTTTTTTCCATGAATCCAAACACGCATCGAAGGCGCAATTTGATGGTCTACACCACCATTTCTTTTTAAATGAATTAAACCTTGATCGTTGATGTAATTCACAAACCAACTAATTTCATCGGCATGTGCTTCAATCACCACTTTAAATGGTGCAGATGGGTTGATGACCCCCACAGCTGTTCCATAAGGGTCTGTAAAAGTAGTGTCTACATATTTTGTAAGGTAATCTAACCAAATTTTTTGGCCACTGATTTCGAAACCAACGGGTGAAGGGTTGTTAATATATTTGGTTAAAAATTGATAAGCGTTTGCACCAATCAATTCTTTTTTTGCTTTGGTAGCAGGTTTTTTAACGATAGATTTTGCCATAAGTGTTGTTTATAATTGTCTTATGCAAGATACTACTTTATGGCATTATTTACCCAGGTCAAAAGGAACTGCTTTTTGTGACTAGATATTGAATACTTTTGCAATGTATAAATAATTAAATGTGATCCAGCCACCCATTGCTATCCAAGATTTATGGACTTTACCCAAGGAAGATTTCTTTAGGGTAAGTAAAAAGATATTTGAATGGCAAGCCGCACACAATGAAGTGTATCAACAGTGGGTCAATTTAAATAAAGCGGATGCGCAACATTTAACTTCTATCCCATTTTTGCCCATCTCATTTTACAAGACCCAAGAAATTATTATTGGCCCTAAGCCCAGTACTTTATTTGAAAGTAGTGGGACAACACAAGATAGGGTAAGCAAACATTGGGTACAAGACACCCTTTTATATGAGCAAAGTTTTTTGAATTGTTTTAATTTATTTTACGGCAATCCTAGTAATTATTGTATACTTGGTTTGTTGCCATCTTATTTGGAGCGCAAACATTCTTCCTTGGTGTATATGGTGGATCATTTAATTAAAACATCCAAGCATCCAGATAGTGGGTTTTATTTAGATGATTTTAATAAACTTGACGCCACTCTAAAAAAACTTGAAGTTAAGCAACAACCCGTTTGGTTAATTGGAGTAAGTTTTGCCCTGACCGATTTTGCACAAGCCTACCCGCAAAAATTACGACATACGATAGTTTTAGAAACGGGTGGAATGAAAGGAAGGAAAACAGAATTGACCAGGGAGGAATTGCAAGATGTTTTATCTAGAAATTTAGGAACTGAAAATATTCAATCAGAATATGGCATGACTGAATTGCTCAGCCAAGCATATGCAATTAAAGAAGGGCTATTTAAATGCCCAGCTTGGATGAAAGTTTTGGTGGCAGATGAAGAAGACCCATTGGCATTAAAAGAAACAGGTAGGGGCGTATTGCACGTCATCGACTTGGCGAATATCTATAGCTGTAGTTTTATTGCTACAGAAGATTTAGGTGAAGTGTTTGCTGATGGCAGTTTTAAAGTAATAGGCCGAGTTGATGCCAGTGAAAGAAGAGGCTGTAGCTTATTGGTGGTCTAGGCTTTAAAATGTTTGCCCAATTCTTGAAGGTACCTGGTTTCTAAGCCATAATTGTATTGTCTTTTATCAATGCTGTCCCGGCTTTTAATAATAAGAGGCAAATCCTGTTGTGTGGCTAGTTTAAATTTCTGATTTATTTTTAAAAAGTGGTCACTTCTACTTTTGTTTTGTGTTAAAGTGTCTTTTTGCTGCACGCCAATAATCTTATTGATTTGTTTAGGTGAAATTTCCTCCCCTTTTAATTGTTGCTCATACAATACTTGTACCAATTCTTTTTCAACAACATTAAGCGAGTTGAAAAAATGAAAATTCAAAATGGCATTCACTTCCTGGGGCACTCTTTTTTTTCTTTGACGATAGATTAAGAAGAATATAAAAAATAAAATAAGTATGGTGATGGAAACATTGGGTGTAAAAAAAGGCAATAAGTCATTATAAATAAAGTGCACAAAGGAGTTCTCTATTTTATAAACATAATCGAAGTTATTAGTGTCAATATCATCAACACTAATGTTAAAAGTTTTAAAGCTTAATTGTTTAGATGGATCTAATTTTATTAAATAGGCAGTATTACCTAGATTAAATTGAACATCGTCATATGTTTCTTTGGTGGTGTATAAACTTAACCAAGTTTGTTTCATCTGTTCATTCTTAAATCTTTTTATTCTACCATAAGTATTCGTTTTGTAATTGAGCCAAAAAAAGTCGAGTGCATTTTGAAATATAATTATATCGCCCATATCAAAATGGTAGAAATTGGCTGATAATAAGCTTTTTCTTAATTCATTATTGGTTGCGCCAAGTGTGGTCCATCTATGGTTGTTAAAATCAAATTCAAAACAACTGTCAATAGTATTTAAGGAAAAATCATTCGGCAAATTGCGATAGACCAATGATTTATTCGCATAAAGTTTATTGGCTTGAGTATCTATTTTGTATTTAATGATGTCTTTATAATCAGCATACCCATTTACTAGAATGTTGCTGGGGTATAATTCCCATTCTTGGGTAGTTTTACTAAAATAAGTCATGATGCCTCTTAAATGCCAAAAGCCAGAACCACCAAATTGGAAGATGGTATCATGTAAAAGAAAAGTAAAGGCTTCGTAATTTACCCCAGAATGAATAGTGGAATCGATTCTAATTAGATGGTATTCGTTCTTAGTTTGAACCAATTTAAATAATTTACCCGTTCCTAATGGCTGAATCCATATGGCTTTGCCTTTTTTTAAAAGGGCTATATTTTTAAATTCTTTGGTATTGAGTCCAAAATTAAAAAGGTTGCTATGTAATATTAAATTTAAGGAGTGGGTACTGTCTTTATAAATGATGTCCAAAAATTCAATTTCATGTTTTTGAAATTTATCTTTAACCTCAATATGCTGAGCATTTAGCAGAATACTGCTTAGAATAATTATTAATATGATTGATAATTGTTTAAAATTCATACCATAAAGGTAAGAAAATATAAACAATAGGTTTATTTCTTATATGTTTTTTTAATATTTAATAATTTACAAATATGTAATAAATTGGTTTAATTTAATTTATTGTATATTAACAATTTTCTCAATAAACTTTATAATTTATTTGGACAAAGGATAAACAAGTATAAATATTTGTCATGTAAATAAAATTACATCTTACATATTATTAATTTATTAAATATTACAAAGCGTTTAATAAAGATATTAAGATGTTTAAACATAATTATCCTTTGGGGGAAGGATAATCGGGGTGATTGGAATTCGTTCTGGTCACCCCAAATTTTTTTAGGAGCAGCCGAAGCTGATTTTTGTAAGAAGCAATAGAAATTTTTCTAAAAAATGATGAACTAAAGGAATCTAAACCGCTACATTAAAATCGCGTAAAGCATCATTCAGACTGGTTTTTAGATCGGTACTTGGTTTTCTTTGACCAATGATAAATGCACAGCTTACTTGATAATCGCCCGCAGGAAATGATTTTTTGTAAGAGCCTGGAATCACCACACTTCTGGCGGGTACACGGCCTTTGTATTCAATTGGTGTTGGCCCACTAACATCTATAATTTTAGTGCTTTGGGTCAATACCACATTAGCACCTAAAACAGCTTCTTTTTCCACATGAACGCCTTCTACAACAATACACCTGCTTCCAATAAAACAGCCATCCTCAATCACTACAGGACTGGCTTGTAATGGCTCCAATACGCCTCCAATGCCAACACCTCCACTTAAATGTACGCCTTTACCAATTTGAGCACAGCTACCAACAGTCGCCCAGGTATCCACCATGCTGCCTTCGTCAACAAAAGCACCAATATTTACATAGCTAGGCATCAATACTACATTCTTTGCCAAATAAGCACCATAACGTGCTACTGCATGAGGAACGGCTCTAACACCTAAGGCAGCATAGTTCGATTTAAGCAACATTTTATCATGAAATTCAAAAGGAGCCAATTCCCAGGTTTGCATAGGTTGAATGGCGAAATACATTAAAATGGCTTGTTTTACCCACTCATTCACTATCCATACTTGGTCTATTGGTTCCGCCACTCTTAAACGGCCTTTGTCTACTTCTTCAATCACTTCGCGAACCGCCTTACTATAGGTTTCCTCTTTTAATAAACTACGATCGGCCCAGGCCGCTTCAATCTTATTTTTCAATTCCATGTTAACTATTTCTACGAAATTACAAACAAGGTCATAAATACTTGCAGATTCTTTTGCACAATAATGAACCTTCGTTTATTTATAAGTATTGTTTAATTTGCAACATGTTTGCATACGAAGAAGATATACAAGCTTGCTTAACTACTTTAAAAAATGGGGGGCTCATACTGTATCCTACTGATACAGTTTGGGGTATAGGTTGTGATGCCACCAATGAAATAGCAGTTGCAAAAATATTTGCTTTAAAAAAAAGAGAAGATACCAAGGCCATGATTGTTTTGGTAGAGGAGGAGCAAACTATTTTAAATTATGTAGAAGAGGCACAGTTGCAAGTTTTTGATTATATCAAAGGTATCCATAAGCCTACCACAGTGATCTATCAAAAAGCAAAAAATTTAGCTAAAAATTTAATCGCACAAGATGCATCCGTTGCCATTAGAATTACCAAAGATAATTTTTGTACATCCATCATTAAGCAATTTGAAAAACCAATTGTAAGTACTTCCGCCAATATTTCGGGTTATCCAACGCCCATGTGTTATAGAGACATTTCTTTGGATATTGTTGATGGGGTAGATTATGTTGTAAAACATCGACAAGAGGAAATTGAGTTAGCCCAACCTTCTTCCATTGTAAAATGGGATGAAGTGGGAAATCTTATAATCATTAGACCCTAATAGCTAGATGCAAAAAATCTTGGTCATACAAACAGCTTTTATTGGTGATGTAGTGCTGGCAACTGCTTTGCTTGAATCTTTGCATCAGCAATATCCATTAGTAGCCATTGATATTGTTGTTCGTCAAGGGAATGAGCCTTTATTTACTGGCCATCCATATATTCATGAAGTACTTATTTGGAATAAAAAAAAGTTGAAATACATTCATTGGTTGCAAATTTTATTTAAAATTAGAAAAGCCAGCTATGATGCAGTTGTGAATGTGCAACGTTTTGCAGCAACTGGATTGTGGACGGCGCTTTCCAAAGCAAAATTTAAAATTGGCTTTAATAAAAATCCATTTTCGTTTTTATTTACACATGCCATCCAGCATTTGGAAATTCAAGAAGGGATGCACGAAGTGAATAGAAATCATCAATTGATTCAAGTGCTGGGTGCTATTGATTTAGCGATGCCCAAATTATATCCAACAGAATTGGATCTCGAAAAAATTAAAAAATATCAAACACAACCTTATTTATGTATTGCACCAGCTTCGGTATGGTATACCAAACAATATCCTGTAGAAGATTGGGTACCATTTTTAAATGCCCTCTCTTTTGATGGGCCAATTTATATTTTGGGAGGTGTCGGAGATAAAAAGATTGCTGAAAAATTATTCAAAAGCTATCATCAAAACTTGGTTAATTTGGCTGGGGAGCTTAGTTTTTTAGCAGCTGCGGCATTGCAACAAAAAGCGCTTCTTAATTATGTAAATGATTCTGCGCCCATGCATTTTGCATCGGCTGTGAATGCCCCCGTGGTAGCCATTTATTGTTCGACCATTCCAGAATTTGGATATGGACCTTTATCAAAGAGGGCTTTTGTGGTTCAAACCCAAGAAAATTTAGTTTGCCGACCCTGTGGTATTCATGGGAAAAAGGAATGTCCATTAAAGCATTTTAATTGTGCGCATTCCATTCAAATTCAACAATTAACGGCTCCTTTATTACAAGTGCTACAACATTAGTACTTTTGTGCACATGCAAATTCAATTCACAGCAAACGAGCAAGCCTTATTTAAAGAAGTGGCCGCCCAAGCAGCTAAAATGGGGGTGCCTGCTTTTGCAGTAGGAGGCTTTGTACGTGATAAAATATTAAATAGACCTACCAAGGATATTGACATTGTTTGTTTGGGAGATGGGCTTGAATTGGCTACGGCCTTTGCTGGTCAATTTCAACCTCGACCACCTGTTTCTTTGTTTAAAACTTTTGGAACAGCACAAGTGAAAATGGATAGCATAGAAATTGAATTTGTGGGTGCTAGAAAAGAAAGCTATTCTAAAGACAGTAGAAAACCTCAAGTAAGTCCAGGTAGCATTGAAGATGATCAAAATAGAAGAGATTTTACCATCAATGCTTTGGCGGTGGAATTGAGTGAAAATAATTTTGGGGCATTGATTGATCCATTTGGAGGATTAAAAGATATCAAAGATAAAATACTTAGAACGCCATTGGCGCCAGCTCAAACTTTTGATGATGATCCATTGCGCATGATGCGTGCAATTCGGTTTGCAACTCAATTAGATTTCACTATTACACCCGAAACTTTTGTTGCCATTCAAAAAATGGCCGATCGAATTAAGATTGTGTCTCAAGAAAGAATTACCGATGAGCTACAAAAAATAATGATGACAGATCAACCTTCCAAAGGTTGGTATTTATTAAAAGAAGCAGGGTTACTGCAATATATTTTCCCAGTCTTGCTTCAATTGGAAGGCGCTGAAACCTTGGATGGCATTGGGCATAAGGATAATTTTTCGCACACGCTACAAGTATTGGACAATGTGGCAGTCACTTCTAATGATCTTTGGTTAAGATGGGCTGCATTACTGCATGATATTGCCAAGCCAAAAACTAAAAAATTTGAAACTGGATTTGGATGGACATTTCATGGACATGAAGTGGTGGGTGCAAGAATGGTACCTAAAATTTTTACGCAATTGAAATTGCCACTGAATGAAAAAATGAAGATGGTACAAAAATTAGTGGCCTTGCATTTGAGACCCATTTCATTGACCAAGGAATCTGTGACCGACAGCGCCATTCGAAGATTGCTGTTTGATGCAGGGGAAGACATTGATTTTTTAATGTTGCTTTGTGCGGCAGACATTACCAGTAAAAATAAAGTGAAAGTTAAACGCTATTTACTAGGCTTTGATTATGTCAAACTAAGGTTGCAAGAAGTTGAAGAAAAGGACAATATTAGAAATTGGCAACCACCTATTACTGGAGAAATGATCATGAGTATATTTGCCATTACCCCTTCCAAACAGGTGGGTATTATCAAAGATGCAATTAGAGAAGCCATATTGGATGGTGTAATACCTAATGAATATGCAGCTGCGCATGTTTTTATGTTAAAAGAAGCCGAAAAACTAGGCTTGTATCCTGTAATAAAATAGTAATTTAGCGTTTCAAAATACCAAAATGGCAGTTTTAAAATTTAGGGTTTATTGGGAGGAGGATGATGTGATTTACAGAGATGTTTTGGTGAAGCATACCCAAAATTTTGCCGATTTACATCAAATTATATTGAGGGCTTTTGAATTTGATCAAAAACATGATGCTACTTTTTTTAGAAGCAACGATACTTGGCAAAGAGGAAGAGAAATTAGTAAGGAAGTATATGCTAAAGAATACAAAGCGCCTCCATTGTTAATGGAAGAAACCCTTATTGGTTCTGAAATTATTGATACCAATCAGCATTTTATTTACTTGTATGATTTCGTAAAGGCTTGGTCTTTTTTAATTGAACTGATTCAAGTGATTAAAAATTCAGATGCTGACATGAGTCTCGAATATCCGTTGGTTACAAGAACAGAAGGTGTTGGCCCAATGCAATATGGAACCAAGGGTATGTTGGGCGAAAAATTTGCTGATATTGAAGAGAAATATGATTTATCTGAAGCCAAAGAAGGATTTGGTCAGGAAGGAGAGGAGTCGGATGCCTCTGATACGGATGACGAAAATGAAGAAGAAGAAGAAGCTGAAGACAACAATCAAGAATCTTCTGGTAGTGAATTTTTTGAAGGAGAAGCTTTCTAAGAGCGCACTTAAAGCCTCTAGTATTTATTTAATCCAAATTAAGTTTTAATGAGCCTTACTAAAACAGTATACATTGTAATGGGTCCAACAGCGGTGGGAAAAACAAGTTTTGCCATTGCACTTGCTAAAAAATTAAATACAGAAATTATTTCTGCTGATGCAAGGCAATGTTACCAAGAAATGAATATTGGTGTGGCCAGGCCAAGTGTAGAAGAATTGAATGCATTGCCCCATCATTTTATTGCAAGTCATTCTGTAAATGAAGAAATTAATGCCTCGTTTTATGAAGAATGGGCTTTAGAAAAAATTGATTTTTTATTGAAGAGAAAGGATGCCGTTGTGATGGTGGGGGGGACTGGTTTATACATCAAAGCTTTTTGTGAAGGCTTGGATTTAATACCTGCGATTGATGCTGAAATTCGAGAAAATATTATTGCACAGTATGAGAAATTAGGCATGAGGTGGTTGCAAAAAGAAGTAGCTGTAAAAGATCCCATCTATTGGGCAAAGGGAGAACAGAAAAATCCACAAAGATTAATGCGTGCTTTGGAAGTAATGCTTGGAACTGGCGCTTCCATTGTAAGTTTTCAAAATAAAAAAAGTATAGAAAGGCCATTTAAGATTGTAAAGATTGGTTTAGAAAGGCCAAGGGAAATTTTGTATGAAAGAATCAATCAAAGGGTATTGACCATGCTACAGGATGGCTTGGAGGCAGAAGTAAAAAGCTTATCAAAATATGATCATCTAAATGCATTGCAAACAGTGGGTTATAGTGAATGGAAGGAATATTTCGAAGGAAAAATTAGCAAGGAAAAAGTCATTGAAAAAATTCAACAAAACACTCGGCATTATGCGAAGCGTCAAATGACTTGGTTTAAAAAAGACCCAACTATTCAATGGCTGGATGCAGCCATAGCTAAAGCGGAAGACATTCGCTTACAATAGTTTAAGATTTTTGAAATTTAATACATTGGGAACAAGGTTGATCCAAAAATGCTGTAATTTCAACTTGTAAGCATTTGACTTATAGAATTGTAACATTTTATTTAAAATTATAATTATGCAAAAAACAGGCAAAATCTTAATGATGGGCCTTTTTTCATTGTGCTTGGTTCAGGCAAAAAGTCAAACCATTCAATTTGAAAAATACACCCTACCCAATGGATTAAAAATTATTTTACATGAAGATCATACTGCACCAGTCGTAGCAGTAACTGCTTTGTATCATGTAGGTTCTAAAAATGAAGATACCTCAAGAACTGGGTTCGCGCATTTTTTTGAACATCTATTGTTTGAAGGATCAGACAATATTAAAAGAGGTGAGTTTGATAAATATGTAACCAACGCGGGTGGGGCTTTAAATGCCAACACTTCTCAAGACCGTACATTTTATTTTGAATTGTTGCCTTCCAATCAAGTAGACTTGGGCTTGTGGTTGGAAAGTGAGCGCATGATGCATGCCAAAATTGAACAAGTAGGCGTGAATACGCAACGCGAAGTGGTGAAAGAAGAAAAACGTGAAAGAATGGACAATCGTCCTTATGGATCTTTCTTAACTGAATTGTTAAAAAGAGCTTATAAAGTGCATCCATATCGTTGGGCGCCCATTGGAAGTATGGAGCATTTGAATGCAGCCAAATTAGAAGAGTTTATAAAATTTTATAAAACTTATTATGTTCCCAATAATTGTGTTTTATCCATTGCAGGCGATATCAATGTCACTGAGTTAAAGAAAAAAATTGAAGCTTATTTTGGACCTATTGCAAAAGGTAGTTTCGCTATGAACAGACCTTCCATCAAAGAACCGCCATTGGGTGGAGAAGTACGAGATGTAATTTATGACAATATTCAATTGCCAGCCGTATTACAAGCTTACCGCGCGCCAAAGCAAGGAGGCAATGAATATTATGCATTCAATGTATTGTCTAATATCTTGTCGGGTGGAGCATCTTCAAGAATGAACAAAACCCTGGTGGATAACAAACAATTGGCTGCAGCAGCACAGTCGGTTCCTTTTTTCAATGAAGATGAAGGTTTGTTTATATCCTTGGCCATTGCCAATATGGGGGTAAAAATAGATACACTTGAAAAAAATATGGACAGCATCATTAGCGATTTAAAAACCAGTTTGGTTGGCGAGCGTGAATTTCAAAAAGTAAAAAATCAAATCACTACCGAATTGGTCAATTCAAAAGCATCCATGGCAGGCATTGCAGAAAGTTTAGCCAATAATGAGGTTTATTTTGGGGATGCCAATTTGATCAATACAGAATTAGATAAATACAATAAAGTAACCAGACAAGATGTATTAAACGTGGCAAAAAAATATTTGAATAAAGAAAATCGAGTGGTACTTTATTATTTACCAAAAGAAAAAACTACTGCTAAATAAATGAGCCAAATTTGCTCAACAAAAAATATAATTTTATGAAAAAATATTTATACATCACTTTATTTATTTTACCCTTGTTCGCCATGGCGCAAAATGTAGACCGCACCAAAGCGCCTTCTCCGGGCAAAGCGCCATTAATACAAGTGGCAGATCCTATAAAATTTACTTTGGACAATGGATTGAAAGTATTTGTGGTTAAAAACACAAAGCTGCCAAGAGTTACTGCCACATTAGCCATAGACATAGAAGGAACTGTAGAAGGAGAGAAAGCAGGGCTTAGCGATATGGCGGGTCAATTACTTAAAAGAGGCACCACAAAAAAATCAAAAGCCGAATTGGATGAGGCTGTAGAATTTTTGGGTGGAAGTTTGTCAACCTCTAATCAATATGCTACAGTAAGTTCATTGAAGACTAATTTTCCAAAATTAATCGAATTGTTGTCCGAAGTTATTTTGACTCCGGCATTGTCTAATGAAGAATTAGAGAAGGTAAGAAAGCAAATGATTTCTGGTATTGAATCTAATAAAGATGAACCCAATGCCATTGCAAATAATGTTGTGAATAAATTAGTTTATGGCGCCAATCATCCTTATGGGGAAATTACCACCATTAAAACTGTCAATGCAGTTCAACAAACAGATGTTAAGAATTTCTTTAAGACTTATTGGATTCCCAATAATGCTTATTTAGTTTTTGTTGGAGACATTGATCCAGCAGCAGCCAAGGCATTGGCAGAAAAAAACTTTGGTACTTGGGCAAAAGGAAATTATACCATGCCTAATTATGCAAAACCTGCATTACCCAATACAACTTATATTGCTATTGTAGACAGACCTGGTTCAGTTCAAAGTGTTGTAACCATTGCTTCTACTGTTAACTTAACCAAGGGCGCTCCAATAGATATTCCAGCTACAGTAATGAACAATATTTTAGGTGGAGGCTTTTCTGGAAGATTGTTCTCTAATTTAAGAGAGAAGCATGGATTTACGTATGGTGCGGGTTCTTCTATTAAATCTGATAAGCAAATTGGGTTCTTTAAAGCAGAATCCTCGGTTAGAAATGAAAAAACAGATAGTGCCATTCAAGAAATATTAAATGAATTAAATATTATTCGTAATACTAAAGTTGGGGATACAGAATTGAGTAGAATGAAAAATTATTTGGCGGGAGGCTTTGCTCGTTCTTTAGAGAATCCTGGTACAATTGCAAATTTTGCTTTATCTGTTGCTAGCAATCATTTGCCATCTGATTATTATCAAAAGTATTTAACCAATTTATCGGCAGTGAATGCACAAAATGTGCAAGATGCAGCAAGTTCTTTATTGAATCCTACGAAGATGCATATTGTGGTGGTGGGTAATGCAAAACAAATTGCCAAAGGCTTAGAAAAATATGGCCCAGTAAAATATTTTGACATAGAGGGAAATGAAATGGCAGCGCCAGTAGAAGCAAAATTAGATGCAAATCTTACGCCTGCTGCTTTAATAGAAAAAGCAGTGGCTGCCATTGGTACCAAAGAGGCTTTGGCTGCAGTAAAAGATTTGCAATTAAAAGGAACGGCAAGTGTTATGGGGCAATCTTTAGAAATGATACAAACCCTTGTACTTCCGGGTAATTCAGTAACTAAAATGTCAATGGGTGGAATGGCTATAACAAGACAGGCAGTGGTAGATGGCAAATATTCTGTTTCACAACAAGGACAGGAAGCGCCCATTACTGATGAGCTAAAAGAAGGACTAGATGAATCTGCATATCTTACCCCAGAGCAATTATACCTTGCTAAAGGCTATGGTTTAAAAATTGTAGGCGCAGAAAAAGTAAATGGCAAAGAAGCGATTGATGTTGAAGTAACTACTCCTTCTAAAAAAGTTTCACACCGTTTTTATGACGCTAAAACTTTCTTATTATTGAAAACTTTTAAGTCTGAAGAAGTACCTGGAAGAGGTACCATGACGCAACAACAATTCTATAATGCATATCAAACAGTCAATGGCATTCAAATACCTACAGAGATGCTTATAGACATGGGCCAGATGAAAATAAATGTGAAATACACTGATATTAAAATGAACCAAGGGTTAAAGACAAGTGATTTAAAATAGGGTAGGCCTACATCAACTTCCTTAAAGATTTCGTTCAGCGATTCTATTAATTTTTGCGTTCGCATAAAAAAACCTTCCTCGAGTCTCGGGGAAGGTTTTTTTATTTGCAGCGTCATTAATATACTTTGACACTTATTTTTTTAAACTACCAGCTTGATATTTAATTCCTTAAAAACGTAAACCATATCCAATATTAAAGATCAATTGATTGCCTGTCATACTCGCATAAGTATTTGGTTTATCGTTTAAGCGATAAGGGAAAACCACATCTTTGGTACTGCTGTTGATAATGGTAAAATCAATAAAATGATGATCTGTTCTATAACCAACACCACCACTTACAACAAATCTAGATGCTTTAATGGATTCATCGTTGTAGGGTGAGCCATAATAAGCAGTACCTGCTCTTAACATCCAGTTGCCATCTAATTTTATTTCAGAACCAAGTTTTACATTTAAATTATTTTTATACAAATTTTTAATTGTATTGTTTAGGGCATTGTAATAATTAGTGGATTCTTGATCGTAGGTATTGGAATAAAAACGGGTGCCTGCATAATTTACCCATTCTAGATCTGCACTAATAAATCCAAGTGGTTGCGTTGGCCTGTTTGGTGATGCGAAAAAGTAGCTCGTACTAAAAATAGTTTTTAAAGGCGTTGCTACTGTGTATTCTCTTTCGCCAGCATACCCATTGTTTAAATCGTTAGAACTTGCAGATTGTGTGCCTGCATATTTCTCGGTATTCGTTACCATATCTACACTTAAATTGTCTTTAAATGAAATCAACTGTGGCGTATGCACAGAAAAACCAAGTCTAAAATAAGGTTCAGGTTTGTAGATGATTCCAAATTTTGCGCCAATACCCCAGCCCTTGGAACTAAAATTTTCATGTAGGGAAAATCCAGCAAAATCATTATTGGTATTGCTAGTTGCATCGGTTTCTGAATAATAAAGCGATCTGCTATAATTAATCATGGGCATCACAAAACTTGCACCTAAATATAATTTATCATCCATATTTCCGCCCCATCCCAAAGCCAATTCATTGTAGCTTCCTGATGTATAGGCATCATAGGCTTGATTCACTCCTGTTGTTATAGGCACTAGGCTTTGGTAACCGGTAACGGCTCCTTTTGCATTGGCGGTAGTGTCTACCAAATAAGTTCTATAAGCAAGTGAACTACCAAAAATATAATTGTTAGCTGCGCTGTTGGTGTCAGCGCCATCATGTATTAATTCTTCTAAATATTTTTCAGACAAACTGCTAAAATTATTTTGTCCAGCAAAACTTACGTGGTTGGAATAATCTGCAATTTGATTAAAAGTAATTGAGAAAGCAGTGCTGGTCCAATTTCTTACTTTTCTACCTTCGGAAAGCACAATACCAATAGATCCAAAATTTGATTTATTGTCATTGCTTGTGGTGCTGGTACCTCGATAATTAAAATTATTGGATTGAATTAAGAATTTTGGAGTTAATAAAATCTCACTTGATTTATACAAGCCCAATCCTGCTGGATTAATATGATTGGCAGACAAATCCCCTCCTAAAGAACCCATGGCACCGCCCAATGCATTGCTTCTAGCTGTCCCACTTGGATGAAACCAAGACAATCTCAAAACATCTTCTGGATCTTGTGCATAAGCGCTTAAGCTTGATCCTAGAATGATCAATAAAACTAGTTTCTTCATAATTCTTATTTATTTTAAATACAGGCTTTTAGAAAAACTACAACCAAAATCTACAATCAATCATTAAGGATTTTGACTTCTTGGAGCACGTGTGCTTCCAGTAGAAGTTCCTGTGCTAATGTAACCACCACTCTTACCGCCAGCATTGTTTGAGTTTTTGGTACTTTGATTGCTTTGAGTACTTTGAGTAGAATAATTTGAATTGGCTGCTCTATAATTGTTATTTGCGCTGTTATTGTTTGAAAAATATCTTACGGGCCTATCAAAACTATTGGCGTTATTGACATTCGTATTATTGGTTACAACACGTTTGATTAAGCTTCCAAAATTGTTGTTCAAAGTTGGATTGCCGGTATATCTTATATTACCAGCGGCAGTAGTATTGGAAACGTTATTGGTACTATTAAAGCCTCTATTATTTCTATAAGCATTTAAAGCTACAGGACTGTTTTGCATTGCACGCGTAGTTCCTGGCTGCTGCATGTTTCCTCCATAGCCATGGTTCGTGTAAACATTTCCGTATTGAATTGGGCGATAAGGATTCCAGATTCCAGCATAATAGGGGTTCCATCCACCATAGCCAAATAAGAAACCCAACCCACCGTATGCAAATCCGCCATAGCCACCATAGCCAAATGGATCATATCCAAATGGGTCGTTGAATCCCCAGCCCATTCCACCATACATCATATTGTAGGGAGAATAGCCGCCCCAACCCATTCCGTAACCAGCTCCAAATGGAGCATACCAAGAAGCACCATAGTACCCTGTATACCAACTGTTCCATCCCAAATAAGAAGGGTAAAAAGCATTGTTAAAACGAGGATCGTTCCAATAGGACCAGTCGTCAATAACACTCCATCTGTTTCTGTTGGCTACTTTTAATCTAAGGTATCGATCGTCTTGATAGTTTTGATAGTCTTGATATTCCTCTGTATCTGAAACAACTGCTTGATCGTCGCTATTGCTTATTTGTTGTGCTTTTCCAGCATTTTGAACCTTATTTGGAACACCCCAATTCTCTGTAGTAATAACTCTTTTATTAGAGACGTTGGTGTTTTTATTATTGCTGGGTGTGGTATACAAATCGTCAGATGCCATAGTGGTGGCTTGTTGCAAGCTAGTACAGCTGATCCCTACTAAACTAAACGTCACTATGCAAATGGCGATTAGCATTAAATTAGTGGTCGTTAAATTCTTGTTCATGTTGATCAAGTTTAGGTTTTTATATGCCCCTGATTTAGCATACATTTGCTGGTATAAAGGTATAGAAAAATTGAACATAGAGCGTTTTTCGTACTTCTATTTATTAGTATAAAAAATTGTTAAGAATTATTCATGGCAAAGGAATTAACAACTAGGGCACAGGACTATTCTCAGTGGTACAACGACCTTGTTATCAAAGGCGAATTAGCTGATTACAGTGCAGTAAGAGGATGTATGGTAATAAAACCATATGGTTATGCTTTATGGGAAAATATGCGCGATGTTTTGGACAAAAAATTCAAGGATACAGGGCATCAAAATGCTTACTTCCCTTTATTCGTACCTAAATCTCTTTTTGAAGCAGAAGAGAAAAATGCTGAAGGATTTGCGAAAGAATGCGCAGTGGTTACCCATTATCGTTTAATCGCCGATCCAAATAATAAGGGAAAATTAATGGTAGATCCCGAAGCCAAATTAGAAGAAGAATTAATTGTGCGTCCAACCAGCGAAGCCATCATTTGGAATACTTATAAAACATGGATTCAATCATATCGTGATTTACCCATTTTAGTAAATCAATGGGCGAATGTAGTGAGATGGGAAATGCGTACGCGTTTATTTTTACGTACCGCAGAATTTTTATGGCAGGAAGGGCATACGGCACATGCAACTGCAGCGGAAGCCATTGCAGAAACAAAACAAATGTTGGATGTATATGCCGATTTTGTAGAAAATTGGATGGCCGTACCTGTGATTAAAGGAGTGAAAACACCCAACGAACGTTTTGCAGGTGCCGAAGATACTTATTGCATTGAAGCATTGATGCAAGATGGAAAAGCATTGCAAGCAGGCACTTCACATTTTCTTGGGCAAAATTTTGCCAAAGCATTTGATGTAAAGTTTAGCGATCAAAAAAACAAACAAGAATATGTTTGGGCGACCAGTTGGGGAGTGAGTACAAGATTAATTGGCGGCCTAGTAATGACACATAGTGATGATGAAGGGTTGGTGTTGCCTCCGCGCATTGCACCAATTCAAGTAGTGATTGTTCCTATTTATAAAGGGGAAGAACAAAAAGCAATATTGGATGCAAAAGTTGGGGAGATGGTGCAATCCTTTAAGGCAGCAGGTATTAGAGTGAAGTATGACAATACGGATCATGCAAGACCAGGATGGAAATTTGCTGAATACGAATTAAAAGGGGTGCCCATTCGTATTGCGATTGGGGCGCGTGATTTGGAAAACAAACAAGTGGAATTGGCGCGCCGTGATACCAAAGAAAAATCATCGGTTGCCATGGAAGGCTTGACACAAACTGTAGAAAATTTATTAGTAGAGATTCAAAATAATTTATTTGAACGCGCTAAACAATACCGTGAGGAACATATTACTAAAGCCGATACTTGGGAAGATTTTTTAAATATTTTAGACAATAAAACTGGATTTGTTTTAGCACATTGGGATGGTACTGCTGAAACAGAAGATAAAATTAAAGAATTGGCCAAAGCAACCATTCGTTGTATTCCTTTAGACAACCCATTAGAAAATGGAAAATGTATTTTAACGGGCAATGCATCTACACAACGCGTATTATTCGCAAGAGCTTACTAAGTTTTCTTTTGCATGAAACAAAAACCCATTCTAAAAGTCTTAGTTCCTTATTTAGAAGGCAAAGTATTGCTTATTGATAAACCCTTGCTTTGGACCTCTTTTGATATTGTAAAAAAAGTAAGAGGACTGACTAGAATTTTAAAAGTAGGGCATGCTGGTACGCTAGATCCCTTGGCAACGGGGCTTTTGATTGTTTGCACCGGTAGTTTTACCAAACAAATTGATCAGTACATGGGCCTTCCTAAAGAATATACTGGTTCGATGGTATTGGGTGCAACCACACCAACTTATGATTTAGAATCTGCGCCTGAAAATTTTACATCCATTGCACAACTTACAAAGGAAGAAATAATGAAAGCAACGCTTCCTTTCATTGGCGATATATTACAAATGCCACCTCAGCATTCCGCTATAAAAAAAGATGGAAAAAGATTGTATGAATCTGCAAGAAAGGGTATTGAAGTAAAAGTAGATCCTAGAAAAGTAAATATTGCCAGTTTTGAAATTACAAAAATTGATTTGCCCAATATTGAGTTTAAAGTTATTTGTTCTACGGGTACCTATATTAGAAGTTTGGTCAAAGATTTTGGAGATACATTAAAAGTAGGGGCTTACATGAGCAGTTTAAGACGTACAAAAATTGGCAACTTTGAGGTGGCCAATGCGATTCAGTGGCAGGATTTGCAAGTGGAAATTGAAGCCTTGGTTGCAGGTTCTGACGGAATGATGAATCAGGAAGAAGGGATTGTTTAGAAGGGTAAACCTATACCAAATTGCCAAGCATAATTATTAATTCGTAATCCATTGGGTTTTACATCTGTCCATTTGATATGGCCAAGATCCATCCATCCATTGTTATCCAATCGTGTAGGGTCTTTCATCTTTAATGCGTAATCGATACGGATGATAAAATAATTAAAATCAAATCTAATTCCAGAGCCCACCCCAATGGCTAAATCTGTATAGAGTTTGTCTAATTTAAATCCTGATGCAGGATCGCTACTTGATGCATGCGTATTCCAAATATTTCCAATATCAGTAAATAAGGCAGAGCTAATTTTATAGGTGCCCAATTGCAATAAAGGAAAGCGATATTCTAAATTGGTTTCTAATTGCACATCCCCAAAGCGGTCAAAGTTTTGACTTTTGGCACTGGTATCATAAAACTGCGAACTACCTAAACCCAATTGTCTTAAACCCCATGCACGCATGCTATAAGGGCCACCGGCAGTGAATTGTTTAAAGAAAGGAAGTTCTCCTTTTAAAGTTGAATCATTGCTATAGTTATTGCCCCATCCTCCCATAAATCGCCAGGCCAATTCTGAGTAATTGAATTTGTACAATTCTCTAAATTCAACTTCGGCCTTGATGAATCTATAAATATGTTTTTGAACATCGGTAGAAATGCCAAGCAATCCGCCAGCTTCTTCAATTCCAAATCTGAAATAATTATTTAAATGAGCTATGTTTTTTGAAGGCCCTGAATGTATAAAGCTAAAGGTTTGACTAATTACATTGCCTTCGTTAAAGGAGGATCTTAAAAAAGGGTTTAACAACAATAGACTATCCAACTTAGCAAATTTAGCAATATGATACAATTCAATATTGAGTGGCTTGTATATTAAAGTATTGTCTGAACCATTTTTATTTTTTTTAGTTTCATATCCCCAATTGGTGGTAAAAGATCTAAGTCGATAATAGTCGAGCCGATCAATATAAGCACCGCTTAACATAAAATTAGTTCTTGTACTATTGCTGGCATTGGCTTTTAAAGGTACAAAGGGAATTAATAAATTGGGAAAGCTATAGGTATGTCCAACATTAAACAATAAAGTTTGGGTTAGATTCCCATTTCCATTATTAACATTTAATTCAACGCCACTTCTTAAATTGGAGATAGAGGTGATGGATCGTTTTTGCACATTTTTATCTCGATAAGTAATGCTCGTTGACAAGCCAAGCAAATCTCCAGCAACCAATTGGGAATTATTTTTACTGCCTTCTACATCAAAGCTAAAACTATGTCTAAGTGCGGGCACTAAAAAATAATGTAAGTCAATGCTGTCATTTTTTATAGTGGTTCTACCATCAACTTGTTGCCATGCACCCAGTCCGCTAAAATTATTGAGGGTTTGGAAGTATTTCTTTTCATCATACAGGTCGCCTTTTTTTATGATGGACTGTTGTTCAAAAACGATTGATTTGAATTTTAAACGATTGTATTGATGCAGCAAGTCGCCAAGGGTATCTTGATGGATCAAGGGGTTGGTTAATACGGTATCCGGATTGTCGGCCAATTTTAAATCGCTGTAAAATATTTGTTGCCCAATAGGATATTGTAGCGTGGGCTCCTTAGAAATGTTGCGCAATTGAAAACAAATTTTCCAACTTGGATTTTCTTTTTCTTTTTGCTTTGCATTGTTAATTTGAGTGGTTTGACCTAATGGATCTAAGTTCAATTGCATTAATTGTTGATTCAAAGTGTCCACTTCGGCAAAAACTTTTTCTTTTGTGAAAAAATAATAACCATTAGATCTAAACAATTCAACTAATCTATCTAATTCATTATTGATAGATTCATTAGAAAAAGGCATGCCTTTTTTGATGTAAGCAGCGGAAACATTCTTTATAGCAATCTCTTGTAGTTTTTTATCGGCCAAATAATAAACTACCGTATCAATTACTGTTTTTTTGTTCAATTGAATTTCCATTGTTAAATAAGTTCTCCATTCTTCTTTGACCGTATCCACTTTTACAATGGATTTTAAAATAGGGTGATTGTAGCCTTGAGTGGATAGATACGCCTGCATAAATTGTTGCGTGCGTTCCAATTTATCTTGTTGAAATAAACTGGGTTGCAACAAAGTATTGAATACACCAAATTGCCTAATTCGCTTTACTTTAAGGCTGTCATCCCAGTAATTGTCCAAATCTGCTTGTAATTCCTGTAATTCATTTTTAGAGGCTGCATCCTTTATTTCAATTTTATTATCAAAAACAAAGGCTATATTTTTAGGATAATCATGAATTGTTGCTTTTTTAAGGTCGGCACAAGCATTTAATAAAAATAAAAGCCCAAGTAAGTAAAATCTTGAGAAGAAACTAATATTTTTAAGTCTCCGTAAATGCATATCCATGATAAATAATAGTGAGCTCAAATATATTCAATCTTTTGCCCATAAAAAACATTGGGCAGAAGAATCTGCATTTATAGTAGAGGGTCCTAAAATGGTGCAAGAGCTTTTAAACAGTCAATGGACAATTAAAAAGATCTATGCAACGGCAGATTGGATTCAAGTTCAAGGGGTACTGCCTATCCCTGTAGTTGAAATTGATCAACTCATGCTTGAAAGGCTGAGTTTGATGCCTTCGCCCCATCAAGTAATTGCACTTGCTGAAAAAGCGTCTTTTTTAAAGCAAATTCCTTTTGAGGATACTTTTACACTATTATTGGATGGTATTCAAGATCCTGGCAATTTGGGAACCATCATAAGAACTGCAGATTGGTTTGGGATCAAACAAATTTTAGTATCCGAAGATACTGCTGATTTTTACAATCCCAAAGTTTTGCAAAGTACCATGGGAAGTTGTTTTAGAGTTAGAATTGAATCGGTTAATTTGGAGCATGTACTTTCTAAAAATAAATTAGAAGTATATGGGGCAGTATTGAATGGCGCTTCGATGTTTGAGTCAAAAATTGCACGTACTGGTTTTTTAATGATAGGCAATGAGTCCAAAGGTGTAAGTAAAGATTTGACAAAATACATTACACATCCTATACGTATTCCAAAATATGGTCAGGCGGAATCTTTAAATGCTGCTGTTGCAACTGGTGTATTGTTAGCACATTGGAAGGCTTAATCAAATTTGATGGCCTTGGTAGGGGATATTTTTTTAATCCATAAAGTTGGAATTAAAAAAGAAACATAACATACTACAGCAGTTCCAATGATAACGGAAGCTATTTCAGTTACATTAAAATCTATCGGTAAAGTTTTAATAAAATAGGCAGTTTCGTCTAATTGAATCCATTCGAATTTTTCTTGTAAAAAACAAAGGCCAAGT
Organism: uncultured Bacteroidota bacterium; assembly: GCA_903865435.1. Taxonomy (GTDB): domain Bacteria; phylum Bacteroidota; class Bacteroidia; order Chitinophagales; family Chitinophagaceae; genus Sediminibacterium. The sequence continues at coordinate 26,345 of CAIPJS010000092.1, read as the reverse complement.
CCTATCAATGTACCCAATCCAATCCCCATCCAACATATAAAGCTTGCTTGATAAAGAAAAATTTGTCTAATGAATCCGGAGGTGGCACCCAATGCACCAAGTGTCCCAATCATCGTAACACGCTCTAGCATCAATATAAATAAACAAGTAAGTAAATTTACAATGGCGATGATTAGCATGATCGTAATGGTTACATTGCGGTTGATGCTTTGTACGCCAATCCAATCAAATATTTGAGGATAATAATCTTTGATTGTAGTGGAAACCCAATTGACTGGCATCTTTGCTTGCACTGCGTCATTTGCGGCATCAATTTTAGTATCTTTTTTTAATGCAATGGAATAACCTTCAATTTCATTGGGTTGGTTATTGAGTTGTTGAAGTAGTTTTAAATCTACAACAATGAATTTGCTATCATAATCTTCAATCCCAGAATGATACAAACCCACAACGGTTAATTTTCTTTGTTGCACATTGCCCGCATTAAAAAAATACATCCTAACCACCGCGCCAAGTTTAATTTTTAAAATAGCAGCTAATTTTTGAGACAAAACAACTTCGGAAACGATGCGATCACTTATAGGCTGAATGCCTCTTCCTTCTATAATAAATGGAGTAGCATTGCTGCTGGGTTGCCCTTTGGCAACTACTCCTTCAATATCTTGTTCATAAGCCAAAACAATAGATTGATTTAAAAATGGAGTGACGCTTTGAACAGCTGGTAATTTTTTTAATTCTAATTCTACATTTTTATCAATGGTTAATGGAGCGCCATTTACCGAAGCAATGCGTATTTGCCCCCAAAAACTATATACTTTATCGCTAACAACATGTTGAAAACCATTGACTATAGAAAGGGTAATCAAAATAGCTGCTACACTGATAGAAGTAGCGGCAATAGACAAGCGAACTATAAATCGAGTATAGTTTTTTTGTTTTTGAAAACTTATTCTTTTGGCAATTTCAAAGGGGTTCAAAACGAGCTAATTTTTATCAAATCTAGTTTTTTCTATTTAAAAATTAGGATTAAAGCGGTAGATTCGTAGGGCATCAATTGTTGAACTATGTTTTACAAGCGCTTATTGGTATTGGGGTTGTTTTTGGGAACTTATATTGGGGTTTGGGCTCAAAACAATCCAGACAAAACCTATGATACGGCCATTCATACAATTCTAATCCATCCATTGAATCAGCCATTGGCGGTTCCCGCTATTGAATTAAATGCTACCCATCCGCTTCAAATAAGTTTTGATGATTTTAAGGCAAGCTATCAGGACTATTATTATTCCATTGAATTAATGAATGCCGATTGGACTACAACGAATATGAATGCGTTTGATTATGTCCAAGGTTTTAATCAAATAAAAATTAATGATTTTTCAGTATCGTCCATTGCCTTTCAACATTATTTTCATTATCAATTCAATTTCCCTAATACCCATTTAAAGCCTACCAGGTCGGGTAATTATATCTTAAAAGTATATAAGAACGGAAACAGCAATGAGCTTGTTTTTACCAAACGTTTTTATGTCATGGAGCATCTAATTGGCATTGCTGCTTCGGTAAAAGAACCATTTGATGGCAATATTTCTAAAACACATCAGAAGATAGTTGTTCAACTAGATGTAAAGCAAATTCCATCTTTGCAATCCGATCAATTGCAATTGTTAGTAGTTCAAAACTATAGATACAATGATGGAATAAAATTTACAACACCCAATTTTATAAGAGGCAATATTTTAGAGTACAGCCAAGAAGATCAATTGGTTTTCCCTTCTGGCAAAGAATGTCGTTGGCTTAATTTACAAAGCATGCAATTGGTTTCGGATCGAATTAGTAAATTTCAAAAGATAGGGAATGATAATTATGTATTTTTAAAACCTGATGGTTCTCGAGCAGAAATGGCTTATTCTACTTTTAATGATTTAAATGGGAATTACCTCATTAGCAATACCGATGCATTGCAAAGTGAAACTCAAAATGATTATGCCCATGTGTCGTTTACTTATATCCCCAAGGATCATATTCCACTTGTCGGACAAAAATTATATTTACAAGGCGCTTTAACCAATAATGAATTGAATGAGCATGCCGAAATGGTATTTGATCCTAAAACAGGGGTATACCAAAAAACATTAGTTTTAAAACAAGGCTATTATAGTTACAATTATATAACAAGAGATACGCATGATCCCAATACTTTAGATGATTTTACCGAAACAGAAGGCAATCATTGGGAAACCGAAAATGATTATACCATTTTTGTGTATTATCGACTGCCTGGTGGCCAGCATGATTCTTTATTGGGATTTACTACCATCAATTCCAAGCAAAGCTGGTAGCAATAAGGGTTTTAGCACACTTTTTTTAGTAGCTTTTTTTGTGTTACATTTGCACCGGCAGGTCTTGCACGACCAGCTCCTGTTGAAACTCCCCAGGGCAGGAATGCAGCAAGGATAGACGGTTGAGCGGTGCGATGTAAGTAGCCTGCCACTTTTTAAAACTATAACTTATGAAATTTTTCATTGACACAGGTAATTTAGCGCAAATTAAAGAAGCCAACGATTTGGGTATCTTGGATGGTGTAACTACGAATCCAAGTTTAATGGCACAAGTAGGTGTTAAAGGGGAGGCAGCCATTGCAGCTCATTATAAAGCTATTTGTGAATTAGTGAATGGAGACATTAGTGCAGAAGTATTGTCTACCGATTTCGCTACCATGGTGGAAGAAGGTAAAAAATTAGCGGCTATCCATAAAAATATTGTAGTTAAAGTACCTATGATTAAAGATGGTATTAAAGCCATTAAGTGGTTTACCGATAATGGTATTCGCACCAACTGTACTTTAGTATTCTCCGCAGGTCAAGCTATTTTAGCTGCCAAAGCAGGGGCTACTTATGTTTCTCCATTTATTGGTAGAATTGACGATAGCTCTTGGGATGGAATGGAATTGATTGCGCAAATTCGCCATATCTATGATGTGCAAGGATTTGATACACAAATATTAGCTGCTTCTATTCGCAATGCTTTACATATTGTAAAAGCAGCAGAAGCAGGAGCCAATGTTTGTACTTGTCCTTTAGACTCCATTTTAGGATTGTTAAAACATCCTTTAACCGATATAGGTTTAGCGAAGTTTTTAGAAGACGCTAAGAAAATGTAATTTAAAATATTCCTCTAATGATTTTAAAAAGCCTCGCATTTTGCGGGGCTTTTTTATTGGTACAAATTTATTTATGCACTCTTTAGAAAATCTCCGAACGTATAAGTTTTATAAGTTTTGCGGCTTATTCCATTTTAATTTCTTGAATTTAGCTTGAATATTTTATTTTTTAATGATATATAATTATATATCTTTGTAAAATCAAGCTAAATGATAAAAAAGGTTAAAGAGATGATTAAATTATGAAACAAAATATTGTTGAAATTTTCTTTGCTGGTAAAAACTTCTCAGCACATGTACCATTACTACCTGGTTGTGTGTCTACTGGGAAAACCCCTGACGAAATAAAAAATAAAATTCAAGAAGCTATTGAATTTCACTTGGAAGGTATTAAGGAAGATGGCGAATTGCCTCCTGTTTCTTTTAGAGGAAAGTACGAGTTGGTTTATAAATTTGACACTCAAAGTTTACTAAAATACTACAAGAATGTAATTACCGGTTCGGCTTTAGAAAAGTATTCTGGAATAAATCAAAAGCAATTAAATCATTATGCCAATTTGCATCGTAAACCTAGGATAGAGCAAATAAATAAAATTAAATTAGCTTTTCATAATCTTGGCAAAGAGCTAATGTCAGTTGAATTATAATGCTATAATTTTACCTTCAGCAAAGCTTGCTCTTGCAGCTTCTAAGATGCGAATAATATCTGTACCATGTTTAGCTGAAGTAGGTACGGGTTCGTTATGGTTAATGGCATTAGCCATTTTTTCATAAAAGGTTCCGTAATTACCTGCAAGGCTAGGAATTAGTTCAGTACTTATTTTACCTTCTGTATCGGTGCTTAATATGCCCCATTTTTCTTTGGCTTCCACGCCCCAGTTTGGGGTATTGGGTTTTTTACCTGAGAGTAAATCGTCTTCTTGTATATCGGCTCTGTATTTAATAAAGCAACCCTTGGTACCATAAATTTTATAAGCAGGTAATTGTTGCATATACACCATGCCACTGGTTAATAAAATTCTGTGGCTAGGGTAGTAAAGTAGTAAAGTAAAATAATCATCTACTTTGCCTACTTTTCTAGTGGTTCTTATATCTGCAAAAACAGATGTTGGCATACCGCTTAATAGTATAGCTTGGTCTACCAGGTGTGGGCCTAAATCAAATAATACACCCGAACCTGGGGTATTGGTTTCCTTATGCACTTTAGGGCTTAAGGTGGTTCTATATCTTTCAAAAGATATTTGTAGGTCTAAAAAATCTCCAATTTTATCTTCAGCAATTAATTTTTGAAGTGTTAAAAAATCGGCGTCGTATCTTCTGTTATGGTATACTGCTAATTTTAAATTTAATTTTTGCGCTAAGGCATCTAGTTCTTCTGCTTCTTTAACAGTAACCGTAAACGCTTTTTCAGTCACTACATGCTTGCCTGCAAGTAAAGCTTGCTTGGTATATTCATAATGTGTATCGTTGGGGGTATTCACCACTACTAAATGAATACTGGAGTCATTTAAAATTTCTTCATAGCTACTGAAGGATTTTGCATTTGGGTAAATAGCTTGAATATTTTTTTGAGACCTCTCCCAACAACCCACTAAGTTAAAATGAGGATTGGTATCAATAAAAGGAGCATGGAATAATTTTCCACTCATGCCAAAAGAAACCAATGCGGTGTTTATCATGTATTAAAGATAATATTTTTGTGAGGTATTAAAAACAAAATCCCTCCCGAAAATTCGGGAGGGATTTTAAAATCAGTAGAGTGTAATTTAGAAGGCTTTTAATTTATTAATAAAGCCTACTAAATACTACCCGGCAACTTGTTTTCTGATGATATTCAATGCACCACCTGCTTTAAACCACTCAATTTGTTGTTGGTTATACGTATGGTTGGCCTCAATAGTATCCACAGTGCCGTCTTTATGAGTTAATACCAAGCTAAGTGGTTTACCTGCTGTAAACTGCGTTAATCCATTTACATCAATGGTATCGTCTTCTAAAATTTTATCGTAGTCGGCTTTATTGGCAAATGTTAATGCCAACATACCTTGCTTTTTCAAGTTGGTTTCGTGTATACGGGCAAAGGACTTAGTCAATACCACTCTAACACCTAAATGTCTTGGCTCCATCGCTGCATGCTCACGAGAACTTCCTTCTCCATAGTTCTCATCACCCACTACAATCGTTCCTACACCTGCTGCTTTGTAAGCTCTTTGTGTATTTGGAACAGTATCGTAATTGCCATTGATTTGACTTTTAACATTGTCTGTTTTTTCATTGAAGAAATTCACAGCACCTATTAATAAGTTATTAGAAATATTATCTAAGTGACCACGGAATTTTAACCAAGGTCCTGCCATAGAAATATGGTCGGTGGTACATTTTCCTTTTGCCTTAATTAATAATTTCAACGATTTTAAATCGGTGCCTTCCCATGCTGCAAAAGGGTCTAACAATTGTAAACGCTTTGAACTAGGATCTACCGCAATTATTACTTTAGAACCATCTTCTGCTGGGGCTTGGTAGCCTGCATCTTCCACCGCAAAACCTTTTAGGGGTAATTCATCACCAGTAGGAGCGTCTAATTTTACTTGTTCGCCTTTATTATTGGTAAGCGTATCTGTTAATGGATTAAAATTTAAATCACCTGCAATGGCAAGGGCCGTAATTAATTCTGGAGAACCTACGAAGGCAAAAGTATTCGGGTTACCATCGGCACGCTTTGCAAAGTTTCTATTGAAAGAATGTACAATGGTATTTTTTTCTTTTTTCTCTGCACCCACACGCTCCCACATTCCAATACAAGGTCCACAAGCATTCGCAAATACTTTGGCACCAATTTGACTAAACACATCTAAGAAACCATCTCTTTCAATCGTATATCTTACTTGCTCAGATCCTGGTGTAATTAAGTATTCAGATTTCATGGTTAAACCCTTGGCAGCAACTTGTTTCGCTAAACTTACTGCACGGCTAATATCTTCATAAGAAGAGTTCGTACAACTACCAATTAAACCCACTTCAATTTTGGTAGGCCATCCGTTGGCAGCGGCTGCTTCTTTCATTTTAGAAATAGGCGTTGCTAAATCAGGCGTGAAAGGTCCGTTTAAATGTGGCTCCAATGTATTTAAATCAATTTCGATCACTTCGTCAAAGTATTTTTCAGGATTGGCATATACTTCTGGGTCTGCAGTTAAATGCGCAGCCACTGTATCGGCTAAGCTAGCCACATCGGCTCGGCCTGTAGATTGTAAATAACGGCTCATGCTTGCATCATATCCAAAAGTAGAAGTAGTAGCACCAATTTCAGCACCCATATTACAAATGGTTCCTTTACCTGTACAACTCATACTTGTCGCACCTTCTCCAAAATATTCTACAATCGCACCGGTTCCACCTTTTACAGTTAAGATACCTGCTACTTTTAAGATCACATCTTTAGGTGCTGTCCATCCGTTTAATTTACCTGTTAATTTGATACCTATTAATTTAGGCCATTTTAATTCCCATGGTAATCCTGCCATTACATCACAAGCATCTGCTCCACCTACACCAATGGCAATCATACCTAATCCACCAGCATTTACTGTATGAGAATCGGTTCCTATCATCAAACCACCTGGGAAGGCATAGTTTTCTAAAACAACTTGGTGAATAATTCCTGCACCTGGTTTCCAAAATCCCAATCCATATTTATTAGATACAGAGGCTAAGAAATCATACACTTCTTTACTATCTGTAGTGGCTACTTGTAAATCTTGCTTGGCTTCTACTTTTGCAGAAATTAAATGGTCGCAATGCACTGTACTTGGCACAGCCACTTTAGGACGGCCTGCTTGCATAAATTGCAATAAGGCCATTTGTGCCGTAGCGTCTTGCATCGCCACACGGTCTGGTCCAAAATCTACATAAGAACCACCTCTTTCAAAGCTTTCTAATTTTTGATCACTATGTAAATGAGAGAATAAGATTTTTTCAGATAAGCTTAGGGGACGTCCTAATAATTTACGAGCCGCTTCCACTTTTGCTGGCATTACAGCATACACTTTTTTGATCATTTCGATATCAAAAGCCATAGGTATAGATTTTGTTGTTAAAAACTGCTGCAAAGGTAAGCCAAAATGCTACCCACCGTGCTCAAAAAATACACTTTATGTCCACTTTTTTCAATAAATTTGATGAGAAATTAAAACACCCGTCATGCAAAAATTGAAAGATTTAATAGAATTACACGCTTTTGGCGTTTGCACGGCTATTGGTGAAAGACTGGGCATTGCCAGTAACAAAATAAGGCTTTGGTTTATCTATATTTCCTTTTTAACTTTTGGCTCACCCGTAATTGTTTATATGATTTTGGCTTTTATTAGAAGCATCAAAAATTATATCTTACTAGCCAAGCGCAATCCCTTGAATTATTAAAAGTTTTCCAATTTTATCGCATTAGGTATTTATCTAAACATCGCAGTATATACTTATCTATGCATCGCAGTAATACTTAACTATGCATCGCAGTTTTTTACAAAACTGCTCTTCTAAGTCTTACTAATTTCTCCAACAAAGGAGCTAATTTATCCAATGGCAACATATTGGCACCATCACTTTTTGCTTGAGCTGGATTGGGATGTGTTTCTATAAATAAACCATCTGCACCTGTGGCAATAGCTGCTTTAGCAATGGTTTCAATTAATTGAGGGTTTCCGCCTGTTACACCGCTGGTTTGATTAGGTTGTTGTAAAGAATGCGTACAATCCATAATAACAGGCACGCCGTTTTCTGCCATGGCAGGGATATTTCGATAGTCTACTACTAAATCTTGATAGCCAAATGTGTTGCCTCTTTCGGTAAGCATTACTTTTTCATTGCCCGCCAACCTTATTTTATCTACTGCAAATTTCATGGAAGCACCACTTAAAAATTGTCCTTTTTTTACATTCACAATTTTTCCTGTAGCTGCTGCTGCTAAAAGTAAATCAGTTTGTCTGCATAAAAATGCAGGTATTTGCAAGATATCAATATACTTTGCTGCAATAGCGGCTTCTTCATGTGCATGAATATCGGAAGTGGTTGGTACATGAAAATGTGCGCCAACTTTTTTTATCAATTCCATTCCTGTATCGTCCCCAATGCCTGTGAAAGAATTGGCACTGGTTCTGTTTGCTTTTCTATAGCTTGCTTTAAAAATATAAGCAATCCCTAAGTGCTTACAAAGGGTAGACACTTTCTCTCCAATTTCCATCACCAGATCTTCATTCTCCACCACACAAGGGCCTGCAATTAAAAAAAAATTATTGGCGTCGTAAGTTTGAGTCTTACATAAGTCTTGTAAATAAGAAGGAATCATTGGCGTTGGTTTTCGCTTACAAAGGTAACGAAATCTAATGCATTAAAAACGCAAACCTACGGTAAGTCCTAAACCTCTAAAACCAGCCCAGGGGCCAGTCATATCTGCTGTGGCACCATTGGCGTTTACAGTTGTTTTTAATTTAAAAGGATCCACTTTAGTTTGATCCAATACATTTTGCAAAGCGGTTTGTGCTTGTGGAATTAAAGGAATAGGGGCATTGAATTTCAAAGCACCTGATGAGGTACCATAACTACCACCTGCAATCCAAAAATCTAATACAAGCTTGGTAAGCACTTGGTATTGAACACCAAAATAGGCGCCAAAAGCATTGGAGCTAATGCTGCCATCCAATTGCGCTTTTGCTGTTTGAGGAGGTGGATTCACTCCAAGAATTGGCGCTGGTGTATAAGTATAAGAAATGGGTACTGACAAATCAAAGTTGGCCATTCTGTAATAGGGGGCAATGTAAAATCCAGACATTTTTTGTAAGCCCAAATAAAACCTTGCTTCTAGTGTAGTGGCTGTATTGCCTATTTTAAAATTATCCAAATCAATGTCTGCATTGTTGATATAGCTTTTGATGGCAGATTTAAAGGGCAGTGATGATTTTGCCATAGAACGATAACTCAATGATACAGACATAAAATGATTCAAACTTCTTTCGTAAGTAAGATTATAGTTGTTTAATACATAAGAAGAGAGATTTGTTTTTATAATATTGTCTCCCCCAATTAAACTTTGTGCTTTTACTTGTAAAGAAACTAATACAAGTAAAGCCATGAGGATTCTTTTCATATTTTATTATTTATTTATTTTTTTTGAAGTACAAATCTGCCACTGTTCTTTTGTCTAGAACAGCCAATGTATTGTCTCTTACTTCAATAAGCACTTTATTGATGCTGCATTTTTTTTCATTGCAATCGGCACATTTTTGATAAAAATTCAAACTTACACAAGGCAACATGGCAATAGGACCTTCAATAATTCTAAAAATTCCAGAGAGCTTTATTTTGCTAGGAGGAATAGCAAAAAGATAACCTCCATGCTTTCCTTTCTTGCTGTCTAAAAAACCAGCTTTTTTGAGTTCCAATAAAATATTTTCAAGAAATTTGATGGGAATATTTTTTTGCGTTGCAATTTCCGAAATGAGAATAGGAGTGTTTTCTTGATGCGCTACCATGTAGGCCAATGCTTGCAGCGCGTATTGTGTTTTTTTTGATAACATAAAATCCCACCTTATTTTTAAATTAGCCGCTATTACTTATAGTCCTAATACTTGCTTCATAGTAAAGGTACCCTTTTTTTTATTTGCAAATTCTGCTGCTAACACGGCACCTGCGGCAAAGCCTTTGCGGGTATGAGCAGTATGTATGATGTCAATTCGGTCTATATCTGATTCGTAGGATACCGTATGCGTTCCTGGGGCTGGATCGATTCTTTCTGAATGAATGATTAAATCGGTAGGGTTGGCCGATGCGGCATTTACCCATTTATTTTTTCTGCCGATTCTTTCTAAAATTTGTTCTGCTAAACTGATGGCTGTACCACTTGGTGCATCTTTCTTTTCCGTATGGTGCAATTCGGTCATAGATACATTGTATTCATTGTATGGCTCCATTATTAAAGCAAGCTGTTTGTTTATTTCAAAAAATAAATTAACACCAATGCTATAATTGCTAGAATATACCAAACATCCCTCTTTTTGATCACAAAGCTTTTTTACATCATCCCATTTTTCTAACCAGCCAGTTGACCCACTCACCACAGGCACACCCAATTCAATGCATTTTGTAATATTATCAAATGCACTATGTGGCCCTGTAAATTCTATCGCCACATCTGCTTTTTGAAGATTGCTTTGGGTAAATTCATGTGCATTGGTAATATCTATCTTTAAAACAATTTCATGCCCTTTGGCAATGGCATTTTCTTCAATTGCTTTTCCCATTTTTCCGTATCCAATAAGTGCAATTTTCATACAGTTGAATTTAATTATTTAGCGTGGCTGCTTTTAAAATTTAATTGTAAAGATACACCAGATTGTTGTTGACTGGGCTGTACATAGGGGGCAAATCTCATCGATAAGTTGTTGTTGATATCAAATTCTTTTAAATGTCCTGAGACCGTTGCATCCACTACATTCACTCCCCAAGCCAATAAAAAATACAAGATCGAATAGTCCCTATCTCTTCTAAATATGTTTCTGTAACTCTGAATGGAACCAATACTTAAATTAACCAATTTGGGATCTATTTTTGTAACATCAGAAGCATCTCCGTTGCTTTCTTTAAATCTAGCTTCGTAAGCAAATTTTGTTTTTTGGTACCAATCGTTATTGTAGATGTAGGTTGAAGCGGGTATGGCCAAAACACCATATACTAAAGGAATTTTCCAATATTGTTTATTGTAAGCCTGACCCCATCCAGGAATCATTGCAGATCTTCTCGTTGCTCTTCTTGGTATATGGTGCAATAGTGTATCTGTACGTTTGATATAGGACGAATCTTGGCTCCAGGCAGTTTGCTGAAAAAGTAAAATCAGCATAAATAATAGTAGTTGCCTCATCCTGTAAATTCCTTTATGATAAAAAATGCGTACTAGCTGATGGTTAATTGCATTGCTTCTAAAATTTTATTCAAACCATTCAAATCGGAGTATTCAATGGTAATTTTACCACTACCGTTTTTTTGGTGTTGTAAATTTACTTTTGTTGAAAGGTGACTTGTTAGTTTGTCTTCTAATTTTTTATACACAGGAGAAAGCTGATTTTTATTCCCCCCTGCGTTTACACCACCTGAGATAGATTTGCCCGCCTGATTCATCTTTCTAATCAGGTCTTCGGTTTGGCGAACGGTTAATCCTTTCTCTGTGATTTCTTTAAATAAAAACAGTTGTTTGTCCACCTCTTTGCCTATCAGCATTTTGGCCAAACTCACACTTAAACTTCCATTGCGCAATGCAGCTTGTATATTAGGAGGAAGTTCTAACAATCTTATATAATTCGAAATAGTAGATCTGTCTTTACCCATTCTTTCCGCCACTTTCTCTTGGGTATAATTTAAATCTTCCATCATCCGTTGATAACTTAACGCTATTTCAATTTCGTTTAAATCTTCCCTTTGTAAATTTTCCAACAAAGCCAATTCCAATAATTCTTGGTCATTGCCCATACGAACATAGGCAGGTAGGTCTGCTAAGCCAGCTATTTTTGCTGCTCTAAAACGTCGCTCTCCAGCAATCAATTGATATTTTCCATTGGTCAATTGCGCTACTGTAATGGGTTGAATTAAATCATGTATTTGAATAGAATTGGCTAATTCTTTCAATGTTTTTTCGTCAAAATCCTTTCTTGGATTTTTGGGGTTAACTACAATATTTTCCAATGCAATACGATTGCTTGCAATGGCTCTCTCTTTTATGGCATTGCTTGTATTTTGTGCCTGCGATGAAGTGGATGCAGGATTTTTGTAATCTGTATCAATACTTTGCAATAGGGAGCGAAGTCCTTTGCCAATGAGGTCTTTATTGGGTGTGCTCTTGCTCATAGTTAATCAATTATACGCTCGGCATTACTCATATTGGTCATGCCATTTTTTTGTAAAATCTCTTTTGCCAAGTTTAAATAGTTTACAGTGCCTTTACTGTCGGCATCGTATAATATTACAGGCTTCCCAACACTTGGGGCTTCACTTAATCTTGTATTTCTGTGGATGATGGTAGAGAAAACCATTTCGTCAAAATGTTTTCTTACTTCACTCACTACTTGATTGCTTAATCTTAGTCGACCATCGTACATCGTCATTAAGATACCTTCAATTTGTAATTGTGGGTTCAATCTGCTTTGCACAATTTTTATCGTATTCAATAATTTTCCTAAACCTTCTAATGCAAAAAATTCACATTGAACAGGAACAATCACACTGTCCGCAGCAACCAATGCATTCACCGTAATTAAGCCTAAGGAGGGTAAGCAATCAATGATGATAAAATCGTATTGGTCTTTGATGGGAATCAATAATTCTTTTAAAACATTTTCTCTGTTGGGCAAATTTACCAACTCAATTTCTGCACCCACTAAATCTATATGAGAAGGGATGACGTCTAAATGTGGAATCTCTGATTTTAGAATGATGTCTGCCAAAGGTGTTTGATTGATCATACCGTCGTACAAACTGGTGGTAATATTGTGTAAATCAAATCCAACTCCAGTAGTACTGTTTGCCTGAGGATCGGCATCAATGAGCAAGGTTTTAAATTCTAAAACAGCCAAACTTGCGGCAATATTGATGGCGGAAGTTGTTTTACCAACACCCCCTTTTTGATTCGCTATTCCTATAATTCTGGCCATAAAATGGGTATCCTTAATTTCTGCCAAAAATAAGGGATAAATGGCAACAATTTGGGACTAAATTGGCTATTACTGAGGCTTTTGGCCCTAATTTTGCGTTTTAAATAATTCTATGCGCAGCCCACTATTTATTTTCATCCTGATAACGGTATTGATTCTCATCGACTTTTATATTTATGCAGTTTTAAAGACCTTACTTCAGTCTGCCTCCGTAGGTACCAGAAGCTTTATTGGCATGCTCTATTGGACCTTGTGCATAGTAAGTGTAAGCTCCTTTCTATTGTTTCCTTATATTGTCAATCCATATTTTAAACAGTATATTTTTTCAATTGGGATTGGCTGGGTATTGACACAGATTTTTATGGTACTTTTTTTCTTGGTAGACGACTTAAGAAGAGGTGCTTTTTGGACCATGGGGCAGGTAGCTTCTGCTGCTGGTGCTAAATTTTTAAACACAGAAAAAGGCATTCCAAGATCTACTTTTTTAAGTTGGTTGGGTGTGGGGCTTTCCTCCACTTTATTTTTATCGCTTTTGTACGGATTTGGAAACAAATACAAGTACCATTTAATTAAGAAAAAAATTGTATTAAACGGATTGCCTCCTACATTTAAAGGGTTTAAAATTTTGCATATAAGTGATATTCACAGTGGAAGTTTAAAAGACCAAGCCGCTGTGCTAAAAGGAATTGCGTTGATTCAAAAGCAAAACGCAGATTTGGTTTTATTTACTGGGGATTTGGTGAATGATAAGGCAACAGAAATGAAAGATTGGATGTCCGTCTTTAATCAAATTAAAGCACCGCATGGGGTTTTCAGTACTCTAGGAAATCATGATTATGGAGATTATGTGCGTTGGGATACAGAGGCTGCAAAAAAACAAAATTTAGAAGATTTAAAAAAAGTACATCAGGATTTGGGATGGAGATTACTCATGAATGAAAATGTATTGATTCAAAAACAAGAAGCCTCTATTCGATTGGTGGGTATTGAAAATTGGGGTGCAAAAGCGCGCTTCCCAAAATATGGCAAAATGGATTTAGCCATGCAAGGGGTAAGCGAAAATGACGTAACTATTTTAATGAGTCATGATCCTAGCCATTGGGAAGCAGAAGTGTTGCCAAAATATCCAAATATCAATTTAATGCTATCTGGTCATACCCATGGTATGCAGTTTGGTTTGGAAAATCCTTATTTTAAATGGAGTCCCGTGCAATGGGTATACAAGCAATGGGCTGGCTTGTATCAAAATAAAGACCAACAATTGTATGTAAACAGAGGCTTTGGCTTTTTGGGCTATCCAGGCAGGGTGGGCATTCTCCCCGAAATAACTTTAATTGAATTGGTATAGCTTTTTAAATATAATTTTGTAGAGACACAAAATAAAAGCCATGAAAAAAATTATAACAGTTTTGATTAGTTTGATTGTTTTAAAAGCACAAGCCCAAGATAAATTTGCGATTGGTATTAAAGTGGGTCAAAATTTTACAAGTGTTAGCAATGTAAATGTGGACCACAATTCGGCTTCTTATCATTTAGGGGCAACTGCACAAATTGGTATAGGCCCTTTGTTTAGTATTGTGCCTGAAGTTATTTTAACACAAACAAAATTAGAGTCTAATCCAAGTCCATTAGACTTAGTTGGTAACAATAGCTTAAAACCAGAAACCTATCATTTGAATTATTTGTCAATACCTGTATTGGCGCAATACAAACCATTTAAAAGTTTGTTGTTTCAAGCAGGTCCTCAATACAGTATTTTATTAGATCAGAAAAAAGACGGAACTGATGCGGCTAGAACTGCTTTTAGTAGTGGGGAGTTTGCCATTGTAGGTGGTGCAAAACTTGACTTAGGTGGATTCTTTTTATATGGCCGCTATGTGGTAGGCATGAACAATATTGGCTCGGCAAGTCAACTTTCATCCAACTTGCAAGACCAAAGTACATGGAAAACGCGCCAATGGCAATTGGGTATTGGCCTAAGTTTATTTAACTTTTAGTTGCGCTTTTAGGGATGCAACAGTTAATTCAGTTGCTTTAAGTGCAACATTTTGTTCCTTGATAAAACCATTGTCTTTTAAATCACCTACAACTGCATTCATTTCTGCTTCATTTGCATATACCATTTTTCTAAATGGATTGCTGTAATCCTTAGCCCTGGTTTTTTGTATGCGATCGGTGACATCAGTCCTAATGGCTAAGTAGTCATCTAGCCATAGGTTAAGTTGTTTATTGGTGATGCTGGCTATTTTTTTCTTCGTGATGATTTCAAGTGCCAACAAAGCATGATTTTTTTTCTTGTCTATATATTTACTCGAAGCGGATTCGTAAAATTCATGAATTTGATCCCAGCTTTCAATACTGTCATTTTTAATTTTACTTAACAATGTGTTGACTACTTTTTGTGGCATCAATTGACCACCTATATTTACCCATATTGCTTCACTATGATTGATAATCGTATTTTTTAAGCTGTTGACCATATTTTTTCCTTTATTTTTTTGAAGGTGGGCAACAACTGATTCCATCCCATACATAAAAATCATTTTTTCAAATATATGGTAAGCATCATAGCATTTAATAAGTCTTGTTTTACGTTTGCTATTTTCAAAGTCATCAGCATAAACGGATAATGCGTCTATTTCTTTTTTTGTTTTGGTAGCCAATAAGTTTTCGCCTAAAGCAATCATTTGGTCTTCTGATAGGACCTTGGTTTTTTTAGCAGCTGGATGTGCTTTGGCAACTGCCAAGGCAATTATTTTTCTAGCTTGTATGAGTTCATTCACCGTATCAGGTGCTAAATAATCGTATTCGAATAAAGGGTTTTTAGGATTTCTTTTGTCTCTATCTACGTATTTCCATGCATTTCTGGCTAAGGCATAAAAATTATACAAAAACCAATAGCCAGGCATAACAATTAGCTCATCTTTCAAAGTATCGTTGCTAATTAAGGAGAATGGAATGGGAATATTTAATTCGTAATTGTAATCACCTTTGTTTAATAAAGAGAAGCTTGCAAAAACCGAATTGTGTTTTACACTTACACATAAACCTGGCCAAAAGCCTCGACCCATGATGACTTCTCCATCTGCACCGCGACTATTGTGATTGGAACCAA
This sequence comes from uncultured Bacteroidota bacterium, assembly GCA_903865435.1. Lineage (GTDB taxonomy): Bacteria > Bacteroidota > Bacteroidia > Chitinophagales > Chitinophagaceae > Sediminibacterium. The sequence continues at coordinate 10,378 of CAIPJS010000092.1, read as the reverse complement.
GGGTAGCGCCAGCAGCAATATTACTTTGCCCCATCACTAAGGCAGCGCATAAGAATGAATTGTTATGGTGTTGCTCATGTGCTGGGAAAATCAAGGAGTTTAATACTTCGCAACAGGAAATGGTGGCATTGGGTCCTAAGAAAGAGTTGATCAATCTAGCACCGTATTTTAATTGAGAATGATCTGATAAAATAAATCTTACTGCTTTAATGCCATAAAATATTCTGCAACCAAATCCAATTAAACCATTGACCAATTCGCAACCTTCTCCAATTTGTGTTCTGGCTTCGGGAGAAGAGTTGATGGTTACATTTTTTATTTTATTGGCACCTTTTAAATAAGCATCAGAGCCTATCCAAACATCTTTGATGATTTTACAATTTTTGATAACGGTACGATCGCCCACTTTTCCATAGTAGCCTAATTTGTTATCAAACCTTTTTTCGGTTAAAATGATGAATTTTTTTTGTAGCAGATCGTCCTGTCTATTCCTCGTCCATAAATAGGCGTCCCCTGCAGTCATTCCATTAAAGGGCATTACTCTTCGTCCTGTATTTTCATTGCAAAGCTCCATCCAAATACGCACCGACTCGTCTTCGCCTTTTTTTATAATGCCGTTTCCAAATTTCGAATGATTGGTAGTGACAATTTCATTAACATTGGTAATGATTACTTCGTTGCCAATGATGTAATGCGACAAATAATTTACATTGTGAATAGCTACATTGTTTCCAAAGTCGGAACTAATGATAGTAGAATTGTAAATTCCAACGGGGACAACCAAATCGCTAAAGCTTAGACAGTTGGCTTCTAAGTCTCCAATGCGCACTAGTCCAAAAAAGGAACAGTTTTTGACTAATTCTGGATGGAATGCCTTGGACACTAAAATTTTATTCCAATCGTCACTGGTATTTCTATTGCGAACGAGTATTTCTATTTCTAATGAAGTCAAACTTCTGTAATGAATACCACTTCTATTTTGTTGATTGCGTAAATAGTATTCATCTTTTCCTTTGGGCAAGTCTTTTATAAAACCATAACCAAGGGATTGTACAGGCATTTTTTTAATACTGTTCATACTTAATTTTTAAATAAAACCGGATGTGTTTTGTCCCAAGGACTTGCTTGTTGGTAAGCATTGGCAATGGCTAAAATGCTTGCTTCGTCGTACAAGTTTCCAACAAAACTTATGCCGGTAGGTAAATTGAATTTTTTATCAAAACCTGTTGGCACACAAACTACTGGGTTGCCCGTTAAATTAGTAATGGCAGATTGATTGCCATCGCCTCTGGAGGGGCAAATGATTACATCATACTGTTGCATCACTTCATTAACTTTTTGCATAAGAGTGTAACGATGTCTTTGGGCATTGATGTATTCAACAGCAGGGATAAATCGAGAAGTTCTAAATTGATTGGGCCAATCATTTTTTGTTTGTCTGGTGAGTTGGTCGTCAATATTCAATCTGGTCATTTCATCAAATTGAGCTGCACATTCTGCGCCAATCACTACATGCATGATATTGAATTGATAAACGCCGCTGTCTGGAAAATTAACAGGAATTAATTGAACGCCTAATTTTTTAAACACTTCCAATACTTTAAATTCATTTCTAGAAGTATCTTTTATTTTATCAAAATAATTTTTTGCGTAAGCAATTCTAAGTTTTTTTATGTCTTTATTGGGATTGTAATTGAATGGCATGTTCACAGCACTTCCATCTTTACCATCTGTCCCATGAATGTAATTGAATACAATGGCGGCATCTGCAGCCGAACGACAGATGGGTCCAATTTTATCCAAGCTATAACTTAATGCCATAGCGCCTGTTCTGCTCACGCTTCCAAATGTAGGTCTTAGTCCAGTAGCACCACAAGTAGTGGAAGGAGAAACGATACTGCCCCAAGTTTCAGTACCAATAGCAAAAGGTACTAAGCCTGCAACCGTTGCAGAAGTAGAACCAGCGGAGGATCCAGAAGATCCATATTTTAAATTCCAAGGATTTTTTGTTCTTCCACCAAACCAATAATCACCCATGGCTAAAGCACCTAAGGTAAATTTTGCAACAAATACTGCGCCTGCATCTTGCAACTTAGTATATACAAAAGCGTCAACATCAATGCTTTGATCTTTATAAGGTGCAGCACCCCAAGTAGTTTTGGTTCCTTTGACTGCAAACAAATCTTTTAACCCATAAGGAATGCCATGCAATAGGCCTCTGTATTTGCCTTGCGCCATTTCTTGATCTGCTTTTTTAGCTTGTGCAATGGCAATGTCTTCTTGTAAACTAATTACACATTGTAAAGTATCACTCCATTTTTTTATTCTTTCAATAAAAAATTTAGTAAGTTCTACAGAACTAATTTTTTTATTTTTAATTAAGGAGGCTAGTTGTTCTATAGAATAAAAAGCCAAATCATTTCTATTTGTTGGTAAACTTACCGTATTGTTTAATTTCCATTGAATAGGAACCTGCACTTTATTAAAATGCATACCAGGTACTACCGGTGTTTGCCATAAACTTAAAGGAACACTGTTGTCTAATTTTAAAGCATGCATGGCTTTAAAATGGGCTAAATTGTCAATAACATCCGAATACAATGTGTCAATTTCCTTAGTTGTAAAATTAAGGTCCAATAATTTAGCTGTGCTGATGACATCATTTTTCTGAATGGTGGTATCCTGTGCTTGAATACCAAAACAAAAACATAATAATAAGCTGGTAAGAAGGGTGCGCATGATAAATTTTTTAAGTTTATCAAAGATAATATTACCTATTTGGTTTTGGGCTACTAAAACGTCTTTTTTGGCCACCATTTCCGCTTGCTTTTGACCGAGCATGTCCCGAATTGCCTCTTCCTTGTTGTTTGGCTTCCTTAATGGGGTTGAAATTGGTCATGGGGAAGGGATGATTTTCGATAATAGGTATTTTTTTAGCGATCAGCTTTTCTATGTCTTTTAAGAATGCTCTTTCTTCTGCATCACAGAAAGAAATGGCTGTTCCATTCGCACCAGCACGACCTGTTCTTCCAATACGGTGCACATAGGTTTCTGGAATATTCGGAATTTCATAATTCACCACATAGGCTAGTTCATCTACGTCAATGCCTCTTGCAGCAATATCGGTGGCTACTAATACTCTTGTTGTTTGTGCTTTAAAATTGGTCAACGCTCTTTGTCTTGCATTCTGCGCTTTATTGCCATGGATGGCTTCTGCTTTAATATTATTTTTCAAGAGTAGATTGACTACTTTGTCTGCTCCGTGTTTTGTTCTTGTAAAAACCAAGGCCGTTTTAATGGCAGTATTTTTTAGTATTTCAATAAGCAACGCATTTTTATTTACTTTGTCAACAAAGTAAACCGATTGTTCAATGATGTCCACTGTTGATGAAACAGGCGTAACACTTACTTTTAAAGGATGAAATAAAATAGTATTGGCTAGGCTTACAATTTCAGGAGGCATGGTTGCAGAGAAAAACAAGGATTGTCTTTTCTTAGGTAGTACGGCTAATAATTTTTTTACATCATGTACAAAACCCATATCCAACATTCTATCCGCTTCATCCAATACAAAAATTTCTACTTCTCTAATATTTAAATGCCCTTGATTCATTAAGTCTAATAATCTTCCTGGGGTCGCAATGACAACATCTACACCATTTCTTAATGCAGTTACTTGAGGCCCTTGTCCAACGCCACCAAATATAACAGTGCAATTTAATCCAGTATGTCTTCCATAGGCGTTAAAGCTTTCTCCAATTTGAATGGCCAATTCTCTCGTAGGCGTTACAATTAGACTTCTAATTTTTTTTCTTCTTTCACCGGTTTTATTTTTAACCAATAACTGTAAAATGGGAAGGGTAAAAGCAGCAGTTTTGCCTGTACCTGTTTGGGCGCAACCCAATAAATCTTTTCCTTGCAAAACAATGGGTATCGATTCCGCTTGTATAGGAGTGGGAGTGGTGTAGCCTTCTTCTTGAATGGCTTTTAATAGGGGCTCTAATAGACCTAGGGTCTGAAAATTCGTGTTCATAATAGAGTGCAAGGTAGTGCATTTAAATTTGGGCACTAATTTGGAGCTAGATGTTGCTAGTAAATCAAAATTTAAATGGGTAGCCGTATTGAAAGTTATTTCCTTACTAATAGATAAGAACTGTGTACCATCTCTTTAATAATGGGAGAGGGAACATGTCTGTTCAGATGTAAAGTGTTCCAATGTTTTTTGTTCATATGAAATCCTGGAAAAATGGCATCAGGATAATCCTCTCTTTGTTGGATGATGTCTTCGGGATCTGCTTTGTAATTCATCGTAGCAGGCAGTGAAATCAAATCTAAAATTATAAAAATCTTTCCCTTTGTTTTTAATACCAGATTGTTTTCACCAAAGGGGAAACATTCTTCTGTATCCGGAAGCGAAAGGGCGTAAATTCTAATTTCATCTATTTCCATACTATTCCACCGTTACACTTTTAGCCAAATTACGCGGTTTATCAACATCAATTCCTTTGGCAACACCTACATAATAACTTAATAATTGCATAGGTACAACACTTAACAAAGGAGCAATGACTTCATCTATATCTGGAACAAACATGATATTATCGGACATGGTCGGTAATACTTGATCTCCTATACTTGCCACGGCAATGATTTGTCCTTTTCTTGCTTTGATTTCTTGAATATTGGAAACTACTTTATCATAATAAACATCCTTGGTCGCTATAAATACAACAGGCAAGGTTTCATCTACTAAGGCGATAGGGCCATGTTTCATTTCGGCCGCAGGATAACCTTCGGCATGGATATAAGTAATCTCTTTTAATTTTAAGGCGCCTTCTAAGGCAATTGGAAAATTGTAGCCTCGGCCTAAATATAAAAAGTCTTTGGCGTCTTTAAATTTCAAAGCAATTTTTTGTATTACCGATGTATCTGCTAAAATTTCTTTCACTTTTTCAGGTACGGAAGCCAGTTCATTGGCTAAATGCAAATATCTTTCTTCACTTATACTACCTTTTGCTTTAGCCATTTTAAGTGCAATCATGGCAAGTACAGTTAATTGTCCAGTGAAAGCCTTGGTACTGGCTACGCCAATTTCAGGGCCTGCATGGGTATAGGCACCTGCATGACTTAACCTAGCAATACTGCTGCCTACTGCATTCACAATGCCAAATATAAAGGCCCCTTTTTCTTTGGCACTTTCTAAAGCCACCAGGGAATCTGCTGTTTCTCCACTTTGAGAAATGGCAATAATTACATCACCAGGATGAATCACTGGATTGCGGTACCTAAATTCGGAAGCGTATTCCACTTCCACGGGTATGCGACAAAGTTCTTCAATCAAATATTCGGCATACAAACCTGCATGCCAACTGGTGCCGCAGGCTACTATTATTATTCTGGATGCTTTTGTTAGTGCATCAATATGATTGTCCACGCCCGCCATCACTATTTGTTGTTGTTCTACTAACAATCTTCCTCTTAAACAATCGTAAATGGTTTCAGGTTGTTCAAAAATTTCTTTGAGCATGAAATGATCATAACCGCCTTTTTCAATGGCTGCTAGTTCCATGTCTAATTTTTGAATAAATGGAGTTTGTTTTTCGTTACCTAAATTCTTTAAAATAAGTTCGTCTTTTTTTACAATGGCAATTTCATAATCATTCACATACACTACTTCTTTGGTGTATTCAATAATAGGAGAGGCGTCACTGGCTAAAAAATGTTCGTCTTTTCCAATGCCTATCACCAAGGGACTTCCCTTGCGTGCTGCAATAATGGTTTCGGGATCGTCCTGGTCAATCAATAAAATACAATAAGCCCCCACAATTCTTTTTAAGGCAATTCTCAAGGCTTCTTCTAAACTACTTTTATTGTTGTCTTGAATGTCTTGAATAAAATTCAACAATACTTCAGTATCCGTATCGCTTTTAAAAGTGTAGCCTTTGGAAAGTAATTCTTTTTTTATGGATGCATAATTTTCAATAATACCATTGTGTAACATAGCCAGTCTGCCATTATTAGATAAATGAGGATGCGCATTTCTATCAGAAGGTTCTCCATGGGTTGCCCAACGGGTATGTCCAATTGCAATATGGGAATGTAAATTTTTACCAATGACTGCTTCTTCCAATTCAGCAACCTTGCCTTTTTTCTTATGTACTTGTAATTTTCCATCTTGTATGATGGCAACACCCGTGCTGTCGTAACCACGGTATTCTAAACGTCTTAAACCTTTAATAACGATAGGGTATGCTTCTCTATTTCCAATGTATCCTACAATGCCGCACATATTTCTTTATTTGAATGATTACTCGAAATTAGGCATTAATAATCTAATGAATGTTAGCAACGCAACTAAAGTAGTGTGCCTCTTAATATTAAAAGCGCTACACTAAAATAAATCACTAGGGCGGTTACATCCACCAAGGTAGCAACAAATGGTGCAGAAGATGCTGCAGGGTCAGCCCCTAATCTTTTCAATAAAATGGGTAACATAGAACCCATAATGGTTCCCCATAAAACCACCCCCACCAAGGTCAAGCCAATAGTGAAAGCAATCAAAATCCAATGTTCACCATACAAACCTGGTGCAATGCTGTGCCATACCATTACTCTAAAAAATCCAATGAGTCCAAGTACTGCTCCTAACAATAAGCCACTCGTAATTTCTCTTCTTAATATTTTCCACCAATTGGCAATGGTGATTTCTCCAATGGACATGGCTTGAATAATAAGTGTGGATGCTTGTGAACCTGAATTACCTCCACTGGATAAAATCAATGGAACGAATAGGGCCAATAAGGTTACTTTTTTAATCTCTCCTTCAAAATAGCCCATCGCTGTAGCGGTGAACATTTCTCCAAAAAACAAAACCACCAACCAAGTAATTCTTTTTTTAAATAATTTAAATATAGAAATATCCAAATAAGGTTCATTCAAAGCTTCGGTACCTCCCATTTTTTGCATATCCTCGCTAAATTCCTCATTGGTCACCCATAAGATATCATCGATGGTCACAATACCTAACAAAACATCGTTGTCATCCACTACAGGAATGGCTGTGCGGTTATTCATTTTAAAAACCTGACTGGCATGTTCTTGGTCGTCATAAACATTTAAGGCAACAAAACGGCCATCAATAATTTCTGAAATAATGTCATCTGGCTTGGCCAATAATAAATCTCTAATTCTGATATCATCAATCAATCCTCCCTTTTCGTCAATAATATAAATGACATCAATGGTTTCGGAATTTTTTCCATATTTACGAATGGTATCTAAAACTTGAGTGACTGTAAAATGAGGATACACATAAACATAATCTGGCGTCATCAAACGACCCACACTGTCCTCGGGGTAACCTAAAAGTGATAAAGTAATTTTACGTTCTTCTGGGTCTAATAATTTAATCAAGTCGCGTATGGCAGCCTTAGGTAATTCTTCTAAAAAGTCGGTACGGTCATCTGGAGGTAGTTCATTTAAGATTTTGGCTGTTTTGCGTGCAGGCAATTCTTTAATGATGTCCTTTTGTTGATTGATGTCTAGAATCTTAAATACACTTACGGCACGGTGCACCGTCATATTGTCAATAATGGTAGCTTCATTTTCGGGGAATTCATTCACCAACTCCACTACATCGCTGATGTTTTGCTCATCTAAAAATTCTTTTAATAGATGCATGTCATTCTTAGATAATATATCTAAGAATAGTTCTGATAAATTCACTTCTTCTGTTTCTAATTCAACTGACATGGGTGCAAGTTAAGAAAAATAATAAAGTATGCCTTATATTTATAGTATGATTCTTCCCATATTGACCATCGCCCCTTCTCAAAATAGAGGACGTGGGGTATTTGCTACGGAGTTAATAAAAGCGGGCACTTTGATTGAAATTGCGCCTGTCATTGTCGTTGATAAAGTGCAAAGGAAAAAATTAGAAGAGACTTTGTTATATGATTATATTTTTGAATGGGGGGAAGATCATCAAAATGCAGCCATTGGGCTTGGATATGTATCCATATACAATCATGGCATTATGCCCAATTGCAGATATGATATGGATTATGATGCGGAAACCATCAGTATTACTACCATCAAAGACATTGCAATTGGTGAGGAATTATTTATCAATTACAACGAAGAAGGGGCAGAAGAAAAACCGGTATGGTTTGAATTGCATTAAGCAATTTTATTGTGCTTAGTAAAATAATAAGCATACAGGCATGGAAATTTTAATAGTATTTCCAGTACTGATTAAATCTCCAGTAGTTTTATCGCGTTTAAACACCACAATATTATCTGTATTTTGATTGGCTACTAATAGCCAATTGCCGTCTGGGCTAATGGTAAAATTTCTGGGTGCATTGCCCTGTGTAGGATAATAGTTCATGTGTTTTTCATCCAATTGGCCATTGGGCAATACTGGAATTTTGACAATATTATTTTCAGTTCCTCTATTGCTGGCGTATAAGAAAAGACCATCGGGAGATAAATGAATGTCTGCACTACCATGTAGCGTATTCGTATTTGCTTTATGAATGGCAATGGTTTGAACATAAGAAGCTATCCCTTTTAAGAATTTGTAAACACTAACGCTTCCGGTTAGTTCTTCAATAATGTAAATAAATTTTCCATTGCTTGAAAAAACCAAATGACGTGGGCCTGATCCAGGTTTGTTATTGATGTATTTAACTTTTTGAATATCAAGCGGCGGACCATTCTTTGTTTGATAAGGGTAAATAGCAATTTGATCCATACCTAAATCGGGCGTCAATAAATACTTTCCATCTGGTGAAAAAAACAAACCATGCACATGTGCTTTTTCTTGACGCTCTTTGTCAACACTACTTCCTATGTGTTGAATAAATTGTTGCGGGTTGGACAATTGTCCATCTGCAAAGCGATGAAAACTTGTTATACTTCCTCCAGTATAATTGGCAACAAATAAATTGTGTTGATCGGGGCTTAAAGTAATGTAACAAGGATCCGCACCTTTGCTCGTTTTGTTTTGTTGTAAACTAAGTTGATCATTATTTAAAGTGTAAACATTCACACTACCTGTTGCAGTCTCATTCACTGCATATACATTTAGTTTATCTTTTGATAGGGTTAGATAGGATGGATTGTTCGTGCTATCGGTATGACTAATTTCCAAAGCTTTACCTGTTGCAGTATCAAAGTGAATCAAATAAATACCCTTGCTTCCTTTTTGTGTATAAGTACCTACCAATAAATTTGCATTTTGTCCAATAGCATTCAATTGCAACAAACCGCAAAGACAAACCATCCATAAATTTCTATGATACAATTTCATGGTACTTTTTTACTGGTACACCCTTACATAATCTATTTCCATTCTTACTGGGAAAATGGTGTCGTCAATGATATTTCCTGCAAAATTTCCGCCAATGGCTAAATTCAAGATCAAAAATTGCGGAGCAACAAATGGATAATAATCGGTACCTCTTCCATCATTGGGTACATTGTAATACAAAACACCATCTACATAAAACTTAATCATGTCTTTGGTCCAATCAATACTATATACATGAAATGAATCTGTAACATTGTCAATATTTGTTTTAAATGTTTTTTGTGTACCTAAGGTCCAGTTCAATAATTTGGAATGTGCAGAGAAACTTATAGCGCCTAATTCCTTTCCAGTATGTTCCATAATATCAATCTCGCCACATGCAGGCCAACCAACGGCACCTGCACCTTCAAAATTGTTACCCAACATCCAAATGGCTGGCCATGTGCCTATACCTTTAGGTAGTCTTGCTCTTATTTCTAATCTTCCATAAGTCCATGATGCTTTACCTTGCGTTAACAATCTGGCCGAAGAATAATTTTTTCCTCCTATGCTTTGCTTTCTTGCTTCTATTATTAGGGAACCATTCACTACTCTTGCATTAGCAGAATCTTTGGTATAGTATTCTGATTCATTATTGCCCCATCCATTGGAACCAGTACCAATATTATAGGCCCATTTAGTTGTGTCTGGCAATCCATTTTGATTGAATTCGTCCGACCATACCAATTTTTTTGTGGTATCCGTTACTACTGGGGTGATAGGTGTATTTGGAGTAGTAGGAATGATATCAACTGTTTTCGGAGCCTCTTTTTGAGAACAAAAGGTTAAGGACATAACAATTAATAATGAGGAAAGGGGTAGAATACGCATAAAACAACGGTTGATTGTGAATTTTTAGTCAATCTTGCAGCAAATTAATCAAAATATTTCTTTTTTGTTGGGTAATTTCTAAAAGGGTTGTAAATTTGTGGTATGATTTTAAATAGCCATACACATCATTGTCATTTACTCTACAAGGGGTAAGCTATGGGTGTAGGTATGTAACTATATTTAACCAAAGGGCTT
>CAIPJS010000091.1 GCA_903865435.1 uncultured Bacteroidota bacterium | reverse complement strand
TTGGCTCGCCTTATAGCGATCGAATCGCGCAGCTTCCAAGCTAAAGCCAATATAGCCAGCCAAAAATAAAAGTGCAGCACATAGTCCAATTTTGACATAGGTCAGTATTCCTAAAGGAAACATTATTGTGGCTCGGTGTCTTTTTTCATCATGGTCGACGCGCCACCCGCTGCCGAAACAATTCCCAGAGCCTCCGCAAGTTCTCTAAGGCTGATCTGCGACGTGGACACCTCGAAAGCAGCCAGAGCAATAACAGTGATGGTACCAAGTAACCAAGTAACTCTACCGATATCATACGTCTGATTATCTTTGCCAGTTAATAGTTGCTTGAGAAATGTTCTCATTTACGAAGAGCATCAAGTTTATCCTCGATACGGTGAACTGCTTTTAGCACCTCATCCCAGCGGCTTGCAAAGTCTTCTTTTTTGACGTAGTTGTCTGCTAGGTGGGTCCGGATGTCGGTCAGGTCGTCTTTCAGATCCTGAACAGCGTTCCAGAGTTCCTTGCAGAACCAGCCGATGGCTACACAAATTAATGGTAGCACTGTGTTGATGAGGGTTTGGAGGTCCATGTTTATTTATTTTTCATTAATAATTGCTGTAGAAGTTTCTCTATCAAAGGCTAATACCCCATTGCAACATAGATTCCAATCCACACCACTAGCATCAATTTCACTAAATGATGATACATTTAATTTAAAGTGTTTTACTAAGTACTCTTTGTCACCTTCAAATATACGCCAAACATGGTCAACAGTTCCACGACCTTCTTGACCCCTAGACTTATTAAAACGGATTCTATATTTATTCATTTAAAGTTTAATTTTAATTCGTTCAGTTAATTTGTATAAAAAATTTAATGGTCGATTTGGTAATGCATTTTTTAAATTTACACAAGCGTGAACGGCATTTAATGTTGATTCATCAAAATTTTTTTCTTTCATGTTTATTTTTTTATCATCAGGAGTGCGAAACTTTACATAATATAAAGGATCACCTCGTTTAATAATTAAAGGTTCTGATTCATTTATAAACTCAAAAGCAAAACTAATTGGTCTAAACCATTTATTAATATTAAATGTTGCTGGAATAAGTCTTATCTTTGAAGAAATATTATGAAAAGAAGCTGGTAATACTTCAACTATACAATCTTTGTCAGCTATAAATAAATAGTATAAGTGCATTGACATTAAAAATGGATCACTTTCACTAATTTGATGACCTCTATGTTTAAAGTAATTATCAAAAAATTTTTGATTTTGTGGTGAAATACTTAAATATCCATTTTCATAATTAATTTTTATGTCTATAGGGCTACGGATTAAATATGTATTTTTAAAATAATCTAAAAAAGCTGGGCATTTTATATATGCACTATTTCTAATTTTGACAATTTCAGGCAATAATAATTCAGGTTCATAAAACAATAAACCTAAATCTTTAGTTCCTTGGTCTTTAAATTGCCAATATACAGTTGTCATATTATCTCTGCTTTTGAACCACAATTATTTATAATAAAATTATTTGGTTTTACTTGAACATTAAAATGTATAAACCGCATTGGTTTGTCTGAAATATTACGACTAAAAGAATGTGGAACATAAGCATTTGTAAACATTAACATTCCTTCTTTTGCATCGTAATTAATTATATTGCTTGCTATAGTTAAATCATTTTTATTTTTTTCAAGCAAACTAATTTGCACTTTACTTAATCTTTGGTAATAAAAAACTACTCTTGGGGCAGGATCAGGAACATCTAAAAAATAAAAACCTACAATTTGATTTCCATTCCCGTGAATGTGTTGTTCCATTAAAGAATTTTTATGATGCTCTTGACACCACATTGCTTCAAAATAAGTAGAAATATTTTCAACTTCATATCCCTGTTCTTTTAAAATATTCCAAGCAGTTTGAGCTACATAGTTTGCAAAATCCAACATTCTTGAATCAAAGTTAAGCGGCTCTGTCATGTAACAAGGATACATTTCATCTAAAGTAGTTTCTTGTTTTCTTTTTTCAAGGAACTCTAAAGATACTTTTTTAGCAACTTCTAAAAATTCTGGTTTTTCAATTTTATAAATTAAAGTTGGAAAATGTGTATCTATTGTTAATTTATCAGACATTGCTTACCTTTAAACAGGGGGTATTGGTTTTGGCGGCCATGAAGTTTGAGTATTATATTTATCCATATTAGTAAAAACTAAATATTCTTGCTGAATTTGTGCAAATAAAGTTTTTGCCGCATCAAGCCCTGTTGCTGGTTCATGTAAACCATCAGTAGGATCATAGACAAAATATTGTCTATCAGTATTTTCAGGTTCAGTATTTAAATCTATTAATGTCCATACTACACCACCTTCTACAGTAGTTTGTAAATTTACAGTAAATATACTAGCTTGTTGATTAAGCCAGTCATATTGATTTGTTGTTAATTTTGTATTGGCATCAGCTTCATTTCCAACAAAGCATAAAGGTTTAATATATATAGGTGCTTCATCAATAGTTTGCTGACTATCGCAAATGTATTGACAGGTTGATTTTGCTAAATCAGGAACAATATAAATAGTAGTCATTAAATATCCTTAACTTATTGAACCATAACGAGTGCCTGTGGCTATCCAAGTGATATAAGTCCCAGCCCCGCAAGTGGCTTTACCACCAGCACCGCCAGCACCTCCGGTTCTACCACACCAACCTGATGAGCTTCCAGTTCCTCCTGAAGCCCCCCAAGTTCCCCCGTTTCCGGCAGATAAAACACCACGACAAAAGCCGCAAGAGCCGTTTCCTGAATGTCCTCCAGTACCATTTGCAGAAACAGTCCCTCCTGTGCCAGCAGTACCAGCAGCGCCACCACCGCCACCACTTCCACCGCCAGAACCGCCCGATGTATTTGATAAGCTAGTTCTACCACCGCCACCACCACCACCTGAATAATAATAATAATTTGGATAGCAACAACAACCACCTACAGCAAAAGTATAGCCACCACTTCCACCACCGCCACCGCCAGCACCAGCAATAACATTATTATTAGTAATACTTACCGCAGTAGAAGCTAAAATTGCAGTTCCTCCACCAGCCCCAGTATTACCACTACCACCCAAAGTACCCGAACCGCCATTACCGCCCATTCCAACAATAGTGCCGTTGTTGATTAATGAAACACCACCAGGAAATGAACCATTAACTGTTAATGCTGGAGTTCCAGTAGAGTTGGAATATACATAAACACCTGAATTAATTGTGGCAACTACTTTAGATGATGTATTCCATCCAGCAGTAACGGCAAGTGACCTTAAATTAGCATTTAAAGTATTAGAAGAAATAGTAAAACTAAACTGATTAGATTTACCATAAAAGTTAGTAGGCATAACAATTGCACCACTTGGAACACCAGCTAATGATCTAACTGCCGCATCATTTAAACTAATCATAGTTGTGCCGTTACCGCCATTTTCTATTTGAATAGAAACACCAGCAGTTGTTCCTGCAAGACTAATTGG
>CAIPJS010000090.1 GCA_903865435.1 uncultured Bacteroidota bacterium | reverse complement strand
TCTTTTTTTTAAAAATTGTATTTTCTTCTTTGATATATTTTTAATTTTTTCAAGTATTCCATTTTATTTTAATGACAAAATTAATTATTTTTTTGAAGGGTTTAATAAAATGACTTTGAGAGTAATGAGACTATTTTTTGTGTTAATCGTATTTATTTTGATAAAAAAATTGTCAATAGATTTTGATTTTTTTACGTATGCTAATTCCACATTTAAAGTAATTTCAAAAAATACATTAAGCATTACAATCATATCTGTTATAAGTTTAACAATTACTTTTGTATTATGTTATTTCAAAAAAATTTAAATATTACTATTCTTAAATATCAATTCCGAAACTTTAGTTTCTTAACACCAGTGTTATTAATTCCTACTTTGTACATAAGTTCAAACTTCAAATTAAATATCATGGTTTTATCTTTTGTTTTAATTCAATCACCATTCATTAACCCTTCAACTTATTATGGATTTTCTGAAATTTTCAAGTTGTATTTTAAATTTAGTATCCGTAAAAGAATAATTATTTTCGCTGTCAATAATTTTATTTGGTATAATATTTTTTTTATTATTGGTCTTCTATTGTTTGTAGATAATAAAATAAAATATTTAATACAGTTCGAGTTAATACTACTTTCATCAATATTAATTGGTTCATTAATAAACTTTTATATTAACAAAGAAGAAAGTAAACAAAACTTAGAGAATATTTTAGGGTACTGCATATTTAGCTCTCTCATATATTATATAAACACATTAATTATTCACAGTATATAAATAAATTAATTCATATGATTTCAATTATTGGTTTAAACAAACAATTCGGCAGTCATCTTGTATTAAAAGACATATATATAGATGTTCCAGATAATTCTATTTACGGTATTACCGGGAGTAATGGAGCAGGAAAATCAAGTTTATTCAACATATTAGGTGGGTTATTAAAGTCAGATTCAGGTAATGTATACATTAATGAAAATGAATTACTAAGTCATAACAAAAATCAATCTATGCAAATAGGTTGTGTATTTGAAAAACCAATATATATTGAAAAACTTACTGGATCAGAATTTTTATATTTCGTTGGAGAAATGTATAATTTACCCAAATCTAAAATACTCAATAAAATAGATGAGTTATTGGAATTTTTTGATTTAACAGAACATAAGAACAAGAATATTGAAAGTTATTCGAAAGGAATGAAATCTAAAATATCACTTGCTACATCATTAATTCATTCTCCTAAATACTTATTTCTGGATGAACCATTTGACGGAATTGATAATGAATCCATTAAAAAAATTATCGATCTTCTAATAAAGATTTCTAACAACGGTTCAACAGTCCTTATTAGTTCTCATCAAGATGAGTATCTCGCTAAAATGTGTAATAAAATACTAAAATTAAATAATGGAATACTTGCTTAACTATGAAAAATAAATCAATATTTGATCTTGATTATAAATTATTATTTGCTTTAATTATATTTAGTTATTTTATTATTTCATTTTCTTCGAATAATCTTGTATTTACAAAAGAATTTTATTTTAATATACTTAATGGTATATTAAGTGAAAATAGAATTGCAAGCTTTATAGAAACTAAAATGAAATATGAATGGATTGGATATTTTTTTATACCAGTCTTTTTATTGCTTAAACTATTTGTTGTTTCTTGCCTTATTTATATAGGCTTAAATATTTCCGGTTATTCTACAAATTTCAAATCATTGTTTTGTATTGTTACGATTGCGGAATCAACGATGGTAATAGCATCCCTCTTTAAATTGTGTTATATTGTAATTTTCAACATAACTGATATTGAAGTCTTAAAGAGATTTTTTCCTTTATCAATTATAACTTTTTTCAATCTTAAAAATATTCCATTTTATTTAGTATATCCTTTACAACAGATTAACATATTTGAATTAGGTTATTGGTTATTATTAGCATATGGAATCAAGACTCTTGAAAATGTAGATTTTAAAAAAGCACTTAAAATAACTAGTTTAAGTTATGGTGTAGGTTTAGTAATTTGGTCGATTTTCATTGTTTTTATTCAATTACAATTTAGCTAAAATGAAAAGAAAATTAATAATTTTTATAACAATAGTGCTTTCTATAATTTTTGTTTCATGTTTATTAATTGCGAAGAAAATAAATGATAAATCTAAGTCTGAAATACTTATTTCGACCTTACCCGAGTTCTCATTTATATCTTTAGATCTTCATTCATTTGACAGAAAAGATATTGACAAAACTAAATTAAGAATCATTTTAAACCATTTTAGTCCAACCTGTGAACATTGTCAATATATGGCAGGCGAGTTTATTAAAAATTCACAAAAGCTAAAGGATATTCAAATTTTAATGATTACCTCAGCTGATATTGATGTTGCTTCTAAATTCAATAGTGATTATAAATTATCATTATTGCCAAATATTATTATTCTAAGAGATACCAATTATCAGTTTCAAAAGATATTTGGAACTGGTGTTGTGCCTTCTTTTTTCATATATGAGCACAATAAATTTGTAAAAAAAGTTATTGGCGAAACCATGATTGATAATCTAATTAATTAATGGCCAAAGACAAGATTCAAAATTCAATAGAACTTCAACAAGACCAATCCGATTGTGGGGTTGCATGTTTACTGACCGTCATAAGGTATTATAGTGGTAATAGCTCTATGGAGACTATTAGAAAATTATCTGGTACTAATATAACTGGAACAACCTTACTTGGTTTATATCAAGCTGCTACCTCACTTGGTTTTAATGCAGAGGGTTGCGAGGCTGATGTTGCTGCTTTAATTAAACATCCTAGTCCTGTAATTCTTCATGTTTTAATTGAAGAGAAATTAGAGCATTATGTAGTTTATTATGGCACTAAATTAAATGGAAAGAAAGAATTGGTATTTATAATTGGAGACCCTGCTAAGGGTATTGTATATTTAAGCGAAGTTGATCTTTCGTCTATTTGGAAGTCTAAGATTTGCCTAACACTTGAACCTAACGAATGCTTTGTTTTAAGTTCTGATATTAAATTTAAAAAAAGAGAGTGGATTATCCAATTAATTAAAGAAGATTACCCTTTTTTAGGGATTGTCCTTCTTTTAGGCATTGCAATAGCCATACTTAGTATTATCATGTCACTTTTCTCACAGAGGCTAATAGATGATATTTTACCCAAAAAGAACTATTTAAAACTAAATTTAGGAATTGGTTTAGTCTTTTTACTTTTAATTATTAAGGAAGGACTTTCAGTTTTAAGGCAATACTTCCTTATAAGTCAGTCTAAAAAATTCAATAATAGGATTATTGGCAATTTTTATTCTAAACTAATTAATCTACCCAAACCATTTTTTGATACCCGTAAAATTGGTGAGTTAACGGCACGTCTAACTGATACATCAAGAATACAAAGGGTTATTAGTCAATTAGCTGGCAATGTTGTGATTGATAGTTTAGTTTTAATTGTTGTATTTGCTGTACTATTCAATTACTCTTGGAAAATTGGATTGGCATCGGCTTTTATTCTTCCAGTCTATTCTATCCTAATTTATAGGTTTAATAAAAAAATAATTGATGGCCAAAAGACTATAATGAGTAATTATGCTATGAGTGAATCTAACTATATATCTACCCTTCAAGGTATTGAACCAATTAAAAACTATAATAAACAAGAATTATTCTCTAAATCAAATAATATAATCTACGCAAAGTATCAAGATGCTGTTTTTTCTTTTGGAAAAATTCAAATTAAACTTGGATTTATTGCTAATAGCTTTGGAGTGATATTCTTACTTGGTGTTTTGCTTTATAGTAGCCATGAAGTACTCTCAAATCATCTTAAAATTGGTGAATTAATGGCAATCCTTGGACTTTGCTCTACCCTATTACCTAGTATTGCTAATCTTGCTTTAATATCTATCCCAATCAATGAAGCCAAGATAGTATTTGATAGAATGTTTGAGTTTACAGGACTAACCCCAGAATTAGACAATGATACCATTAATTTATACAAATTTGAAGCACTTAGGCTTGAAAATGTATTGTTTAGGTTTGCAGGAAGATCCCCATTATTAAAAGATATTTCATTTGAAGTAAAGAAGGGAGAAGTAATAGCTCTTATGGGTGAAAATGGCTGTGGTAAGAGTACTTTAACACAAATTATATCCAAAAACTATGAAATTGAAAATGGTAAGATGGTTATTAATGAGGATTATCAATTACACAATATGAGTTATGAAACTTGGAGAAGAATAATTGGAATAGTACCTCAACAACCTCATATATTCAATGGAACAGTTATTGAAAATATTTGTTTTGAAGATGTAGCCAAAAACCAAGATAAGGTAAATCAATTTATCATTGATTATGGCTTTGAAGATTTCATTAATTCATTGCCCCAATCATATATGACTATTGTAGGAGAAGAAGGGATTAATTTATCAGGTGGGCAAAAACAAATGATTGCGTTAGCCAGAGCTTTATATCATAAACCTCAACTACTCATTTTAGATGAAGCTACTGCCTCAATGGATAGAAAATCTGAGCAATTTGTTTTAAAGCTATTATCTAAAATCAAAAATGAAATGGGCATTATATTCATTACGCACCGCCTTCATATTCTTAAAAGTTTCTGTGATAGAATTTACATTATTGAGAATGGAACAACCTTAAATTATGGTAACCACGAAACCCTTTTACAAACAGATAACATTTACAGCGATTATTGGAATGACTTAATAATATTAAAAAAATAAAATAATTCTACTATAATGCCACTGTTAGGATACCAGAAAATATTTTTTTATGGAGATTTAAGAGTATAAAATAGTTTTTAAATTTTTTATTAAATTTGATTGTTTTGTATTAATTATTCACCAGTAGGATTATAAAGTAGTCATCGCCTTTTTAAAATATAAAAAATAAAATATTGTGAAGAAGTTGATACAGGTTTATTTATGAATAATGCAGATTATGGTGTATTAAAGAAACACTATATCGACCCAAACATCATGACCACGATTAAGGTTAGTTAATTAAATGTGAGGGTATTTGGGAAGAATGGTCAAGATAAGTCAATTTGATACATTTCAAGCAACTCAGTATTTTTTTCTACATACAATAAATTGTTCATTGTATTAATAGGCATTACCCATAATTCATTTAAAATTTTTATTAAACTTGTAAAATTTTCGTTCATTTGCGAATCTCTATCAACAAAATCAATCTTGAATCTTTCTTGAGATACTTCAAATACTTCATACCATTTTTTATAATCTTTTATTTTACCTAACTTAGGGATGAATACCTTGTCTACTGTATGATGTGAAGCAATTTGTGTATTGTGAACTATAACATTTCTATACTCACGAAGATTTGAAGAAAAATTCTTATAATTTTTATATGCAATAAAATCCTTGAAGTACTCATCTAAAATATTTGATACGCCAATTAATTCACAACGAGTAAACTTACCTTTACTTAAATAATGCGTATATAAACTGGAGTAATTTTCATCGTACCACTTTGAAGATACGTCTTGAAATTCTCTTTTTGTCAATCTTGTTATTACCTCTGGTTCTAGTTGATTGCATTTTAGATGCAAAAGGTAAACACATTTAATAAATTCTTCAACTAAGTCACATACCGATCCAAGGTGCGTATAGAAATTTTCAAAAAATGAAATATGCTTATTTAAAAGACATTGTTTTGCATAAACTAAATTCATATATATAGAATAGTGAATTATAGAAATATCAACAACATCTCTACTTATCCCATCTCTTGCTCTAATATCTTCCTTTACAGAATTGTCGACAACTCTATTTGTCATTATAGATATATAATTCTTCCAAAACCACTCCACATTTGGAAAATCATTAAGTATTAATTCATAAAATTCTCTTTCATATTTATCACCATTTAATTTAAAACTAAACTGACGAGACTTTTCTAATAGGATAATATCTTTAATTCTAATTTTCATTTTCGGTATTATATTAAATGTAAAATTAGAATTATTATCGAACCTATTATTCAGTATAATTACTGATAAAATTTAATTTGCTAAAAAACAAACTATTCAAAATATATGCCACATATTTCTTCAGAAACTAACATTATTTGTGGAAAATCCATGTAACATAATACTGACAAGGGGTTTGATATTATTCACTTTGAATATTCCACAACTGTTGATATTTCGGCGCAAAATCATCCTTTTATTTTTTGTATCTTAGTACCTCTACCTTCGGGTATAAAAAAACCGATGACTACGTATATCATCGGTCTTGGTTGCTCTCATAGTTCAAAGGATAGAACAGCGCCCCGCTAAGGTGTAAATATCAGTTCGAATCTGATTGAGAGTACAAGCCTCAAGTTTACACTTGGGGCTTTTTTGTATCTTTTCAAATACAACACTAAGATAAGTGTGAAAT
The DNA here is from genome assembly GCA_903865435.1 of uncultured Bacteroidota bacterium. Classification (GTDB taxonomy): domain Bacteria; phylum Bacteroidota; class Bacteroidia; order Chitinophagales; family Chitinophagaceae; genus Sediminibacterium. The sequence goes on along the minus strand of CAIPJS010000090.1, from coordinate 7,718 downwards.
AAATACAATTAAAATTTAATTAAATTAATTTTTCAGATATGTGAAATTAGAATAGAACGAATCTATTTAAATCACTTACCTCATGTAGAAACAACAAATGAACTATGATTTTGCATAAGTCCTTGATTTTAAAGTAAATAGATTGGACTTTATAATACAAAGTCAAATCCATTAAAGACGTCTGAAATCTCCTCCTTTGTAATTCCTAAATACCTCCTACTAACCTGTGTGCTTGAATGATTCAATATCATTGAAATCTTTAAAAAAACGTCTTCTGACCTATGATTCTCATCGTATAAATATCTTGCCCCCGATTTGCGAAGCGAATGCGTAGACACCCTCTTGCGTCTTATACCAACGAACCGAGAACCAAACTGCAATAATCTATTTGTGTGGCGAAGTGAGTAAGTGAAGATGGTACAATCCAAGTTTGGATGTCCTATCAATTCATAGTATTCAAGTAATAATGACTTAAGAACAGAACCCACTTTAATACTCCGTTTCTTACCTGTTTTCTTTTCATTTAGGACGAGTTCGTCTTTATTTAATACACTCTCCCAAGTGAACCTTGATATGTCTGAATAACGAAGCAGAGTCCTAAAGCCAAACTCTATTAGTAGCGCCATTTGATAGTTCTGCTCCTTTTGGAAGTACCTGTTCAAACGTTTCAATTCGTCAGTAGTTAAATAATCACTGGTTTTTTCAATAATGGTGGTCATAAAATGTGTTTTGGCTAATGTAGAGCCGCAAAGTCGTAAAACCAGCCTTTTACCTCATTTTAAGTCATAAAATCGTGCTAAAACTAGACTATCGTTGAAAATCAACTAGATGCATGTCTCTTAATACTATTTACAGACATGGTATAAAAAAGAACCTCGTGACAGTTGTCAAGAGGTCACAAACATAAATGCAGTAAAAATTTTCCACAGTGATCAGGGTTGAATATTTATTGGCAATACACAATGAATTGGAATCCTTGCTGTTATGCAATGGAATCAAATTTAGGATCAATGACGAAAGTTGTCTGGCATGATGTCTGGATCATACTCATTAATATCATCCATCAGTCTTACTTCAAGGTCTTTATAAAGATATACCTCAAGGTAAAAAGCAAGGTATGCAGCTACATCTTCTTTATAACCCGATATTCCAAACTTGTTGCTCTTAACATTATGCATTCTCATTATTTGCTCAATCTTATCTAGCATAAAATAATAGCTTTCACTTTTATGAATATTGTCATTCATTTGAGATCCTTTTGATAATGCAAACACTGCAATTTCTGGATAATGGATTTCTGGTCTGTTTCTATTTCTTCTTGACATTGGAATTTTGTTTTATTAAGTAGGTGCTCTTTATTGTTCCTTGTTCCTGTTCCGATAAAATTCTAAAAGCCAAGCGGCGGAATTGACTTTCAGTTACAAGCATCTTCGTCTTTCTTGAAGGTTTTTGCTCTTTCATAAGGTTAAAAAATTTCATAATTGTTGTTTATTATAAATACTACGTTGTGATACATTAATACACTTATTTGAAAATAAATTTTTATTGATTGATATTCACGAAAGGGATAGTCCTAACACAATCCCCACAAACCCGTTTTATGTCCCCAAATTTCGATCATCTTTTCGTTTTCGATACAACCCATCGATAGTCGTGAAATACAAAGAATATTTAAAGTATTCCTGTAGGTAGTTTTAACTGTAATTAAAATCTTACGATAAAAAGGTACAGCATTTGAGTACCAATTTATATAGCTTTTTGGGGAAGAGGGGGAAGCGGAATTGGGGTGATGGGGGTGGAAGTCGTGAGACTTCGTCATGGTTCGTTTTACTCACATCTTCGTTGAGAGTTTATTTTATTAGTTTATCAATATAGAAGTTATAGCTCCTTTTTGTTTTAGCTGCTGCAGCCTCCAGTTCAATTAAATTATAATCAGTTAATACCCCAGCTAAATCTTTAAGTGCAGTACCAAAAATAATAACATCAAATCGTGCCCAACCTAGTTTTTCTACTAGTTCAATTACATCGTAGCAGAAGTATTTAAAATCCATATCTGTTATTATTCTAAAATCAATATCTACTATTTCTCTAAATTTTTCTTTGTATTGCATTGCACTAGCATTATTGGTTTCTTTTATATTATCTTTTGATTTTACTTTTTCTATTACTCTTTCTTTTTCTTTTAGGTTATTCTGGGTTTCAGAAAAACCCATTGGGTTATTTTGGGTTTCCTTTGTTTTACCTACATGCTTCTTCCCATTTTCTCTATTTTTAATTACTACTTCACCGTATTTACCAATATTAAAATCAAATAGCTCGGCCGCTGTTGCAAAGAACATCTCCGCGATTGGTGTCATATCAACTAAAACATCTCCTGTATAATAGTGGAAGATATTTGTAAACAGTGCTGCCCTATCGTCATTAGATAGAAACTTCAAATGCTTTGACCATGATACCTTCATTAGTATATTAGGGGGCATCCCAATCGATGTGATACCGCTATTATAGTCTTCATTACTGCTGCAGGTAATGGCTGCTTGTTTTTTCTTGTATCCCATAGTATTCCATTTTCTTATAAATACTCGGGAAAGTCTCAAAATCCATTGTGGCTACAAAAAATATGGCAAGTATCACGACTTTCACCAAACTTGGAGTATTTATCTATAAAGCATACCATATGAAGAACAAAAAAGAAGTAACTAAAAATGAATTTGTAAGACTACGCATCGATTCCATCGAAAAAAGCAGATTGGATCGTTTGTGCTCAATTACCCGCCGTCAAAAGAGCGACATCGTGCGTGAGGGGTTGTTTGAACTTTACAAGCTAAAATACCCTGAATGTCTTGTGGATTAATATACTCTCAAACGATACTATGTTTTTTATGAAATATTTTTATAATTTACATATAGAAAGTAACAGTATGAAAATATACATAATTGGGACACCTGAAATAAATATTCAACTGGTTTCAAACGTAGTTGATCTATTAAATAAATATAATGGAGAGTTAAAGTTCATTAAACACAACAATATAGATAAGGAACGGTTTAATATTATATGTCCTAACATTGAGAACATAGATAGTTCAAGTAAATTATCATTTGACAGTTTATTCAGTTTATGCCAGGCAATAAGGTTAATTAACACAGATATAAAAAACAATGACCATGTAGTGCTACTTACAAGTTTGAAAAATGATAAAAACTGGTTTAGCGCTTCTTTTAAAAAAGATACATTTATCGAAATAAATAATTGGGGAGAGATAACAAATAGTGATCCAAAATTTGGGATAGCTTACCAAGTAGTTGAAAACATATTTCAACTACTAATTGGCATTAATCATATCAATGCACTCAAACATAGCAATGTGCATCATACAGACGAGTTTTGTATAAATGAAATGTGTGTAAATAAACATAAAGTAATTGTTAAACTGAAATCTGCTGATATATGTACATCATGTATCGACTTGGCTATTAATATGGGTGTCAAAAAGGAAAAAATAGAAGAAATACTTTCGATAATAAATTATATTAGAGAGAATTTAATTGCACGAGTTTTAAGTAAGCCAGTTGAGTTAGAAAAGGTAAATATAGACGAAAAAGGTAATATTATGATTGGTTCAAATATTATAGAAACGCAAGAAATTCCTAAAACTCTCTTTATTTTTTTCTTAAAAAAATTAAAAGGTGTAAGATCAGATGAATTAATACTTCATATTGATTTGCTATTTAAAATATATTCAGGAATAAAAAAGAAGCCAGTTATATCAAGAATTGAAGGGCTTGTTAAACCAAAATTTGAAGGCGGAGATAAGTATGGCACATTCTACAAACAAAGACATCAATTAACAAGGGACCTAAGCACCTCAATTAATTCAAAAATTATAGACCATTATACTATTAATCTAGATCAAACTTCAAGATTATACAAAATCAATCTAGATAAGGATTATATTAAAGTAAATAAGAATTTTTAAGATTTCGTAAGGTTACGAACTTATTTAGTAAGGCTCTCTATTACCTCCATATAAGCAGGATTATACAATTTTACAGTGTTGAACAATCAACGCTAACAACACAATATTGTAAAATTTGAATCAATGAGACAAAAGATTAGAAGTCCTTAGTTCCTTTAAACTAAAAACTTCGAGTAGAACCAAGCGATTCGCCTTACTCGAGTGTATTGCAGGCGATAGTTATTTGACATATTATTCCATAATTTAAATCACTTTCAAATGAAAGCAATGATTAAACGTTTAGATGTAGAAAATTTACAGCCAAGCGAAACACATGCAAAAGCATACTCTCAAAGAAGAGTAGATATGCTTGCACAATCGATGCTTCAGCACGGACAGCTGGAGCCGTTAGTAATTAACAAAAAAAACACTATCCTATCTGGTGTATTAAGATGGGAAGCAGCGAAGTAGTTGGGGTGGGCGGACATTGAGGTTTTGTCCGTTGGAGACTCAGAGACCTCTGAAGATGTACGTGTAATCATGCACAATCTTCAAAGAGTTAAAACGCAAGCAGAGATTTTTCATGAATCTCAATATTACTTGAGCCTTATCCCAAAAGAGCAAGGAAAACGTACAGATCTCATTGAAGAAAACTTTGATGAATCTCTTTCAAAAAAAGGAGGACGCTTTAAAAAAGTTGCTGAGATGATGGATGATGTTGTATCTGCTCAATCGATTCGCAGAATGAACAAGGTAGCAGAAGCTGAAAAAGAAGCTGCCGTGAATGGAAATACGGAGTTGGTAAACTTAGGGTTGGTAAACAAAATCATTGCTGGTGAAATCACTCCTTCTAACGCGGAAAATTTATTAAATAACTATAATAAATTTAAACATGAGAGGGATGAAGAAAAAGACCAAAAAATTATTGTACCTGAAAACTTGGATTCAACTTATCAGTTGTACAATAAGTCCTCTGAAAAAATGGAGGAGGTCGAAGATGAGTCAATTCAAACTTGCATGACATCTTGTCCGTATTACGATGTAAGATTATATGGTAATACAACAGATGAAAAACTAGAATTGGGTCATGAAAAAACACCAGAGGAGTTTGTTGAAAATTTGATGGTGCATTTTAGAGAAGTTCATAGAGTACTAAAGCCAAGAGGGTCATTTTTCTTAAACTTTGGTGAGTATGGTTTCAAAGGGTATTCACCACTTATATCAAATATGCTTGTCCTTCGACTTTATGAAGAGGGCTTGTTTAAATGTGTGAATGAAATCATTTTTCATAAGACTAATGGCAAACCAGTACCAGTTACTAAGAGGCTTATGAGAAGTTATGAAAAAATCTACCATTTGGTAAAAGATGCTGAAAACTATGACTACTACCCTCTTAAAATTTGGCGCAATGAGCCAATTAAAGTGTTAAAGGCTTTTACAAACAGAGGAGTTGATGGATCACATACATCTGCTCCATGTATTCAAAGACCTTACACGACCTTTAAGGATTTCATTGACCAGCAAAAGTTCGAGGATGTAATGCACGCATCAGTAGCTAATACTACGATTTTCAAAAAGATAGATCCAACTTTTGATCACGCAGCACCGTACGATGCTAAAATTTGTCTACTCGGAATCTTAACTACCAGTCTACCTGGGCAGAAAATTCTCGACAATTTTTCAGGCACAGCCTCTACCGGTGTCGCAGCGTTAAATCTTGGACGTGATTACGTTGGCTTCGAATTGAACAAAAAGTATCATGAATTCGCAGTGAAGCGTATACCATTCGAGTTGACCGCTTACAACAAAGATTCAGTCGATCAGTTTGAACAATTAAAGTGTGACTAATCTCACTAATAAAAAGGGGTCTCAATTTCCCCAAAAAACTGGAAAAATTTCAGAGACGGATTTGAGACCTCTTTTTTAACAAAGAAAATGCACCAGGCAGTGCGGGGATACCCCAGCAAGGGCGGGAGGCAGGGATTACCTGCTTATTATTAAATTTTAAATAAAACAAAATGATTAAATTATTAAAAAGATTGTTTGGCACAAGACGTCCAATCAATCAAGTGGAGGAATTTTTTATCGATGACAACATGCCTAGCACCGTTGCTGGTCTTAACTACAAAGATGTATTAAAAGTTAAGGGATACTTAGAGCGTTTGCGCGTAGGTCAGTCGTATCCTATCGAATTAAAGCTCGAGTACGCAGTTCGTAAAGTTGCCAAAGAACAATTTCCTCATTACAAAATTTCAGTTAGAAAAGTTGGGGGAAACTTCAAAAGAGTTTTCCGACTAGCATAATACTATCTATGAAAGTAATTAAACTAGCGTGTGCTGGTTGAATGGTAGAGTATTTTAGCATCGACCAGCCACGCTTAAATAAAAAATCTATGGAAAGTAATTTCAGCAACAATCAAGACCCAAGAAAAAATGAACGAGTCACTGGTCATGACTTAAAGTTAATAGAGGACTTAATGAAGTCTCTCGCTCAAATTGAATACGAGTGCTACAAAGATTAGCTCTCGCAAAATACTACAAACTATGAACGTAATATTATACAAGAGAGTAAGCACCGATGATCAAGCAGATCGTGGGTTTAGTTTACAACACCAAGAGAAGGTATTAAACGACTATTGTAACCTACGTGGATACAATATCATTGATACCTACACCGAAGACTATTCAGGTAAAACTTTTGATAGACCTGAATGGAAAAAGCTAATGGCTTATATTAAGAAGCACAAGAAGTCAGTAGACCAAGTGCTGTGTCTTAGATGGGATCGCTTTTCAAGAAATCAGTATGATGCTTTAACTACCATTAAGGAATTGGAGAAATTAGGAGTTGGTGTTGGTACCGTTGAGCAGCATATTGATTTCAGCAATCCCGATAATAAGGTTCTACTTTCCTTATACCTTACATTACCTGAGATAGAAAATGATAAGAACTCTATTCGCACAACCGAAGGGATGAGACGTGCTCAAGTAGAAGGTTGTTGGACAGGTTCCGCACCAAGAGGTTATTCTAATTACCGTGACAGCGATAAATCAACATTGAAACCAAATAAAGACGCACCAATAATAATTGAAGCCTTTGAGAAAATGGCTAGTGGAGGTTTTGCTGCCGATGAAATTAGACGATGGATTAATCAGCAAGGGATGAAGATGCACAAACAAACCTTTCTCGACTTGATACGTAACCCTGCTTACATGGGAAAAATCTACGTGAAGGAATGGAAGAAAGAACCATCACAATTAAGTCAAGGACTTCATGCACCATTAATTAGTCAAGAAATTTATTACAGAGCAAACGAAGTTCTTAACGGACGTAAAAGAAAAATGAAGTTCCATGATGATAAGTCTGACCTATACCCATTGAAAGGATTTTTGGTATGCCCAGTTCATAATAAACCCTTAACTGCATACGGTGCTCAGAGTGCCAATAAAAAAATTCATCATTACTACATCTGTCCTACTAGCCTTTGTAAGCAACGACATAGAATTTCAACTGTTCATAAAAGTGTTGAAAGTGTATTAGAAACCATTCAGTTTTCTGCACAGTCACTTAACCTCTATCGTAAAATACTTGAAAAGATATTTGATCGTGAGGACTTTCAACGTAAGGTTGAAATAGAAAAGTTGCAGAAGGAAGTAGCGAAATTTAAGTCACGCAAATCCACTCTTCAAGAGAGATTTTTAGATAACGACATTACACCACAGGACTATAACGACCTCAAAGCAGGTGTTGAAAGAGACATCG
>CAIPJS010000089.1 GCA_903865435.1 uncultured Bacteroidota bacterium | reverse complement strand
TCTTCATAACCCTGAGGTCCCGGGTTCAAATCCCGGTCTCGCTACATGAAAATCAAGGACTTACGTTAAATCGTGGGTCCTTTGTTGTTTCTGCGTGAGGTTTGCGTGAGGTTTTGCGTGAGGAAATAGTCATTACAAAGACACTGATTTTATATAAAATCTTTATGTTATTCAAGGTAATTTTGCAATTAAAATTGGACTTTGAAAATATTAGGATTAAATGAAATTTCGAGGGTTACACAATCTGTAATTAGCATACTTTCCATATTGGTTGTTTCTAGCTTTTGTTTTTATACTATCAATTATCTCGGATATCAGGTTACTGCATTAATACTATTATTAGCAGTTTCAATTTTGGCAATGTTATTTGACATTATTCCAGTACTTATTGCTGCATTCTTAAGTGCTATTTTATGGAACTATTTTTTCATACCTCCAATATATACTTTTCACATAGCAAGGTCAGAAGATGCATTTTTGTTTCTCATGTATTTTGTAGTAGCCTTAGTGAATGCAACATTGACATATAAAATACGAAAAACTGAAAAGAAAGTGAGGGATAAGGAAGAAAAAGTAAATACAATTAAGCTATATAATACTTTATTCAATTCCCTATCTCATGAATTAAAGACACCTATATCTACCATTATAGCATCTATAGATACTATTAAATCGAATTTAAATCTGAATGATGAAAGCAAAGCAGAATTAATGCATCAAATTGATGTAGCAAGTATCAGACTTACTAAAGAGGTTGAAAATTTATTAAGTATCAGTAGGCTAGAGTCTGGCTTCTTAAAATTGAATTACGATTGGTGTGATATCAATGATCTTATCAATATAATAATTAATAAGTTTGAGGATAAGTTAGAAGGTCATGAGCTAATCTTTAAACAGAATGAAAGCATGCCTTTGGTTAAACTTGATAGTATATTAATTCAACATGCAGTTTTTAATCTAATTCACAATGCCATTCAATACACTCCCATAGGTTCAATAATAAGGATACAAGTTACTATGTTTAATGAAATTTTTATGATTACTGTGGAAGATAATGGGCCAGGCTTCCCAAAAATAGAGCAAGCAAAAGTTTTTGATATGTTTTATCGATTACCTTTTAATAAAACTGGTGGTTCTGGATTAGGCTTATCTATAGTAAAAGGTTTTGTAGAAGCGCATAATGGTAAAATTAATTTAGATTCAATAGAAGGACAAGGATCAAAGTTTACAATTGCGCTTCCTGTGGAAGCTTCATATCTTAATAAAATAAATAATGAATAAAGAGGAAATACTCATAATAGATGATGAGCCACAAATAAGAAAATTACTTGAAATTAATTTGGAATCCAATGGCTATAAAGTAACTCAGGCAGATACTGCAACTATGGGTATTAAATTGGCAGCTAATCACCAACCAGATTTAATCTTATTAGATATTGGGTTGCCTGATATTAATGGCCAAGATGTACTAAAAGAGTTAAGAACATGGTACCACCATTCCATCATTATTTTATCAGTTATTGAAAATGAAGATAATATTGTAACTGCACTTGATAATGGGGCTAGTGATTATGTGACCAAGCCTTTTAGAGTAAATGAGTTACTTGCACGGATAAGGGCGTGTTTAAGTAGAAATAATTCTAATATTCAAAATTCTAACTTACTATTTGGAAACATTGAAATAGATTTAGTTGCAAGAATAGTTAAAAACAATAGTGAAATTATAAAATTAACATCAACTGAGTATAAATTATTGGTATTATTTGCAATTAATGAAGGAAGGGTATTAACCCATCAATATATATTAAAAGAAATTTGGGGTATTGGTTACCAAAATGACACTCAATATTTACGAGTATTCGTTGGCACCTTAAGAAAGAAAATTGAAATTAACTCAAATAAACCAATCCATATTATAACAGAAAGCGGGGTTGGCTATAGATTTCATTAGCATCTTTATAAAATATTTATATCTGTTAAAGTTTCTTTATTATTTATAAGCAGATTAAATGAAAGCTTTGCACTCTGAAAACAATATGAATGCAAAACACACATGTTTCCAATAAAGTAACAGTTGCCACTCTTTTAGTTGCCCTAGGAATTATATATGGCGATATTGGAACAAGTCCACTTTATGTGCTTAGTGCTGTAGTCGGAGATAGGCCAATCGATGAAATACTGGTTTATGGAGGAGTTTGCTTAATTTTCTGGACCTTATTTTTTCAAACAACAGTTAAATACATTTGGTTAACTCTCAGGGCAGATAACCATGGAGAAGGAGGTGTTTTTTCTTTGTTTGCACTTGTGAAAAGGTATAGCAAAAGTTTAGCCATTATTACCATATTAGGTGCAACCACATTGCTTGCAGATGGTATTATTACTCCACCAATATCTGTTTCCTCAGCCATAGAAGGTCTAAATACAGTCAATGGTTTGGAAAAGATAATAGTTCCTGGAAACTTTCTAACTATAGGAATAACTGTTGCCATCATTTCCGTTTTGTTCTTTTTTCAAAGATTTGGCACTCACAACATTGGTAAATTTTTTGGGCCTGTAATGGCTGTATGGTTTGGAATGATTTTAATTTTTGGGTGTAGCTATGTTTTTAAAAACCCATCTATTTTAAAAATACTCAATCCTTATTATGGGTATGAGTTGTTGGTGAAATACCCCAAAGGATTTTGGTTATTAGGGGGTGTATTCCTTGCTACTACAGGTGCGGAAGCTTTATACAGTGACCTTGGACATTGTGGAGTAAAAAATATAAGATTGACATGGGTATTTGTTAAGCTAAGTTTAACTATAAACTATATTGGACAAGCAGCATGGATAATGAAGTATAAAAGTTTAGATGTATTGCATAATAACAATTTACATGGATTGAATCCATTTTTTGAAATGATTCCACATTGGTTTTTATTGCCAAGTGTTATCATTGCTACTGCAGCAACTATCATTGCATCACAGGCATTAATTAGTGGTTCATTTACATTGGTGAGTGAAGCGATGAATTTGAATTTTTGGCCTAGGGTAACAGTGAGACAGCCATCTGATGTAAAAGGACAGATATATATCCCTAGTGTAAATAGCATTTTATGGTTTGGGTGTATTTTAATGATTATTTATTTTAAAACATCATTAGCCATGCAAGCAGCGTATGGCTTCTCTATTTGTGTAGCTATGATGATGACCACCGTTTTGTTAAATTTTTATTTAAAATATAGATTAAAATGGGCGCAAATTTATGTTACCCTAGTGATTGGTTTATTTGCCATTGTAGAAACTTCCTTTTTTATCACCAATATTGCTAAAATAAAAGAAAGGTGGATGTTCCTATTTTTTGAACTGTTTATTTTTATGACTATGTATGTGTGGTATTACGCAAGAAAAATTCAAAATAAATTTGTAAAATTTGTAGAAATTGGTAAATATGTTCCTCAATTGATTGAGTTAAGCCAAGATGATGAAATTCCAAAATTTTCAACACATCTAATTTATTTATCAAAAGCAAATAGTCGTAATCAAATAGAAGAAAAAATTATTAAATCAATTTTCTCAAAAAAACCAAAAAGGGCAGATGTATATTGGTTTTTACATATTAATAGAACAGAAGAGCCATTTACAATGAATTATGATGTTTCAGAATTAGTGGATGACAAGGTCATAAAAGTGAATATTAATATTGGATTTAGAATACAACCAAAAACCGAATTATACTTTAAGAAAATTGTACAAGAGTTGGTATATAATAAGGAACTGAATTTACATATTAGACCTGATGGAAGTACAAAATACAATTCTGAGCCAGACTTTAAATTTGTAGTAATTGAAAAATTCTTATCTATTGAGAATGAATTTACTTTAAGGGACGGTTTGCTATTAGAAGGTTATTTTAAATTGAAACATTTGGGTCAAAGTGATGCAAAAGCTTTTGGACTTGAAAAAAGTGATATAGTAATTGAGGAAGTGCCAATGATTGTTTCACCTTATAGCAAAATGGATTTACATAGAGTTTAATAATTATTGAAAATCAAGGACTTACGTTAAATCGTGGGTCCTTTGTTGTGTGAGGAATATAGAATAAAAAAGAGACCCCTATTGCTAGAGGTCTCAGTCGTATTTTTTCAAACTTAAAACATATTAATTACCCAATCTCACAACATCTTTTGTATCATAAATAGGCCACTCGTAAGAAATTTTTCCGTCTTTATTAATACCATAAGAATCAAAAAGAACAGATTTACCTACTTCTCCTTTTTTGTTTTTCCAAGTAAAATCAACCCAAACATGGCCATACTTGCTTCCATCAGGCATTGTCACTACTTCAAAAATAGTGCCCCCCATAGTTAATTTACCATCCATTAATTCTCTTTGTTTTTTGAAGCCTTCAATAAGTACTGGAATTTTCACGCCTACTGTTGTATCAGTATTTGATGGCCAAATATTATGGTACGATTTTGCAGTATCGGCATAAGTGGAAGCATAAGTAGGCCAATCTCCATCAGCAAATGCTGTAATACTTTTTTTAATTAAATCTACATCTGTTCCAGTTGTTGTTACTGAGCCTGTTGTTTCAGTTTTTGCTTCAGTTTTTGTTTCTTGGTTTGTACAAGCAATTAATGATGCTGATACAAGAAAACATAATATTATTTTTTTCATTTTTTTATTTTTTTGGTTTTTTATTTGCTTGATAATGCATTATTCTTTGTCAACATATGTTTATCCACCCTTGTTTGCCAACTAGATAATATAACCTCATCTTTTTCATATGAGCCTTTGCCATAAACTTGGTCATAGGCAGTTGCAAAATCAGTTGATGTATCATCTAAATCCTTCCATCCATTAGGTAATGCTCTAGATACAATTAATCTATAAGTACCTGTTGTAGTAGTGAAGCATTTTATTTTCCAACCTAACTTATCAAAAACTTTAGGAAACTTTTTTCTTACATCTGTAAATGCTTTACTGCTTCCTATTCCCTTAATCTCATATATCGTATTCATGAATTTATCAGACGTTCTATCAAAAGAATTATTTGAATATTCAGCTCTGTAAACCATTACGTCCTGTGCCACACTTTCTATAAAAGGGGCTACATTTTTTTCAAAATCAAACCAAAAACCATTTATAGGAGTAGAAACAACATCTCTATCAGTAAAACTTTTCCCTATATTACTTAATGTCAATATCTCACCAGCGTGCAAACCACCCTCAATATCAAAAGTGACAATAGTGTTCTTACCACTAGCTGGCAAATATTTATTAATCCAAGTTTCGTCTGCTGCATAAAACTGACCTCCTTGTCCAATTTTAATTTTAATTAGAATACTGTTTAGTGTTTTTTCTTGAGCAAATGTGCTTAATGCTACGATTAAGAATAAAAACGTTAAGATTTTTTTCATACGTGTTGATTTAGAAATAGGGTATAGCCTATCCCAATGATTAAATAAGTGTCTTAAGAATGATAGTGATTACAAGAATTGTAAATAGAGCTGTTGCGTTAGAATTGCAATAGAGTGTGTGATTTACTTTTAAAAGGTAAGTAATATATTTTAATATTTAATGTATTAAACAATAAACACCTTGCGTGAGGAAAATACCCCCTCAAATCGACTGAAATCGGTCGATTTCCGTTTTGTGAAAACATAACTAACTACAAATCAATGCTTTCATTTTCTTGAAAAATCTTCATAACCCTGAGGTCCCGGGTTCAAATCCCGGTCTCGCTACAACTTTCAAGTTGAAAATCAACCACTTACGTTTATTCGTAGGTGGTTTTTTATTTTGCGTGAGGTTCTGCGTGAGTTTTTGTTATCTGTTTCTTTAAATGTAACGATTCATAAATAACAATATAAAAATGGAAACGAGTTTTGATATTATACTTATGTAGTTGTCTGCAGTACTATTTTTTCTACATCTAATTTAATTGTAAAATTAATTATAGCATTTAATTTTTAATATATTTTATAATTTCATCTGTTAATACAGCAGATATCGGCATATCTATATTTGAATAGGAAGCTATGTTCGCAGGTTGATCACCTTTGTCAATAATTTTTAAGACATGGTTCATTCTTTCAACAATTAATAATCGGCTTTCATTACCGGCTGCGGATAGTAGCTTTGCGTCATTAATGCTTACTTGTAAATCATTGTCGCCTTGTAAAATTAAACAAGGGTATTTTAATTGCTTTATATCCATTTGTGGGTCGTGTTTAAACCAAGAAATCATATAGGGCTGAACACTTAGCCTAAATAAACTATTTAGCATGGGGTTGACATCTTTAATCATAACACCTGCTTTCAAACTATCTATTATTGGGTAACATAAATCTTGAACTACTTTTCCTTTTGGCGCTAGTTGTTCTTTTAAAATAATATCTGCGCTACTTCCAGCACCAGATATAGACACAAATCCATCTGCATATTTTGCAGCATTCATTCCAATTAATGACCCTTCACTGTGTCCAACAATTATAACTTTTGAAAATTTTGGATTAAGTTTTACAAATGAAATCCAATCTATTGCGTCAGAAATATAATCTTCAAATCTCAGTTCGGATTCGGATTTGGCGGCCTTTACACTTTCTCCTATACCACGTTTATCATAACGTACGGAAGCAATGCCATTATTGGCGAGTGCTTCTGCCAACTGTTTTAATGAATTATTCTTCATCACTGGATTATTACCATCTCTATCTGTAGGACCAGATCCTGAAATAAGAATAACTACAGGGACTTTGTTGCTTATATTGTTAGGTAACAAAAGCGTACCATAGATGATGCCAGTCTTAGTATTTAGTTCAATAGCACTGCTATCAAAAAATATGTTTTCATTTGCAAATAATGATGTGAATGAAAAGAGTATTGCTGATAAAAGTATTTGTATTTGTTTCATATTTTTCTATTAAAAATGTTAACTATAAAGTACTTAACATTATCAAAAATAGTCTTTATAAATTTGCATGGTTATTTATATTTGGACTTCCTATTGTTTTTTATCGACATAGATTACAGAATTCTTCTGCGTGAGGAAAACACCCCCTGAATTCGATCAAAATCGGTCGTTTTCGGTTTTGTCAAAACATAACACCTTACAAATCAACGCCTTCATTTTCTCAAAAAATCTTCATAACCCTGAGGTCCCGGGTTCAAATCCCGGTCTCGCTACATGAAAATCAAGGACTTACGTTAAATCGTGGGTCCTTTGTTGTTTCTGCGTGAGGTTTGCGTGAGGTTTTGCGTGAGGTTTTTGTTATTTCTTTCCGAAACAAAGAATGATCAACCATAACGTTCACGTTTAGGTATTAGTGAACATTGTATTAATTTAATTACTTTTAAAAAAGAAAGAATACTATTACAAACAACGAAACCCTCTACAACTAAATCGTCCACTTTCTTTGACGACATACACTTTTTAGCTAAGTTAAAATACTTCAAGAAGGACTGTGATAAAGCATTAAAAGATATTAATGAAGCTATCAGATTAAATCCCAAAGACCCTGACCATTTTATAGCAAGAGCAAAGATTTATTATTATAACGACAACGATTATGATGATTATTTAGCAGAGGACGATTTATATACAGCACTTAAAATGGGGTCTGAAGAAGCAAAGAGATTATTAGATGAACTTTTTAGCGACGATGAAGAGGAAGATGGAAATTAAATTATTAAAATTAATGTTATGTGTTTAGTATCAGATAAAATAAAATTTTGCACCTGTAATGTAGGAGAAGCGGACATATTAAATCATTATTGGGTTTTACATAGACACAACATGGATAAAAATGAAATAATTATTGGCATTCAAATTCTACCAGATGATTTTATTCCTTTTTATGAAGAAAATAAAGAGATTCTATCAAAAAGATTAAATGAGTCTGATGCATTTGACGTCCCAATTGAATTCAAGAGCAGAGATCATTTAGAAATAGTTTTTAATAACCATTTTGACAAACCAGGCGTGGATAGGATAGTATATTACTTTGTTTACAAAGCGGGTATGTGGAGGTTAACTGAAACGAACCCATTTCATTTAGAATCTCACTATGATGATATCAAATTTGGTGAAATTAAGAATGTATAAGATATAGTCAAACAAAGAGAGATTATCAAAAAAGAGTTCCTAAAAAGACGTAGAAAATTATTTTAAAAAAAACACTATTTTTAAACAACGAAACCCTCTACAACTAAACTGTCCACTTTCTTTGACGACATACAGTTATTTGAAACAGTAAGTTACTATAAGTAGCCAGAATTACAAGCGCTCAATATTCAATTTAATCAATTTCAATGAGGTTTTTTAGTTAAAATAGGGGGGTTTAAATCTAAAATCATCTTAATTGTAATATCTTTAATTCATAAATAAAATTAAAATGAATCGACTCAAGGCCATTCAATTATTGATGAAATACAAGCAGCTAAAAAATTATCTAGAAATAGGGGTTTTTAATGGGCATATATTTTTCAGGATTAAAAGCAAATTAAAAATAGCAGTTGATCCAGATTTTACTTTTGATAAGCTTAGAATTTTTGGAAAAATTATTTTAAATCCTTTGAACATCTATAATAAGTATTTCAAAAAAACAAGCGATCTTTTTTTTGAAAAGGACGCTGCTTCTTTATTAAGTAATAATAAAATTGAAATATCATTGATTGATGGCATGCATGAGTATGATTTTTCGACACGAGATGTTGAAAATGTGTTGGAGTATTTAAGTAAAGATGGAGTTATTATTATGCATGATTGTAATCCATTGACAAAAAAAGCTGCTTGTTCTTTTGAGGATTGGAAACAAAGAGATTTTGAAGGCACTTGGAATGGAGATGTATGGAAAACAATTTTATACTTACAATGTACAAGGCAGGATGTACAGGTTTTTGTGTTAGACTGCGACCATGGATTAGGTTTTGTTACAAAAACAAATCAACCTTCAAAATTATTGCCTTATACCAAGGATCAAATAGCAGCATTTACTTATGAGGATTTTGATAAAAACAGGACTGAATTTATTAATTTAAAATCACCTGATTATTTTTATGATTTTTTTAAAATCAAGCAATAAAAAAAGTTTTCAATACTTGTTTTGGATATTGTAAATCGTCAGCATAAAGTGGACAAAATATAGTCTAAATTAGTAGAGTGTTTCCATCATTAATCATTAAACCAAAAATGATATTAATAGTTTACAAACAAAGCTGCTGTTTAGTTATTTCTTCTTGAGGAAAATACTCCCTAACATCAGTTTTCAATATTCAACTTCCTTCCATCTGTCAGGAAGTCCCAACATATTCCATGAAATGAGTGCGCTCCCTTTTTGCGCCTCTTTTACCTTAGAAAGAGTCACATAAGGGGAGCAACAACAATATTAACTAATTGAAAATGAATTACTTGTATAATATTCGTTGTCTTCATAACCCTGAGGTCCCGGGTTCAAATCCCGGTCTCGCTACATGAAAATCAAGGACTTACGTTAAATCGTGGGTCCTTTGTTGTTTCTGCCTGAATTATTTCATTAATTTCATATTATGAAAAATACGATAGCAATCATAGGCCTGATACTTTTAATCATTTTTGAATGTGCAAGGGTATATTTAATTATGCCAATGCCAGGTAGTCAACAATTTGATTCTATCGAATTAGCCTATTTTTTAGGATCAAATAAATGGATGATTCGTTTCATGGGATATTTAATTGTTTTTATTCCAATGATTCTAATTTTTAGAAATGGGATAAAAAAAGAAAAAATCATTATTGGAGTACTAACTGCTGTTTATTTAATTGTTTTTTATGTTTTTACATTTCAAATGGAAGCTGATAAAATGTTCTATCAGCCAGCCAAAGTGGTAACAACATCATTATCTAAAAATAAAATTCCAAGTAATAAACTAGTGATTGGAATTGTAATAGATAGTATTGCTAGAGCTTATCCAATTCAATTAATAGGGTATCATCATCAAGTAGTTGATACAATTAATGGTAAACCAATTATGGTTACTTATTGCACTGTTTGTAGAACGGGTAGAGTTTATAGTCCTATTGTAAATGGAAAGCAAGAGACATTTAGATTAGTTGGAATGGATCATTTCAATGCGATGTTTGAAGATGCTACTACTAAGAGTTGGTGGAGACAGTCCAATGGAGAATGTATCGCAGGTCCTTTAAAGGGGCATCAATTACAAGAAATCAAATCAGAGCAACTAGCATTGTCTGCATGGGTTAGAAAGCAACCCAATACTCATGTTTTACAACCAGATGCTCAATTTAAAGAGAAATTTGAAAAGATGGATACCTATGATAAAGGGAAGTCTAAAGGTGATTTAACAAAAAGAGATACTGCATCTTGGAAAAGTAAATCTTGGGTGATTGGTATACAAGATGGTTCTAATGCGAGAACATATGATTGGAATCAACTAGTAAAACAAAGAATTATACAGGACTCATTGCCTAATAATCCAATTGTTATTTTCTTGGAGAATGATACTGCTTCATTCCATTCTTATAGTAGAAGTATAAATAATGTGATATTGACGTTCCGTAAAGAACAGGATACTATATGGGATGTTAATACGGGATCACAATGGAACTATGACGGAATATGTATAGATGGGAAATTAAAAGGTAAAACATTAGCTAACATTAATAGTTATCAAGAGTTTCTTCATTCATGGGAGTTCTTTCATCCCAAAAGTGTAAGGTATAATTATTGATCCTCTGCGTGAGGAAAACACCCCCTGAATTCGGTCCAAATCGGTCATTTTCGGTTTTCCTAAAACACGAACTTTTAATGCTGACATTTCTACAGCGGTTAACAACTTTGGGTCGAGGTAATATTTCTCTAAAACTTGGTTTTTTACAAAGCAGTAATAGAATATTTTATAAACAAGTTTCTGATATAGCAAACGCTAAAAAATTCATAAGTGAAAGAATCAATAACAAAGAGTCAATCATTTTTGTGGCAGATGCCTTACTTTTAGCAGCTCAAAAACATGGTGCTGAAACAAATAGCAAATGGCTAATGTTACAAACTGCCAAGAGAAACAACTTAGCCTTTTTCTTTTTTATTAATATAAAGAAAATAGCTCAGCATTGTAAAAAGAATGAAATAACAAATTGCCAAGTAATGAATATTCATACCAGGTATTGCTGCTTTATTATAATCCTGAGTTTTTAAAAAGTTTAGAATAGAATAAGTATAAGGTATAAAATATCCAAATTTCCAACTTAGTGCACTTAGAGAGGCGACCCACAAGCCAAAACCGATTCCTATAGGGATCAAGAAGTTTTTGAATTGTAAGCATATTAGATATTGTAATGCAATAATAGGAAGGCAGTCTACAAAAAAATATAGATCTTCTTTAAAAATGGTAAGAAAAGGTATTGGATTTTTTGGGTAAGGCACTCCACTAATTATAAAATATGGAATAAGCCCAGATAAGAAAATGCCAATATTAAAGAAAATAAAGAACTGCAAAACCATTACTAATATTACTACTAGTTTTGAAAAAAAGATAGTGGTAAATGTAAGCGGAAGTGAATGTAATTGCTTCCATGTATTGTTTTTGTATTCAATTTGAGAGATTAAACTAGTAGCTAAAATTACCCCCATGGGCAATAAGAAAATGGCCATCGACTCCCAAGAACTTTGCCAAAGCTGACTCCAGAAAAAATCATTTTCATATATTGCCGGTAGTTTTTTATAGTTTATTAATCTTGCAATAATTATTATAATGGGAGTAAAAAAACCTCCTACTAAAACAAGCCAAGATGCAAGGCTGTTTTGTTTTTTAAGCCATTCGCTTTGAAAGCTATGTAAAAAAGAAATCATAATTTATAAATTGTTAATAAGGTTCATAAAAATGGTTTCCAAATCATTTTTGACAATGCTTACCTCGTATACTTCAATATTATTATTTACTAATTGTTGTATAATTTTTGCGATTTTATCCTTTGGAATAACAGGGATAAATATTTTTGCGCCTTCAATTTTTGAATGAATACCTTCTTTACTTAACATTTCAATTACACTTTCATTTTCATTGGTTTCAATTGAAATAAACAATAATTCATTTTGTTTGTTTCTTAATTCATCCAATGTTCCTTGAAACATCATTTCCCCTTTGTTAATTATTCCTATATGCGTTACTAATTTTTCAATTTCTGCCAATAAATGACTTGATATAATAATAGTAATTCCGTTTTCCTGATTAAGTTTTGTAAGTAACGCTCTTATTTCAATTATTCCATTTGGATCTAAGCCATTGGTCGGCTCATCTAAAATTAATAAGTTGGGATGGTGAAGCAACGCAACTGCAATGCTCAAGCGTTGTTTCATTCCTAATGAAAATTGTCTAGTTTTTTTACCTCCTGTATTTGATAAACCTACTAAACTTAAAACCTCGAGTATTCTTGATTTTGGACATTGATAAATTTTCTGTAACAAATCCAAATTTTCATAAGCTGTTAGATGTCCGTAAATGGATGGACTTTCAATTAATGAACCTATTTTACTTAAAATTTTAACTCTATTATTTTCAAAGGGTTCACCAAAGATTGTAATGCTGCCTTGCTGTTTTTTTAATAAACCTAATAGTAGTCTTAAAGTTGTAGTTTTTCCTGATCCGTTAGGGCCTAAAAAACCATAAATACTCCCTTCAGCAACTTTAAGGTTAATATCATTTAAAACAATTTCATTGTCTGAAAATTGGTGAACAAGATTAGTGGTTTCTAAACAATACATTTTCAAATGTAGACTTTTACTGACTATTTACATGCATGTATGATTAAGATATTGAAGTAAATTCGTATTAGTATTATTGAATACCTCTGTGTGAGGAAAACATCAGTCCAAATCGGTTGATTTCGGTTTTGTGAAAACATAACTAACTACAAATTAACATCTTTATTTTCTTGAAAAATTTTCATAACCCTGAGGTCCCGGGTTCAAATCCCGGTCTCGCTACATGAAAATCAAGGACTTACGTTAAATCGTGGGTCCTTTTTTCTCTTTGCTTGAGGAAAGCAAACTTTTAATAATCGATTTGAATATGATTAAGATTATAAATTGTAGCAATATTTCTAATTAACTTTGCAACGATTTGAAATACACGATAGTCATATTATTATTCACTGCACTCTTTGCTCAGACCTTTTCAAGGTCTTTAGCAATGGCTGATTATTTAGTGAATTTAGAGACCTATAAGAAGAATTGTGTGAACAAGGCAAAACCCATGCTGCATTGTAATGGTAAGTGTCAGATGCTTAAAAAAATGAAAAAGCAGGAAGGCAGCAATGGGACAAATGCACCTGCGCCTAAATTCAATCAAATTGAAGTAGTGTTGTCATCAAAATCCTTCTTTCCAAGTTTAGAAATTATTAGTTTAAAAAATAAGTCTAACTATTTTACTTTTAATAGCCCTGTAATTTCCGATCATTTTTCATCTCTTTTTCGCCCACCTTCTGATTGTAATAGTATTTAGCATCTAAATTTTATTACAATTAATTGATTTTAACATGAAAAAACTTTTCGTGGCTATAACTATTATGTTAGTAGCCTTAAATGCAAATGCATGCAGCATTTGTGGATGTGGTGGAGGAAATTTATACTTAGGATTGTACCCAAGTTTTGACACTAAATTTTTCGGAGTTAGATATACTTATGGTGATTATAGGACATTACTAAAAAACGATAACACTCAGTTTAGTAATAATACTTACCATAGTTATGAGATTTACGCTGGTTTTAATTTAACTAAGAAATGGCAAGTATTTACTTTTATCCCATATCAAGTAAATTATCAAATAAGCGATGATGGCAAATCTACAAATCAAGGTATAGGTGACATAACAATATTGACAAATTATCAAATATATAATAATCACAAGGTGGTAAATGATAAAAAATTAGTTACCCACAAAATTTGGTTAGGCGGTGGTATAAAATTAAAGACTGGAGCTTTTAATATTGACGCACATGACCCTACTACAACCCTAGCGGATGTAAATGCACAAATGGGAACTGGAAGCACAGACTTTTTATTAAATGTAAGAGATGTTTATCAGGTTGAAGATTTAGGTTTGGCTACTACTGCCAATTATAAGATCAATTCTAAAAATAATCAGGGATATCAATTCGGAGATAAATTTACATTTAACACCATTGCTTATTACAATCTTAGTAGTAAAAATACCGTGGTCACTCCCAACATTGGTTTAAAGTATGAAACCGTTGCAGGTAATAAGTTAGATGGAAGTTTAATTTATCTTACGGAAGGTCTTGATAATGGATCTTATCACACCGGAGGAAATACATTTAGTGGTATTGGAGGGATAGAGGTGAATGTTAAGAAGGTTTCATTTGGATTAAATGTTCAAGCACCCATTCAACAAGATGTTGCTTCTGGACAAGTTAATTTAAAATGGAAAGGCTTATTTCATATGACTTTTAGTTTCTAATAAACATACATATCACTGCGTGAGGAAAATACCCCTTCAAATCGACTGAAATCGGTCGTTTTCCGTTTTTCCAAAACATAACGCATTACAAATCAACGTTTTCATTTTCTCAAAAAATCTTCATAACCCTGAGGTCCCGGGTTCAAATCCCGGTCTCGCTACATGAAAATCAAGGACTTACGTTAAATCGTGGGTCCTTTGTTGTTTTTGCGTGAGGTTTATTTAAAAATCAGCTATTTCACTAGAAGCATCTATTACAATAGTGTATACAGTAATCAACAATCAATAATTTACATAAATCTTGTCTCACTTATCTTTTCTTGAAGAATGTATTTTAAATAAAAGTGGATAGTTTTATGGTAGAAAAATAAAAATAAAGGGATGCATCCAGAAGTAGATTTATATATCGCTAGATCCAAACAATGGCAAGTAGAGATTCAAATACTTAGAACTATTTTATTGTCTTGTAAATTAGAAGAAACAATTAAATGGGGGCAGCCTTGTTATACCATTAATGATAAAAATATTGTCATCATTACGCCATTTAAAGCACATTGCGATTTAGTTTTTTTTAATGGAGCAGTTTTGAAAGATGAAAAGCAATTACTTGTTGCAGCTGGAAAACACACCCAAGGTTCCAGGCAAATACGTTTTACGAATTCGAAAGACATTGAATCTTCAAAATCAGTCATTCGTAAATATGTAAATGAGGCGATTGATAATGAAAAGAAAGGAGTCAAATTGATTCAAACAGAAAAAAATAAAATAGAGGTAGAGGAGCTTCAATCCATATTTATAAAAGATCCTCCTTTTAAAAAAGCATTTACAGCATTGACACCTGGTAGACAACGTGCTTATCTAATTCATTTTTCGGGCGCAAAACAATCTGAAACTAGAATCAATCGAATTAACAATTACAGAAAACGAATTTTATCAGGTATTGGTATAAACGATTGTACTTGTGGGCTTTCAAAAAGGATGCCAACTTGTGATGGATCCCATAAGCAACTAAAATAATAGATGAGGAGTAAGAATTTTTTTGTTTCTGCGTGAGGAATTCATTATTTACCAAATTTTAATATTTCTTTGCTTTTTAAAAATCAATTTAAATGAACTTAATAAAAGTAGAATCAACAATAAATGCTCCTATCAGTAAAGTATGGGAGTCTTGGACTATAGTAGAGCATGTAAAAAATTGGAATTTTGCTAGTTCAGATTGGCATTGTCCTAATGCTACTAATAATTTAGTAGTAGGGGGTGAATTTCATTATACTATGTCAGCAAAAGACAATTCAATGAGTTTTGATTTTTGGGGTACCTATGAAAATATTGAAATTGAGAAGAGTATTGAAATCCTATTAGGCGATGGTCGTAAAATGAAAGTAAATTTTGATTCCTCGGATACAGGAACTATAGTTACAGAAGAATTTGAACCAGAACAAGAAAATCCTACAGAAATGCAAAGAGCAGGTTGGCAAATGATTTTGTATAATTTTAAAAAATATGTTGAAAAATAATTTTTTACAAAATGAATAAATTACAATACATAATCAAAATAAATGCGCCAGTCAATAAGATTTATGATTTAATGCTTGGCATTAGTGTTAAATCAACTTATGAGCAATGGACCGCTATGTTTAATCCAACATCTACCTATGAGGGAAATTGGAATAAAGGAAGCAAAATGTTATTTGTAGGATTGGATGAGAAAGGCAACAATGGAGGTATGGTTTCGGAAATTGCAGAGAACATCACAAATAAATACATCTCAATACGCCATTATGGACTCGTAAAATTGAACATGGAAATAACATCAGGTCCAGAAGTCGAAAAATGGGCTAATGGTTTTGAAAATTATACGTTCCAAGAAAATGATGGTGTTACGGATATTACAGTTGAATTAGTTGGCCTCACAGAAGATTTAACTGAATATATGAATGACTCATGGCCCAAGGCGCTAAATAAACTTAAAGAACTGTGCGAGTTTTTTTAAATTGTCAACGAGCCATAAAAATAGGCTGCTGTTACTCCGCCATCCATAAGTATATCACTGCCTGTAATAAAGGCACCAGCTTCGCTCATAAGCAATGCAGCTAATTCACCCACTTCATCTGGTTTACCTGCTCTTCCGGCGGCTGAAGCCGAAATCATTTTTCTATAACTTTCTCCTCTTGGTCCATTTAATTCATCTTGAGCTAGTGGCGTTATTATAATACCTGGACTAATTGCATTAATTCTTGCTCCTCTTTTTCCCCAACGAACTGCTTCAGCTCTCACACGTAAAGAATTCCCTCTTTTTGAAAGTTGATAAGCGTGTAAAGAATCTTTTACATTGTTTAGATTAACCAATGGAAGCGATAATAGTTCCTCCACTGCAGTAGTTGCCAATGCTTTATCTTCTTCTATTGTAAGTGCTGGTAGTCTATGACCAGATTGTGAAGAAATTACTACACAAGCACCTCCTTGTTCGATAACATTACCAAATGCTTCTAGTACTAAAGCAGTTCCATATAAATCAACTTTTAAAATAGTCTCAGGGGATGCTTGAGAGGGAGAGACACCTGCTGCATGTATTAACCCAACAACTTTTCCAATACTTACAGCTTTTGATACTAATGCTTCGATAGATTCTCTAGAAGCTACATTTACAACAGTTGTACTTACTTCTAAACCTGCATCAGTTAATGTTTTGGCAGCAACTTCTGCATTTTCAATTTTAATATCTGAAATTAATATATGCTTACCTGCAGATACTCTTTTGGCAATTGCTTGACCAATAGCCCCTGCTCCAATTAGAACTACTACTTCGTTATTATCTTTCATTTGATTTGCTACTAGGTAAATTATGGTGCAAATTAGCTTTTAAAAAGTAAATTTATATTTTATACCTCTGCGTGAGGAAAACACCCCCTTAAATTGGCCTTAATTTTTTTTAGATTTTTGTTAATTTTCTGTCATTTGTAATGGATAGTCAAGGCAACTCTTTTAATATGGCGTAGCTTTGCAAAAAAGAGTGGTGCTGACTATCAGCGCCTTAGTTTTTTGTAAATTATCCCATTATGTGTAAAGTGAAACTTAAAGTCGGATTCGTACTATTGATGTGTTTTGGATTATTGAATTTAAATGCACAAGCGGATACGATAAGAGTGAGTTTAAAGCAGACCGAAAAGATGTTTTTAGATAGCAATTTGTTATTAATTGCTGCAGGTTATAATGTAGATGCCAATAAAGCACTTATTGAGCAAGCTAAGGTTTGGGACAACCCAGTTTTAGTAACCGATCAGAACGTGTATACCAACAATAAGTTTTTTCAACATGGTAAGGATCCCATTACAGGCCAACCTATGGGACAATATTTTGTGCAGTTTCAACAATTGGTAAAAACGGCAGGCAAGAGAGGCAAGCTCCTTAATTTGGCAAGTACAAATGCGAAAATGAGTCAATTGCAATTGAATGATTTAATGCGTAATTTAAAATATGATCTAAGATCGAATTATTTTACTTTAATGCAGTTAATCAAAAACAAACAAATTGCACAGCAAAGTTATCAGCAATTAACAGTATTGTTTAAAGGGATGACTGGTCAATTTAATGCAGGCAATATTTCACAAAAAGAATACTTAAGAATTCAATCATTGTTGGTTTCCTTAGAAAAAGAAATTGCCGATTTAACAACTCAAATTTCTGACACAGAGAATAGTTTAAAAACAACTTTGCAAATTAAAGGAAATGTGTTTTTATTGCCTACTGATGATTTTGTTTCGGTAAAAGTGGGTTTTTCAGGTGACCAAGAAATTGTAGCCATTGCAAAACAAAACAATCCATATTATGAATTGCAAAAAATGCAATTATTATATCAGCAACAAATTTTGAGTTATCAAAAAGCATTGGCTGTGCCTGATATTACATTTGGCCCAGAGTACGACCACAATAGTAACTATATTCCGCATTATGTAGGATTGGGAATCACACTTCCTGTACCGGTGTTTAATCGTAACAAAGGTAACATTAAGTCGGCCGATTATACAGTGAAGCAACAGCAAGCAATTGCACAAAATGCCGATATTGAACTGCAAAACAATATCAGTAACGCATATAGTAAGTTATTGGTAGTATTAAAAGTGGCCAATAATGATGAGCAAACTTTTTATAATAAGTATACTGAAATGTTTAATAATGTGTTGACTAGCTATGAGCACAAACAAATTAGCTTATTAGAGTTTATGGACTTTTTTGATACTTATAAGGATGTGCAGAACCAACATTTTCAATCAAAATTAAATTTACAATTAGTTAGCGAGGAGTTGAATTACCACGCTGGAATGGATATAATTAAAAAATAAAAAGAATTTATGAAGCGAATAGTATATGTTTTTTGTGCCTTGACTTTAGTAGGGCTTACCAGTTGTGAAAGTAAAAAACCCGAAGCGGCTAAAGAGGATGCTAAATTTTGTTTAAGTGATTCAATGGAAAAAATTATTTCCTTGGATACTGCAAAAATTATTGTTTCTAAGGAAGCGTTACAATTAAGTGGTGAAATAAGTTTTGACGAGAATAAAGTGGTAAAAATATTTCCAAGAAGCAGTGGACAAGTAGTAGAAGCTAAATTGTCTTTAGGCGATAAGGTCAAAGCTGGAGAAACTTTAGCTGTGGTTAAAAGTGCCGAGATTGCAGGCAACTATGCCGACATTACAAGTGCGAATGCCGATGTAATTATTGCTAAACGACAATTGGATAATCAAGAAGGCTTGTTTAAGAATGGGATTGCTAGTGAAAAAGAATACACTGAAGCAAAGCAGAATTACGAAAAAGCAAAATCAGTTAAAACAAAATTAGAAAGTGCTTTGCATATAAACGGAGGTGCAAATAGCAATGCAGGAGGTAGTTATAGTATTGCCGCACCCATTAATGGCTATATTGTTGAAAAGAAAGTAAGCGAAGGAAATTATATCCGTCCAGATATGGGCGACTATTTATATACCATTTCAGATTTACATGATGTTTGGGTAAATGCCAATGTGTACGAAATTGATATTCCAAAAGTAAAAGAGGGAGATCATGTGGAAGTAAGGGTATTGGCATATCCCGATAAAGTTTTTGATGGTACCATTCAAAAACTAAGTGAAGTTTTAGACCCAATGAATAAAACTTTAAGAGCAAGAATTATGTTAGACAACTCGCAATTTTTATTAAAGCCCGAAATGTTTGCGAAAATATTTGTAAAAAGCAAAACTACTCATAATGTATTGGCGATTCCTACAAGTGCATTAATTGATTTGAATGGCAAGAATTATGTAGTGGTATACAAAAGCAAATGTGAAATGCGTATTGCGGAAGTAAATGTAAATAAGACAGCAGGCGATATTACTTATTTGGATGGCGGTATTGTAGCAGGAGAAAAAGTAATTGTAAAAAATCAATTATTGGTATTTCAACAACTATTGAATCAATAAAGCTGTCCTTCTTTTAATTAACTAGAGCTGCTTTTTTCATTTAAGTTTCAAAAAATATTATGAACAAATTCATTAAGAATATTATTCACTTCTCTTTAAGGCATAGATACTTTGTGTTTTTTATGACTTTAGTGGTAGGTGTAATAGGATTTATAAGCTACGAAAACACCCCAATTGAAACATTCCCCGATGTGACCAATACGCAGGTGATTATTATTACACAATGGCCTGGGCGAAGTGCCGAAGAGGTAGAAAAATTTGTAACCATTCCTTTGGAGACAGTGTTAAACTCGGTACAAAAGAAAATTAATTTAAGAACTACTTCCAGTTTTGGATTAAGTTATGTGCGTTTAATATTTGACGACGATGTTGACGATGCTTTTGCAAGACAGCAAATTATGAGCCGTATTGCCAATGTGGATTTACCAGAAGGCATTAAGCCCGAAGTACAACCTCCTTATGGCCCAACAGGAGAAGTGTATCGTTATACATTAAAAAGTAAGATTCGTAATATTAGAGAATTGTACACGATTCAGGATTGGGTGATAGATCGTCAATTTAAATCGGTACCAGGTGTGGCCGATGTAAATAGTTTTGGTGGCGAGGAGCGTAGTTTTGAAATTGCTGTAAATCCCGATTTATTATTAAAATATGGATTAACCTCCATTGACGTATACAATGCAGTCGCAAAAAGTAATATTAATGTAGGTGGAGATATTATTGAAAAAAATGGTCAAGCCTATGTGGTGCGTGGTATTGGGTTACTTAATAATATTGACGAGATCAACAATATCATTGTTACAAAAATCAACAATGTGCCCATTTTAGTGAAGAATTTGGCTTCGGTACATGAAGCAGGTAAGCCAAGGCTAGGTATTGTTTCAAAGGATACGGTATCGGATGTGATTGAAGGTATTGTAGTAATGCGTAAAGGAGAAAATGCCGAGCAGGTATTAAAAAATATTCATGCAAAAGTAGAAGAGCTTAATAATTCTATTTTACCAAAGGACGTAAAGTTGGTTCCTTTTTATGATCGTACAACTTTAATGGACTATGCTACCGAAACGGTAATTCATAATTTAATTGAAGGCATCATTTTAGTTACCTGTATCGTATTGTTGTTTATGGCCAACTGGAGAACAACCATTACAGTGAGTATTATTATCCCATTGGCCTTATTATTTGCCTTTATCTGCATGCGTTTAAAAGGCATGACAGCGAATTTACTTTCTATGGGTGCTGTTGATTTTGGTATTATAATTGACGGAGCCGTGGTGATGGTGGAAGGATTGTATGTAGCGTTGGATCATAAGGCGCGTGAAGTGGGCATGGAGAAGTTTAACAAGCTCGCTAAGCTCGGTTTATTTAAACAAGTGGGTTCGGAAATGGGTAAAGCCATTTTCTTCTCTAAATTAATTATCATTACTTGTTTGATTCCGATTTTTGCTTTCCAAAAAGTAGAAGGTAAAATGTTCTCTCCATTAGCATACACATTAGGGTTTGCTTTGTTGGGTGCATTGATATTTACCTTAACCTTGGTACCTGCATTATCGAGTATTTTATTAAGAAAGAATGTAAGAGAAAAACACAATCCTGTGGTTGCCTTTTTTGAAAACGGCATTCAAAAATTGTTTGCACGTGCTTATAAATTCCCAAGATCAAGTTTGTTAATTGCACTTTCTTTCATGATGTTAACTTTCTTCTCGGCTAAATTTTTGGGTAATGAATTTTTACCTGAATTGGACGAAGGCGCATTATGGGTAAAGGCACAATTGCCAATGAGTGCATCATTAACGCAGTCCAAGCAGATTTCAGATAAAATTACGGAGACGCTTAGAAAGTTTCCCGAAGTGAATCACACGATGGCACAAATTGGACGTACCAATGACGGTACTGATCCAAAAGGATTTTTTAATGTGGAGATTGCGGTGGATTTAAAACCCAAATCGGAGTGGCCGAAAGGAGTGACCACCGAAAATTTAATCGACAGCATGAATGTGCAGTTGGTAAAGTATCCTGGTTTATTATTGAATTATTCTCAACCCATTAGAGACAATGTGGAAGAAGCTGTTGCGGGAGTTCCTGCATCCTTAGCCGTGAAAATTTTTGGTCCTAATTTTGACACACTTGATAATTTAGCAAACAAAGTACAACACGAATTAAGTACAGTGCAAGGCGTAGAAGATTTAGGGGTTTTAAGAAATTTGGGTCAACCTGAATTTAGAATTGAATTGGATCAACAAAAAATGGCTTTATATGGTATAACTACAACTGATGCACAAAGTGTGATTGAAATGGCATTGGGTGGTAAAGCTGTAACACAATTGTACGAAGGAGAAAGAAAATTTGATATTCGAATTCGCTATCAAAAGAATTTTAGAGACACCAAGGAAAAGGTACAGGACTTAATGATCCCAACTCAAAATGGTTCTAAAATTCCGATCAGTGAAATTTCCAATATTAAAACTTTAACAGGTCCAGCATTTGTATACCGTGACAATAACTACCGATATATTCCTGTTAAGTTTTCAGTAAGAGGTAGGGACTTAGGAAGTACGATTCAAGAATCTCAAGCAAAGGTGAATAAGAATGTGCATTTGCCAGACGGTTATAAAATGTCATGGAATGGAGAATTTGAAAATCAACAAAGAGCATCCAAGACTTTAATGAATGTAGTACCAGTTTGTTTATTAGCGATCTTCTTAATTTTATTTATGCTATTCGGCAATGTAAAAGATGCTACACTCACTATTTTGAATGTGCCTTTTGCTTTAATAGGAGGTATATTGGCATTGCATTTAAGAGGAATGAATTTTAGTATCAGTGCTGGGATTGGCTTCATTGCATTGTTCGGAATATGTATTCAAAATGGAGTTATTTTAATCACTGTGTTCCGAAAAAATTTAGAAGCTAAAATGTCTTTAAGGGATGCTTTGGAAAAAGGAGTCATCTCCAGAGTGCGTCCGGTAGTAATGACAGCACTTATGGCTGCAATTGGATTATTGCCTGCAGCAGTTTCTACAGGTATTGGTAGTGAAAGCCAAAAGCCTTTAGCTACAGTGGTAATTGGAGGTTTAATTACTTCAACTATTTTAACATTAATTATTTTGCCGATTTTATATGCAGGTGTTCATACTTTATTGCATAGAAGATCCAATGTAAAATTGTTAAAAAAGATGGGAGCAGTTTCCTAATGAAAATTTAATATGAATTAATTTTTATACTTTTATAATCAAATTAATTAACTATGGGATTTGCAATTAATAAAAAGGTAGCTGATAAAAAAGCGGCTGCTACAACCAAGACCTCTCCACAAGCGGGAGGTAGTTCAAAATTTATCGCTAAAGCCAACACTAAATCAAGTGGAGGGGCGAATAAAAAACCAATTAAGACTGGAGGATCAAGGGGTAGTTGATCTTTAGAACCTTACCATTTTTTATATTTTTAGGGCATAATTTTCAAATTATGCCCTTTTTTTTTATTGTTTTAAGATTTTTTTACAAATTTTCTAAGCTGAAATAGCCAATTTCTTTGACGACATACAATAGCAACCATTTCTTTTTTCCCAGATTCAGAAAAACAACCAGAGGAAGGCTTTGTTTATTTTGAGAATAAAGGGGGCTTTTTTAATTT
>CAIPJS010000088.1 GCA_903865435.1 uncultured Bacteroidota bacterium | reverse complement strand
TGCTCATATTGGTTTAATGAATGCTGCCTTATTTACACATACGCAAATTGCCACTCAAGGCGCACTGATTCAATTGTTTTCACATGGCATAAATGTATTGGGCTTATGGATGGTAGCAGATATCATCGAACAACAAACCGGTACTAGATCTATGCAGCAAATGGGCGGACTCGCCAAGAAGCAACCTGTTTTAGCCATTTTACTAGTTGGTTTTGCGCTAGCCAACATGGCCCTTCCTTTAACGAATTCTTTTGTAGGTGAATTTTTAATGTTCACTGGTTTGTTCCAGTTTAATCCTTGGATGGCTGCTTTCGCAGGGGTGAGCGTTGTATTGGCTGCTATTTATACATTGAATATGGTACAAAAAGTAGCTTACGGAGAAGTCAGTGAAAAAATAAATACAATGCAAGGTCCCAATAAAGGGGCGCAAGCGGTATTGATAATTTTGTTAATGATTGTATTGGTAACAGGCGTATTTCCTCAACCACTATTTACATTAACAGCCGATACTTTACAACAATTGTTTGTCAAATAATTAAATGGTTTAGCAATGAATGCAATTATAGTTTCTACATTATTAGGCGTGATCATGATGTTTTGTTCTTGGGGAATAAAAAATGTACAAGCGCAAAAAAACATTGCTTTAGTAGGATTACTTATTTTAATTTTTGCCAACTTGGCGCATGCAAATGCTTGGTATGTATTTGAATATGATACCAAAGGCATGCTAAGATTTAATTCTTTTGGTTTGTATGCCAATACATTATTGTTCTCACTTACTTTTATTTATGTGTGGTTGAATGGAGAGGAGATTTCAAAATTAAGCAAGACACCTGCCGATTTTTATAGTTTATTCTTTTTCATTTTATGTGGTATTAGTATTTTAACTTCTTTTGATAATTTACTAATGTTGTTCATTGGCATCGAAATACTATCCATCCCGCTTTACATTTTAACTGGTGCAGATAAAAAAAATATGTTTAGCAATGAAGCTGCCTTAAAATATTTTTTAATGGGCTCTTTTTCTACAGGCATCTTATTACTGGGCATTACTTTAATATACGGCGCTACTGGAAGTTTTCATTTGACGGACCCTGTAATTGATAAGCTTACTGGCATGGCTCATGAGCAAATGCTGCTTTCCGCTGGCTTAATATTATTATTTGCAGCAATGAACTTTAAAGTATCAGCTGCACCATTTCACTTTTGGACACCAGATGTATATGATGGGGCGCCTACCGTATTTACTTCTTTCATGGCCACTATTGCAAAAGCCGCAGGAATAATAGCATTTATTAATGTATTTGGTAGTCAGTATAAAGCGTTGGCATTTTCTTGGACCCTCTTATTAACTTTTGTAATAATTGCTACTTTATTAGTGGGTAACATCATTGCCGTATTTCAACGAAGTGTAAAACGTATGTTGGCCTATTCCAGCATTGCGCAAGCCGGCTTTATGTTATTTGCATTGTATGGCAAATCGGAAATAGCAAAAGAAGGAGTATTATTATATGCTGTAGTTTATTCCCTAGCT
>CAIPJS010000087.1 GCA_903865435.1 uncultured Bacteroidota bacterium | reverse complement strand
TGCTTAGTTTCTTAAAAAAAATTCCACATCCAATAGCAGTCACCATACCACTACCTGTGAAAGGTCGGCAAAAATAGGGTATTTTTTCATTTTCTAAGCTAAATCTGTATGTTTTGCCTCAATTTTTTGTCCAAAAAACAAGCTACCCTGCTTTTCAAACATTTTTGCATTGTCGGTGGTATAAAAGCTTAATTGGCCATGTTGACTACATTTTTGAGCTATTTCGGGGTGATTTTTAAGGTATTTGGCCAAACTTTCTGCCACAATACTGCTTTGGCTGACCAATTGTACTCCCTTTGGTAAGAAGGACTTTATTTTAGCCTCTAAAAGCGGATAATGGGTGCAGGCCAGTAAAATGGCATCGATATCCTTAGATTGGCTAAAAAGCGCATTCAAATACTGTTGCACATAATAATCAGCTCCAGGTTGATCAAACTCACCATTTTCAATTAAGGGCACCCACATCGGGCATGCTTGTTGAAAAACTTGCAGCGAAGGAAAAAATTTTGCCAACTCTATGGGATAACTGTCACTTTGAACCGTACCCAAAGTGCCCATAATGCCAATTTGATGATTGGGGGAGAAATTTCCTAACACTTCGGTTGTTGGTCGAATCACTCCTAATACTCTTTTGCTTGGATCAATATGAGGTAAATCTAATTGTTGAATATTTCTAAGTGCTTTTGCCGAGGCGGTATTGCAAGCCAAAATCACCAAAGAACAACCTTGTGCAAAAAACCAATTCACTGCTTCTAAAGTATATTGATAAACTGTTTCAAAAGATCTGGTACCATAAGGTGCCCTTGCATTGTCTCCTAAATAGATATAATCATAATCAGGCAATTGTTTTTTCAATTCCTTTAAAATGGTGAGGCCACCATATCCACTATCAAAAACACCAATGGGTGCAGACATAATATAAGTTTAAATTCCTGCTGTAAAACTAAGAACCTCGTTGCATAACAACGAGGTTCTTTTAATAATTTATTTTTTTAAAAACTATCCTTTTTTAGCAGGAGCTTTTGCTGGTGCAGCAGCTGGTGCAGGAGCGCCGCCAGTTGCAGCTTTAAATGCATCAACTACTTCTTTAGGTAAAGTCAATTTCAACTTCAAAGCCACTCTAATCGTTAAGTTATCAGCGATAGAAGGTTGTGCATAAGGTGATAAAGCATCCGCTTTTAATACTAAAGTGTATTTATTTTCAGCAACCACTTCACTTAAAGCAGCAGCTACTTTTTGTCTGTAAGGCAACAAAAGTCCATCTTCTTTTTGTTGCATTGCTTGTTGTTGGTATTGTTGCCAATTGATCAATTTGTATTTTAACTTATTCAAATCGGTTGTAGCCATCTCAAGTGCTTTTGGTCTTTTAGACAAACTAGCAGAATCTCTTTTGAAAATACTGTCTTTTACTTGATAGTCTTTTAAAGTGTAATTGTACTCTTCTTGTAAAGTATCTTGCGCATAAGATTTAAGAATTGTATCTAATTTTTCTTGAATGCCTGGGAACAATGCAATGACACTTTGATCATCAAAGTAGCCAATTTTTGTTTGTGCAGAAGCACTGTTTGTAAATGATAATGCTACTAATAAAATGGCAGCAAATAGGAAACCTTTTTTCATAACTTGTTTTTTTTTATTTTACTATTCTATGTTTATAATAGTTAATTTATAACGCCCAATTCTTTTAAAACGTCATCGCTTTTGTCCAGTTTTGGGTCTGCAAATATAATGGTAATTCCTTCACTTTTATCCAAAATGAAGTCATAAGCACGGGCAGCAGCCATTTTTTGGACCGCATTATACACCCTATCTTGGATGGGTTTTACCAGTTTTTGTCTTTCTTTAAACAAATCCCCCTCATAACCAAATCGTTTCTTTTGGATGTCTCTTAGTTCTTTTTCTTTTGCAAATAGCTCATCCTCTCGCTTTTTTCTTAAATCTTCTGATAGCATAAATTGTTCGCCCTCATAGTTTTTGTACATTTTATCTAGCACCATTTGTTTCTCGTCAATTTCTTGTTGCCATTGATCTCCCAATACTTTTAATTTTTTATCGGCCTCTTTGTATTCAGGAATTTTGTCTAAAATATATTTGGTATTGATGACCGCATATTTACTTTGTGCCTGGGTGGTAGCAAAAAAGCCTGCCAATCCAATGATAAGGAGTAATACGTACTTTTTAGAATGCATGTGTCTATTTTTTAAAAATGAACAGATTTAAATTTATTCTGGTTCAAAGCCTAACATAAAGCTAAACCTTCCTGCGTCTTTTAAGCTATTGGAACCATTTAATCTATCTATCCCAATTCCATAGTCAAAACCTAATAAGCCAAACATGGGCAAGTAAAAACGCATACCAAGACCCACAGAACGTCTCAAATTAAATGGATCGTATTCCTTCATACTGTACCATCCATTGGCTGCTTCAAAAAATCCTAATGCATAAATGGTGCTACTTGCAGCCAAACTCAATGGATACCTAATTTCCATTGCATATTTATTAAACATGGTAAAATGTTGTGTTGCTGTTTGCTGATCGGGATTCACTTTTGGGTTAGAAGTTTGATACACTGGATAACCTCTTTGTGCAATAATGTCATATCCTAATAATGCAAACTGATTGCTTAAGCCCGCATCTCCTAATTGAAAACGTTCAAATGGAGAAACTGCTAAATTGCTATTGTAAGTGCCCAAGAAACCATACTTCGCAGCAAACTTTAAAACAAATTGTTTGTTGTGATCGTCACCACCAGGTTTACCAAGCGGTACATACCATTCGCCATTGAATCTCCATTTATGGTATTCCAATAATTGAAAAGGATTCTCTGCACTATTCACATTAGGCATGATATAAGAATAAGGCGGAGTCAATTGCGCACTTAATAAGAAATTAGAACCTGATCTTGGAAACAATGGCTGATCCACAGAAGTTCTTTGTAATGCAATTCTAAAATTGACATTATTCACTGAGCCATTATTAAAATTGGGTAAGTTATAAGGATCAATAGCGTAATTACTTAAAAAATATCTAGTGTAGTTTAATCCCATGCTTAAAGAAAAATAATCATCGGGCCATCCTAATTGGCGACCAAAAGAAACCGTACCTCCTGTTGTAGAAATGTATCTGGTATTTGCTATATCCATATTGTACAATCCAGTAGTAGGATCAATGGTTTGACCGTATTTGGTATTGTATACACTTACCGTTAAGGTGTTTCTTTTAATGCCCCCAAACCATGGTTCTGTAAAAGTAAAGTTGGTAGATCTAAATGCCTTTCCATTACTTTGAACCCTGACACTTAATTTTTGTCCATCTCCCATTGGCAATGGATCCCAAGCAGCTTTCTTAAATAAATTTCTTGATGAGAAATTATTAAAAGTAACCCCTATGGTTCCTGTTAAGCCAATAACGCCACCCCATCCAGCACTTAATTCCAATTGGTCACTCGATTTTTCTTCTACTCCATAATTGATATCCACAGTTCCATCTTCAGGATTAGGTACAGGATCGATTTTAATTTTTTCTTGATCAAAGAAATTCAATTGTGCAATTTCACGTTGAGAACGAATCAATAAACTACGGCTAAATTTATCTCCAGGTATGGTTCTGATTTCACGACGTATTACAAAATCTTTTGTTTTTTCGTTACCTGCAATCCTGATCGTTTTAATAGTGGCTTGAGGACCTTCAACCATTCTAATTTCAAAATCAATGGTATCGTTGTATACAGCTGTCTCAACTGGGTCTACTCTAAAAAATAAATAACCATCATCTTGATACAATCCACTGATGTCCCCTCCTTCGGGTGTTTGAATTTTACCTAGTTTATTGTACAAAGTCTCCCGATTGTAAATAGCACCCTTTCTGATATTTAAGATAGAAAGCAATATGGAGTCTGGATATTTGGTATTGCCTCTCCAAGTGATATTGCCAAAATAATACTTACGCCCTTCTTTCAATTGCATGTCAATGTTCAAATTACCAGCTGCATTGTGGTACACCGTATCCTTTTCAATGACCGCATCTCTAAATCCCAATGAATTATAATAGTTTAATAAGTTGTCTTTACTTTCATCATACTTTTTTACATCAAATTTTGAAGAAGAGAAATTAATTCTCGCGTAAGGATTTAATATTTTCTTCGTTTTTGTAAAAGTTAAAAACCCTTTTTCTTGCAAGTATTCATCAAAAGTATACGGAGATGTTTTAACTATAATAGGTCGATCGTTAATAGGAAATAAAGTCAATCTTGATTTTTCGTGTATCTCTTTCAAACTTTTTTTCAACTTGCCTTCTTCCACTTTGTTGCCTCCAAAATTAATATTGTTGATGCGCACTTTAGGCCCTTTGTCTACGACGAAATCCAATAATAAATTGTTTTTTCTAGTGGCATCTTTTCTTTCTTTGATGCTTACTTTAACATCTTGGAAGCCCTTTTCAGCATAATATTTTTTGATGCCATCAATGGCGGTAATTTTCATATTTTCGGTAATAACCCTGTTGGGCGTCAAACCTGTTTTACCAGACAATTCATCATTGTCTGATTTGCGCACACCTATAAAAGAAAATTTAGAAAGACGAGGTCTTTCAACTACATTAATTTCAACATCAATTTCCTTTTCATTTAAATCTGTTAAATAGATGCTTACGTCACTGAAATAATTTTGATCCATTAATTTATGAATGGCTTTGGCAAAATTATCTCCACCCGGCAAAGTAACTTCGTCTCCAATGCTTAAGGTAGATAATGAAAGCAATAGGTTTTCATCAAAGAATTGATTTCCAACAACTTTAATGTTGCGTATTTTATATTTGGTAGGTAGTTTTTGGCTAAAAATGCCAAGTAATTTTACATTAATCTGAGTGACAGAATCTTTAGCAGGTAGCTCCTGTCCATAAGAAGTCAATGAAATTAAAAGTACTGATAGTGAACCTATTAATAATTGGCGAAAATTCTGCATCTGCTGTGGGACTACATTTATAATTTTAAAAGAGCTGCAAATTACTCGTAATAATTCAAAGTCTTTGTTAAATCCTAAAAATAAATATATTAATTAATTATT
>CAIPJS010000086.1 GCA_903865435.1 uncultured Bacteroidota bacterium | reverse complement strand
TGCCATCAAACGAAATGTGGAGTTTAATTTATAATAAGGGCTAATGGTCAATGTTTGATTATATCCATAACTATCATGCTTATTCATCCTTCCACCCAATTCCAATAGCCATTTATTAGAGGCATCGTTTATTAATAAAGAACTATATAAGGCAGTCTGGTATTGGAAAGTATCTTTAAAATTATCATTATATGGACCATATTTACTTAAAGAAATATAAGTTTGCTGGTAGGATCCATATCTAAAATCGGCGCCTACAATCCATTGTATATTTTTTGAAATAGAGGTAGAATAAAAAGCGTCTGCAAAATGCGATTTACCTGTATACTGGTTGTCTTCAAAAATGATATAAGTTCTATCGGCGCTATCGTTTTTATATTGACGGTCCTGTGTACTTAATTGATATTGAAATTGAAAAATAGTTTTTTCTTTTTTGTATTTTAAAACTATTCCTGTCAACTTAGTGGCATTGTTAAACTTTTCATCTTTTTCATCTTTAAAAGCGCCGTAATCAATGTCGGCATTATAACTTGTTTGATGCGTAGAGGCTTTCAAATTCCAGTTTTTATTTATGGCGTAATTAATATTCGCAAACCAATTATTATTTTTATAGCCATCTTTGTCAAAATTATTTTTACCCGTTATATCTGTAGCAGAAGAAAAACCAGTAGCTGCTTCATTGCCAAAGCCCACTGCATAATTTAATTTTCCAATGGTATTACTGTGTTGTAAATTTAATTTTCTTGTACCATAGGATCCTGTACTAAAATCGCCTGAGAAGTTTGGGATGGATTTATTCTTAGTAATAATATTAATAACTCCTCCAATGGCATCTGAGCCATACAAAGTACTTTGAGCCCCTTTTAAAATTTCAATACGCTCAATTAAATTCAAGGGCACTAAGTTTAAGTCAAACTCATTGCTAATCATGGAAGGGTCGCCCACCGGCATGCCGTCAATTAAAATTAAGGTACGACCACTAGAAGCGCCACGCATATATATACTAGGCACTGTTCCTGCATTGCTTAAGCTTCCTGGTAAATACAAACCTGCTTGCTCATTTAAAATTTGGGCAATTGTTCTTCCAGCATTGGCTTGAAGGGCAGCTGCGTTAATAACAGTCACTACTTTGCCAGTAGCATTTTGTTTTTGTTCTAGCTTGTTAGCAGTCACAATAACTTCTTCAAAATTAATGGAAGAGTCCACTCTTTTTCTAAGTGTGTCTTTTAAAATAGCGGAATTTTCTTTTTGCCCAAAGAGGAGGGTGGTAGCGACTAGGCACACCGAGAGCGTGATTAATTTTTGGCTCATTGTTTTGTTTTTTTCATTTTACTGAGTGAACAATGAGCTTCCTGGAGAAAGAGAACCATAATTGATTAAGGAGTCTTCAGAGATAGTCCTAAGAGATTAGCATCTTAAAAATAAATGCATACCATCTTTATATCTTCCGGCCTTAATTTTTTACAATCCCTGCTTTTTACCCGAAAGCTGTTGATTTTTTTAAACTAGGCAGGTCTTCTGGCTTGTTCTTCTAGGATGCATCCTTCCCAAATTGCTTCAGTGGACTTTTTGCATCAATTGCTTTTAAGCAACGAACTCACAGCTACGGGAATAGCCCCCGATTTTAACGGGATTCCCTTTTAATCATTTGCATGAACCTAATTCTAATTCAAATTTAGTATTTATATACCCCTGACAGGTTTTAATTACTAACGGCTTGTTGAAAACTTGACCATTTTTATTATATTGAGCATTCATTGAATAAGTATGAAGCAAAAGCAAGGCATTAATTTTTTTAGCTTAACCATGATTGTGGTGAGTTTGGTCATTGGTATGGGTATTTTTAAAACGCCTGCCACCATTGCTGCTAAATCGGGCACCCCACTTATATTTTTTAGCGCCTGGTTAATTGGAGGATTGATTGCTTTGTTTGGAGCACTTACCTATGCTGAAATTGGTCAAAGACTTCCAGTAATGGGTGGTTATTATAAAGTATTTGCACATTGTTATCATCCGGGGGTTGGTTTTACCATTAACGTTTTAATATTAATTAGTAATGCAGCATCGCTAGCAGTAGTGGCATTAATTGGCGCCGACTATATAAGTGATTTATTATTTGGACAACCTTCTGGCACTTTTTTTAATATTCTAGTAGCCTCTGTTTCTGTGGGGCTGTTTTATGTTGTAAATTTATTAGGATTAAAAACAAGTAGCCGCACGCAGAATATTTTAACTGTGGTAAAAATTTCTTTAATTGTTTTATTAATTTCTTCTTTATTCAAAGGCGTTACAGTTCCTCCACATGGTATTAATGAAGGAAAAATTTATACTTATGACGGAACCAACGGCGCTTTGTTGTTGCTAGTAAGTTTAGTCTCTGTATTTTTTACTTATGGTGGTTATCAACAAACTATTAATTTTGGATCGGAGGTAAAATCGGCCAAGACCATGCAAAGAGGCATTGTGGTAGGCATACTAGTGGTACTATTTTTATACTTAGCTATTAATTATACTTATATTAAAGTCATAGGTTTTGATCAAATGAAAAATGCCAATGCCATTGGATCTTTATTATTTGAAGCTTGGTTTGGAAAATTCGGTGCCAAGGTTTTTGATTTTGCCATGGTACTAAGTGTATTGGCCTATGTGAATGTAATATTAATGAGCAACCCGCGTGTGATGTTTGCGATGAGCGAGGACAAAGTACTACCTTCCATCTTTCAAAAGAAACATCCAGTAACAGAAGCATTGGTTCCTGGATTAACGGTATTTGCAATCGCAACAATTCTTGTTACATTTTTTGGTAAGGGCGTAGATGATGTGCTTAGTTTTAGTATTTTTCTAGATTGTATGGGTATGAGTACCTCGGCAGCTACCTTACTTATTTTGAGAAGAAAAAAACAGGGGGATGAGGTGGTAACAGGAGCTTTAAAAAAATGGACACCATTTTTCTGTGTGGTTTTTGTTTTATCCTATGCTTTAGTGGCTTGCGCGGTGGTCATTGATAAGCCTTATTCTGCCTTAACTGCCGTTATTTTAGTAGGCATTGTATTGATTTTATACAGAATCTTTTATTATAAGGCTTCCATTAAATAGGGATTATTTTACCTCTTTAATGGATAATTTTTTACATTTTAGCTTTGCGGATGATTTTTTGTTGAAATTCTTAGCCTTTTATCGCTATTTATTGCTGCTCAGCCGATGCTTTTCCCGTTTGTCTAAAAATTAGACAACTACTACATATTAGTTTACTTTTGTATTGTAAAAAGTGTTCTAATAATATACTCATGAAATACCTATTTTCTTTCATCCTTTTTTGCGGCAGTCTGTGCCTTCAAGCTCAAGCGCCTGCTCAATGGGATTTAAAAACCTGTGTTGAATATGCCATTCAACACAATATTTCTGTTCAGCAAGCCGAAGTATCTGTTCGTTTAGCTAAAATACAGGCCCAGCTGGCTGGTTCAAATCAGCTGCCAACCATGAATGGTTCCACTGGAATGGGTATGCGCTTTGGTAGATCTATCGACCCTACCACCAATGGATTTTCAAGTACACAATTTTTATACAACAACTTTGGTGTCAATGGAGGGGTGCAATTATTTAATGCAGGTAGATTAAGCAATACCACTTCAGCAGCAAACTATAGTTGGATTGCTAGTGAAAGCGATAAATTAGCTATTGCCAATGATGTCTCTTTAAATGTAGCTACTTATTATTTACAAATTTTATCTGCTATTGAGCAAGTAGAAATTGCCAAAATTCAAATACAACAAACCAAGGAGCAATTGGCTGCCACAGGAAAAAGAGTGGAAGTGGGTTTATTGCCCGAATTAAACTTATTAGAATTAGAAACCCAATTGGCTAATGATAGTAGTAGTTACATTACTGCCATTTCAAATGTGCAACAAAGTAAGTTGAGCATGATTGCTTTACTAAATTTAGATGCGTCTAAACCATTTGAAGTAGTAGCGCAACCAGTAGATCAAATTAAAGTGCAGAATTTTGCCGATTTGCAACCCGACTATGTTTTTAATGTAGCTACACAGAACATGCCTAATGTCATAGCAGCTAATCTTAGGGTGAAAGCTGCCGAAAAAAATAGTTTAGCAGCAAAGGCTGGTTTTTATCCAAGTTTAAGTTTTGGATATAATTTAACTTCTAACTTTTCCAATCAATCTAAAAATTGGGGAACAGTTTGGAATGGCTGGAATACTCAAGTGAGTAATAACTTTGGTCAGAATGTGGGCTTGCAAATGAACATACCTATTTTCAATGGCAATCAATCTAAATTAAATTATCAACAGTCTAAGTTGAATTTGAATAATGTAAAACTTCAGGCAGACAATACACAACTCAAGTTAAAACAAGATATTTATTCTGCATACACCAATGCTATTGTATCTTTTAACAAATTAAACGCTGCACAAAAAGCTTTGAATTCGGCCGAAAAAACCTATCAATTTGCTACCAAGCGTTATGATTTAGGTTTGTTAGGCACCATTGAATTATTAAACAATCAAAATAATTATTTAAAAGCAAAAGTGAATTTTAAGACTGCACAATACGAATATGTTTTTAGAATTAAACTTTTAGAATTTTACAAAGGAGAAGCATTATCATTATAATAGAAATAAAATAATAAATATGAATAAGAAAGTAATTTGGATATTGGTAGGTTTGTTTGTTGTCATTGCGCTTTTGGTAGGTTTGAAAAAAGCGGGGGTCATTGGAAAAGAAGAAGGGATTGAAGTGACTTCTGAAAAAGTCCAATTGAGAACCATTACCGAGTCGGTAAATGCAAGTGGAAAAGTATACCCAGAAATTGAG
Source organism: uncultured Bacteroidota bacterium (assembly GCA_903865435.1). GTDB lineage: Bacteria > Bacteroidota > Bacteroidia > Chitinophagales > Chitinophagaceae > Sediminibacterium. Next base: position 133,273 of record CAIPJS010000086.1, on the reverse strand, counting down.
GTAAAAGTTTCTCCTGATATTTCTGGTGAGATTGTAAACTTATATGTAGAAGAAGGAGACAAAGTAACCAAGGGTCAAATATTGGCAAAAATTTATGCAGATATTTATTCTTCTCAAAGAGATCAAGTAACTGCTAGTGTCAATCAAGTAAAAGCACAATACGAAAACGTCAAAGCGGCGCTTAGTGGAATGAAAACAAGCTATGAAAATTCTAAAGCAAGTTATGAGCGTTATAAAAAATTATTTGCTGATAAAATTGTTTCCAGATCTGAGTTTGAGCAAACCGAACAAGCTTATCGTTCTGCAGAATCTTCTTACAATTCTGCTAAAGAAACCATTAAAAGTGGAGAGGCACAAATACAAGGTGCCAATGCACAATTGGCAAGAGCTGAAAAAGATTTGGCTCGTACCATTATCACTTGTCCAATGGATGGCATTGTGAGTTTAATGAATGTAAAAAAGGGTGAAAGAGTAGTAGGTACAGCTCAAATGACTGGTACAGAAATGATGCGTGTTGCCGATATGAAAAGTATTGAAGTGAGAGTGGACGTTGGAGAAAATGATATTACTAAAGTTAAATTAGGGGATACCGCATTGGTACAAGTGGATGCTTACAACAATAGAAAATTTAAAGGTATTGTATATAAAATTGCCAATCCAATTACTGCTGCAACCACTGGTGCCAGCACAACTACAGAAGTAGCAAATTACAAAGTACACATTAGATTGCTTCCCGAAGATTATACCGATTTGGTAAAAGACAATAATATTTTTCCTTTTAGACCAGGAATGACAGCAAGTGCAGACATTCAAACAAAATCTAAAGTAAATGTAATCACTGTTCCACTCAATGCCGTAACTACAAGAGACAAAGATGGTCAAGGAAAAGAAACGAAGGTTTCGGCTACAAAAACAGATGACAAAGCTGCTGCCAAAACAAAAAGTAGTGATGAATTAACCGAAGTTGTATTTGTTTTACAAAAAGACAATACGGTTAAAATGTTTAAAGTAAAAACCGATATTCAAGATTTAAATTATATTGAAATCCAGGGTTTAAAAGTAGGTGAAGAAGTAATTACTGGCCCATACAGTATAGTTAGCAAAACATTGAAAGAAGGGGCCTTGGTTAAAATAGTCTCTAAGGATAAGCTTTTCGAAGAGAAGAAATAAAATATTCAATGATTGAGCAAAAGGGGTGTATTTTAATAATGCACCCCTTTTTTGTTGAGTTTCGTATGTTTGCATTATGGAAGCAAACAAAATAGGAATTATTGGGAGTGGAAGCTGGGCTACTGCTATTGCTAAAATTGTTACTGACAATCAGCAGTCTATCAATTGGTGGGTACGTCAAGCATCCAATATTGACTATTTTAAAAAACGTCACCACAATCCACATTACCTTAGAAACACTTATTTTGATGTTTCAAGCATCAGCTTTTACTCGGAGATAAAAGAAGTGATTGCGCATTCTGATATTTTATTGATTGCAGTGCCATCCATTCATATTGAAGCATCTTTGGTAGGAGTGGATGCTGCTATGTTAAAAGATAAACGCATCATTTCTGCAGTGAAAGGGGTAATGCCCAAACACAATGTTTTATTGCATGAATATTTACAAGTAGCATTTCAATTTCCATTGTCTCAATATTTTACTTTGTTAGGACCAAGCCATGCCGAAGAAGTGGCAGCGGAGCAATTGTCCTATTTAACTTTTTCTGGAACTGATTTAAATGCAACCGAAGTTATTTCAAAATATTTTGAAACAGAATACATCAACACAAGAATTAACAACGATGTCATTGGGGTACAATATGCCGGAGTGGCTAAAAATATTTATGCATTGGGTGCGGGCATTGCACATGGTTTAGAGTATGGCGATAATTTTTTAAGTGTATTTATAGCCAATGCAGCCAATGAAATGCAAGCACTGTTAATATCCATCATGGGTAAAGAAAAAGAACATGCTTTGAATTATGATTCTTCGGTCTACTTAGGTGATTTGTTAGTGACTTGTTATTCTTTACACAGTAGGAACAGAACTTTTGGAAACATGATTGGCAAAGGCTATTCGGTACGTGCTGCAGAATTAGAATTGAATATGGTGGCCGAAGGATACAATGCCAGTAAATGTATTGTAGCGATAAATGAAAAGCATAAAGTAGCGCTTCCCATTATAACTGCCATTTATGGAATTCTATGGGAAGGACATGATCCAGCTGCAGCATTTAAGGCAATTGAGAAAATCTTACTATAAGCTTCCTGTGGGGTCATTGATCCAAAAAAAATCACTCGCAATCCCATCCGCAAAGAATTTTGCTTCTTTCGTTAAAGCAAAGCCCATAGCAGTTTGCTGTAACTGATTATTTTGTAAATAAGTAGCAACTAATGATTTTACGTGCGCTTCGTACTTTTCACCAAATTCATTTCTGATTATTTTTAGCGAGCATCCTTCCATTTGTCTTAATGAAATCATCATGTACTCATTAAATTGGGCTGGGATATTCAAGCTTTCTATTTCAAATGGAACCGTATTTTTTTTGATAGATTGAAAATACAACTGATTGTTGGCTACATTCCATTGTCTAGAATGTTTGTTGTAGGAATGTGCAGCAGGGCCTAATCCTAAATAAGGCACTCCGTTCCAATAATTACTATTGTGCTTACTTCTATGATTTGGTTTGGAAAAATTAGAAATTTCATAATGCTCCCAACCGGCATCCTCTAGCGTTTCTATAATCAAGTCAAAATGTCTTGCTTGTTGGGATGTGTCTATATCTTGTAAATTCTTTTTTTGAATCATAGAAAACAAAGCAGTTTTTTCTTCCACGGTTAAAGCATAACAAGAAATATGCGGAATGTTATAGTCTAACAAAATTTGAAGGTCTTGGCGAAGATCTTGGTCACTCAAATGAGGCGTTCCATAAATTAAATCCGCACTCATATTGGTAAAGCCGGCAGCTTGGGCATTTTGAATGGCTTGATGCGCTTGCTCCACACTATGGGCTCGATTCATCCATCCCAAGGAATGTGCTTGAAAGCTTTGTATGCCAATACTCAATCGGTTTACCCCAATTTCCAACCAGGAAGCTGCAGCTGCGCTTGATAAATCATCTGGATTGGCCTCTAATGTAAATTCAAAATCGGTATCAAAATCAAAATGATTCCGAAGTTGGTTCAATATAGATTGAAGTGCTTCATTACTTAACAAAGAGGGGGTACCACCGCCAAAATACAAAGTCTCAATTTTGCCTGAGATGTATTTTTGCTGCAGTTCAATTTCTTTAAGTAAGGCTTCGGTAAATTCATTCAGGTATTGGGTTTGCGTAGAAAAATGAAAATTACAATAATGACAGGCTTTTTTGCAAAATGGAATATGAATGTAAATACCTGACATAATTAGGATTGGTCAACAAAGCTAGTTATTAGTTACTAATTCTGCATTAGGATACTTATTTTTGTACTAGATGTGGACAATACTAAAAAATGGAACTTGGCTATTAGGCGGATGGCTCTTTTTGAGTGCTTTTACTCAGAAAGACATCCCCATATTGAGCCAAGACACCATTGGTAAATCAACAGATAGTTTGGTGAAAAAAGATACTTTGCTCATCAAATATGTACCCATCATTCCCAAATCTTTTCAAATGGCGGATGCTTGGTTTATTCAATCCAACCACGATCCCAAACTTGACTCTACTTATAATAGTTTAAAGGACTATAAAGATTATTATAGCAATCGTACCCGCGCTTTTCAATTGTATTTTAAAAATGCATTGATCAATAATGACAATCAAGTGATTTATAAAATTGAACAAAGATTTTCCCTGCCAGATAAAGATTTTTTATTTTATTTAATTGTTGGAATACTTTTGTTGTATGGATTTATCAATACCATTTACCCTCAATACTTTCCTAAATTGTTTAGTCAATTCAGTCAATCTACCATGCGGATGATTCAAAATAGAGAGCAGCTTATTCAAAATAGTTTTGCTTCTTTGTCTTTGAATATTTGTTTTATTTTAATTTTTTCCTTGATGGCCGCCTTGCTTATTTTTAACAATCATTTACTGCCCATTTCATTTTGGCAAGGGTATGTATACATTATTCTTTTTTTTACGAGCTTGTATTTGGGAAAATACATTTGCCTAGAAATAGCAGGGTCTATTTTTAATACGAAGGAATTGGTCAAATCCTACATTTTCGTGGTCTTTATGGTAAATAAAGTATTGGGCTTTTTATTGGTCCCATTTGTCTTAATTCTGGCTTTTGCGAAGCCTATTTATTATATGGCAGCAATTTATGGCGCTGCAGGGGTAACGGTCCTCTTGTTGCTTTATAGGTATTTATTTTCAATTACATCTGTTAGGAATAAATTACATTTATCCTCTTTTCATTTTTTTCTTTACCTTTGTGCTTTCGAAATATTACCTCTTTTAATTTTGTATAAATTGGTAGTTCAGTATTTTGGTGGGACTTACTAATTTTCAAAGTGTAAAACGAAATAGACATGAGTGAAGAGAAAAAGACGACAACTACAAAGACTGCAAAAAAAATATTGATTTCACAAGCACGTCCTGAAAGTGAAAAATCTCCTTACTTCGATTTAGAAAGAAAATACAAGGTTGCTTTACACTTCCATCCATTGATCGAATTGATTGCCATTCCTTCCAAAGAATTTAGAAAAAATAAAATTGACATTGCTACTTTTTCTGCTGTCATTTTTACCAGCAAGCATGCCATTGACCACTTTTTTAGAACCTGTGATGAGCTTAAGTTAAATATTAGCCAAGACACTAAATATTTTTGTGTAACAGAATCTGTGGCGCTTTATCTTCAAAAGTTTATCATGTACCGAAAGCGTAAAGTTTTCTTTGGTGCAGACGGAACCAATAAAAAATTATTTGATGTGTTGAATAAGCATAAAGGCAACGAAAAGTTCTTATATGTTTGTAGCGAAAATCAACAAGACAATGAAATTGTCAATTGGTTAAAAGAGCACGACTGTGTTTTTGATCTTGGCTATATGTATCGAACCGAGTTCAGCGATATTAAAAAAGTGATGAATGAACACAATTTTGATGTGATTTGTATATTTACCCCAAGTGGTTTAAAGAGCTTATATAAAAACAGTCCAAACTTTAAGCAAAATGGTACTGCGATTGCTGCTTTTGGTTCCAGCACTTGTAAGGCGGTAGAAGAGGCAGGTTTGGTATTGCATATTAAAGTGCCTAATCCACAAGCCCCAAGTATGATTGCAGGATTAGATCTATTTCTTTCCTCAAGTAGTAAAAAGAAATAAATAAATTGCATTCCAAATGAATGCAAATCCTCCATATACCAATCAGCTCATTCACGAAAGTAGCCCCTATTTATTACAACATGCGCACAATCCAGTCAATTGGATGCCTTGGTCGGCAGCCATATTTGAATTAGCAACTGAGCAAAACAAACCCATTTTATTAAGTATTGGGTATGCTGCTTGCCATTGGTGTCATGTGATGGAAAGAGAGAGTTTTGAATCGGAAGAAGTTGCAGTATACATGAATGCGCATTTTATCAACGTAAAAGTAGACAGGGAAGAACGTCCCGATGTAGATCATATTTACATGGACGCATTGCAAGCCATGACAGGAAGTGGTGGATGGCCCTTGAATATTTTTTTATTACCCAATGGAAAACCTTTTTATGGTGGTACTTATTTTCCACCCATAGCGATGCAACAAAGAGCTTCCTGGATGGAAGTGTTGAAAGGAGTGCAGGAAGCCTTTCAGCACCAAAAAGAAAAATTAATAGAACAAGCAGAAAACTTAACCACACATCTGCAACAAACAGGAAAATTTACCATTCAAAATTCCAATGAAAATAATTTGGAACCCATTGCAACAAAAGAAGCGCTTGCATTGATTGGAAATAGAATATTACAAAATGCAGATACAGACTGGGGTGGATTTGGCGCAGCGCCAAAATTTCCGCAAACCTTTTCTATTCAAATGTTGTTTCGAAATTATTATGTAAATCAGCAGGAAGCTTCCATGGTGCATGGAATTAGAACCTTAGATAAAATGATTCAAGGAGGCATCTATGATCATTTAGGGGGTGGATTTTCTAGGTACAGTACCGATTTACAATGGCAGGCCCCCCATTTTGAAAAAATGTTGTATGACAATGCATTGTTGTTAACTGTATTGGCCGAAGCTTATCAAATTACTCAAAAAGAAAATTATAAAAAAGTAATAGGAAGTACTTTTCAATTTTTAAATAGGGAGCTTGAAAATGAAGCTGGTGGCTATTTTGCAGCTTTAGATGCTGATAGTGAGGGGGTAGAGGGAAAATATTATACTTGGACGTATGAAGAAATAAAATCAAATATTGATCCGGCAATATTTGAAGCCTTTTGTGTACATTATCAAATTAAAGAAGCGGGAAATTGGGAACATACTAATATTTTATGGACGCAAAACAATACCGAAGCAGATCATGCAGCAGCATTTGAAAAGGCTAGAAAAATATTATTTACAGTAAGGGAAAATAAAATAAGGCCTGCTTTAGATTATAAAATTATTTTAGCTTGGAATAATTTATTAATCATTGCTTTTTGTAAATGCTATGCTGCACTTGGCGATGAGCAATATCAACAAAAAGCAATAAATACCATGCAGTGGCTAGAAGAAAATTTATACAATAAAGCCGAAAATTATTTTTATCATACTTGTACTAAAGAACAAAAAAAATCATATGCTTTTTTAGATGATTATGCAACACTTATACAAGCATACATTCAATTGCAAACCATTACAGGCGATATCAGTTACTTAAAAAAAGCAAAAAAATGGACCGAGTATGTGCAAGTCCACTTTTTGGATGAGGAAGCAAATTTTTATTATTATACTGCAGCGTATCAAACCGACAACATCATTCGAAAAAAAGAAGTGTATGATGGAGCCCAGCCAAGTGGTAATTCGGTGATGTGTGCCAACTTGTATTATTTAGGACAGGTATTTGAACATGCCCATTGGGTCAATCAATCCACACAAATGATTGCGACCATGCAAAAAATGATTTTACAATATCCTAACTCCCATAGTTATTGGGCGCAAACTTTTGCTCAAATGATCAATGGATTTACAGAGTTGGTAGCGGTGGGAATGAATGTACCTAAGGATTTACATAGAATTTTGTCTAAGTTTTTACCACATCATTTGATCCTTTTTACAACAGCAGAAGATCAGGCAATTGCCTTGACAAAAGGCAAGCAAAGTATTGATAATCAATATTATATTTGTAAAAATTATAGCTGTTCACCCCCTTTTAATGAACTTAATGAATATTTAGCATTAATCTAACAACTAATGTTTTAAATTGCAAACCGTAGTTAAGCAATGGAAATCAATGCTTTCGGTAAAAAAAATTGTCAAATAATTTGTTAGAAATGAAATTTAAATTCATATTTTCCGTTATAATAAGAAATAGGTCTAGGATAAAAAATAGATATGATAAATAAACTATATAAAGTGCCTTTTAAATTCCCACTGTTCATGTCATTTATGGTAGTGGGTTCTTTATTGATTATGGCTTTTGGACCCCCAAAAACTCCAAAATTTAATTCAGATCCTACACATACTGTATTTGTTCCTGGCGGATCTTTTTATATGGGTGCCAGCGATGAGCAAATTGACAATTCAATGGTGAATAGAAAGAAAAAAGTTTCTGTTCAAAGCTTTTGGATGGACAAAACTGAAATCACCAACGAGCAATACAGAAGATTTGTAAATTATGTAAGTGATTCATTGAAATATCTAGCAGTGTATTTGGGAGGAATCAAGCAAGCAGAAGATACCATTAAAGTAGATTGGAATAGAGCGCAAAAAATAAACATCAATAGCAGGGCTGTGATCGAAAAATTAAATGAATTGCTTTTAAGTCCAGACAATCGATACAAAGGAAAAATTGGAATTGATCCAACCAAATTGATTTATAAATATTCCTTCATTGATTTAAAAGCCGCAGCCATGGCTTCTAAATCTTTAGAACTTCCATTAAGCGATTTCATGGTATCCAAAGAGGAACCTGTTTATCCTGATACCTTGGTATGGATTCGTGATTTTTCGTATTCTTACAACGAGCCATTAACGCGTATGTATTTTTCTCATCCATCTTATAATGCATATCCAGTGGTGGGGGTTACTTGGAAACAAGCCACTGCATTTTGTCATTGGAGAACCAATAACAGCGATTATTATAATGGGAAACCTGGCCGTAACGATTTAAAAATTGATGGAATTTTCCGATTGCCTACAGAAGCGGAATGGGAGTATGCTGCCAGGGGCAATTCAAAGACAAATGCCATGTATCCTTGGGGTTCGCCTTATGCTGTAACCAAAACAGGAAGGTTATTGGCCAATTTCAAACCAGGTAGAGGAGATTATTTAGGAGGTAATACGAAAGGGAATGATATTTATACTACAAAGGTGGGCTCTTACCAAGAGAATGGATATAGGCTTTTTGATATGGCGGGCAATGTTGCTGAATGGACGAGCTCAATTTTTTATGAAGGAAGCGCCAATTTTGTAGGAGATTTTAGTCCAGATATGCAATACAATGCCAAAGACGAAGATCCAATTTTAATGAAACGTAAAGTAATTAGAGGAGGTTCTTGGAAAGACATTGCCTACAACTGTCAAGTAAGTACCAGGAATTATGAATATCAGGATACCGCCAAATCTTATATTGGTTTTAGATGTGTTTTATCCATGGCGCCTAGAGTTAATTAAAGAACAAACATTCAATTATATTTCAAACTTTTAAATTTCCAAAATGTCAAATTCTATTTCTCCAAAAACCAATAAAATCATCAATGTAGTTTTTTCATTGGGTGCAGCAGTTGTAATTATTGCAACATTGGCTAAAATTTTACATCTTGGATGGGCAGATTATGCTTTAATACTAGGCTTTATTACTGAAGCAGTAATTTTTACTATCTATGCTTTTTTACCACCTCCAGAAGTGGGAGATGCTACCCACGCTCCACAAGCGGGTGCGGTAGATTCTGTCATGGCGCATTTAGAAGCGGCCAAATTAGATGGGGCTGCTTTTGAAAAATTAAGTAATAGTTTTCAACGCCTAAATGATACAGCCATGTATTTGGGTGACTTGGCTGATATGTCAAAATCAAGCAAAGATTTTACACACAATACCAAAGATGCTGCCATTGCTTTGGGTGCTATTAAAGATGCAGCAGCAGGTGTTTCTAGTAACTTAGGCAGCTTTGCTTTAGCTACGAATGGTGTCAATAATTTAAATGAGCAATTTCAAATGATGAGTAAAAGCATGGAAGCAATGAATACGTATTACAGCAAATTGGCTGAAGCATCTAACGCGATGTCTAGTTCGGCACAAGATGCCATCAGAGCTAAAGAGCAAATTGCTTTACTAGCAGATAATTTAACCAAATTGAATCAAGTATACGGCAATATGATTATTGCAATGCAAGGACGTTAATTTTCTTTTAAAAAAATATTACTTTATTAAAAACTAGTATACATGTCATTACCTAAGGAGCCGAGGCAGAAAATGATCAACATCATGTACATTGTGTTGACTGCTTTGTTGGCATTAAATGTATCTAGCGAAATTTTGAATGCATTTAAAACTATTGATCAAAGTTTAGCGAATGCAAATGAAATAATTGAGCGCAAGAACATCGACATTTATAAATCATTACAGAAAAAATTAGCCGATCCAAAAACAGCAGAAAAGGCGGCAGTTTGGACGCCAAAAGCAGAAAAGGCGCATGGCTATGCAGATGAATTATTTAATTACATCGCAGATTTAAAAAAACAATTGAAACAAGCGTCTGGTTTAAAAATTAAAGACGGTAAAGAAGCATATAAGGAAGATGATTTAGAAGCAACTACTAGATTGTTTTTAAACAATAAAAGCGGTGAAACTAGAAGTCAAGAATTGTATAAGAAATTAGTACAATACAAAGCAGACTTAGCTGCAATAGATCCTTCCATTGAAAAAGAAGTGATTCCTAACTTGCCGCTTGATTTAAGCATTCCTGAAACAAAAAGTATTGCTGGCAAAGCCGATTGGGGCTATGCTTATTTTCATATGACACCAAGTGTTGCAGCCATTACGATCCTGACTAAATTTCAAAATGACATTAGAAATAGTGAAGCCCAAGTTGTAGAATATTGCCACAAGGAAATTGGAGAAGTAGAATTGATATACGATCAATTCAATGCATTTGCAGCTTCTAATTCACAATATTTAATGACAGGAGAGGAATTGGTGATTACCGCTGGAGTGGGTGCTTTTAGTAGTGCTGCAAAGCCAACTATTAGCATTGATGGCAATACGGTTCCTATTACTCCTGATGGTACAGCTATTTATAAAACTACCGCTGGAGCACCAGGCGCTAATATGAAGAGAGTGCGTATCTCTTTCTTAAAACCTAGTGGAGAAACTGCCGTGATTGAAAAAGATGTTAAATATACAGTTGGCACGCCTGTTGGATTGGTGGTATCTACAGATAAAACTAGAGTATTTTATAAAGGTTTAGACAATCCTTTAACCATTACTGGTGGGGGCGGTGCTGAAAATATTAATGTGGCAGTGGAAGGAGCTGGCTCAACAATTAGCAAGGCCAGTGCTGGTCAATATATTGTTAAGTGTACTCAGTTGGGTAATGTATTGGTGAATGTGAATAGCGGAAAGTTTGCGCAAAAAATTTCCATTCCTGTTAAAAGAGTACCCGATCCAATAGCTATTGTTGGTGGTAGCGCTGGTGGCAATATGCCTGCCAATAAATTTAGAGTGCAACAAGGGGTGATTGCCGATTTAAGAGATTTTGTTTTTGAAGGTATTAAATTCAATGTAGTTTCATTTATAGTAGTAGCAACAGGTAAAGGTTTTGAAGAAGCCGAAGTAGCAGATGTAAACGGTGCAGCTTTTGCAGGTGGTGCAAAGGATTTGATTAGAAGATGTCAAGCAGGTACGACAGTAACCATAGGAGAGATTAAAGTAACAGAGCCAGGTGGAGGCACTAGAAAATTAGACCAAACAATTACTTTCATTTTAACAAATTAATTTTTTAGAAAAAGAGTAATTTAAAAATATAGAAAATGAAAAAAAATATAAATCCTATTTGCTTTTTGTTGTGTACGCTTTTATTAGGGCTTACAGCGCAAGCGCAATTTAATTATAAGAAGAAGGCTGCTCCTGCAACTACCGCTGCAGCTAAAGATACAGTGGTACCTGCGCCTGTATTAAGTACAACTATTACAGCGCCTGATCCAAATGTAAAACCTACAAAAGTTATTGATACCACCATGGTGGGTGGGTTTAATTCGAACCAAAGAAAAAGTTTAAGAAACAATTATGGTTTTGCTTCAAGCAATAGTTCTAAAAAATCAACACAAGCTAGAACACCTATTAATTACCAAAGTTTAAGAGAAGAAGATGCTTTATTTAGTGAATTTATTTGGGAAGAAGTGGATGGTAGAGAAAAAATAAATAGACCATTTATTTATCAAGCCTATGACGACAATGGAGATCAACGTTTTTTTGCATTACTGTTAAAGGCGATTGAAAATGATGGGGTGGTTCCATTTTCGGCTGAAGGTGGGGATGATCGTTTTACCAAACCCTTAAATTTAGATGACGTCAATGCCATGTTGAAAGGAAGCTTGGATACACAATTGGTGCAGAGTGTAAACAATCCAAATGTGTTTGATACCAGTATCATTTACAATACTAAATTGGCTCCTATTCCAGACTCTATTTACACATTCAGATTAAAGGAGCAATTTATATTCGATAGCAAAACCAGTAGAATGTACTGCAGAATTATTGGTATTGCACCCGTAGCAACCATTGTGATCAATAACAAACCGGTGAAGCGAACTTTATTTTGGTTGTATTATCCCGAGCTTAGAGCTAGCTTGGCCAAGCAAGAAGTATACAATCCAAGAAATATTTCCAGTAGAATTACTTGGGAAGAATTGTTTGAAAGCAGGTACTTTAATGGCTATGTAGTAAAATCTACCTTAGATAATTACAACGATAAAATGCTGAATTCTTTATATTCAGATCCTAAGCGAAGGTTGTTGGAGGGAGATAAAATCAAACAGAAAATTTTTGATTACGAACAAGACAGATGGGTGTATTAATCTGTTGTTTTAGTAAAAGCTTGTTGTAATATATTTGCTTTTTTTGCACCAATGATTTCGGACAACAATTCTAGTTTTGCTTCTTTTATTTTTTGAACCGATTTAAAATAAACCAATAAGAGATCCTTGGTTTTAGGTCCAATGCCTGCGATTTCATCTAAACTATTTTCAAGTGCTCCTTTGGATCTTTGGCTTCTGTGAAATTGAATGCCAAATCGATGTACTTCATCTCGAATATTGCGCACTAGTTTATGCGCAGAACTGTTCCAATTTAATTTAATGGACTGCGCATCTCCTACAAAGAACAATTCTTCTAAATTTTTAGCCAATCCTATGGTAGTGACTTGGTGTTCAATACCCAAGCTGCTCAAGGCTTCTAGAGCTGCATTCAATTGCCCTTTACCGCCATCAATAATAATCAGTTGGGGCAGGGCTTGTTTTTTTTCAAGAACAGAATGGTATCTTCTATATACCGTTTCTTTCATACTGGCAAAATCATTGATGCCCACCACCGATTTGATATTGAATTTTCGATAGTCGCCTTTGCTAGGCGTTCCATTTTTAAAGCAAACCATGGCAGATACAGGGTAGGCTCCTTGAATATTGGAGTTGTCAAAACATTCAATATGTACAGGCGTATTTTTTAAATGCAATAATGTTTTTAGTTCTTCTAAAATGGGATTTTCGACTGTACTTTCTTCTGTTTTATTTACTGCCAATAATTTTTGTTTTTGCAACCATTCTTTAATGGCATAATCGGCATTTTTTTGAGACAATAATAAAAGCTGTTCTTTATCGCCTTGCTTGGGTAGGGTATATTTTACACCAGGCAATACATCTTCTAATTCAAATGGAACAATGATTTCTTTTGCATTGGATTGTAAATTATTTCTAAAATAATGAATGGCAAAGGCCAATATGGTTTCTTTAGTTTCTTCTAAAGGGACACTTAATGGTAATATATGTGTCTGAATGATGCGGCCTTCTTGAACCATTAAATAGCTGATATAAGCTTGGTCTTGTTCATAGGCAATGCTAAAGACATCAATAGGATATTGCTGTTTAATGTAGACCACCGATTTGGTTTGGTAGTTTTCGAGCTCTTCTATTTTTCTTCTCGTAAGATCGGCTTTTTCAAAGGCAAGATCGGCTGCCTCTTGCGTCATTTTAGTTTTGAGCGCTTGCATTACTGGCTTGATGTTTCCTTTGAGTAAAAAATCTACTTGTACAATGGATGCATCATAAGCTGCTTCAGTTTGCAATCCTTGACAGGGTCCAAGACAATTGCCAATATGGTATTCTAAACATACTTTGAATTTGCCTAATGCAATATTTTTTTTATTAAGTGGTAGGGTACAAGTTCTTAGTGGAATGGTTTGTTTGATGTGTTCCATCAGTTCACGGACTGCTAAACTATTGGTAAAAGGACCAATATAAGTAGATCCATCTTTAACCTTTCTTCTACTAATAAAAACTCTAGGGAAGGCTTCTTTTTTGATAACAATATAAGGGTAGGTTTTGTCGTCTTTTAAATTGATGTTGTATTTGGGTTGATAATTTTTTATCAATTCATTTTCTAAAATAAAGGCATCGTGTTCGGAGTCAACCAGTGTGAACTGAATGTCTTTGATTTTTTGAACCAATTCCACTGTTTTTTGAGAATGCTGTGTAGCCAAAAAATAGGAGCTAACCCTTTTTTTAATATTTTTTGCTTTGCCCACATACAATAAATTACCCTTTTCATCAAAATATTGATAAATGCCAGGGTCGGAAGGCAAACCGGATTGTATTTGTTTAAATTGCTCTTTTTCCATATTCTTAGGAAGTTCACAAAAATACTTTATATTTTTGTGTCATGGAATTATCTGTAAACATACCTGCCCTTCTTTTTCCTGCCATCAGCTTAATCATGCTGGCCTATACCAACCGGTTTTTAGCCCTTTCCAATAGGGTGAGGGTATTACACGACAAATACCATCAACAAGAGCAACGCCATATCATTTTTGGGCAAATTAAAAATCTCAAATACCGCATCAAACTAATTCAAAACATGCAAACTTATGGTGTAGCCACTTTGTTACTTTCTATTGTTTGTATGTTCTTTATATTTATTGATTATCAATCCATTGCCAAAATTGTTTTTGGGATAAGCTTACTTACTTTCTCAATTTCGATATTCTTGTCATTAATTGAAATCAGATTAAGCACGCGCGCCATTGAGCTCGAATTAAGCGATATGGAGGGGTTGGAAGATCCATCAGTGATGGAGTACCTTAGAAAGAAATTTGATCGAGAATAATCTTTCTTAATTAATTATTCAACTTAATTGGCTGCTCTACGTTCTCCAATTTGTTGACGCCACATAGCATAGTACAAACCTTTCTCTAGCAATAATGATTCATGCGTGCCTTGTTCAATCACTTGGCCTTTCTCCAATACATAAATACGTGTGGCATGAATGATCGTACTTAAACGATGCGCAATCATGATGGTGATTTGTTCTCTTTCGGCCGAAAGTTGTCGGATGGTATCGGTGATGGATTCTTCGGTAATACTGTCTAAAGAAGAAGTGGCTTCGTCAAAAATGAGCAGATGGGGATGTCTTAATAAAGCGCGCGCGATAGACAATCTTTGTTTTTCGCCGCCACTTAATTTTAATCCGCCTTCTCCAATTAAAGTATCTAAGCCTTTGCCACCTTTGTCTAAAATATTCGTACAACTTGCTTTGGTTAGCGCTAACAACATTTCATCTTTGCTGGCGTTGGGAGCAACAAAAGCTAAGTTTTCAGTGATCGTACCTGCAAACAATTGCGTGTCTTGGGTTACAAAGCTGATTTGATTTCTCAGCTCATTCATATTGATGTTATTGGTATCCACACCATTAACCAATATTTTTCCTTCTTGTGTTTGGTACAAGCCTACCAATAATTTTACCAAAGTACTTTTCCCTGCACCTGAAGGTCCCACAAAAGCAATGGTTTCGCCTTTTTTGGCCTCAAAGCTAATGTCATCAATGGCTTTAAAATTGGCAGTTTGGTGTTGAAAGCCAACATGCGTAAAAGCCAAGTTTTCAATGGTACCCATGGCCACTGGATTGGCCGGAATTTGTTCTGTTGGCTTTTTCATCAGCGCATCAAAATTATTTAAAGAGGCTTCTGTTTCTCTATAACTCATAATGATGCTACCAATTTCCTGTAGTGGTCCAAAAATAAAAAAGCTGTAAAACTGCAAAGAAATTAATTGACCCACCGTTAAAATCTCTTTGAAAATAAGCCACATTAAAGTAAAGGTGATTACTTGTCTTAAAAAATTCACCATGGTGCCTTGTACAAAACTTAAGGAACGAATGTTTTTTACTTTTTTTAATTCTAAGGCTAAGATTTTATAGGTATTATTGTTTAATCTATTAATTTCTTGCGTGGTCAAGCCTAAGCTTTTTACCAATTCAATATTGCGTAAACTTTCGGTCGTGGTTCCTGCCAAAGTCGTAGTTTCTTTTACAATATTTTTTTGGATGACTTTAATTTTTTTACTTAATAAATTGGTTACATAGGCAATCATGCTGGCACCGCCAATATAAATGGGGATGATAGACCAATGTAATCTTGTGGCATAAACCGAAACAAAAATCACACTTACAATAATTCCAAAAAGTACATTCACTACATAACTAATGAATTTTTCACAATCAGTTCTGGCTTTGGTTAAAATACTTAAGGTTTCTCCACTTCTTTGGTCTTCAAATGCTTGATAGGGCAATTGCATCGAATGTCTCAAACCATCTGTAAATAGTGCAGCGCCAAATTTTTGAATAATCACATTGACAGTATAATCTTGAAATGCCTTGGCAATCCGACTTACCATGGCAGTGCCCACCAACAACAACAACATATTGCTTACGCCCCATAAAAAATCAGATTGGCTGCGGTGAAGCCCTGACTTATCTAAAAGCGGACTTTTTGCAAAACCATCAATCAATCGTCCAAATATCATCGGGTCAAATAAAGAGAAAGTTTGATTGATACCAGCCAGTATAAATGCTAAAAATACCAAGCTTTTAAAGGGTTTGATGTATTGGATCAGTATTTTCATAATCGATTAATTGTAATGGGGCCAAAGGTAATAAATCTAGGTTGTTTTAGACCAAATTTCAGGATTATCCACCCCTTGTTGAAAACTGGATTGTCTATTTGTCGAACTTATACAATGAATGCACTAATTTACTATTACACAATTGAGCAATTCGTAAATATTTTTTTATGCTTTGGAGAAAATTCAACGGCGAGAAAATTATACTTCCCATTAAAGAAGCTGTTAGACAAGCCATTATTACTGAGTCTGAGAAAAAGACAAAATTAAAAGTGTGTATTGGCACAGACAGTCAAGTTAAAGCGAATATTACAGAATTTGCCACAGTGATTGTTTTTTTAAGAGAACACAACGGTGGATTTATGTACATCCACAACGATAAGACCACGCAAAAATTTCATCTCAAAGAACGCATGTTAACAGAAGTAGCAAAAAGTATTGAGATAGCCTATGAACTTTGTGATTTGTTTATTCAATACAATGTAGAAATGGAAGTGCATGCCGATATCAATACCAATCCTCAATTCAAAAGCAATGACGCTTTAAAAGAAGCCATGGGATATATTTTGGGAATGGGTTTTGCCTTTAAAGCAAAACCAGAAGCGTTTGCAAGCAGTTGTTGTGCAGATAAAGCAGTGAATTAAAGAGAAAATGTTTTAAAGTCCTTCTGCGTCCAATTTATTGTATTGATCTATGCAGGCCAATACTTCATCCACGCCTGTTCCTTTTTCTGCACTGGTCACAAAACCTTGTGGCAAGAATGGTAAAATTTTATTCAACTCATCAAAGAATGATTTTACATTCCGAGTTACCACACCTGGTTTTTCCTTATCTGATTTGGTGAAAATAAGGGTATAGGGTATTTCCCATTTATACAATTGCTGAATAAAGGCAATATCTATTTTTTGTGGTGTATGCCTGCTGTCAATTAAAACAAATACACGACTTAGGTTTTCTCTTTTTCTTAAATAATTTTCAATCATTTGTTCCCATCTTCTTCTGCTGCTTTGGGATACTTTCGCAAAGCCATAACCAGGTAAATCAACAATATACCATTTGTCTTGTTTTCCTTTGGTTACCTGGTTGCTGGTTATTTCAAAGTGGTTAATCAATTGGGTTTTGCCGGGTGTACCAGAAGTTTTGGCCAAATTCTTTTGCCCACACAATGCATTAATGATGGAAGATTTACCCACATTACTACGCCCAATAAATGCATACTCAGGTGCTTTTAAATCAGGGCATTGATCAAAACTTGGACTAGAAATTAAATAAGTTGCTTTTACAATTTTCATAGGGCTGGATGAAGTAACTTATTTAGCAGCACCTTCTTTATTGGTAGGCCTTTTTAATTTTAAACTATCTGCAGGATAAGTGGCTTTAATGGTATCTACTATATTTTGACACCAATCAGCTATCAAGGCTTTTTCTGCCTCAGTTAATAGGGCTTCTTTGTGAATTAAGGTATAAGAAGGCAAAGGCATTTCACCTTCTTTGATTTGCTCCATACACTCTTCTAATTTTTTATTTTGCTTGCCAATTCTATAACCTGCAAATTCATTCAGATTAAAATGTCTTTTACCATCCTTCACATGATTGGCGGTCCAATAGCCGATGGGCTCAATGGCGGTGTACCAAGGGTAATTGGTTTTATTGGTATGACAATCGGCGCAAGCCTTGTCAAATACTAATTTTACACTATCAGACATTGGGTAAATGGTGGTGATGTCTTTGGTGGTATTGCCAGATAAATTTTTCTCAGGGCGAATGAACTGTAGGACGATCAATACCATCAGTAGTCCAACTAAAATTTTCTTTATCATAAATTTATTTTTATCGAATACCTAAATTCCTTCATGCAAAGGTATCATTAAAGTAGGCATTTATTTTTTAAATGAGCACTTTGCCAGTCATTTCTTTAGGAATAGGAACTTGCATCATGGTTAAAATGGTAGGTGCCAAATCGCCCAATTTGCCTGCTTGAATAGGTCCCTTCCAATCCTTATC
The DNA here is from genome assembly GCA_903865435.1 of uncultured Bacteroidota bacterium. Taxonomy (GTDB): domain Bacteria; phylum Bacteroidota; class Bacteroidia; order Chitinophagales; family Chitinophagaceae; genus Sediminibacterium. The sequence continues at coordinate 115,007 of CAIPJS010000086.1, read as the reverse complement.
AATAATAAAGAAAGGAACCAAATTGGTAGTGTGTGCGGTGTTGGGACTACCATCTTCATTGATCATAAAATCGGCATTGCCATGGTCGGCAGTTAAGAAAATAGTATAGCCATTGTTTAAACCTGCTGTAACCACTTCTTTTACACAGGCATCCACTGTTTCCACAGCTTTAACAACGGCGCTAAAAATGCCAGTATGTCCTACCATGTCTGCATTGGCAAAATTCAAACAAATAAAATCGGCTCCTGCCTTATTTATTTCTGGAATTAATTTGTCAGTTAATTCTTGTGCACTCATTTCGGGTTGCAAATCATATGTAGCCACTTTTGGTGAAGCGGCCATGATTCTTGTTTCCCCTTCAAAGGGCTGTTCCCTTCCTCCACTAAAAAAGAAAGTAACATGCGGATATTTTTCAGTCTCTGCAATTCGAATTTGTTTTTTATTGTTTTGCGCAAGTACATCACCCAAAGTATTCACGAGATTGTCATTTTCAAAAATTACCTGTACGTTTTTAAAAGTTTCATCGTACTTGGTCATGGTGGTATAATGCACATTCAATTTTTTCATTCCAAATTCAGTAAAATCTTTTTGCGTTAATACTTCTGTGATTTCTCTGCAACGATCGGTTCTAAAATTAAAACACAATACGGCATCCCCATCTTGAATGGTGGCGATGGGTTGACCATTTTCAAGTATAATGGTAGGCTTGATGAATTCGTCTGTTATGCCATTGATATAATTTTCAGTAATCGCTGCTGTGGCCGTCAAAGCAGTAGGTCCTTCTCCTTTGACCAAGGCATCATATGCCAACTTTACTCTTTCCCAACGCTTATCTCTATCCATGGCATAGTACCTTCCGCTTACGGTGGCAATTTTTCCTATGGTGCTTGCCATATTTTTTTCTAAATCTTCCATAAATCCTAAACCACTTTTTGGATCGGTGTCTCTGCCGTCGGTAAAAGCATGTATGAATACATTAGATAATCCATTGTCTTTACAAATAGCGCAGAGGGCTTTTAAATGTGAAGTATGTGCATGCACACCACCATCACTTACCAACCCCAATAAATGCAGGGGCTTGTTATTTACTTTGGCATAGTTGATACTTTCTAATAAGGTTTTATTACTAGCCAATTCACCTGTTCGAATGGCAACATTAATTCTTTGTAATTCTTGGTATACAATTCTGCCTGCACCTAAATTTAAATGACCTACTTCACTATTGCCCATTTGCCCATCCGGCAAACCCACTTCTTCTCCGCAAGTGACTAAGGTAGCGTGAGGGTATTGATTGTATAAACTAGCTACAAATGGAACATGGGCATGTTGAATGGCATCTGCTTTGGGAACCAAGCCAAGGCCCCACCCATCCATGATCACTAATATTACTTTTTTTGACATTTTCTTACCTTATTTTAGCTGTAACTTTGTATTGATTTGCTCGGTACTACAAAGTTTCAAAATACTAAGCAGATTACAAACTTTAAGCTGTTATAATAGTCAAAAAATGAGCTCTATGCGCAAAATACTGTTGATCCTGAGTTTTTTGATTTCATTTACCCCTTTATTTGCTCAAAAAGAGACGGAGCAAATCGTACAAAATTTACAAACTGCTAATTTTTCAAGTTTGTTGCATTATTGGAATGCCCAAGTAGCATTGACTATTTTAGATCAAAGCAATCAAAAATCAAACAGTCCCGAGGAGGCGAATCAGCAATTGCAAGGTTTTTTTAATAATAAAAGTATAGTTGGGTTTGAAAAAAATGCAGAACGCAAAGTAGGTAATACGGTATACATCACGGGCAAGCTTTTATCGGGGGTGATTAAATTCAATATAACCTTGCTTTTACAAGAAACTAGTAGCGGCTTGCGCATCGTGAGTGTTCGGGTGAGTTGAGTTCCTATTTTTTAATAAATTAGTTTCATTAATTTTTAACAGCAATGAGTAAAAAGCAAAATACAAATAGTTCGCCTTTGGTCTACAGTACCGATCCCAATTATTTGCCACCCGTTGAACAAAATGAGCTGGAAACCCTTGATAACCAAGAACAACCATTAAGAATAATTTTAGAAACCAAACAAAGAGCAGGAAAAACGGTAACCATTGTGCTTGGGTTTGTAGGAAACGAAGCCGACATGAATACTTTAGGAAAAGCTTTAAAAAATCAATGTGGAACTGGTGGATCTGTGAAAGATGGAGAAATTATCATACAGGGCGATCATCGTCAAAAAATATTTCAGTACTTAAAATTAAAAGGCTACAAGAAAGCCAGGCTTTAAAAATAAATTTCCAAATTTAACTTTGTTTTTAATTCAGCTATCAAAGGATACTGCGTAGCCAATCGCTCATATTTTTGTTTGCTATTCAAACTTAAATGTAATGGCACATCTTCTTTTTCACCAACAGCTACTAAAATATTAAATTGAATGGCGCGATTGTGAAAAACATCCCAAACTTTTTCTAATAAATTCATGCGTTCTTGCTCTACAAATTTTTGCGCAGTCAAAGCAGGAACAGTGATGGTAAAATGTGTCTCATCTTCAATGATAAGTTGAGCAAATTTAAAAGTACCAGCAGCAGAATGTTTTAATGCAGTCTCTAAATAATATGTGTAATCTTCCCAGCATTTTTTTAACAATTCCATATTTAGCGGGAGTGATTCTATGACTTCTTCAATTTCATATTTCTCTCCGTATTTCTTTTGCAAGACTGCCAATAAGTTTTTCTTATTGCCTTCCTGGGTTGGGGTGTTGTTATTAGGGACGGAAGCTGGTACAACCATTTCCGATTTTGGAACTGCTGCAGCTTTCTCGCCAATGGGGTTTAGGCCTACCGTTGCCTTAGGTACATTGACATTGACATTGGTATTGGATGCAGCTGCTTGCTCAATCACTAATTTAGCCTCCTGATTGACTACGATATTACTTAAGGGAAGAATTTTTTTTAGCCGAATAGGGTAGTGGCTGTCAATTAGTTTTTTTTTTACAACTTGATTGTCTTCCAAACTTAATTCAATGGCTTGTTGTAAAAAATTAAGCTTGATGATGGCCATTTCGACATGCAGTCTTTTATTGCGGGCCATTTTAAATTGAATTTCTGCCTCGTTTAATAAATTTAAAGCACTTACCAAATAAGGGGTACTTAAATCGGCTGCAGTAATTACATATTGTGCTCTCCAACTTTCAATTGATTCTAATAATTGAGCACTTGCAGGGTCTTTACAAACCAATAAATTTCTTATAAAGCTGGCCAAGCCATATAAAACCATATCGCCTTCAAATCCTTTCTGATTGATTTCATCATACAGTAACATCGCGTTGGTCAAATCCTGCTTGGTTAAATAATCTAATAATTTAAAAAAGTAAGCTTCGTCTAAAATATTCAAATGCTCTAAAGTGTTGGCATAGGTTAGTTCGCCATTAGAGAAACTAACAATTTTGTCCAAGATACTTAATGCATCACGCATACATCCTTCACTTTTTTGCGCGATTAATTGCAATGCATTTTTTTCTGCTTTAATATGTTCCTTGCCAATGATCTCTTCTAAATGCAGAACGGTATCATTGTTATTGATGCGTCTAAAATCAAAAATTTGACACCTGCTTAAAATGGTAGGTAATATTTTATGCTTCTCCGTAGTGGCTAAAATAAAAATAGCATAAGGTGGAGGCTCTTCTAAGGTTTTCAAAAATGCATTGAAGGCACTAGTACTTAACATGTGAACCTCATCTACGATGTATACTTTGTATTTGCCTGCTTGTGGTGCAAAACGCACTTGTTCTACCAAGGTTCTAATATCGTCAACAGAATTGTTACTTGCTGCATCTAATTCATGAATGTTTAAACTACCCCCTTTTTCAAAAGAAATACAACTTTCGCATTCATTGCAAGCTTCTCCATCTTTGGTGACATGCGTGCAATTGATGGTTTTGGCTAAAATTCTGGCACAGGTAGTTTTGCCCACACCTCTTGGGCCACAAAACAAAAAGGCATGCGCCAAATGGTTGTTTAAAATGGCATTCTTTAAGGTAGTCGTAATATGCGACTGACCCACCACTGTATTAAAGTTTTGGGGTCTATATTTTCTAGCGGATACAACAAAATTTTCCATACTTGACGCGCAATATACACATTCAAAATCAAAAGAATTCACCTAGTAATTAAATCTTATCCCCTAATTGTTAAAGGGTCTTTTTTGCCTTTATTTTGTGCTATAATCCATCACTGGATGTCTTTCAAAAGGCTGGTTGTTAGGGTTGAAAATATGTCTGAAAGTCACCATTTGTCTACTTGGCTGAGCGTCTAAGCTTTTATAAATATTCACCATTTTGGGATTCCAATCCGCAGCCCATCCCATTTCATATTGAGTATAATTTTTTATTTTATGCAACATTAATTCGCAGGCATAAATTAAAAAACTGTCCACACCTAAGGCTTGGAATTTAGGCACTACGCCAAAAACCAATCCAGTTAATTTATTATTGCTTCCCCTAAATTTCATCCAAAGCAAATGTAATTTTTGAAGCAGCCCCAACCTTCCATTAAAATATTTAAAGTACTGGTTCACATCTGGAATATTAATAAACATAGCAATCGGTTCTTCTTTATAATAAGCAAACCAAATCATTCTTTCATCCATCACCGCTTTTAAGGATTTGAATAATTTTAATATTTGTTCCAGGCTGATGGCTTTTTCTTCGCCATGCTGAGCCCAAGCGCTATTGTATACATGCACAAAATCCTTTGCAAATTTTTCTAAATTATTTTTATCTAAATGCAGGGCTGAATAACCAGACTTGGCCTTAAATTTATTATAACGCTCTTCAAATCTAGCAGGAAGGGGTTTGCGTAAATCTTTTTGATAATAATATTGATTGTAATAATTCTGAAAACCATAATTGTTTATAAGTGTTTCGTAATAGCTTGGATTGAAAGACATGCCATACATAGGTTCCGTATCAAATCCTTTTACCATCAGGCCCCACCATTTATCTCGGTCTCCAAAATTTATGGGGCCATCCATGGCTTCCATTCCATTTTCACTAAGCCATATTTGAGCGGTTTTGAAAAGTAAATTAGCAGTAGCTTGGTCATTGATGCAATCAAAAAACCCCACACAGCCTACTGGGTAATTGGTGCCTTTATTTTTATAGCTCTCGTAATAAAATGCAGCAATGCGTCCTATACAAATTCCTTCTGCGTTTTGGGCTATCCATCTTTTAGCATCACCTTGTTGAAATAATTTATTCTTGCTGCGATCAAATACCTGCAGTACTTCATTGTCTAAGGGTCGTATATAATTTGGGTTGCTTTTATTTAATGAAGCATTAATTGCTAGAAATTGTTTTTCTATTAAGGGGGTGTTTACTTCAATAATGTTAGCAGCCATATTCATTGATTGAAATTAGAAAGTTTTTAAGATACTTATTGCATATAATCCAGCAGTTTCTGTTCTAAGTCGGGTAGGCCCCAAATGAATCGCTTGGTAATGCTGTTCAAGCGCTAGTTCTATTTCGGCTGGGGTAAAATCACCTTCGGGTCCAATTAATAAAATACAATCCTGAGTTGCTTGAATTTTTTTTATATCCATTTTATTGCCAGTTTCGCAATGGGCAATTAATTTTTGTTTATTTTTTTGTGTTGCAATTACTTCTTTGAATTTAACCGGTGTAGCTATTTGCGGCAACCAAGTTTGTTGGCTTTGTATCATGGCCGATTGCACAATGTTTTGCATTCTATCCATTTTGAATTTTTCAAAAATGGTTCTTTCGCAAAGCATAGGAATAATCGCAGTCACGCCCATTTCGGTTGCTTTTTCAAAAAGCCATTCCAATCGAGTTGCGTTTTTTAACAAAGCAATGCCTAAAATCAAATTTTGTGAAAGGGCTGGAAATTTTTTTTCTGATACAATGGCAACTATGGTATTTTTTTTATGCGGCACTTGAATGCTGGCTTCAAACAAAAAACCTTTGCCATTGGTTAAATCAATGCGGGCATTTTCCTGCATTCTCAATACTTGTATGCAATGTTTGCTGCTTGTTTCACTTAAGGTAAAACTGGTATTGCCTGAAATTAAATTAGGTTCGTAGAAATAAGGGACAGGCATAAGGATAGATTTTAAAAAGGCTGATCGTCGTTGATGCCCTCATCAAATTCACCACCATTCATTTTGCTGCCTTGAATAAAAAAGCGTCCACCCTCTGCAGCCCCACCATTATTTGTGCCAGTTTGAATTGGTTTGTAATTATTGCCCAATCCAGGAATGCCGCTTTCACCTTCCCATTCTTCGAAACGTTGAATGTCTAAATTGGCTCTTAATTTTATTAAATCCAATCGACCATTTCTATGCTTGGCAATTCTAATATGCGTTTCACCCTGTGTGCTTTCGCCCATCTCATTGCTCATCACTTCATAATATTCTGGACGATAAATAAACATCACCATATCCGCATCCTGTTCAATGGCGCCAGATTCACGCAAATCACTCAACTGTGGCATCTTGCTTTCTTTTCTAGTTTCCACCGCACGACTTAACTGAGACAAAGCAATGATGGGAATATTTAATTCCTTGGCCAATGCTTTTAAACTTCTTGAGATATTACTAATTTCCTGTTCACGATTTGAATTCCTATCTCCCGATCCACTCATCAATTGTAAATAGTCAATGATGATTATTTTTACATGATGTTTGTTCACCAATCTTCTGGCCTTGGCCCTGAATTCAAAAATATTTAAAGCGGCAGTATCATCAATATAAATAGGGGCTTGCTCTAATTTCTTTATACCCTTGCTGTGTAACTGTTGGTATTCATAATCCTCTAGTTTACCTCTTGAAATTTTTTCCATTTTAATTTCACTCTCTGCACTTAAAATACGTTGTACCAATTGAGAGGCACTCATCTCCAAACTAAAAAAGCCAACGGCTTGCGGTTTGGTAGGATGCAATGCAGCATTGCGCGCTAGGTTTAAAGCAAATGCTGTTTTACCTACCGAAGGACGTGCTGCTAGAATAATTAAATCGGTAGGTTGCCATCCGTAAGTAATTCTATCAAGTGAAGTGAATCCACTGGGCACACCAGAGATTTCATCTTTCTGTGTTCTTAATAAATCAATTCTGGTTACTGCATGCGCCAAAGCATCTCCAATGTCCACGAAATTTTTCTTCAAATAATTATTGGTGATGTTGAACATTTTTGTTTCGCTATCATCTAATAAATCAAAAACATCAGTACTATCCTCGTAGGCGTTCGCAATTACTTCGCCACTAATTCTAATTAATTCTCTTTGTATGAATTTTTGTAAAACAATTCTACCATGTGCTTCAATATTAGCGGTAGACACCACCACATTGGTCAATTTAGAAATATAATACGCACCACCTATCAAATCCAATTGCTCACGCGTTTTTAATTCTTCTACCATCGTAAGCATATCGATTGGCATATTTTTTTGTTGCAAACCCTGCATGGCATCAAAAATGATTTGATGTGCTTCTACATAAAAACATTCTGGCTTTAAAATTTCAGTAACCGTATCAAATGCACTTTTGTCTAATAAAATAGCACCCAGCACTGCTTCTTCCAATTCTCTGGCTTGAGGTGGAATTTTTCCATACATCATGGAACTAACATCCACCGAAGTACTTTTCTTTTTTGTTCTATTGGTATTTATATTGGGGAGGGCCATATGGGATCAACTATTTTCTTACTGCGAAAATCAACCCAAATTGGGACTTCATGAAATTTAGTTTTGCAATGGGCTTTTGCACAGGGTCTTTAGATAGGCAATTCACAAAATAGAAGGGTTGTTCACCAGTTTTGCACCTGGTATTTGTAGTTATTCACTTCTATTTTTTAGTTAAAAGCACTTAAAAATTTGTATTTTTGAAGCCATACCATAAAGATCCAATATGACGATTAGTTATCGCTGGCTGAATACTTATTTACCTCAAAAGCTTACTCCTGAGCAATTGTCCACCATTCTTACTTCTATTGGCTTAGAAGTAGAGTCTTTGGAAAAATATGAAAACTTCAAAGGGGGATTGGCAGGCCTATTAGTGGGTGAGGTTTTAGAAGTGCAACAACATCCCAATGCGGACAAATTAAAATTGACCAAAGTAGCTGTTGGAAAAGATCGTCCATTGAATATTGTATGTGGTGCAAGCAATGTAGCAGTTGGTCAAAAAGTGGTTTTGGCGCCAGTAGGAGCAACCATTTTTCCAAAAGGCAAAGACCCCATCACTATGAAGTTGGCAAAAATAAGAGGAGAAGAAAGTGAAGGGATGATTTGTGCCGAAGATGAAATTGGCATCAGCGATGACCATGCAGGCATTATTGTTTTAGACAATCAATGGAATGCAGGTGATATAGTGGCAGAAGTATTTGAATACGATCAAGATTGGATTTTTGAAATTGGTTTAACACCCAATAGGATGGACGCGATGAGTCACTATGGGGTAGCCAAAGATGTATGTGCTTATTTGTCTTACCATGAAAAAGCAGTCAAAGCAATAAGTCCTTATAATAAAAAAGCAACTAAGAACAATGCAGTCAAACCTTTTAAAGTTATTATAGAAGATGAAAAAGGTTGTGGAAGATACAGTGGATTGAACATACATGGTGTTACTGTAAAAGCATCGCCTACTTGGTTAAAAAATAATTTGCAAGCCATTGGGGTACGCAGTATTAATAATATTGTAGACATTACCAACTACATCTTACACGCAACAGGACAGCCTTTGCATGCATTTGATGCGGACCAAATCAAGGATCAAAAAATCATTGTAAAAAAATATCCTGCAGGAACTAAATTCATCACTTTAGATGGAATAGAGCGCACACTCACTTCAGAAGATGTCATGATCAGTGACAGTGAAAAGCCTTTATGCATTGCGGGTGTATTTGGTGGTTTGAAAAGTGGGGTAACTGCAAATACAAAAAATATTTTTTTAGAAAGTGCATGGTTTGAAAATGTGCACATTCGTAAAACTTCGGTTCACCATGGATTGAGAACCGATGCAGCCACCAGATTTGAAAAAGGTGTTGACATTACTGGTACAGCGGATGTATTGGAATTGGCTGCGCAAATGATACAAGAAATGGCAGGTGGTACTTGTAGTGAAGTGGTAGATGTGTATCCGCATCCAGCAAGCAAAACAAAAGTTACTTTAACTTACGCTTATTTAAAAAAGCTAAGTGGCAAAACATATTCTGCAGCGGCAGTGAAAACTATTTTAAGTAGTTTGGGATTTGAAATAATAAATGAAAACGAAGCACAAATTGAGTTGGCCGTACCTTTTCATAAACCAGACATTAGTTTGCCCGCTGATTTAGTAGAAGAAATTTTACGTATTGATGGTTTGGACAATATTGCCATACCTACTACGATTTCTATCAGCCCTTCCATAGATCCATTAGAAAAGAAAGAAAAGTACAAAGAAAAAATTGCCAACTATTTAGTGGGCAGAGGATTTACTGAAATTGTGACCAATTCGATCACCAATAGTGCTTATTTTTCTGAAGAAGTATTGGCAGGTTCAGTAAAAATGTTGAATAATTTAACTGTCGAATTAGATGTATTGCGCCCTTCCATGTTGGAAACAGGATTGGAAACCATTGCGTATAATTTAAACAGAAAGAACAACCAGCTTTCTTTATTTGAAATGGGTAAAGTATATGGTAAAAATAGCAAGGGGACTTATTATGAGACAGAGCAGTTGGCTATTTATATTTCTGGTAAACAAACCGAAGATGGTTGGAGAACCAAAGGGATAGCGCAAGATTTTTTTGTAGCCAAAGGAATCGTACAAGCTATTTTTGAATTGTTGGGCATTGAAAATTATACTTTTAAAACCAATGGCAACAATGTAGCATTGGTAGTGGATAAAAAAGAAATTGGACAATTGCAAATCATTGCTTCAAAAAAATTAAATGCATTTGGTATTAAACAATCAGTGCTGTATATCTATTTCGATTTGATGCAATTGATGAATGTGTATCAAAGCAAGCAGGTGGTATATCAAGAAGTTTCAAAATATCCTTCTGTAGAAAGAGATTTGGCATTGGTGGTGCCAGAAGCTACATTGTACGAAGCCATTGAATCTTGTATTCAAGCAACAAAATTAAGTGCCTTAAAAGAGACCAGGGTATTTGATATTTTTGAAAGCGAGAAATTAGGGCTTCAGAAAAAATCGGTGGCCATTAATTTTGTGTTCAATGCCCCCGATAAAACATTGACGGATGTGGAAATTGACGGCATGATGCAATCGCTGATCAAACAATTTGAAAAAAATATTCAAGCGGAAATAAGAAAATAGTTAATTTCAAGTCACAAATATTTTGAATGGCCCATTTGAACGATTCTATAGCAGCCCTACAAGAAAAGCTTCAGCTTTTACTAAAGCGTTTTGCGCAATTAGAGAAAGAGAATCAGCAATTAAAAACATCTTTGACCCATCAAAAAGAAGCGACCGAATTAATCGAAAAACAATTCAAGGACAATCAAGCTCAATGGACCGCTTCCATGCTGAACAAAGCCCATATGGATCCAAGTGAAAAAGAAAAATTGGTAAAGCAAATAGATCAATACATTAAAGAGATAGATGCCAATATTAAAAATTTGAATCCTTAGCCATGTCCCAAAATGAGGAATTAATACCTGTCAATATTACCATTGCAGATCGCTCTTACAGGGTAAAGATTGCCCCTAAAGATGAAGAAGCGGTTCGTAAAACTGCACATCTGATCAATCAGAAAATGGTGGAGTTCAAAAATGCCTATGCGGGCAAAGACATGCAAGACTATATTTCGATGGTTTTATTATGGTTTACTACCGAACAACAACAAACAGGACAAAACCTGTATGAATTAGAAGCTGTTCAAAATCAAATTGATGGATTTACGGCTGCCATTGAAAAGGCAATTTCTGCCACATAAAACAACCCCCTAGGGCTATTCTTTACATTAATTGATTATCTTCGTTTCGGAACCTTTGACGCATTATAGATAATCATAATACGTCATCTTGTAGTAGAAGGTAGAAAAGAAGCTATCTATAAGTGACTTGTCATGATGAATACATAATATAGGATTAATGTAGTAACCTCATTACCAACGAAAAAGGGGAGTATGATTTTTTTAAAACAACAAGATTTAAACAATGGACCAAACAATATTATTTGCCATCATAGGAGCAAGTTCCTTGGTGGGGGGCTTAATTATAGGCAAACTGGTTTTTGCCCGTAATACAAAAAAGCAAATTGAAGAAGCAGAGGCACAAGCGGCCAACATTTTAAAAGAAACTGAACTTAGGGCTGAGACCATTAAAAAGGAAAAGCAATTAGAGGCTAAGGAACGTTTTGTGCAATTGAAGTCGGAATACGACCGTGATTTACTTGAAAAAAATAAAAAGATTGGAGAAGCTGAAAATAGAATTAAGCAAAAAGAGCTTACTATCAATCAAAAGGAAGCTGCTATTGATAAGCAAGTAAAAGACAATGACGTTATTAAAGAAAAACTAAATCGTGAAATAGATTTAGTGAATGTAAAACGTTCCGAATTAGAGAAGCATCAAGAAGAACACATTCGTCGTTTAGAAAAGATCGCCAATTTAAGTGCAGAAGATGCCAAGCAACAATTAATTGAAAGCTTGAAACATGAAGCACAAACTCAAGCTTTGGTTTTACAACAAGAAATTATCGAAGACGCTAAACAAAAAGCGAATAAGGAAGCGAAAAAAATAATCATTCAATCTATTCAAAGAACTGCTGCCGAAGTAGCCATTGAAAATACAGTGACTGTATTTAATTTGGAATCGGATGAAATGAAAGGGCAAATCATTGGTAGGGAGGGTAGAAACATTCGTGCTATTGAAGCAGCTACAGGGGTAGATTTAATTGTGGATGATACGCCAGAAGCCATCTTACTTTCTTCATTTGATCCATTGCGTCGTGAAATTGCCCGTTTAAGTTTGCAACGTTTGGTGGCCGATGGAAGAATTCATCCAGCACGTATCGAAGAAGTGGTAGATAAAACACGTCGTCAATTAGAAGAGCAAATTGCAGAGATTGGCGAAAGAACTGTTATTGAATTAGGCATTCATGGTTTACATAAAGAGTTGATTCGTATCATTGGAAAAATGAGGTTCCGATCTTCTTATGGTCAAAACTTATTAATGCACAGCAGGGAAACTGCTAATTTATGTGGCATCATGGCTGCTGAATTGGGCATCAATCCCAAATTGGCCAAGCGTGCTGGTTTGCTGCATGATATTGGTAAAGTACCTGATGAGGAAACCGAGTTGAGTCACGCTTTATTAGGGGCTAAATTGGCTGAAAAATACGGTGAAAATCCAGCGGTAGTGAATGCCATTGGAGCCCACCATGACGAGATGGAAATGCAATATGTAATTTCTCCTATCATACAAGCTTGTGACGCCATCAGCGGCGCAAGACCCGGTGCTAGAAGAGAAATTATGCAACAATACATTCAGAGAATCAAGGACTTAGAAAATTTGGCCATGAATTATCAGGGGGTAGAAAAAGCTTATGCCATTCAAGCTGGACGTGAATTAAGGGTGATTGTGGAAGCTGAAAAAGTCTCCGATCAAACCTCAGATCAATTGAGCTTTGACATTGCACAGAAAATACAGACCGAAATGACCTATCCTGGTCAGATTAAAGTAACCGTAATACGTGAAAAAAGGGCTGTAAACATTGCCAGATAGGCTGGTATTTAATTTTGATTCAAATAATTTGGATGGTAAGCTGGGTTCTCCTACCTTTGCCGTCCGCAAAAACAATGTATTATGAGCGAAGCAGTAAAATTTGTACACGAGCAATTGACCGCAAAAAAAGACTATCCAGCCTTCAAAGCTGGTGATAATATTACCGTAAACTATAAGATAGTTGAGGGTGGTAAAGAACGTATCCAAAGTTTCCGTGGTGATGTAATCAAAACACAAGGAACTGGCGCAACCGCCTCTTTCACAGTGCGTAAAATCTCTGATGGTGTTGGTGTAGAGCGTTTATTCCCTTTCTTGTCACCAAATATCGATGGTATTTTGTTGAACAAGTCTGGTAAAGTACGTCGCGCTAAATTGTACTACTTACGCGATAGAAGCGGTAAGAGCGCACGTATCAAGGAAAAAAGATTCTAATCAAGCTTATTTAAACTTAATTGATATAAAGTCCCGTACTAGCAATAGCAACGGGACTTTTTTTTGAGCTTATTTTTTAGCTTTATATTGGCTTAATTCATATAAATATTCGAATTCTGTTTTATAATTACCTTATCTTTAAACTTCTAAATTTATTATTATGGGCAACTTAGGATTTCAAGAATTATTAATTATCGGTGTGGTTATTTTAGTAATGTTTGGCGGAAGAAAAATCCCTGAATTTATGCGTGGATTGGGTAAGGGTATCCGTGAATTCAACGATGCAAAAAATAACGTGAAAAAAGAAATCGAAGAAGGGATTAAAGAAAAAGACGAAAAGCCTTCTTAGTATTTTGTTTAGGTTCTTTTTTTACATTTTAACACCTTAGACTTTGTTTCGGTTTCAATCAATCAAAGACTATCATACTACATTAATTGCTGAGCAAGTAACTTGTATTCAGGCGGTAGAATTTTACCTGAATCAAATCAAGCAACATCAAAATTTAAATGCCTTCCTCGAAATTTTTTCAGAAGAAGCAATGGCCACTGCGAATGCTTTAGATGCAGCGCGTAAACAAGGAGCCCCTTTGGGTAAATTGCATGGAGTAGTAGTGGGCATTAAAGATGTACTTTGTTACAAGGACCATAAAGTTAGTGCCGCCTCTAAAATTCTAGAAAATTATACTGCAGTTTATTCTGCGACAGCAGTTCAAAAATTAGTGGACGAAGGCGCCATCATTATTGGTCGTCAAAACTGCGATGAATTTGCCATGGGCAGTAGTAATGAAAATTCTGCCTATGGTCCTGTGAAAAATGCATTGGACAACACTAGGGTACCAGGGGGTTCTTCTGGAGGGTCGGCTGTTTCCATACAAGCTCAACTATGTATGATTAGTATTGGCTCTGATACAGGTGGTTCTGTAAGGCAACCTGCTGATTTTTGTGGTGTCATAGGACTTAAACCAAGTTATGGTCGTATTTCACGTTATGGATTGATTGCCTATGCTTCTTCCTTTGATCAAATTGGTATTTTTTCTAATACAGTAGCGGATGTGGCAATTGTATTAGAAGTAATGGCTGGAGCAGATGCATTTGATAGTACTGTTTCAAATAAAGCAGTGCCTGCCTACAGTGAAGCAATCCATCAACAGGCAGCGCCTAAAAAAATTGCCTATTTTAAAGAAACTTTAGAACATCCTGGTTTAGACCCTGAAATCAAATCAACGATCATCAGGTATTTAGAAAAGCTAAAACAGGAAGGGTATACGGTAGAAGCCATCGACTTTTCTTTGCTTACCTATTTGGTGCCTACTTATTATGTTTTAACTACTGCAGAGGCTTCTAGCAATTTGTCAAGATTTGATGGCATCAAGTTTGGTCACAGAACCAAGGATGCTTTGGGCGATCTTACAGAATTGTATAAAAAATCAAGGACTGAAGGATTTGGCGATGAAGTGCAAAGAAGAATTTTATTAGGTACTTTTGTTTTAAGCGCAGGTTATTTTGATGCCTACTTTACCAAAGCACAACAAGTACGACAAAAATTAGTGGACCTAACTACAAAACTTTTTTCCACCTATGCTATTTTGGTTTCACCTACCGTGCCCACCACTGCATTTAAATTGGGCGCAAATAACCATACCCCCACTGAAATGTTTTTAGCTGATATTTATACGGTGTATGCCAATTTAGTGGGCATACCTGCCATCTCTATCCCTTTATTTAAACACAGCAATGGCATGCCTTTTGGTTTGCAAGTAATGAGTAGTGAATTCAATGAAACAGGATTGTTGTGCTTTGCTGAAAAAGCAATGTCCTCAAAGCAATAGGAGGTTTTAGTAATCGTCTAATTCATCTTTATCATCAAACAAATCATCTTCTTCTAGTTCTTTGAAATCATCATTCAAAGAAAAATCATCCTCCTCTTCGGCAACTTTAAATTTACCAGGTTTTTTGGAAGACTTTTTTGGCATATCAAATTCTTCAAAATCTGGATCCCAATTGGTATCGTCATCTTCTTTCTCCCAATCATCATTTATTTCTTCATCGTCCACATCATCTTCATCCAAATCTTTTTTCTTACTTGGCTTAGCATCGGCTTTGCTCGATTTTTCTATTCCACTTTTTGGGGTGGTAGACTTTTTTTCTTTTAAAGATTTAATTGCCATAAAGTTGTCGACTATTAACAGTGTAAAATTTCAACTGAAAATTGTATTTACCAAAAAAAAATGTCTTTTTTTTAAAAAAAGTGTAAAGAAATTTATCTAAGCTTTTTAAGAAATGAGCTAAACCTATTATTAAATTAAATAGGTACAATTTGGTCTCTACCTGGTCCATTAGAAACATATTTAATCGGCACACCAAGGTATTCATTTATAAATTTAATATATGTCTTCATCGTAGCAGGTAATTCTTTGTCTTGCTTCATTTTAGTGGTATCTGTATTCCAGCCATCCATTTGTTTCCAAACAGGCGCTACGGGTGTACCAACCAATTGAAATGGAACATAATCAATTTTTTTTCCTTCCATTTCATAGGCAATACCCAATTCTAAGGATTTAAAACTATCTAAAATATCTGCCTTGGTCATAATAATTTGTGTTACACCATTGATCATGCAGGTATATTTTAAAGCGACTAGGTCAATCCAACCACATCGACGTGGGCGTCCAGTGGTAGCCCCAAACTCACTTCCTAGTTTTCTTAGTTCTTCACCAGTGGCATCATTTAATTCAGTTGGAAAAGGGCCGCTTCCAACCCTAGTGCAATAGGCTTTAGTTATTCCAAATACTTCATTGATTAGTTTAGGGGCGATGCCTAAGCCGGTGCATACACCTGCCGAAATGGTATTAGAAGAAGTGACAAAAGGGAAGGTACCAAAATCAATGTCTAACATGGAACCCTGCGCACCTTCGGCCAATACTTTCTTTCCTTTAGAAATTTGATCATTAATAAAATATTCGCAATTGATGATGTTCATGGTTTTTAAAAACTCCAATGCTTCAAAAAATTCATTTTCCATTTCGCTGATGTCTTCGTTGAAATTGAAACTGTCCAGAATTTTCTGATGCTTCATGCGCAATGTGATGTACTTGCTAATAAAATTCTTATTCAATAAATCGCCTACTCTTAAAGCATTGCGTCCAGTTTTGTCCATATAAGCTGGCCCTATACCTTTTAAAGTAGAGCCTATCTTGCTTTCCCCTTTGGCCAATTCAGAGGCCTTGTCTAAAGCACGATGTGTTGGAATAATAATATTGGTTCTCTCAGAGATAAATAAATTCTTTTTTACATCCACGCCCATGGCTGCAACCGCATCGCATTCTTTTTTTAAAGTAACTGGATCAAGCACCACCCCGTTGCCAATTATATTTATTTTATCTTGATGAAATATTCCAGAAGGTATTTGATGTAAAACCATTTTAGTTCCATTCACATACAAAGTGTGGCCTGCATTTGGGCCTCCTTGAAAACGCGCAATGATGTCATAATTTGGTGCAAAATAATCCACAATTTTCCCTTTTCCTTCGTCACCCCATTGAAGTCCTAATATTACATCTACCATAATTTTGTATTTGAGACAACAAAAATAAGTCTTGAAATGTTGATTACCTATTTAAAGCAAGAATAATTGCTGCTTATTTTTACACAGCTTCTGTGTCAAAACGGCTCACCTGTTGAATGCCCTCTAAGGATCTAATTTTATGCACCAATTCCTCAAATTCATCTTTGTCGTGCACATACACTTTGATGGTACCTTCAAATAGACCTTCCTTAGATTCAATGGTTAATGCACTTATATTAATTTTCAGCTCCCCGCTGATGATATGGGTAATTTTATTCACAATTCCAACATCATCCATGCCCAAAATACGAAGACCTGTTAGGAAGGAGATTTCTTTATTTTTAGCCCATTTGGTTTTCACCACTCTATGTCCATAATTGGCAAGTAATTGTGTGGCATTGGGGCAATTGGTTCTGTGTATAATCAATCCTTTGGCGGTACTTACAAATCCAAAAACATCGTCTCCGGGAATGGGATTGCAGCATTTGCCCAAACTGTATTTAATTTTATCACTCGATTCGCCAAATATGATTAATTCAGAATCTTTTTTAGGAATTTGTTTGTTGCTATTGGTTTCTTGGATGCCTTCCGCGGGCAAAACCACAGGTTTAGGTGCTTCAATTTTTTCTCCTATTACCTGAAACAATTTCAATTCCTTCAGATCTATATTTTTGGTAGCTATTCTAAACAACAAATCTAAATGACTGGTTAATTTATAATAGTTCATCACTTGATCAATATTGTAGGTATTGTATACAGCCCCAATACTTTCCAACTTTCTTTGTAAGGTATATTTGCCTTCTTCTGAAATATGTTTCTTTTCTTCTCTTAATGCATCTTTAATGCTATTCTTTGCTTTGGCCGTAACTACATTTTGCAACCAGTCTTCGGAAGGCTTTTGTTTGTTGCTGGTAATGATTTCAATTTGGTCGCCACTTCTTAGTTTATGGCTAATGGGTACCAATTTATGATTCACTTTAGCGCCGATACATTTTGAACCTATTGCTGTATGTATAAAAAATGCAAAATCCAAAGCAGAGCTATTGATGGGTAACATTTTAACATCGCCTTTTGGCGTATACACATAAATTTCTTCTGCTAAAAAAGAGGTCTTAAAATCTTGTAAAAAATCAATGCCATCTGCTTGCTGATTCCCCAAGGCTTCTCTAATTTGCACAAACCATTTATCAAATCGGTCTTCATTTTGAGAACCTTCTTTGTATTTAAAATGAGCAGCCAAACCTTTTTCGGCAATCTCATTCATGCGCTTTGTTCTAATCTGCACTTCCACCCATTTTCCTTGTGGGCCCATTACCGTAGTGTGCAAAGCCTCGTATCCATTGTTTTTCGGATTGCTCAACCAATCTCTTAATCTTTCGGGAGAGGGGAGGTATTCATCAGTGATTAAAGAATACACTTTCCAACAATCTTCTTTTTCTTTTTCTAAAGGAACATCAATAATGACCCTAATGGCAAAAAGATCATACACTTCCTCAAAAATCACCCCTTTCTTTTTTATTTTATTCCAAATGGAATGAATGCTTTTAGGTCGGCCTTGAATTTCAAATTCAAATTCGGCATTGGTTAACTTTTCCTTTAATGGACGAATAAATTCATTGATGTATTTGTTCCTTTCTCTTTTTGTTTCGGCTAATTTTTTTGCAATTTCTTTATAGATATCCGGTTCCATGTATTTCATGGACAAATCTTCCAACTCGGTTTTCAAATTGTACAAACCCATTCGATGTGCCAATGGAGCATACACCCAAATGGTTTCTGAAGCAATCTTCAATTGCTTTTCATGTTTCATGGCATCCAAAGTGCGCATATTGTGCAATCGATCGGCCAATTTGATTAAGATAACTCTAGGATCATCTGTCAACGTAAGTAATATTTTTTTAAAATTCTCTGCTTGTTGACTGCTGTTGGCGTCCATGATGGTGGAGATCTTTGTTAAACCATCCACAATTTTAGCAATCTCATTTCCAAATTCGCTACTAATATCATCCAACGCAATATCTGTATCCTCAACTGTATCATGTAATAATGCACAAATGGTACTTCTCACACCCAACCCTATTTCATCTACACATATCATGGCCACTGCGATGGGATGCAAAATATAAGGCTCGCCACTTTTTCTACGCATGGTTTTATGCGCATTGGCGGCCATCTCAAAAGCAGTTCTTAATAATTCTCTGTCTCCTTTTTTTAATTTGGGTCTTAAGCTTCTGAGCAATGCTCTATAGTGTCGAACAATTTCTTTTTTTTCTTGTTCGTCATCCAGATTGTATTTGGGAACAATGGCAGGGTTATTATATAAGTCAATTAGCTCCATCTTACTACGAAAATACGTAAAAGGGCTAGGATTTTTACAAAGAACAAAGAGATAGTGTAACTTTGAACTCGTATGCCGTCGACCCAGCCTAAAAAAATATTTAAAGGTTCTATTTTAAGAAGAGTCTTTTCCTTTGTGAAGCCTTATCGCTTCATCTTTTGGACCAATGTATTCTTGTCTATTGTTTTGGCTTTTTCTACCCCCATTCGACCTTATTTAATTCAAGCTACCGTGAATGCGGCCATTGGGAAAGCAATGAATTTGCCGCAATGGGTGCACTGGGTACTTCCAAACAATGCATTTGATTCTGCCATTCAACTTATTTTATCCATTTCGCTTTTTCAGGTGGTATTTATTTTATTTGAAACCTTAGTAAGGTTCTTTTTTACTTTTGGCATGGCTTGGCTGGGGCAACAAGTTATTAGAGATTTAAGAAATAAAGTGTACCATAAAATTATGCATTGGGAAATGCGTCAATTTGATAAAACACCCATTGGAACCTTAACCACTAGAACCATCAATGATATTGAGAGCATCAATGATATTTTTTCGGATGGTTTGATTCCCATTCTTGCCGACTTGTTAACGATTATTGTAACGCTCACTACGATGATTGTGATAGATTGGAAATTGACTTTGATTTGTCTAATTCCATTTCCAATTATGTTGGTAGCTACTTATTTTTTTAAAGAAAGCGTTAATAAAAGTTTCAATCAAGTTAGAAATGCAGTGGCAGCATTGAATGCTTTTGTACAAGAACATATTTCTGGGATGCAAGTAGTACAAGCTTTTTCGGCAGAAGAAAAAGAAATGCAAAAATTTTCAAAAATCAATGAGTCGCACAAGGCAGCCAATATTAAAGCCATTTTTGCCTACTCCGTATTCTTTCCTGTAGTGGAAGTGGTATTGGCTTTGAGTATAGGTTTAATTGTATGGTGGGTAGCTGATCGGTCTTTAGATGCAGGACTATTAGTAGCATTCATACTATTTTTAAATCAAATTTTTAGACCATTAAGAATGATTGCAGATAAATTCAATGTGCTACAAATGGGGATGGTAGCGGCGGAGCGCGTTTTTAAAGTATTAGACAACGAAGACGTTACTTTGAACGAAGGCACTTATGCACCAGTGCATATCCAAGGAAAAATAGAATTTAAAGAAGTTTGTTTTGCATACAATGAACCCAATTGGGTTTTAAATAATTTAAGTTTTCATGTGGAAGCAGGCACTACGGTTGCGCTGGTAGGATCCACTGGAAGTGGTAAGACTTCCGTCATTAGTATTTTAAATAGATTGTATCCATATCAATCTGGAAATATTTTATTAGACGATCAGCCCATTGAAAATTATTCTTTGGATCGATTAAGGGCTTCTGTCGGCGTAGTTTTGCAAGATGTTTTTTTATTTTCAGGATCTATATTAGACAATATCACATTGCGCAATAAAGACATTCGCAAAGAGCAAGTTTACGAAGCCGCTAAAATGATTGGCATGCATGATTTTATTTTACAATTGCCAGGCGGGTATGATTATCAAGTAATGGAAAGAGGGGCTACTTTAAGTTTAGGTCAAAGACAATTGTTAAGTTTTATACGTGCTTTGTTGTACAATCCATCTATATTAATTTTAGACGAAGCCACTTCATCAATAGATACCGAAAGCGAGCAGTTAATAGAACGTGCAATAGATACTTTAATCAAAGGAAGAACTTCTATCGTCATTGCACACCGACTTTCTACCATTCGCAAAGCCAATAAAATTATTGTATTAGATAAGGGGCAAATCAAAGAAATGGGCACCCATGTTGAGCTCTTGGAACATGGGGGACTTTATGCGACATTGAACGAAATGCAATTTGAACAAAAGAAATCTTCCTAATTCTTTTAATTCATTGGTAGTCAAATAATTACAACTTTTTTTATTTTCGATATTTCGGCTCAATTTCTCTTGAAATTTATGCAGATTCAAAGGCTTTCTTCTTATCTTTGCAGCAAATTTTCAAATAAGTATGGTCCTTAATCGCATTAAACCTTTATTGGCAGTAAGTTTCGGCCTAATTTTCTTGTTCAATACAATGAGTTCATTTGCTGCTGAAAAAACAGAAGCAAAACAAGAAGGTAGTTTTAATGTTACCGAAACCATTTTGGAACACATTAAGGATGACCACAGCTGGCATTTGTGGGGAGATAAAACCATTTCCTTACCTGTTATTTTATATACGCCACAAGGTTTGGAAGTTTTTTCTTCTGCTAAATTGGTAGATGAACACCATGAGCCAGTAGTCTACAAAGGAAAATTTGATTACAAATTGGTAGCAGGCAAAACTAAAATTGTGAATGCTGCAGGCGAAGTAGATGCTGCGGCTAGTAAAAAATTATGGGATTTTTCTATAACGAAGAATGTCGCTAGTTTATTTATATCTGTAATTATTTTGTTATTGGTAATTTTAACTGCAGCTAGCGCTTACAAGAAAACAGGTATTACCTCTGCACCAAAAGGATTACAATCTTTTATGGAGCCCATTGTATTATTTGTAAGAGATGAAATTGCCCTTCCTAATATTGGTGCGAAGCGTTATGCTAAGTACATGCCTTTCTTATTGACTATTTTCTTTTTAATATTAACGAATAACTTTTTAGGTCTTATTCCTTTATTCCCAGGTGGAGCCAATGTGAGTGGCAATATTGCTTTCACCATGACTTTAGCCGTTTGTGTTTTTGTAGTGGTTAACTTAAGTTCTAATAAAAATTACTGGGAGCATATTTTTTGGATGCCAGGCATGCATTGGTCTATGAAATTATTTTTAGCCCCTATTGAATTAATTGGGGTGTTCAATAAACCTATTTCATTAATGATCCGATTGTTTGCGAACATCACAGCGGGTCATATTTTGGTATTGAGTTTGGTTTGTTTGATTTTCATTTTCAAAACAGTATACGCTGCTGCGGTGGCTGTACCTTTTGTAATTTTTATTTTCTTGATAGAATTGTTAGTAGCCTTTCTTCAAGCTTATATCTTCACCATGCTTACTGCCATGTATATTGGAATGGCTTCAGAAGAAGCGCACCACGACCATCATGAGCATGCAGCCAATGAATTAGCACATCATTAATAATATTTATAAATTTTTTTTTCAATAACAATTAAAACGTAAAAAAATGGTAGTAGGAAGTGTTGCCGCAATCGGCGCTGGATTAGCTGCTATCGGTGCTGGAATTGGCATCGGTCTAATTGGTAAAGGAGCGGTAGAAAGTATTGCTCGTCAACCAGAAGCAGTGAATGATATTCGTTCTAACATGATCGTAATGGCTGCCTTCGTTGAGGCCGTAGCCTTATTTGCGGTGGTGGTTGCCCTATTGGGGAACGGATAATCTATCAAAAGATTTCCAAAAGCATTATAGGCCCTAGCACAGGGCGAAGGGCCTATAATTTTTAAACAAAGCGTTTTTAAAAAGAAAAGATTTTAGATAAAAGATTTTAAATCATTAAGATAAATTAAGGATTATGTTTTTAGAAATAAACCCATTAGTATTGCCAGATATCGGATTGGTATTTTGGAACACTGTTGCCTTTATTGGACTATTGGTTGTATTGGGCAAGTTTGCTTGGAAGCCAATGTTGAAAGCCATCTCTGATAGAGAGAAGGGCATCGAGGATTCTTTGGCAAAAGCCGACCAAATGAAAGCAGATTTATCTGCGATGAAAAACGAGAATGAAGCCTTATTAGCAAAAGCACGTGAAGAAAGAGCAACTTTAATCAAAGAAGCCAAAGAAGCTTCTGAGAAAATGGTGGCGGAAGCAAAAGACAAAGCGAAAGCAGAATATGAAAGAATTGTAGCAGATGCGCAAGTAGCCATTACCCAACAAAAAAATGCAGCTTTAACCGAGGTAAAGAATCAAGTAGGTTCTTTGGTGGTAGAAGTTGCAGAAAAAGTGTTGCGTAAAGAATTGTCTAACAAAGCAGAACAAGAAAAGTACATTCAACAATTAGCAGACGGAGTTAAGTTAAATTAAATTTTAAAAAATGGCCAACGCAAGATTAGCAGGTAGGTACGCAAAAAGTTTATTGGATTTAGCTACAGAGCAAGGTCAATTAGAAGCGGTGTATGCAGACATGAAATACCTGCAAGCGGTTTGTCAAGCAAGCAGTGAGTTGGTGAATGTGTTGCGCAGCCCCATTATCAAAGCCGATCAAAAGAACAGCATCCTTGCAGAAATTTTTAAAAACAAAGTAGGCTTGTTGTCTAATTCTTTTATGGTATTATTGGTAAAGAAAGGACGTGAAAGCGAATTACCCGAAATGGCAACCGCTTTTATTGAACAATACAATACCATCAAAGGCATCCATCAAGTAACCTTGACTACAGCAGTAGATCTAAGTGCGGAAGTAAAAAAATCAATTGAAAATAAAGTAAAATCAGAAACCAATTTTGCCACTGTTGAATTGACTACTAAAACAGACGAAAGTTTAATTGGTGGATTTGTACTTGAGTTTAATAATAATTTAGTAGACGCTAGTATTGCTAGAGATTTAAGAGACATTAAAAAACAATTTTTGAACAACGAGTTCATTAGTAAAATATAAATAATCATACATTAAAATAGACTGTTATGGCGGACATTAAACCAGATGAAATTTCGGCGATTCTTAGACAACAATTAAGCAACTTTAATGCTACAGCGGATTTAGAAGAAGTAGGAACTGTATTGCAAGTGGGTGATGGTATTGCCCGTGTATATGGTTTGAATGGTGTTAGAAGTGGTGAGCTAGTTGAATTTGAGAATGGTACTAAAGCCATCGCGCTTAACCTTGAAGAAGACAATGTGGGTGTGGTATTGATGGGTGATAGCAAGGGTATCAAAGAAGGAAATAAAGTAAAAAGAACGGGAGAGATTGCTTCTATTAAAGTAGGAGATGGTCTTGCAGGTCGTGTTATCAATACATTAGGTGAGCCTATCGATGGCAAGGGTCCTATTAAAGGTGAATTGTATGAAATGCCATTGGAGCGTAAAGCACCCGGGGTAATTTTCCGTGAGCCAGTGAAAGAACCATTACAAACAGGTATCAAAGCTATTGATGCGATGATTCCTATTGGACGTGGACAACGTGAGTTAGTCATTGGCGACCGTCAAACTGGTAAAACTGCAATTTGTGTGGATACCATCATCAATCAAAAAGAATTTTACGATGCAGGTAAAACAGTTTACTGTATTTACGTAGCGATTGGTCAAAAAGCGTCTACCATTGCAGGGGTTATGAAAACATTAGAAGACAATGGTGCAATGGCTTATACCATTATTGTAGCGGCTCCAGCAGCTGATCCTGCTCCACTTCAATTCTACGCTCCATTTGCTGGTGCAGCCATTGGAGAGTTCTTCCGTGATACGGGTCGTCCAGCATTAATTGTTTATGATGATTTATCTAAGCAAGCGGTGGCTTATCGTGAGGTTTCTTTATTATTACGTCGCCCTCCAGGACGTGAAGCCTATCCTGGTGATGTATTCTATTTGCACAGTCGTTTACTAGAGCGTGCTGCAAAAGTTATTGCGAATGATGAAGTAGCAAAGAACATGAACGATTTGCCTGACTCTATCAAGCATTTGGTAAAAGGGGGTGGATCTTTAACCGCCTTACCAATCATTGAAACACAGGCGGGTGACGTTTCTGCATACATTCCAACCAACGTAATTTCTATTACCGACGGACAAATATTCTTAGAGGGTAACTTGTTTAACGCGGGAATTCGTCCAGCGATTAACGTAGGTATTTCTGTAAGTCGTGTGGGTGGTAATGCGCAAATCAAATCCATGAAAAAAGTATCTGGTACTTTAAAATTGGACCAAGCCTTATACCGTGAGTTGGAAGCTTTCTCAAAATTTGGTGGTGACTTAGATGCTGCTACTAAATCGGTAATTGACAAAGGTGCTAGAAACGTGGAAATTTTAAAACAAGCCCAATACGCCCCATTCTCAGTAGAGAAACAAGTAGCCATTATTTACTTAGGTACCAATGGCTTATTGAAAGAGGTAGCCGTTCGTAAGGTAAAAGAATTTGAAGCCCATTTCTTATTAGAGATGAGCAACAAATTACCCAATGTACTAGCTGAGTTTAAGAAAGGCAATTTGCCTGAAGATGGACTGAAGCAAATGGTAGATTTGGCCAATAGCATCATTCCTCAATACAAGTAGTATTCGTTAATATTAAATTGATATAAAACCTCGAACTATGTTCGGGGTTTTTTGTTAATAGAGTATGTCACTGATCAAAGTTCAACATATTAGCAAGCAATTTGGAAACCTGAAAGCTGTGGATGACCTAAGCTTTGAGGTACAAGCAGGGCAGGTCTTTGGCTTTTTAGGCCAAAACGGGTCTGGGAAAAGCACCACCATACGCATGTTGCTTTCTCTGATCCATCCCAGTCATGGCAGCATTGAAATCTTTGGGCAATCGATACAAAAAAACAGAGCGGAAATTTTAGAGCAAGTTGGGGCCATTATTGAAAGGCCCGATTTGTATCCTTATTTAAGTGCCACAGAACATTTGCAATTGTTTGCAAAAGTGAGGAAGCAAAAAATAGCATCAGGCAGGATTTTAGATACTTTAGAAAAAGTAGGTTTGGCTGGTCGTGCTCAAGATAAAGTACAAACTTTTTCATTGGGCATGAAACAAAGATTGGGCATTGCCATTGCCTTAGTGCACAATCCAAGTTTAATTATTTTAGATGAGCCTACTAATGGACTCGATCCGCAGGGCATTGCAGACATTCGCGCGCTGATTCAGTATTTAGCAAAAGACGAAGGCAAAACGGTTTTTGTTTCTTCCCATTTACTTTCAGAAATTGAACAATTAGCCCATCAAATTTTAATCATTCATCAAGGTAAAAAAATGGTGGAAGGGAATACCAAAGAACTGCTTGACCCGCAGAAAAGAATTGTACAAATAAAAACAATGAATGATGCGGGTACACTACAAGTAATTGTGGCAAGTAGTTTTAGCAACTATTTATTGCCAAGAAAAGAGGGAATATTTTTAAAAATACCCACTTATGAAATTCCTTTATTGAACGAAACGCTGATCAAAGCTGGAGTGGCATTATTGGCTATTGAGAGTAAAAATGCTTTGGAAGATTATTTTTTACAAATTACATCAAACGCTTAATTATGTGGTCGCTCATTCAAGTAGAATTGTATAAAATATTCAGAAGGCCTAGAACTTATATTGCTTTTGGAGCCATAGCGGCACTGATTGTAGTGATTCAGTTGGGATTAAAGATGGATGGTAATTCCTATGCAGCATTTTTAATGAAAGACATCAATGATACCTTAACCGTTGATGGTAAAGTATTAAATGGCTATTTGATATGTTATATTTTATTACAATTGTTATTGGTGCACGTTCCCTTATTGGTAGCATTGATTGCGGCGGATATGATTTCGGGAGAAGCCAATTTAGGCACCTTGCGTTTGTTATTTAGTACGCCTTATAGTAGAACGCATTGGGTGTTGGCTAAATTTATAGCAGCTAGCATCTATACCATTTTACTATTAATATGGTTGGCCTTTTTAGCGCTTTTTGTAAGTATGTGGATTTTTGGAACAGACGATTTGTTTTTAATGAAATCAAATTATGTGGTCCTTATTGAACAAGGAGATGTGCTGTGGAGATATGTGGGCGCCTTTATTTTTGCAAGTTTTGCTTTGTTAACGGTTACTAGCCTTGGTTTTTTAATGTCAAGTTTATCTAGTAATTCCATTGGCCCTATTGTAGGCACTATGAGCGCCATTGTATTTTTTACTATTTTAAGTACTTTAAATATTCCTTTATTCAATGTTGTGAAGCCCTATTTATTTACCACGCATATGAACAATTGGAAAGAATTTTTCGATATTAAAGTGAATCTAAATAATGAAGCCATTAGAGGAAGTATTTTAAATATTGCTAAAATAAAAACCTCTTTATTGGTATTAACATTACATATTATTTTATTTGTAACAGCCTCTGTTATTATTATTAAGAAAAAAGACATACTCAGTTAAGATGCAACCAAAAAAATATAAAAATATTGTATGTTACTTTTTAGCTTTCGTCTTCCCGTTATTTTTATCGGTGAATCTGATGGCACAGACCGACCCTTTAATAGAAAAAGTAAGTCAAAAGCTAGCGCAGGTAAACGACTATGTTGCTGAAGGGGTAATGAAAACAGATGTTGCTTTTATCAAAGCCTCATTAGGTAAAGTAAAAGTGTATTTTAAAAAGCCCAATTTATTAAAAGTTAAAAAAGAAGGGGGTATTTCTTTGTTGCCTAGAGGCGGGGTTTCTCTTACTATTAATACCTTACTAAATACAAAGCAGTATACCACTATACCGGCAGGCAATCAGGTTTTAAATGGTAAAAATTTAAAGGTGATAAAGTTAATCCCAACAGACGATAATCTAGACTGGGTTATTTCTACTTTATGGATTGATCCTATAGAAGCCTTGGTATACAAGACTGCCACTACTACAAAGGAAAATGGTAGTTATGAAATTACGATGCAGTATGGTGAATATTCCAAACAAGGCCTTGCTAGTAAAATTATTTTTAGTTTTAACACCAAAGATTATAAATTGCCTAATGGTATAACTTTAGAATTTGGAGACGAAGACCCTACTGCTAAACAAAAAGCGCTTAAAAATAAAAAAGGGACTATTGAAATAACTTATTCTAAGTATACGATTAACCAAGGGATACCTAATAATATATTTTAACAATGCGCAAATTTTTTTGCATTTTACTTTTTTTTATTTGCGTTCTTAATGGACAGTCTCAAACTAATAGTTATTCAAAAAACTTAGAAGTCGCTGTTCAGCTTTTTGATAAAAGCCAAACAAAGGAAAACTACGTATTAGTTTTTTCGAAAATGGAAGAATTGTCCAAGCAAGCACCCAATGAATGGTTGCCTGCTTATTATGCAAGTATTATCAAGGCTAGAATGGCTTTGAAGAAGATGGGCAATGCAGATGCACTTGCAGATGAAGCTATCCAATGGCTTAATGCTACTAAATCAAAACACAATAGTGATGAAGTACTTTGTCTAGAGAGTTTAGTGTATAGTGCTAAAATGTCGGTAAGCCCTGTCTTTAGATGGAAGGCTTATGAAGCTAAAATTAACAAGCCATTAGAACAAGCCATGGCTTCGAATAAAAATAATCCGAGACCTTATATTTTAAAAGCCAATATACTTTATAAAATGCCTTCTTTATTTGGGGGAGGTTGCGCAGATGCAATGCCATTGATTCAAAAAGCAAAAGCAATTTTTGATGCACAGAAGGAAGCGTTTACCATACTGCCACATTGGGGAAGACCTTTGCTTGCTGAATTAGTGAAGGCTTGTCCTATAGATTAGCCTTCGTTTTCGTACAATCTTTCATCCACTGCGCCTGCAAACATTCTTGCACTAATTTTCTTAAGTGGGTTTAAACGCATATCGGTATAGCCTTGTCTAGCATGAATAATTCTTGCACATTCAAATATACTTGCCGTAAAGGAGCCAGCGTCGGCTTTATTTTTTCCAGCAATATCAAAGGCAGTGCCATGGTCGGGACTGGTTCTTACAATAGGAAGTCCAGCTGTAAAATTAACCCCTTCACCAAAGGCCAATGCTTTAAATGGTATCAAGCCTTGATCGTGGTACATAGCAAGTACACCATCGAATTTTTCATGGGCGCCTCTGGCAAAAAAAGCATCTGCAGAATAAGGTCCGTAGACCAACATTTGTTGTTTACTTTCTTTAATCGCAGGTTTGATAATTTCAATTTCTTCTTTGCCTATTAAGCCATCATCTCCTGCATGTGGGTTCAATGCCAATACTGCAATTCTTGGTGTATCAATGCCAAAATCTTTTTTCAAACTTTGATGCAGTATATTTAGCTTTAGTTTTATTTTATCTTTTGTAATATGCTTTGCCACTTCTTGAATGGTTACATGTTCGGTCACCAAAGCCATTCTTAAATTTTCTGCTACCAATAACATTAGGTTTTCTGTATTCCCAAATGCATGTTGCAAATAAGGTGTATGTCCACTAAAATTAAAAGTGGGGGACTGAATATTTTTTTTATGAATGGGTGCAGTAACCAAACCATCAATTTGCTTATTTTTTAAAGCAGCTACTGCAGCTTCTAAAGATATCAAAGCATATTTTCCGCCTAGTTCAGTCATTTCCC
The DNA here is from genome assembly GCA_903865435.1 of uncultured Bacteroidota bacterium. Lineage (GTDB taxonomy): Bacteria > Bacteroidota > Bacteroidia > Chitinophagales > Chitinophagaceae > Sediminibacterium. The sequence goes on along the minus strand of CAIPJS010000086.1, from coordinate 85,744 downwards.
CTGGTGTAATGGCTACTTCTTCCTCCCAGCAATTTACCAAGTTAACCTGTTTGGTACTGAGTTTGGAGAGGTCGGTAACGGCAGCAAAATTGATGGCAAATTCGGGCAATCCTTTTTTATAAAAATTAAAGCTTTTATTATTAGCAAAAACCACAGGAACAATAAAGTCGAGGATGCGGCTATCAGACAATGATTTTAGGATCAATTCAATTCCTATACCATTTAAATCGCCACAAGTAAAGCCTATAATCGGTTTTCTGATGTCTGGGTTCATATCCTTTTGATTAGGGAGCAAAAGTACGCACAAAAACCTAACTTTGCCTCATGCAATACACCCTAAAAAAGTCGCTTGGGCAACACTTTTTGAATGACGCACAAGTATGTTTAAATATGAAAGCTGTATTGCTAGAACAACCCATTGCCCAATTGGTGGAAGTAGGGCCAGGTGGGGGCGCTTTAACGCAACACATTCATGAGCTAGCGACAGTCTCCTTCAAGGCCATAGAATTAGATAGAGAAAAGATTGCTTTTTTATTAAAAGAGTTTCCTTATTTACAGGGTAAATTAATTGAAGCAGATTTTTTAGAAGCCGGCATTCCTTTTGAAAATGAATTTGTGGTAGTGGGTAATTTCCCATACAATATTTCAACGCAAATTGTTTTCAAAGTGTTAGAATGGAGAGCGCAGGTTCCCATGATGTTAGGCATGTTTCAAAAAGAAGTGGCTGAACGTATTGCTGCAAAACCCAACTCCAAAGCCTATGGTATTTTGAGTGTGTTGACACAGGCTTTTTATGATGTTACTTATTTGTTTGATGTGCCACCTACTGCCTTTACACCCCCACCAAAAGTAATGAGTGGCGTGATAAAGCTTACCAGAAAAAAAACATTTCCTACATTTACATCAGAGAAAGCATTTTTTCATTTGGTGAAAATGGCATTTGGTCAAAGAAGAAAAATGCTAAGAAATCCATTAAAACCTTATTTTACAACCGAACAATTGACGGACCCACTATTTACCAAAAGGGCTGAAAATTTAACCGTAGAAGATTTTGCTGCACTTACTTTTAAAATGCATACGCCTTAAATGTCAAATCAAGTAATCATAACAGCCCCCGTACATTCATTCCTTTTGGAAACCCTTCAAGACAAAGGGTTTGAGCTATTGTACGAACCTGAAATTACCTATGAAGCTTTAACTGCAATAATAGCAAACGCCCATGGTATAATTGTAACTACGCGTTTAAAAATAGATGCAGCCATTTTAGAAAAAGCAAATCAACTAAAGTGGATTGGACGCATTGGCAGTGGCATGGAATTAATTGATACAGCATTTGCTGCTTCGAAAAATATAAAATGTGTAAGTAGCCCCGAAGGCAATAGAACCACGGTGGGCGAGCATACTTTAGGTTTGTTATTAAATTTAATGAATCACATTCATAGTGCTTACAAAGAAGTGCAAGCAGGAAAGTGGATACGTGATGCCAATAGAGCAGATGAACTCACAGGAAAAACGGTGGGCATTATTGGATTTGGAAATACTGGAACTGCATTTGCAAAACTGTTGTCTGGGTTTGATGTACAAATTTTAGCGCATGACATTTATAGAACCAATTTTGAAACAGATCAAATAAAAGCAGCTAGTTTGGAATGGATACAAGCCGAGGCGGATGTAATCAGTTTGCATCTTCCTTTGACCCATCTTACAAAGCATTATGCCAACGAAGCTTTTTTTAATCGTTTGGTAAGGCGACCTTATTTTATAAGTACTTGCAGGGGTTCTGTTACAGATACAGCCTCATTATTAAAAGCGTTTCAAAATGATCAAATTAGAGGAGCCGGCTTAGATGTATTGGAAAACGAGCCCTTGAGCAAATTAACCCATCAGGAAATGGCCTTACTCACTGATTTACAAGCATTTCCAAACTTTATACTTACCCCCCATATTGCAGGGTACAGCCAAGAGGCCTACTATAAAATGGCGCTGGTGGTACTAGAAAAATTAGACCTTATTTAAGCAATATTTTATATCTTTACACCATGCAACGCTACCTAGGTGGCGTTGTATTTTTTTTATAACTAAACTAAGGGTATGAGCGAGAATACAGTATACGTGACCATTGAGACTTTTAATAAAATGCGTGAAGAATTACAGCACATGAAGTCGGTAGATCGCCCTGCGGCCTCTAGGGCCATTGGAGAGGCAAGAGAAAAAGGTGACTTGAAAGAGAATGCTGAATATGATTCTGCCAAGGAAGCACAAGGGATGTTAGAGGCAAAAATTAAACAATTGGAAGCCACTATTTCCAATGCAAAAATTGTAGATACCAGTACGATTGATATTAGTAAGGTAACCATCTTAACTAAAGTCACTATGACCAATCAGGCCACTAAAAAAACCATTACGTATCAAATAGTGGGAGAAAAAGAAGCCGATTTAAAAGCGGGTAAAATTTCTGCATCTTCCCCTATAGGAAAAGGATTGATGGGCAAGAAAGTAGGAGAGATTGCCGAAATTCAAGCGCCCAATGGCGTTATGAAATTTATGGTTGATAATATAACGATATAAAAATTTTAATGCCATGACCATTTTTACTAAAATCATCCATGGCGAGATTCCTTCTTATAAAATTGCTGAATCCGAAAAGTTTTATGCTTTTTTAGATATTTTTCCTTTACAAAAGGGACATACTTTAATTGTGCCTAAAATTGAAGTTGACAAAATATTTGACCTACCCGATACCTATTTAAGTGAGCTGATGTTATTTGCAAAACCCATTGCACATGCCATTGCTGCTAGTTTTCCTTGCAATAGAGTTGGGATGGCAACAGTGGGATTAGAAGTGCCCCATGCACACGTACATCTAATACCCATCAATGCTGCTGTAGATATGGAATTTTCTCAACCCAAACTTTCTTTCACTGCAGAGGAATTTAAAGCCATACAAATATTAATTATAAGTAAACTTTAATGAAGTAATACGCGCCTTGAATTTTTTAGAAAGGAAGGAAGCGGCAAGAGAAAATAAAATTATTGCGCTGCTATTTTTTTAATCTATCCGGATTTTTTGTAAGAAAGGATTCCCAGCTATTTGCTTTTTTTGAAGACTTTTTCCCTTTAACTATTTTAGCAGCGGGAAGTGTTAAACCAGAAATTTGATAATGATGACAAAGTGCAACCCCGAGTGCATCGGTAGCATCGTAATATTTAGGTTGCTTTTTTATGGCTAAAATTCTTTCCAACATTTTCCAAATCATTTCTTTGTCGGCATTGCCATTCCCTGTAATGGCTTGCTTCACTTTCTTAGGGGCATATTCGGTCACTGGTAATTTAAACTGCATGGCTGCCGCAATGGCTACTCCTTGCGCGCGTCCAAGTTTGAGCATGCTTTGTACATTCTTTCCAAAAAAAGGGGCTTCGATAGCAAAATGCTCTGGTTGATAGTTTTCAATGAGTTCAATGATTTTTGCATGAATCATTTGTAGCCGAGCATAAATGTCTTTTTCTTTGGTCAATTTTAAAACATCCATGGCAATTAAACTTGGTTTTGGGCCGCCTTTTAATAAAGCATAACCTAATATTTGTGTACCAGGATCAATTCCTAAAATAATGGGTGTTTTTGACATCTACAATAAAGTTACAGATATCATTTCAAATTCCGAACTTTGCCCCTTATGAAAACGCCCATTTCAAAACGCATATTGTCCTTCGCAAATAAAGCCATTGGTTTTATTTTATTTATTATATGCGCAGTGGCCATCTACAACAAAGTAGTCACGAACGATAACTTGCAAAAATATGGAGCAGGGATAAAAGAGCAGTTTTTAAAAATTAGTTTTTCAGAATGGAGTGTTTTATTGATTTTACTTTTTTTGAATTATTTAATAGAGTCTGTGAAATGGGTGCAAGTGCTGAAAGACGTAAATCCCATGTCTGTGCTTCAGTCCTATAAAAGTGTATTGGTAGGTCAGGCGTTTGCTTTTTTTACCCCTGTAAGATCGGGGGATTATGTGGGCAGAATTTTATTTCTAGCGCCTGAAACAAAATTAAAAGGTGTGGCCCAAATGGCTTGGGCATCTTATGCACAGTTATTGATTACATTATGGATGGGCACCCTTGCTTTGTTTTTTAATTTACCATTTTTAGTTTGGTTGAAATGGGCCATGCCCTTGATTACCTTCGCTGCTTTTGCAATTTATTTTAACAATCGGCAATATAAGGGCTGGTTAAAAAAATTAAATCCATTACAAATTAAACAGGTATTAAAACTAAAACTGGTCGCATTGTCTTTGCTCAAATATTTTGTATTTATTCTACAATATACCTGGGCAGTTAAAATATTGGCCATTCCAGTGGCTACTATTGATTTGTGGGTAGCTGTGGCCGTATTGTTAATGTGTTTAAGTATTATCCCTGCCATTGCCCTATCCGATTTGGTCATTCGAGGTCAACTTATTGTATTGTTACTAGCACCATGGTATAGTAATGGTTTAATGCTCATTTCTTTAAGTACCTTGATTTGGACTGTTAATTTTTTAATACCTGCCATAATTGGATCCTTTCTTTTATTGGGATTCAGAATAAAACGATAATTTTGCCTATCAGTTTTAATTTTTAAAAAAGCATGTACCCTCTATTACTTTTGCTTTCAATTTTTACATTCAAGAACAATGCAGACAATGCTTTATGTAATCAAACCAATACTGCATTTATTACTGGCGAAAAAATAAAGTATACCATTTTTTACAATGTCATTGGGTTGTATGTGAATGCAGGTAAAACAGATTTTACCATTCACTCCAGTAATTGGAATGGCGCAGAAGCTTTTACTTTTTCGGCCAATGGCAAGTCAAATATCAGGTATGATTGGATTTTTAAAGTACGAGATAAGTATGAAAGTATTGTGGACAGTAAAACCCTATTGCCTTATCAATTTACAAGAGAAATAAACGAGGGTAGTTTTCATCATAAAGAAACACTGTTATTCAATCAAAAAAATAAAACAGTGAACAATGAAATTGATGTGTATAAAACAGCCGATTGTACCTACGATGTTTTAAGTGCAATTTATGCTGCCAGGAATTTCAATTATAAAAACAGTGTTATTAATGATAAAATTTACCTCAATTTCTTTTTAGATAAAGAATTGTATCCATCCTATTTCAAATTTTTAGGCAGAGAAATTATTACTACACGTTATGGAAAGTTCAAAGCCATTAAATTGGCGCCACTCTTGGTAAAGGGATCTATGTTTGAAGGTGGGGAAAAGATGACCATCTGGGTTACGGACGACGAAAACCATATTCCAGTGCGCATTCAAACCCCCATCATTGTAGGCAATATTAAAGTGGATATGGTGGGTTTTGAGAACCTGAGATATCCACTTAGTGCATTAATAGAACTCACTGGAAATGAAAATTAGTTAGCTAAGCAATTGAGCCAGTTTAAAAGTTTTATTAACCCTTACCCCTTTTTCGGTTAGTTGCACACTGCAACATTCATTTACTGCATCGTGTTCAAAAAATAAAGTATAATTATTTTTCACAGCTTCTTTTAAAAAAATATCTTTTTCCTCCAAAGTGATCAATGGTTGCATGTCATATCCCATCACATAAGGCAGGGGTAGGTGCCCCACACTAGGCAATAAGTCGGCCATATATACTAAGGTTTCCCCTTTTAATTTAATTTTTGGTAGAAGCATCCCTTGTGTATGACCATTCACTACAAGGCAACTGATGTTTTCGCTAAAATGAATTTCTTGCAATTGTGTTTTATTAACAAAAAGAGGGATGCTGATTAATTTAAGTTGTCTAGATGCTTCAATTGGTAAAATGTTCTCTGATAAAAAGGAGGCTTTTTCTCTTTTGTTTGGATTTAAAGCTAAGTTCCATTGAGGTTCACTTATCCAGTAAGTGGCATTAGGAAACACCGGTAGGTATTGCTCTTTATCTTTTTGGATGGCACCTCCTACATGATCAAAGTGCAAGTGCGTAAGCAATACATCTGTAATTTCTGCTACGCTAAAATTTAATTTCCCCAAAGCATCTGCCAATGTGATGGTATCATGAGGTTGGTAATGACTAAAAAATTTGGCATCTTGTTTATTGCCCATCCCAGTATCAATCAATATTTTTCGATCTCCCTCTATCACCAATAAGCATCTTAATGCCCAGGTACATAAATTATTTTCATCTGCTGGATTGGATTTATTCCAAATGGATTTTGGAACCACACCAAACATGGCACCGCCATCTAATTTAAATTTACCAGTATCAATACTAAATAACTGCATGCGCTTTAATTTTCGAAGTTCGGTAAAGTAAAATAAATCCTATAATAAAAAACAAGCACAATGCCAATATTGAATTTCTTTGTGAACCAGTTAATTCGTTGATGAATCCAAAACTAAACATGCCTATCACAATGGCAATTTTTTCTGTGACATCAAAAAAGCTAAAATAACTAGTGGTGTCATGTGTAACAGGCATGAGTTTGGAATAAGTACTTCTACTTACCGATTGGATGCCGCCCATGACAAATCCAACTACAATAGCCAGCGTATAAAAGGGAACGATGCTATTGCGCGGAAGGTAATAGCCCATAATACATCCTCCAATCCAAATAAGAATGGCCACCATGATCGTATTAAAATTGCCCCATTTGGTAGCCAGTTTGGCCATCAGATTGGCCCCTGGGATGGCCACAATTTGTATAATTAATATTGCAATAATTAAATTGGTTGTTGGAATATTTAGTTCACTTTTTCCATAAAGGGTTGCTGCCAACATCACCGTTTGTACCCCCATATTGTAAAAGAAAAAAGAAACTAAAAACTGTTTTAAGATGGGTTGTTTTTTTAATTCTAACCATACTTTATGCAATTCTTTATACCCCTGTGTAATTAAATTATTATTATGTGTGCCTTTCACGCCATGCCCTGCTGGAAGTTTAGAAATAGCTGACCAACCAAAAGCCATCCACCAAATGCCCACCAATAAAAAAGAAATTTGAGAAGCTTTTCCAACGGTGATGCCAAACCAGTCAGGTTTTAAAACAAAAACAAAACAAATAAGTTGAAGCAATACAGATCCAATATAGCCCATCATGAAACCTTTGGCACTAATACGGTCTCTGTCTTCGGGTGCAGCAATCTCAGGCAAATAAGAATTATAAAAAACCAAACTGCCCCAAAATCCAACGCAGGCAATGATTACCGAAAACAATCCACCTATAATGTGATTGCTGTCAAAAAAATAAAGCGAAGCACATGCCAAGCTTCCCATGGTGCAAAAAAATCGAAGAAATTGTTTTTTATTGCCTCTGTAATCCGCTATGGAAGAAAGTATAGGAGAAATGATGGCAACAATGACAAAAGCGATGGCTAAAACATAATTGTACAATGCCGTATTTGAAAACGCATAGTTCCCAATTTTTATTTTATCAATTAAAGTATTTTCATTGCCATCTCCAGTAACTGCTTCATAATAAGCAGGGAAAATGGTGGAGGTAATGACTAAATTATACACGCTATTGGCCCAGTCATACATGGCCCATCCATTGACAACTTTTTTTGAAGCAGTTTGCATAGCAATTGGTTTGTATTTTAAAAATACAAATAAAAAGGCAACTGTCCTATTTGCTTAATGCAGGTATTGTTTGTAGAGTAAAGTTAAGATGGTGATCCCCAAAGCTATTCTGTACCAGCCAAATACAGCAAAGCCCTTTTTTTGTACGATGCGTATAAAAAATTGTACAGAAATCAATGCTACCACAAAAGCAACGATTGCTCCAATAAGCAATAACATTAAATTGTCTTTGGCAAATACTTCAGGATTGGTTTTATACACGTCTAATGTACTTTTTGCAGAAGCAGCCAACATGGTGGGTACTGCTAAAAAAAACGAAAACTCAAGGGCTGTTTTTTTAGTAAGTTTTTGACTCATACCACCAATAATGGTTGCAGCGCTTCGACTTAGCCCTGGAAAGAGTATAGACAAAACCTGGAAGCAACCAATGATAAAAGATTTTTTATAACTGATGTCTTCTTGATTTGGATTGGCCGCATTGGTAGCTTCTGATTTTTCAAACAATCGATCAATAAATAAAAGGATGATGCCCCCTGCCAGCATTACAATAGCAATTGCCCATAAATTACTAAGCGCTTCATCAATATGTTTCTTTAACAATGCCCCAAAAATTAAAGCAGGAATTACTGCTACCATTAATTTTAAGTAAAAGCTAATGTGTTTGAAATCAAAAAACTTTTTTCTGTAAATAACCACTACAGAAGCAATGGCTGCAAGCTGAATCACAATTTCAAAAAGATCTACAAAAGGGCTATTTGAAATACCCAAAAACGGGTTCGCAAATTTCATATGTGCCGTACTTGAAACGGGTAAAAATTCGGTAATGCCTTCGATGATGGCAATGATGATGGATTGAAATGTATTCATAGATTAAATTTAAAAAGCGACTCCTTACTTTACTGGGTAGGGGAATCGCTTTAGTTGATAAGTTTATTTAAATTAAGATTTTTTGAAAATAGCAAATATTTCAACAATGAATCCTGCAACAATAACTATCGGCGCTAAAGTAATGCGTCTAAAACTATACACTTCGTCAGTATTAAAAATAGTAGGGTCGGCACTTTTTCCACCTGACATCAAAAACATGCCTAGGACGATCAAGGCTGCGCCTGCCAACATCCATATATAATTGGATTTACCGAAAAAATCTAAGGATCTATTTTTAGCGTTCTGACTCATAATTTTATTTTTTGTACAGTTAAATGTAAATGTTTTATTGTTTAATACAGCTCGTCCAATTTCATTTTTAAATATTTTAACACACTTCGGTAAGTGCTTAAAACCGAAATACCCACTCCAAGTAAAATCAAGCCTCCGAACAATAAAAGACTATTGCTAATGCCTTGTAATTTATCCAATTGAGGAAATTGGCTGGTGGCCCATTCGATCAATCCAAATAACAAAAAGATGGCTACTAAGGCGCTAATCAATCCGTTCATTATGGCACGAATTAACAAGGGCTTTGAAATAAAATTTCTAGTGGCGCCTACCATTTGCATGGTTTTAATTAAAAAACGATTGCTAAACATGGCCAATTTAATAGTATTATCAATACTAATAATTACAATGATTGATAAAATGATGGAGAGCACTAAAAATATCAACCCAATTTTAGTAGTCCTTTCATTCAAATTGGACACTAAATTTTTAGGGTATTGAATGTCGGCTATTTGATTTTTGAATTCAGATTCAATAGCAGCAGTTATTTTATTTAAACTGTCGGTATTGACATAGGCAGCTTTGGCAAAAAAGTCGATACTTTCTGGAAGCGGATTAATGTCTAAAATCTTAGCCCAATCTTCATTATTTTCTTTATTCCAAATTGCTTTTGCCTTTTCTTTATTCACATATTCTACGTTTTTTGCGTAGTCTTGGCCAGCTATAAACTGCTGAATCTTACCTACCGCATTCTTATCGGTACTACGGAGGTAAACGCTAATTCTAATGTCTTCCTTAAAATTGTCTCCAATGGAATGTAGGTTTAAAAAAAGCCAACCCATTATGCCCATAATGAATAAAACAATCGCCACCCCTATTATGCTATAAATATAGTTGGGTTTACTGCGTTTTAAAGAAGAAGATCCACTGGCTGCCATAGCATTAATTTTTTACTTGTTCGCTTTGCAAATGTAGGGTTTTGCAAGCTAATGGCTTACATTTGCAGAGGGTGAATTCAGACAATTTTTTAGCAAAAAGGGGGGGCCTCAAATTTTGGTTAAATTATTGCTAGTTTTTAGCCCTTTTACACAGAAAAAATAAGAAATGGAGTATCAGTTTAGGGCCATTGAAAAGAAATGGCAAACTATTTGGAAAGAAAAAAAAGCATACCAGGTAAGCAATGACAGCAGCAAACCTAAGTGTTATGTATTGGATATGTTTCCTTATCCAAGTGGGGCAGGCTTGCATGTGGGCCATCCATTAGGGTACATTGCTTCTGATATTTATAGCAGATTTAAAAGATTGAAAGGATTTAATGTATTGCATCCAATGGGGTATGATGCATTTGGATTGCCTGCAGAGCAATATGCAATTGAACATGGGGTACATCCTTCTAAAAGTACACACGATAACATTAATAATTTTAGAAAACAATTAGACAATATTGGATTTTGTTTTGATTGGGATAGAGAAGTAAAAACCTGTGATGCGCAATATTACAAGTGGACACAATGGATTTTTTTACAGTTGTTTAATAGTTATTTTGATAAAAAAGACGCCAAGGCAAAATCAATTTCAGATTTAGTGCATGTATTTGAAAATTTTGGTAACAAAAATCATATTTGCCCTGCAGATGCTTCCTTGCAATTTACAGCTGATGCGTGGAAGGGATTTTCTGAAAAAGAAAAACAAACTATATTAATGCACTATCGTTTGGCATTTTGTGGATTTGGTGAAGTGAATTGGTGTGAAGCTTTAGGTACAGTTTTAGCCAACGATGAAGTAATCAATGGTTTTAGTGAGCGTGGAGGCCATCCCGTAGAAAAGAAAAAATTACGTCAATGGTATTTGCGTATTACAGAATACGCTGATAGATTGTTAAGTGGATTGGATACCATCCAATTTAGTGAAGCAATGAAAGAAATGCAATCCAATTGGATTGGAAAAAGTTTTGGTGCAGAAATTGATTTTGTCCTACATGGACATAGTGGTGCATTAAGTGTATATACAACGCGTCCGGATACTATTTTTGGTGTTGACTTTATGGTGGTAGCACCCGAACATCATTTAATAGCGAGCATTACGCCTGCATCCCATATTGCCGAAGTAGATGCTTATATTGCTTATGTAAAAAGCAGAAGTGAAAGAGAGCGCATGGCGGAGAAAAAAATAACAGGTTGTTTTACAGGTGCCTATGCAGAAAATCCTTTTAATAAAAAATTAATTCCCATCTGGATTTCTGAATATGTTTTAGCAGGATATGGCACTGGTGCAATTATGGCAGTGCCTTGTGGTGATGAGCGTGACTTTAAATTTGCACAACATTTTAATATTCCCATTACCAACATCATTGGAGATGCGTTTAATGGTGTTGATGCCAATCCAACCAAAGAAGCAATTTTATCTAACAGCGATTTCTTAAATGGCATTGTACAAAAAGACGCCATTGCCATTGTGAATGAAAAATTGGAAGCCTTGGGTATTGGTAAAAGAAAAATAAATTATAAAATGCGTGATGCTGCTTTTAGCAGACAACGTTATTGGGGGGAGCCGTTCCCCATTAAATGGATCGACGGGATCGCGTATCCGATGAGTGAAAATGAATTGCCATTGTTATTGCCCGAAGTAGATAATTATTCGCCAGGACCAGAGGGGGAAGGGCCTTTGGCCAATATTGAATCTTGGAAAGCGGCGCATTATGAAACCAATACCATGCCAGGTTATGCGGGTAGTAGTTGGTATTTTATCAGGTACATGGATCCATCCAATGAAAAAGAATTTTGCAATAGAAAAGTGAGTGATTATTGGGGGCAAGTAGATTTGTACATTGGGGGAACCGAACACGCAGTAGGTCATTTATTGTACAGTAGAATGTGGACCAAGGTATTGTTTGATCTAGGGCATATTGGATTTGATGAACCCTTTAAAAAATTATTGAATCAGGGAATGATTCAAGGAAGTTCAAGATTTGTATATAGAATTCGTGGCACACAAAAATTTGTTTCTGCAGGCTTGGCTGCTGCACATGAAGTAGATGCCTTACATGTGGATGTAAATATTGTTGACGGCATAGAATTGAATACAGAAGCTTTTAAAAAGTGGAAACCGGATTATGCAAATGCAACATTCGAATTGGAAGATGGAAAATATTTATGTGGGGTAGAAGTAGAAAAAATGTCCAAGTCTAAGTTCAATACAGTGAATCCCGATGATTTGGTGGAAAGATACGGCGCCGATACCTTTAGAATGTATGAAATGTTTTTAGGTCCGGTGGAACAAAGCAAACCTTGGGATACGAAGGGCATCGAAGGCGTACACCGCTTTTTGAAAAAAGCATGGCGTTTATTTTTTGATGAATTAAAAGGCCAGGTTTGGAACAAGGAGGCAGCTACGGATGCGGAGTTAAAAGTAATACACAAAGCCATTAAAAAAATAGAAGAAGATACAGAGCGTTATAGTTTTAATACAGCTGTAAGTACTTTTATGATATGTGTAAATGAACTAGCCGAACTACATTGTCATAAAATAGAAGTACTTGAAAAATTGCTTGTTCTTTTAAGTCCCTATGCACCACATTTTGCCGAAGACTTATGGCAAGCCCTAGGCAATCAAGGAATGGTGGTAGATGCCCCTTATCCTATATTTGAAGCGAAGTATGTGACTGAATCTGTTAAAGAGTATCCAATAAGCATCAATGGTAAATTAAGAGCCAATATTTCCATAGATTTAGCTGCCAGTGAAGCAGAAGTGCATGCCATCGTACTCAATAATGAAATAGTAAAAAAATGGGTTGCAGCATCAACTATAAAAAAAATAATTTTTGTAAAAGGGAAAATGATCAATATTGTAATTTAAAAAAAATCGTGATATGAAAAACTGTATTGTATTCTTTATTGTTTTTAAGTTAACTGCACTTTCGGTTGCTGCACAGATGCCACAAAGTAATTGGCCAAAATTTATTCGTTGGGAAGGCAATGCGCAAATTGTTTTAAATAAAAAAATAGGCAAAGAGGCTGTGGCCAAAGATTATATATATGATCTTATAACTAAAAAATACAATGAAACAACCATTGTTAAACAAGAACCAGCAAAAGTTTTTATAAAAAATGCCAATTTATTTTTAAGAGAAAATGACACCGAGACACAATTGACATTTGATGCGGATGAAGAAAAAAATCCTGTAGTGTCTCCAGATGGAAAATATGTGGGCTATACTAAAAACAATAATTTATATACATTAAACTTAGCAGATAAGAAAGAAGTGGCGATTACCAATGAAACCACAAAAGGCATTTTAAATGGTTATGCGAGTTGGGTGTATTATGAGGAAATTTTTGGTAGACCTTCTAGGTACCGCGCATTTTGGTGGAGTCCGGACAGCAAATACATTTCATTTATGCGTTTTGACGAACGCAATGTACCTATGTTCCCCATTTACAATAGTGAGGGCCAGCATGGTTCTATAGAGGAAACCAGGTATCCAAAAGTGGGCGATCCCAATCCAGCAGTAAAAATTGGTTGGGCTGTTCCAACCGGTGGAAAAATTATTTGGGCCGATTTTAATGAACAAGATGATCAATATTTTGGCTGGCCTATTTGGAATCCTAATAACCAAAACCTTTGGATTCCTTGGATGGATCGTGGTCAAAATAATTTAAAAATATATGAAATTGATATGGCTGCAGGTTCAAAAAAAGAGGTGTATAAAGAGTATCAAAAAACATGGGTTGATTTAGAAGACAGAGTGGGTGGTAAAATTCATTTTTTAGCAAATAACAAGGGGTATATCGCACAATCGGATGCAAGTGGATGGAATCAATTGTATTTGTACAATATGAATGGGGATTTGCAAAATGCCATTACATCGGGAAGATATACTGTAACCGATATCAAGCGCATCGATGAAATTACTAAAACAATTTATTTCACTGCACGTGGTATTGAAAATACAGCAAGGGTAGATTTTTACAGTGTTGGTATGGATGGAAAAAATTTAAAGAGATTATCGACAGGGGATTTTAATTATACTGAAATTTATTTAGCGCCTGATGCAAAGCATTTTGTGGGGGTATACAGTAATGCAAAGACACCAACTCGTTTTTCGGTGATAACGATTCCTAAAAAAGGGGAACCCATTATAGAAACATTGGCCACAGTAGTAGACAGCAGTTTTAATTTAACAGATTTTGCAAAAACAGAATTGATACATATCAAAAGTGCAGATGGTTTGTTTGATTTACCAGCATTGGTTACCTGGCCTAAAAATATGGATCCAAATAAAAAATATCCCATGCTTGTAAGTATCTATGGAGGTCCCAATGCAGGCACTGTAATGGACAGCTGGTCAAATCCTGCTTATACAGAAAATATGGCCAAAGAGGGTTTGATACAAGTTGCGTTTGATCACAGAGCCAGTGGGCATTTTGGGAAAGAGGGTGTAAATTATATGTATCGAGATTTAGGTCATTGGGAAATGGAAGATTATATGACCATGGCAAAATGGTTTATTGCCAATGGAAATGCAGATCCTAAAAAGATTTGTATTACAGGATTTAGTTATGGTGGCTACATGAGTTGTTATGCATTAACTTATGGTGCTTCTGTATTCACACATGCCATGGCTGGCGGAAGTGTTACTTCATGGGAATTGTATGATACCCATTATACAGAAAGATACATGGATACGCCTAAAGAAAATCCAGAAGGATACAAATCGGGCAGTGTACTGACTTATATTAAAAATTTTAAAGGTACCCTACAATTGGTGCATGGCACTTCTGATGACAATGTGCACATGCAAAATTCCATTCAATTGTTAAGTGCATTAGAAGACAATGGGAAAGAGGTTGAATTCATGTTGTATCCTGGAGGAAGGCATGGATGGGGCGCTGCAAAAGGCAAACATTTTGCCGACTTAAAGAATAAATTTATATACAAGTATTTGTTAGAGAAGCCTTATCCAGCCACCAAATAATTTGCTTTCATTAAACCATCACTACATGTCCAATCCCATATTAGATAGCTCGAATGATTTGAACCCCTTAGATAAGGAGTTTGAAAACAGCATTCGTCCTAAGGAAATGGATGCATTTACGGGGCAGCCTCAATTGATTGAAAATTTGAGCATTTTTATAAAAGCCGCCAAAATGCGTGGAGAACCTTTGGATCATATTTTATTTCATGGTCCCCCAGGTTTAGGAAAAACTACTTTAAGTAGGATTGTGGCCAATGAAATGGGCGTACAAATAAAAGAGACCTCAGGTCCTGTGATTGAAAAGCCAAGTGACTTGGCAGGTTTATTAACGAGTCTAGAACCCAATGATGTTTTATTTATAGATGAGATACACCGTTTAAGCACGGTGGTGGAAGAATACTTATATGCAGCCATGGAGGACTATAAGATAGATATCATGATTGATAGTGGCCCCAATGCAAGAAGCATTCAAATTAATTTAAATCCTTTTACTTTGGTGGGTGCCACTACAAGAAGTGGATTGTTAACGGCGCCTTTACTTTCAAGATTTGGTATTAAATCCAGATTAGAATACTATCCAGCTTCGGTGATTGAAAAAATTATTGTAAGAAGTGCGGGTATATTGAATGTAAATATTAATTCAGCTGCTGCTGGAGAAATTTCAAGAAGAAGTAGGGGTACACCCAGAATTGCGAATGGATTATTAAGAAGGGTGCGCGATTTTGCCCAAGTATTGAATGATGGTAAAGTAGACATGGGCATTACGCAACATGCTTTAAAGGCATTGAATGTAGATGAACATGGACTAGATGAAATGGACAATAGAATATTACTTGCCATTATTGAAAAATTCAAAGGAGGCCCAGTTGGCATTAGTACCATTGCCACTGCAGTAGGTGAGGAGTCGGGCACCATTGAGGAAGTATACGAGCCTTTCTTAATTCAAGAAGGGTTTTTACAAAGAACCCCAAGAGGTAGAGAAGTAACGCAGAAAGCCTATAAGCACTTAGGAAAGAAGCCCCCTTTTGGTCATGCTTCTAATAATCCTGAATTGTTTAGATAATCGAAAAATAATTTTCAATAAAAAAGGTCCCGATAAGCTTATACTTTCGGGACCTTTTTTTATAGGTTAAAAATGATAGACTAAGCTACTACCAATCTAAATCCGTTACCATGAATGTTAACGATTTCAATTTGATCATCTTCTTTTAAGTATTTTCTTAATTTGGCAATATACACATCCATGCTTCTACCATTGAAATAGGTATCGCTGCCCCAAATTCTCTTTAAAGCTTTTTCACGCGTTAATAAATCGTTTTTATTTTCGGCCAACATTTTAAGCAATTCATTTTCTTTAGGAGAAAGTACTTGGTTGTGGTCATTAATTTTTAATTCTCTTAATTTTGGATTAAAATGATAGCGGCCCAATTCAAATTCAATATGATCGCTTACCTTATTATCTTCTTCATTTCTTTTAATGATGGCTTTTATTTTTAACAATAAAACCTCGCTGTCAAATGGCTTGGTGATGTAATCGTCTGCCCCTAATTTATAGCCATGAATGATGTCTTCTTTTAAAGTTTTTGCACTTAAGAAAAACAAAGGTACTTCTGGATCAATGTCTCTAATATCTTCGGCCATGGTAAAACCATCTACATTGGGCATCATTACATCTAGCAAGCAAAGGTCAAATTTCTCTCTTTGAAAAGCGGCTAATCCCAATCTGCCATCTCTTTCTAATATTACTTCATACTCGTCTAGTTCTAAATAATTTTTTAGTACCAAACCTAAGTTGCTGTCGTCTTCGCAAAGTAATATTTTATATTTTTTCTTATCTTCCATTTTTTGTCGTTTTTAATTGTTTATGAAGTTTGCTTTTTTCTTCGAATACAAAGAAACTATATTTAAGTGCCTTAGTAAATAGTTAGATTCCAATGTTTTGTTAAAAACCAGCTGTTTAAAACTTGTTTTATAATGTATTGTTAAAGTGTTGCTTATTGACTTGCCTTACAAAGGTCGCATATTTTACAGTTACTTGGATTTTTTTCTCCAAAATAATTGGCTAGATAAGCGCTTCTACACTTCATTTGGGTGCCCCAAACATAGTCGCTGAAATGCTCAATCCGCTTGATAAATGCAGACTTTCTTAATTGATAATTGTCCAAGTCAATCTTCATAAATGCAGCAGCCGTTCGGTTCCATAAAAACTGTACTGCAGGTTGATTGTCTTTTTGCTCGTAAGTAATTTGACCAGTTTGTGCTAAAAAAATTAAAGTTTTTTGTACAAAGGGAATGTCTCTTTGTAAGAGCGTGGCCAATAAATTTTCATTGATGTATTGTGGTCCATCAATGATGCCACCGTAGGTTCTTAAAATGGTTTGTAAGACCACTCCCGCTATAGGATTGTTTTGCGCATATTGTTCAAGAGTAGCTCTGTCTGCTACTACTTGCACCATTGAAGGTTTGAACGAGGTAGCAGAAAATTTTACATGCCCTTCTTGTTCTATCCATTGAAGTGCATTACGTGCAATGATTTTATCTAATTTGAAACGAATACAAAAAGCTTCAAAGTCAAAAATAAATTGTTGTTTTTCGCCAATGCCAATGGGCAACTGAACAAAATCAGCAAGGTGCTGGTATACGTTTTTAATGATTTCAATAGATGGATATTTTTTTTCTTGAAGTGAGGTCCAATACGCCCAATCATTTTGTTGAAAAAATAAAACAGCTTGTGCAGCTTGACCATCTCTTCCTGCTCTGCCTGCTTCTTGATAATACTGTTCCAAACTATTTGGTAAATCAAAATGAATAACGGCGCGTACATCTTGCTTATTAATACCCATTCCAAAAGCACTGGTACAAACAATAATTTGTGTCTTGTTGTTCATCCATTCTGTTTGCATTGACGCTCTAAGGGCAATAGGCATGCCTGCATGGTAGGCAGCTACAGGGTAGCCATAATCTTTTAAAATTTGTGCCAATTGGGTAACACCGTTTCTGGTAGTACAATAAATTATTACACTGCCCTTGGTTTCGTTTAATTCTTTTCTAAGCGCTTGTAATTTAACAGGAACTTTTTGGACACGGTAGGTAATATTTGGTCTTAAAAAGCTATCCGTGATTACGGTGCAATTGGATAATTTTAGTTGTTTGATGATGTCGGCTTGCACCATGGGTATGGCAGAGGCGGTCATCGCTAAAACGGGTACCTTGGGGAAATATTTTTTTAAGATGTCTAATTTACGATAGGAGGGTCTAAAGTCATAACCCCATTGCGAAATACAATGCGCTTCATCAATGGCAAATAAAGTAATAGGCAGTTTTTGTAAAAAATTTTGAAAACTTTTCTGTGCTAATTTTTCGGGGGAACAGTAAATGAAACTATATTTTCCTTTCAATGCATCTGATAATATAATTTCTTCTTGTTCTTGTTGAATTTCGCCACCTAAATTAACAGCACTGATATTTTTACTCAATAAATCTTTTACTTGGTCCTGCATGAGTGCAATCAATGGGCTAATAATGACACAAATTCCTTTTTGAAATAAGGTGGGTAATTGAAAACATAAAGA
Source organism: uncultured Bacteroidota bacterium (assembly GCA_903865435.1). Classification (GTDB taxonomy): domain Bacteria; phylum Bacteroidota; class Bacteroidia; order Chitinophagales; family Chitinophagaceae; genus Sediminibacterium. The sequence goes on along the minus strand of CAIPJS010000086.1, from coordinate 67,454 downwards.
TTTACCAGCACCTGTAGGCAATAAAGTAAGCACATCTTTGTCTTCCAATACTGCATTGATTATAGAGAGTTGTTGAGGTCTAAAATTAGCATAGCCCCAATAATGCTTTAATATGTCTTGAGGAGTTTCCAAAAAAGCTAAACTAATTTTTTCTTAAATAACCTCAATGAATTAATGGCCAATACCACATCACTCAAACCCATGATGAGTGCGCCATAAGTAGGTCCCCAAGTACCTAATAATCCTAAAGCAGCTACTGGTATGGCAATGATATTATAAGAAAAGGCCCATATCAAATTCTCTTTGATGGTTTCATAGGTTCTCCTACCCAAGCCTAAAGCCATAGGTAAATTTTTTAAACCTTGATTCATTAAAATAACTTGAGCACTTTGAATGGCAATATGGGAAGCATTGCTTAATGATATACCAATAGTTGCTTTGGCTAAAGCAGGGGCATCATTGATGCCATCGCCTACCATGGCAGTTGGACTAATTTTTGTCAGTGCATCTAACTTATTCAATTTATCCTCGGGACTTTGCTCTGCAATAATTTCTTGAATACCTAATGCTTTTCCTACTTGTTCACATTTTTCTTTTCTATCTCCACTTAATAAGACTGTATGTACGCCTTGCTTGTGTAAAGTATCGATGATGTCTTTGGCTTCCATTCTTATTTGATCAGCAACGTCAATCCAACCTAAAAGCTGATTATTTTTTTGAATGTATACATTGTGTCCGTCTTCGGTATGGATCTTGCCCAATGTTTTAAAAGAACCAGCCCAATAAATATTGCCTTCTTTATCAGTTGCATGAATGCCCATGCCTTTTACTTCTTCAATCTTTTGCCATTTAATAGATTCTGTATTTTTCCAATGCGTGCTGATGCATTTTGCAATAGGATGATTGGAATATTTTTCTAAGGAATAGGTAAGCATCTTAAAGTAATCTTCTGCAATGCCTTCTTGTACTTTAAATTGGGCCAAATCAAAATGCCCTGTTGTTAATGTGCCAGTTTTATCAAACACCACTTGTTTGATGTCTTTAAAAGTCTCTAAGCTTTTTGCATTTTTAAAAAGTACGCCATTGCGTGCACCTCGGCCCAAGCCCACTGCAATAGCAGCTGGGGTTGCCAAGCCCATCGCGCAGGGACAGGAAATGACCAAGACGGCTATGGCGCGCAACATGCTTTGACCAAAACCAATCTCAGTAAAAAAATAATTTCCGAGCAGTGTGATGAGTGCAATGCTTAAAACAGCCGGTACAAAAATGGCACTAATTTTATCGGCCAAAATTTGCACGGGTGGTTTTTCACCTTGTGCTGCTTTAACCATTTTTAAAATATTCGCAAGTACGGTATCGTCACCTACAGCAGTTACATAAGCTTTTACGGTGCCATTGTCAATGGTACTGCCACCTAATAATAAGTCGTGCATTTTTCTATAAACTGGAACGCTTTCTCCAGTAACAATTGATTCATTCACACTGGCTTCGCCCCATAATATTTTACTATCCATGGGGATGGTTTCTCCTGCATTGATTAATACAATGTCACCTACTTTTAAAGTATTGCTTTCTACATTAAAGATAATTTCCTTGTGATTTTCATCAAACACAATCATATTGGCCATCACTTTTTGTGCTTTCACTAAATCTTTTAAGGCACGTTGGGTAGATTGAACAGATGCATCTTCTAAATAATTTCCAAAAAACACCAAGGTGATAATGGTAGCGGTAGTTTCATAATAGGCAAAGGTTTCTCCTTGTCCAATGATAGTGCCATACAAACTATATCCAAACGAAGCCAATGCACCAATGGCTACAAGCACATTCATATTGGGTATGCCTTTAGTGATACTGTACCAGGCACTTTTTCCAAAATAACCCATGCCTACTATAAAAACAGGAGTAGTCAATACCAATTGAACCAAGGGCTGCATCATAAAATGCAAATGAATGCCTGGCAACATGGGAATCAAAATAGGTAATGCAAACAAAAAACAAAATAATGCACGGTCTCGATTGTTGTCAAGGAATTTTTTCTTCGGCGCTGCTTCTTCCTGACCACGCACTTTATAACCTAAGCTTTGTATGCCTTTGATTAATTTTTCTTTGTTGGTTTCCTTAGCCATTTCAAATTGAACCTCGCCTTCCATAAAACTTACCTTGGGTTCTACAATGCCATTGCTTTGCAAATACTTATGAATCGAGAGCGCACAATTGGTGCAACTCATGCCATCTACCTTCCACTGTATTTTTTCCATAGGGCTCATTTACCATGTAAAGGTACGAAGACATTATGTATGCGTTCACCTATCTTTGCAGTATGGATAGGATTTATGATATCAATCAATTAGAGGAAATTGCTGCTGATTTAATAAAACAATTTGCCGCTAAACCAGTTTGGGCTTTTTATGCCCCCATGGGCGCAGGCAAGACCACTTTGATTGCTGCCATAGGCAAGCAGATGGGCATCCAAGATGCCATTACTAGTCCCACATTTGCATTGATGAATCAGTATGATGCCAAAGGGAAAATGGTCTACCATATGGATTGGTATCGATTGGAAAATGAAAAAGAAGCAGCACGCGCAGGCATGGAAGCCGCTTTTGATGAAGCGGACATGTGTTTTGTAGAATGGCCAGAAAAGGCCATTGGCCTCTTGCCAGAAGGCACACAGCATTTTGTAATTGAAATTTTAGATCCTGAACATAGACGGATTTTTATACCTTCATAGTAAATTTTTGATATGAGCTCCATCAAGCCGCAAATTTCATCTTCATTTTCTTATGAAACACAGGAGGAAGTATTGGACATTCCACCCAAAAGCAAACCTTTATTGATTGGCATTCCTAAAGAAATTGCATTTCAGGAAAATAGAATTGGATTGATTCCCGAAGCAGTGAGTGTTTTGTTAGCCAATGGGCATCAGGTATTGATGGAATCTAAAGCGGGTGAAGGAAGTAGGTATACTGATAATGATTATTCAGAAGCAGGGGCTACCATTGTTTTTGAAAAGGAGGCAGTATACAAATGTCCTGTTTTGGTAAAAACGGCACCGCCTGTAGAAGCCGACTTGCCCTACTTGCAAATGCATCAAACTATTATTTCTCCTTTGCATTTAACGGCATTAAAAAAAGAGTTGATGGTGCAATTGATGGCTAAAAAAATTACTGCACTCGCTATTGAAAATATTAAAGATGAAAATCAGAATTATCCCATCTTAAGAAGCATGGGGGAGATTACAGGAAGTGCGGTGATGTTGATTGCTGGTCAGTATCTAAGTAATTTTAATCAGGGCAAAGGCATTTTATTGGGTGGAATTAGTGGTGTGCCACCTACTAAAGTGGTCATTATTGGCGCAGACATTATTGGTGAATTTGCTACGCGCAATGCCTTGGCATTGGGAGCCAGTGTAAAAGTATTTGACAACAATGTTTCCAGATTGCAAAGACTTCAAAATAATTTAGGACAAAGAGTTTGGACCTCTGTATTAGAACCAAAAATATTGGCGAAGCAGTTAAAAACCTGTGAAGTTGCTGTGGGTGCTTTGAGGAATGATTTTGGCCGAGCTCCTATTGTGGTGAGTGAAGAGATGGTCGCTGCTATGCGTCCAGGCAGCATCATTATTGATGTAGCCATTGATCGTGGCGGTTGTTTTGAAACCAGTGAATTGACCAATCATGAAAACCCCATCATGATTAAGCATGATGTGATTCATTACGGTGTGCCCAATATACCAAGTGGATTTGCACGAACAGCAAGTCAGGCAATTAGCAATGTACTTATGCCTTTATTAGTGCAAGTGGGAGATTTGGGGGGCTTGTCTGAAATTATTTGGCAGCAAGCACATTTAAGAGAAGGAATTTATTTATACAAAGGCGCCTTAACCGATTTTTATATCAGCGCAAAATTCGATTTAAAGTATACCGATTTAAATTTGATGATTACCAGCAGAAGCTAGTACTTGGCTTCGATTGATTTTGATTTGTAGTCCATTAAATTTAAATATTGACTACAAAATTGGTATTCGGCAGTATCATTACTTCCTACAATAATTAGCTTATGCATGGCGTACTTGGACATCAAGTGATGGTATAATTCGTAACCTTCTTTATCTAAATTGCTGCAGGGTTCATCCAATAATAAAATAGGGCTGTCCGAAAAAATAGCTAAAGCCAGTTTAAGTCTTTGTTTCATACCACTACTAAAATACCTGATTTGTTTATCGGCTGCTTTTTTTAATCCTATCAATTCAATAATACTTTCAACAGTCAATTGTTTTTGTAATGATTTGAATTGCGTGTGAAAATGAATTTGTTCCAGCGTAGTAAATTCTTCTACCAGTTCTAAATACGGTGCAGCAAAACTAATGTCTTGAAAAATGCTGGTAGCATCATGACCTTCCCAATCAATTTTTCCTTTGGTTAAACTGCCATAGCCAGCAATAATTTGTAGTAAAGTACTTTTTCCAGAACCATTGTTGCCAATGATGGCATAATGTTGGCCTTGATTGAAATCAAAATGTAGATCAGAAAAAATCCAATCTTTATTAAAACGCTTACCTGCTTCTTTTAGGCTAATTTTTGTCATGACTAATCTTCTTCCACCACACCTTTCCCAAATCTTTTAATTACGCCACGTCCACTTTCTCTTACAAAAGTTACAATTTCGTCGCGCTCATCGGTAGCTGGAATTTCTTCTTCAATAAATTCAAGTGCTTGTGTAGTGTTCATGCCTTTGCTAAAAATATATCTGTAGATATCCAATATGTGATTAATTTTTTCTAAATCAAACCCTCTTCTTTTTAATCCAACGCTATTGACGCCACCATAACTTAATGGATTGCGGACTGCTTTAATATAAGGGGGCACATCTTTACTTACTAAACTACCTCCTGCAATATAAGCGTGTTGACCAATGTTTACAAATTGATGCACCGCACTCACCCCTGCAATCCAAGCGTAGTCGCCTAAGGTAACGTGCCCTGCTATTTGTACACTATTGCTCAAAATGCAATGATTTCCAATGATACAATCGTGTGCAATGTGACTGTAGGCCATGATCAAACAATTGTTGCCCACTTTGGTAATCCATCTATCTGAAGTTCCACGGTTGATGGTTACAAATTCTCTAATGGTGGTACCATCCCCAATTTCAACAGTAGTTTTTTCTCCGTTGAATTTTAAATCTTGTGGATCAGCACCAATCACTGCACCTGGAAATATGCGACAATTTTTTCCAATTTTGGTCCCATTCATAATGGTGACACTACTGCCAATCCATGTGCCTTCTCCAATGGTTACTTCACCATGAATCACCGTAAAGGGATCAATTTTCACATTGGGAGCAATTTTTGCATTGGGATCGATATAAGTAAAAGGATGGGTCATAATTTTTTCTTTTTGTATAATTTTTAATCTGCTCTTTTAACCACTTGGGCAACTAAGTCAGCTTCAGTGGTTACTTTACCACCAACGTATACAGTACCGCGCATTTCACAAATACCTCTTCGGATAGGGCTGGTTAATTCCATCTTTAATAACATGGTATCACCTGGCCTTACCATTTGTTTGAATTTACAATTATCAATCTTTAAAAAATAAGTATCGTATTCACCTTTAGGCATCGCATTGATACATAAAATTCCACCAGTTTGTGCTAAAGCTTCAATTTGTAATACACCCGGCATGACTGGATTGCCTGGAAAATGCCCAGGAAAAAACCATTCATTGAATGTTACATTTTTTACACCTACAATTACCGTGTCCGTTAATTCAATTATTTTATCAACGAATAAAAATGGATGACGATGCGGTAATGTTTTTTCAATCTGCTTTAAATTAAATACCGCAGGCAAAGTGGGGTCATACAAAGGCACATCTTTAACGTGCTTATTTTTTTTAATGTACTGTTTAATTTTTTTTGCAAACTCAACATTGCTGCTATGGCCTGGTCTGTTGGCAATGATGCGTGCTTTAATAGGGTACCCTGTCAACGCTAAATCACCCACTACATCTAATAATTTATGTCTAGCAGGTTCATTTGGAAATCTTAATTCAAGATTGTTTAAATAACCTTCACTTTTTACTTCAATTTTTTCACGCTTAAATACTTTTGCCAATCTTGCCATCTCTTCATTAGAGACGGGCTTATCCACTACTACAATGGCGTTATTGATATCACCACCTTTGATTAAATCATTTTTTAGTAAAGCTTCTAGCTCATGTAAAAAACAAAAAGTTCTACATGGGGCAATTTCAGTTTTAAAATCTTTAATGGTTTTTAATGCCGCGTGTTGTGTGCCCAATACTGGGCTATTAAAATCAATTAAAGTTGTAATTTGATAATCGAGTGCGGGCAATGCCACCATCTCCACTCTTTTTTCGTCATCATAATGAAAAATATTTTCATCAATGCTGTACCATGCTTTGGCCGCATCTTGTTCTAGCACACCTACTTTTTCAATTTCTACAATAAATGGAGATGAGCTACCATCGATGATAGGAATTTCTGGACCATTCACTTGTATCAATACATTATCTATCCCCAATCCAACGAGTGCAGCTAAAATATGTTCCACTGTACTTACTTTGGCATCGCCTACTTGAAGGGTAGTTCCACGACTGGTATCTGTTACCAAGTCGCAATCTGCTTTGATGATGGGTTGATTGGGTAAGTCTGTTCTTTGGAATTGATAACCAAAACCAGGGTTCGCTGGAAGTAAGGTCATGTCCACTAAAACGCCGGTATGCAAACCTGTACCACTAATGCTGATACTTTTATTGATGGTATGTTGTTTGTCCGGATTAAAATTTTGGTCCATGCTTGATTGGTTTATATGCTTCGCTTGCTTAAAGCGATGATTATCAGCAAAATTAGGCTGATTTACCCTTTTCGGACAGTTGTTTGACTAATATTTCCAATTCTTTAACCCTTTTTTCAAGGTTTGGAAGGTTTTTGAGGTGTATTTGGGCTCTTAAAGCAGTAGAATGCTCTGCAGCAGGGAAGCCGGTTACGGTAGAATTAGCCTTATCGATGGTTTTGGTAATGCCACTTCGAGCTGCTATTTTGACTCCATCTGCAATGCTTAAGTGACCTGCAGTACCAGCTTGTCCGCCCATCATGACACCTTTACCAACTTTAGTGCTTCCGCTTAAACCAACTTGTGCAGCAATCACGGTATCTTGACCCACTTCTACATTGTGTGCAATTTGAACTAGGTTATCGAGTTTAACGCCTTTTTTAATAATGGTTGAACCAATGGTGGCTCTATCAATAGTTGTATTGGCACCAATTTCAACATCATCTTCGATAATTACATTGCCCATTTGTGGTACTTTTTGATAAGTGCCATCTGCAGTGGGTGCAAATCCAAATCCATCACTTCCAATTACGGCGCCTGAATGAATGACAATATTGCTTCCTAAAATACAGTCAGCATAAATAACAACACCCGGATGCAAGACTACATTGTTTCCAATTACCACATTCTCGCCAATGACTACATTTGAAAATATTTTTACATCAACACCCATTTTTACACCTTCGCTTATATAAGCAAAGGCAGCTACAAAATGGTTATTTCCAAGTTTTGCAGAGGCTGCAATGAAAGAGGGCGCTTGTATGCCCGTTAAACTTTGTGTTTTAAGTGCTTGATATTTGGAAAGTAATGTGGCAAATGCAGCATAAGCATCGGGCACTCTTATTAATGTAGCAGCAATACTGTGTTTTAAAACTAAGCTTTCATTGATGATGATAATAGAAGCCTTGGTTTGGTATAAAAAATCTTCGTATTTAGGATTGGCTAGAAAAGAAATTTCACCTGCTTGTGCCGATTCTATTTTACCAAATTGATTTACGGAAATACTTGCGTCACCTTCTATTTTTCCTTGAATCATCAAAGCAATCTGTTGGGCACTAAATGATGGCATGTGTAATTATTTGAATTAGCGGTTATTCCTTAAGTAAACAAATGTAAAATTTTTTAACCGGTGCAGAAAGACTTTCAATGATTAAAGCATTTTGAATTTGTGAAATAGAGGTTATTTCGCCCGATTTTAGCAAAATTTTAATGGTTTCATTGTCGTTTTTATACAAGGTATTGCTGGCTGTACCTTTAAAGCATAAGAAATCAAGGTCTTTTTTGTCCATTGGAAATTTTGATTGCACCAATTGATAGGCTTGATCCCATTGCGCCAAGCTGATGGGATCGGATTGCATGATGCATTTAAAACCTTGCCTGTTGAGCAGTCTATTACAGAGTAAAGACAAAACAGGATCGCTATGGTGTTGCCATTGTTTGATGGCATACAGGATATCCGTATCGTCTAATTGACAAAATGCGTTTAGATCTATGTTTTTTAATTCCCAATTTTCGGTGCTTAAAAAGTAATCCAATATCCCGCCAGTTTTTACTTGTTCATTTTTTTGGTGAAATAAAACTTGAGCGCGTTCGATAATTTTTACCAACATTTTTTCAGAAGCGACTACCGTTTTGTGTTGGTAGACTTGCCAATACATTAATCTTCTTGACATTAAAAATTTCTCCACACTATTGATGCCTTTTTCTTCTACCACCAATTCATTATTGTGAACGGTAAGCATTTTTAAAATGCGTTCATAGCCTACTAGGCCTTCCGTAACACCCGTAAAAAAACTATCTCTGGACAAGTAGTCCAATCTGTCCACATCTAGCTGTCCACTGATTAATTGGTGCAAGAATTTCTTTGGATATTGATTGGTAAAGATTTGGATGGCTAAGCCTAATTGACCTTTTAAACGCTCATTGGAACTCGTATTTAAATGGTGCATAATCAGCAAAGACAAATCTTCATGACTGACTCCTTTTAAAAGTACGTTTTCTAATGCATGGGAATAAGGTCCGTGGCCAATATCGTGTAATAAAATGGCCAACTTTGCAGCCTGCGCTTCTTCCTTGGTAATGTCAATCCCTTTGTCAGTAAGTTCATTGATTGCAATACACATTAAGTGATACGCGCCCAAAGAATGATGTAGGCGTGTATGCACTGCACCAGGGTAAACCAATTGCGCCAATGCCATTTGTTGAATTCTCCTCAAGCGTTGATAAAACGGATGGTTGATTAATTCAAAAATCAATGGATCGTTGATGGTAATGAAACCATGCACGGGGTCGTTGATAATTTTCCTTGTAGTAAAAGCCATAAGTAATTTGTGTCCACAAAGGTACTAAATGTGAATAACTCTGCGCTTATATTTAAATAAGCGTTTCAACAAAAAACTATATTTGTAGGGCTACTTACTACACTAAAAATCAATGCTTCATATGAAATTGACTCAAACTACATTAGACAAATTGGAAGACATTTTAGGCGAATCTGATTTTGTAGTGCGCTATGAAAGAGGCAATTTTCAAAGTGGATGGTGCTTGCTGGAAGCCAAACGAATTGTGGTATTGAACAAGTTTTTAAATTTAGAAGCCAGGATCAATACTTTATTAGAATTAATCCCAATTTTGGACATCCAATTTGACAAACTAACCCACGATTCTCAAAAATTATATACCGAAGTAAAGCGACTTTCTTTAACGGAAGCATAGTGGGTGATTGGATAATAGATTTCTATAAATATTTATACTTTGTTTGACATTACCATTTTAGGATCAGGTACCAGTACTGGGGTTCCATTAATTGGATGTGATTGTGCCGTTTGCAAGTCTGTAGATGCTAAAGATAAAAGGCTAAGAACGAGTATAAAAATTCAAACGAATACCACTACTGTTGTCATTGATACCACGCCCGATTTTAGGTATCAAATGTTGCGCACCCAAACTACAAAAATAGATGCCATTGTTTTTACGCATCCTCATCGAGATCATTATGCAGGCTTAGACGATATCAGGCCCTTTAATTTCTTTTCAAAAAAATCGATGCCCATTTATGCCAATGAAATAACACAAGAAGCTATTAAGCGTGATTTTTATTATGCATTTGAAAAAGACAAGGATGCGGGATTGCCAGAAATGATTTTGCATACGATTGGAAAGGAATCTTTTACGATTGGCGACATGCTATTTAGGCCCATTCAAGTAATGCACAGAGATATGCCTGTCTTGGGGTTTAGAATTGGAGACTTTACCTATATCACAGATGCAAATTTTATTCCGGACACAGAACTTGAAAAAATAAAAGGGTCTAAACTGCTTATTTTAAATGCACTTCGCAAGGAGGCCCATCCAACACATTATAATTTAGAACAAGCATTGGCCGTCATTGAGCCTTTAGGCATTCCAAAAGTTTTTCTAACGCATTTTAGCCATCAAATAGGCTTACACGATCAAGTAGAAGCCAATTTGCCCAAGGGCGTTCATTTGGCCTATGACGGCCTTCAATTGACAGTGGCCTAACTAAAATCTAGATTTATATTTCAAGTATTTCTACTTTATTTTTTCCTATACAAAATTTATATCTAGCATGAAAATCTAGCATGCGACACCATTGGAAGCCTTATTTTTTATTTTCCAACAAAGAACAAAAAGGAATCATCGTTTTGGGTTGGATATTGCTCTTGAGCATTCTAATAAGTTTATTGACTCCAAAATCCACACTAAGTCCCAAAAGAATCAAAACAAAGCAAGATTTTATTTTATTCAATTTTGATCCCAATAAAATAGATAGTGCGCATGCATTGTTGCTAGGAATTCCACCCAAACAGATAAATACTTTAATGCATTTTAGAGCTAAAGGAGGTGTGTTTTATCGAAAAGAAGATTTGGGTCGTTGGTATGGTTTGAAGCCTGAATTATTAGAAAAGTTATTGCCCTTTGTAGTCATTGAAAATTTACAACCAACTCAAAGCAAAACCCACTTTTTTTCTAAGAGCAGCGGGTATCCATATAAAAGAGCGGATGCTTATACCACAAAAAAATACATCAAAATGGGAGCGGACAAATGGACCATTGACATCAATGAAGCGGATGAAGCACAGTGGTTAGTGAAGACCCACCTACCCAAAACGGTTGTTCAAAGTGTATTCCATTACAAACAATATCTAGGAGGGTTCCATTCTATATTCCAAATAGCTAAAGTATATGGGCTTTCAGATAGTTCTTTTCAAGTCTTGAAGCCACATTTAGTGTTAGGTAAAAATATTTCTAGTAAATGGGGAGCCAATTTTATGAACTTTGAACAGTGGAAATCCCTGGGTATTTTTCAAGATAAGGAGGTCAAGCAAATATTGAATTTCAAAAAGGAACATGGCGGGAAGATAGGGTGGAAATGGATGGTGGAAACCTTCGATTTAACCGAGCAACAAGCCAATTGGCTGCTTACTAAAATTAGTATGGATCCTTAAATGCACTTATTTTAAAGAAAAATTGCAAGAATGTGCATTAAAATAGCTGCTATTTTACTTGTTGATATTAAAAAAAATATTATTATTGGTATAGGATTGATTTCCTCAATAACGATTGCTTGCTATAAAAAATCCCGTTCTAAATGAATTGAACGGGATTTTTTATTTAAAACAAAAGGCAATAATTATTTACCTGCTTTAAAAATTTGGTTCACTGCACCACCTAACATTGGGAATTTTTCCTTTACAAATGCAGCAATGGTTTCAATAGACTGTTTTGCTTGTTCTGGAGTTACATTGGCTTCTTTCACTAAACGATCGATAAGTTCTTGCATTTTGTTTTTATTTAATGTTTTTTATAAAAAGCTTAAGCTACTTTAAGCTTGCTTAATTTACTTTTATTGAACATGGCTGTAGCGTATTCAAGCGTTACGTTAAATTCTGTTGTATTGGTGCCAGGCATTTCAAACATGGCTTGTGTAAATAAAGTTTCACAAATACTTCTTAAACCCCTTGCACCTAATTTGTATTCCATGGCTTTGTCAACAATGTATTCAAAAACTTCAGGCTCTATGCTTAATTTAATTTTTTCAATGGCAAACAATTGTGTATACTGCTTGATTAGGGCATTCTTTGGTTCGGTCAATATGCTTCTTAATGTAGCAGCATCCAATGGCTCTAAATGGGTAATAATGGGCAAGCGGCCTAAGAGTTCAGGAATCAACCCAAAGCTTTTGATGTCTTGCGCATTCACAAAACGCAATAAATTTTTTCTTTGTAATTCTTGTTCTTCTTTGTTTACACTAAAACCAATGGCATTGGTATTAATACGACGCGCAATGATTTTATCGATGCCATCAAAAGCACCGCCACAAATAAATAAAATATTCTTAGTATCTACCTTAATCATTTTTTGATCCGGATGCTTACGGCCACCTTGAGGAGGAACGAGTACATCTGTACCTTCTAGCATTTTTAGCAAGCTTTGTTGAACCCCTTCGCCACTTACATCTCTTGTGATGGAAGCGTTATCGCTTTTGCGGGCAATCTTATCTATTTCATCTATATACACAATGCCTCTTTGTGCTGCTTCTACATCGTAATCACAGTTTTGCAATAAACGAGTTAGCATGCTTTCTACATCTTCGCCTACATAGCCCGCTTCGGTAAACACCGTAGCATCTACAATAGCAAAGGGCACATTTAAAAGTTTGGCAATGGTTTTGGCAAGTAAAGTTTTTCCGGTACCTGTTTCCCCAATCATAATCACATTGCTTTTTTCAATCTCCACTTCGTTTTTGGTGGTCACTGGTAAATTGATTCTTTTAAAATGATTGTAGACCGCCACGCACAATATTTTTTTAGCTTCATCCTGTCCAATGATGTATTGGTCCATAAAGGCTTTAATGGCCATTGGCTTTTGTACTTTTAAAGTACCTGCTTTGCCCTCTGCTTTTTTCTGATGAAATTCTTTTTGAATAATTTCATGTGCATGTTCAATGCAGTTTTCACAAATATGCCCGTCGGTACCAGCGATAAGTATTTTTACCTCATCACGGTTGCGACCACAAAATGAACAATGTACTGTTTCTGTTTTAGCCATTTTTTATTTTTTAAAGTTGCTTGGCAATTTTATCTACTATGCCATAAGCCACCGCTTCTTTTGCATCCATCCAATAGTCTCTATCAAAGTCGCTCATAATTTGAGCTACAGTTTTATTACAATTGTCTGCTAAAATCTTAGCGCCCAATTCTTTTGTTTTACGAATTTGCTCTGCATGAATTTCAATATCAGTACTATTGGCTTGAAAATAACCACCAATACTTGGTTGATGAATCATGACTTCGCCATGCGGGAAAATGGTACGTTTGCCTTTTTCGCCTGCACTCAATAATATAGAACCCATACTGGCAGCCAATCCCATACAAATGGTATGTACCGGGCTTTTGATTAATTTAATGGTATCGTACATCACCATGCCACTGGTGACTACACCCCCTGGGCTATTGATGTAAAATTTAATTTCTGTGCCTGGCTTATCAGCTTCTAATAAAATCAATTTATTGACAATGTCTTTAGCCGATTTATCGTCGACAGGGCCCCATAAATAAATGGCTCTTTTTTCGAAAAAAAGATGTTCCATTTTCTTGTTTAAAAAACTAGGCGCCGCTTCTTCCTTCTTATCCTCTTTAGGCTCTTCTTCTTCCTCCATTAAATAGCTCTTGTTGATTATCATAAAATATATTTGAACAGTAATTTTATTTTTTTAATTTTCTTGGGTTGGTCAATAATACTTCGTCTACCAGTCCATAAGCTTTTCCTTCTGCAGCCGTCATCCAAAAATCACGATCGCAATCCTTTCCAACGGTTTCAACATCTTTATGTGTATGGTGTGCAATTACTTCATACAATTCCAATTTCAATTTTTTTATTTCTCTTGCAGTAATTTCTATATCAGACGCTTGACCACCAATGGCACCGCTAGGTTGGTGCAACATAATTCTACTGTGTTTCAAAGCCGTTCTTTTACCTTCTACTCCAGCACACAATAAAATGGCACCCATACTGGCAGCCATGCCTGTACAAATAGTGGCTACGTCTGGGCTAATAAATTGCATCGTATCATAAATACCTAAGCCTGCATAAACGCTTCCACCTGGGCTATTGATGTACATTTGAATGTCTTTGGTACGATCAGTGCTTTCTAAGAATAACAATTGAGCGGTAACAATATTGGCTACATAGTCGTTGATGCCTTCACCTAAAAATATAATGCGGTCCATCATCAATCTACTAAATACATCCATACTGGCCACATTCATCGGACGCTCTTCTATAATGTAGGGCGTTAGATTGGTAACGCTTTTTTTGTATTGATGTAGGCTATTGCTACTAATGCCTTTATGTTTGATGGCATACTGCTCAAATTCTTGTCCTAGGTTCATAATTTCGGTTTTCAGTAAGTAAAGGTAAATCCTTGTACCCAAAGGAACTACAAAAAGGGTGCCAAACTTTGCTCCCTTTGGGCCTCTTTAGGGCCAAAATACATTGATAATCAATGAAAATTAGTGGTGGTGCTGGTTCAGCATATCCGCAAATTTCTCTGCTTCAATGACTTCATCCTTGGCTTGAACTTCTGTTTCCAATGCGGTAAACATTTTTTCAGTGCCAATTCTTTGGTAACTATCTTCTACAAATTTTCTATCCTGCATCATTCTTACAGCATAATCTTCCAACCATTGATCATTGTCACCCAAGGCACCCATTTGAGGGCCCATATAACTCATCAATTGTTGCTTGGCAAAGTTTTTCAAATCTTCTGCTACCACTTCAATTTTATAATCGATGGTCAATTGATTGCTAATTAGCGTCCACTTTAATTGGTCTTGAAAAACAGGATATTCTTTTTCAGTTTCTTCCTCGGTTCTTTGTTTCTCTCCGCCTTTTTGCAACCAACGTTTTAAGAAAGGAACCGGAAATTCCATTTTAGTATGGTCAATCAAATGATGATAGATTTGGTCATGAATTTGATTTTTTGCTTGTTGCTCGTAATGTCCTTCGATGTCTTTTTTAAGTGCGGCTCTAAATTCAGCTTCTGTTTTGATGGCTTGATTAGGGTATGTAGCCAAAAACAAAGTTTCATCTAAAGGAGCTTTTTCAATCAAGCCCACTTTAGTAATTGTGAGGGTAAAATATTTATCTGCATCGCTTTTTGAAATGCCTAAATCACCAACTATAATGTCTAATTCTTTGTCTTCAAAGGCTTTCTTTAATTGAATTACAAGCGTATCGTCTTTTTTCTTGCCTATAAATTGCTTTCTAGATTTCTCTGCAAAATATTTGATCAATAAAGAATTGTCTTTGCTAATTCCACCTTCGATAACATTACCATCTTTGTCCGATTCTGTGAAAGTTAAATTGATCACATTTTCTTCGCTTTCCACTGTTTCAGGATCGGTCATCTTACCATTGCGGGTTTGAATTCTATCCACTTCGTTTTGAATCATTTCATCGGTTACTTTTACTTGGTAACGTTTTACTTTAATGTCTTTTATGTTTAAATTAAAAGCTGGCTTTAAACCAATTTCAAAACCAAATTCATAATCACCAGGTGTGTTCACATCTAAATTTGCAATTTGTGTATCTAAAGGAAGAGGTTGTGCAAATATTTCAATCTTTTCGTTGTTCAAATATTGGTTCAACTCGGTTTCTACTTTTTTCAAAATTTCGTCAGAGAAAACTGATTGTCCGTACATTTTTTTAATCAGCCCTGCAGGTACCATGCCTTTTCTAAAACCGGGGATATTGGCTGTTTTGGCATGCTTTTTTAAGCTTGTTTCAAAGCCACTGAAATAGTCCTCTTTCTTAAGGTGAATGGTTAGCTTGTCATTTAAAAGCCCAATATTGTCTCTTTTTATGGTTGCCATATAGTTTTCTTTTCTAGTAAATTCTAAGGTTTAAGGGGGGCAAAGGTAGGTTTTTACACCTAAAAAACAGCCAATTATCATAAAAAAAGCCCTCGAATACTCGGGGGCTTTTAATGCTTGGTGCGGATGGAGGGGGTCGAACCCACACGCCTCACGGCGCTAGATCCTAAGTCTAGTGCGTCTGCCAATTTCGCCACATCCGCTTAGGGGGTGCAAACTTAATTTATTTTTTATTATGAATGTCCAATTTTTGAAAGGCCTAGGGAATCAAAGCCACAATTTTTTCTAAAAAATCTTGATCGAGGGCATCAAACTGAGCTAAGTCGCTGCTGTCTACATCCAATACGCCCATTATTTTACCATCTTTAAAAACGGGAATGACAATTTCCGATTTAGATAAACTACTGCAGGCAATATGTCCAGGAAATTTTTCAACATCATCCACGATTATGGTAGCCTCTTTTTCCCATGCTGTTCCACAAACACCACGACCTTTTTTTATTCTAGTACAAGCCACGGGTCCTTGAAATGGACCCAATACCAATTCGTCATCTATGATCCAATAAAACCCCACCCAAAACCAATTAAATTGTTCTTTTAAAGCAGCAGCGATATTCGCAAGATTGGCAATTAAATTTGGCTCTCCACTAAGCAAACCTTGAATTTGGGGAAGCAATGATTCGTATTGGTTTTTTTTATCTCCTTTGGTAATGGTTAAATCTTCGGCCATATAATATGAGTAGTTCTTTTAAATGAATAATTTTTTAAACAGCAACAGACTTTTTGGTTTGCAACAATGCTTTTAATTCTTTCTTTTCAATTCTTGCAACAAAAAGAATAAAGGCAATGAGTTCAAAACTTGCAATGCTTAGTCTAATATTTTTATTGATGACAAAATGTGCTACCAATAAATAAATGCCATAAAGCATCAATGTTATGACAAAATAGGCAATTAATTTTTTAGTGGCATAAGGAATTGGGTATACTTTTTGCCCCCATTTAAAACTTACATACATCATGGTGCCGTAGCAGAAAAAAGTAGCCCAGGCACTGGCCATATAACTAAAATAAGGAATGGCAATAAAATTAATGGCTAGGGTAATCACAGCGCCTAAAATGGTAATCCATGCACCGGCCATGGTCTTATTGCTTAGCTTATACCAAATACTTAAATTGTAATAAACTCCTAAAAAAATATTGGCCATTAATAAAATGGGCACTACGCTCAAACCCACGTACATGGCGGGATTTCGAATAAATTCTTTCCAAATATCTAAATAAAGTACTACCATTAAAAACATAATACAAAGTGTAATTACAAAAAATTTCATCACCCTGGCATAGGTCTTAGGAGCATTCTCTAACTGCGCTTGTTTAAAGAAAAAAGGTTCTGCACCCATTCTAAAAGCTTGCACCGATATCGTAATTAAAATAGACAATTTATAACAAGCGCTGTAAATACCTACAATAGCTTTGTTGGCATCGGGGGAACCGCCAGGCGCCCACCAGCCCAGCATAATTCTATCAAAAGTTTCATTGATCATTCCACCAAAACCTACTAAGATTAAGGGAAGCGAATACAACATCATTTGTTTCCATAAATCAAGATCAAAAGAAAATCTAAGTGCCCCAATTTCTTTTTTCAATAATAATAAAACAAAAACATTTTGCACGATACCCGCCATCAAAACATAGCCCACTGCCCAATCTGGTTTGTACCAAGAAGCAAGCATGTTTGTTGGATGCAATTGAATATAATGTGGCAAGATGCTTATGAAATAATAAGTGGCTAGTATATTAAGTACAATGCCACCAATTTTTATAAACGCAAATTTCTTTGGTTTGCTTTCCAATCTTAATCTTGAAAAAGGAATGGTAGCGAGTGCATCTAATCCAACTACCCAAGCCATTAAGGTGATGTATTCGGGATGTGCTGTAATTTGTAAAAGTTGGGCAATAGGGGCACTAAATTTAATCAATACCATCAGTACCAATGCCGTTACCATCATCATGGAAAAACTACTGGTGTGGTAAATTTTTTCTTCATTTTCCTTGCTGCCAAATTTAAAATAAGCGGTCTCCATGCCATGGGTCACTATCACATTTAAAAAGGGGATAAAGGAATAAACAATCGACATTTCGCCATAAGCTGATTCGGTAAACTTATAAGTAAGGTAGGGTACCAGCAAATAACTAATAAACCTAGCTGCAATAGAGCTAAGTCCGTACCATAAGGTTTGACCGGCTAATTTTTTTATACTACTCAAGGCATTGAAATTACAGCTAAATTAGTGAAAATAGTTTTGTTTATCTTCATGCAGAAATTGACAATATTATGAAAGCGGTTATACAAAGAGTGAAGGAGGCAAGCGTTACCATTGAAGGCAGGGTTGCGGGTTCAATTGGACAGGGCTTAATGGTGCTTTTGGGGATAGAAACGGCCGATACGCAGGAGGACTTAATGTGGCTATCGAATAAAATTGTCAACATGCGCATTTTTGATGATGCGGCTGGTGTGATGAATTTAAGTGTGAAAGAAATAGGAGGCAATATATTATTAATAAGTCAGTTTACTTTACATGCGAGTACTAAAAAAGGAAACAGACCTTCTTATATTGCAGCAGCAAAACATGAAATTGCCATTCCAATGTATGAAGCCATGATTCAACAGCTAAATGCAGAGATGGGCGCGCTCATTCAAACTGGAAAATTTGGCGCCGACATGCAAGTAGCTTTAATCAACAATGGGCCAGTGACTATTATTATAGATTCAAAAAACAAAGAATAAAAATTCCTATCATGGCAAATGATACAACCATACAACAAGCTCAAGAGCAGGTAGATCAGTGGATAAAAACAGTGGGCGTAAAATATTTTAGTGAACTCACTAATTTGGGAATTTTAATGGAAGAAGTGGGGGAATTGTCTCGAATTATGGTAAGAAAATTCGGAGATCAATCTTTTAAAAACAAGGAAGAAGAAATTTTACTGGCAGATGAAATGGCCGACGTATTGTTTGTATTGATTTGCTTAGCCAATCAAACTGGCATTGATTTGGCTACTGCCTTGGAGAAAAATATTCAAAAGAAAACCCTCAGAGACAGTTCCAGACATCAAAACAACGAAAAATTACATCGATAATACAATCTCGCAGTATATTTGCAACCTATGAGTAAGGTACAACCAGACAATACATTACAAGCCATCATTTCCCATGCCAAGGAATATGGATTTGTATTTCCAAGCAGTGAAATCTATGATGGATTAAGCGCAGTATATGATTACGGTCCCTATGGTGCGCAATTGAAAAAAAATATTAGAGATTATTGGTGGAAAAGCATGACCCAAATGCATGAAAATATCGTGGGCATTGATGCCGCCATATTTATGCATCCCACTACATGGAAGGCTAGCGGACACGTAGATAGTTTTAGCGATCCCTTAATTGACAATAAAGAAAGTAAAAAAAGATATAGAGTAGATCATTTAATTGAAGGCCATGCAGAGGCATTAATTGCAAAAGGAAATAATGCAGCTGCAGATAAGTTATTGTCAGAAATGGATGCATTACTTGCCAAAGAAGATTTTGAAGGCTTAAAAAAATTAATTGAAGAAAATAAAATTATATGTAGTGTAAGTGGTACGTCTAATTGGACTGAAATAAGACAGTTTAATTTAATGTTCTCTACTGAAATAGGTGCAGTGGCCGAAGAAGCCAGCACCATTTATTTAAGACCAGAAACGGCACAAGGTATATTTGTTAACTTTTTAAATGTACAAAAAACGGCCAGGATGAAAATTCCTTTTGGCATTGCACAAACAGGAAAGGCTTTTAGAAATGAAATAGTTGCGCGTCAGTTTATATTTAGAATGCGTGAGTTTGAACAAATGGAAATGCAATTCTTCATTAAGCCAGGTACTCAAAAAGAGTGGTATGAACATTGGAAGAACGAACGCATGCAATGGCATTTAAGTTTAGGCATTGCGCCAGAAAAATATCGTTTTCATGACCATGTTAAATTAGCGCACTATGCCGATGCTGCATTAGATATAGAATATGAATTTCCCTTTGGATTTAAAGAAGTAGAAGGGATTCATTCAAGAACTGACTTTGATTTAACCCGTCATCAAGAATTTAGCAAGAAGAAGATGCAGTATTTTGATACGGAGATCAATCAGCATTATGTGCCTTATGTGATTGAAACATCTATAGGATTGGATAGAATGTTCTTGTTGTTATTGGCCAACGCTTATGAAGAAGAGACAATCAATAAAGAAGATGGCACGACCGATTCAAGAGTGGTATTGCATTTGCCAGCCAAATTAGCACCCAATAAATTGGCGATCCTTCCCTTGACTAAAAAAGATGGCTTACCAGAATTGGCAAAAGAATTGATGGATGAATGTAAAAAATCATTCCATTGTTTTTATGAAGAAAAAGATGCGATTGGAAAAAGATACCGTCGTCAAGATGCTATCGGGACGCCATTCTGTGTGACCATCGACCATCAAACCAAAGAAGACAACACCGTAACGATTCGCTACCGTGATAGTATGTTGCAAGAACGTATTGCTTTGAGTAAAATTAAGGAGTTGGTGTTGTCACATATTAATTAAAGATAGCTTGAATTAATTTCTGTGCTTAGCGGAGTCATTCAGAAATACAATTTTTTAGCGAGCTTTTTTAGCGAGTCTAAAAATTAGTATTTTGAAAGACGAAGCATCAATAAATAAATTTTCAAAAGAAATTTAAAAAGCCCCGAGTGAATGCTCGGGGCTTTTTTGAGGCAGCTTTACAAAAATCATAAGCAATAAGGTCAACTACCCGAAAGATTCAAAGTGGACTTGCTTTTTGTCTAGTCCAAGCTCGGTCATGTTTTTACGCGCATCATCAATCATAGCTTTCCAGCCACATAGCCAAACATGCGCTGTCTCTTTATTTTCTTTTAATAATTCTTGATATACTGGGTGAACATATCCTTTGTGGGAGCCAGCAGGCACTTCGGTTTCTCGAGAATAGCAAGGATGAAAATGAAAGCCAGGTTCTTTACTTTCCAATTCTTTTAATTCATCAATGTACAAGCCATCTTCAAATTTACGACAGCCAAAAATAAGATGAATATTATTGTGTGCAATCTTATGTTCGTGTATGTAACGAATCATAGATCTAAAAGGAGCAATACCTGTTCCGGTACAAATAAAGTACACATCGTTTTCGAAATTCTTCGGAAGTACGAAAACTCCTTGAGGGCCTCGTAAAGTCACTTTGGTACCCACTGTTGCTTCGTTAAACAAATAAGTCGTACCTAAGCCACCTTCTAGTAAAACAATCACCAATTCAAAAGTATTGGTACCATTGGGCTCGGAAGCAATAGAATAGCTTCTCCATCTTTTATTTTTTTGTTCGTGAATGGGTAAATCCAGGGTTACAAATTGTCCAGGTATAAAATCAAATTGCTCGATACTTGGAATTTCAAAATAAAATCTTTTTGTATTAGCGGTTTCGTCAATAATTTTTGTCAAAACACCTTCTGTCCATTCTAGTGCCATAATTGATAATTTTTTAATTGTTGGTTATAAAAACCCTTTGAACATATACTTTTTTATTGGCATAAATCTTTACAAAATAAACGCCCGTATTTAAATTTCCTATTGTAATGCGCTGAGGTGTTGTTTGGTTGATTAAATTTTGTGCTTGGAAAACTTTATTCCCTGTAGAATTGACTAATTCTAATGAAATATCTTGAGTTTGTATTGCACTAAATTGAACAAAGAACGAATTGCCTTTGATCAAATTTTCAATATTATCTGAGGAGTAAATTTTTAAATTGATTTCTTTTGGGTTGCTTTCTGGAACATCAGTTATTAAGTTGCCACTAGCATCTCTCACAAGGAGGAGTAAGCTTTGAGAAAAAGCTTGACAATCGCCCGATGTAACTGCAACTTTATACGTACCGTTTTTAATCACTTTGTAAGACTGGGAATTGGCGCCTTGAATGGCGGTGTCGTTTAAATACCACTGATATAAAGTCCCTGCACTCGACACCAAACTGTCCGCACTAGCTTTGGTGAAGGTTGGAATGCTAGAAGTTTGAACGGGAACAATTGTTGTAGGACTTAAACAGTCATTGGTACTAATTTGAGTGCTGTAAAAAAAGTAGAAATAGTTTTGAAAATTACCAGATCCAGCTGAAACGCTATTGCCTGTGAAACTAAATAATTTGCTAGGACCAATAGGATAGGTATTGCTGCTTAATTGATTGTTTCTGAAAATGGTAGCACTGTCACAAGAAACGATTAAAATATAATCACCTGAACTTGGGATACTCAAATTGAGTGCGTAAATTTTACCACTATCACTACTTACAAAAGGAGTAGACGTATTCACTTTATTTACGCTATCGTATGTTGGATAAGTAGGGTTTGGGCTGCTGGCATCTACGTTTAAATTAACAGATTGAACGGGATAATAAGAATAAGTCCCATTTGAATTTTCAGTAGCGATGGTGCCTAAGGTGAATGTAATTTTACCTGGATACCCTGTATATAATTTTGCAGTTTCAATTGTGAGGGGTCCAGTTGCATTGATTCTTACAAAGTTTCCACCAAAATTATTATATCCGCCTGTGCTACCCAAGCTGGAATTATTTATTGGATCAATTACACTTTGAAAACCTTGTGTTAAATAAAATTTATTTTTAGAAGATCCTAATAAGAGGCTTGATCCTAAGCCAATGGGATTTAGAAGATTGGAACTATCATACCACACGTAGTTACTTGAGGCATTGGCATTTTTAACTGTTAGGCTTAATTGACTGTTACAGTTGCTAGCTATACCAACAGGCGCTGCACCCCCTGTGCTGCTTGTGAAAGTGGTGATTAAGCTATTGTTCCCTTTTTGTTGATCGGCTGCAACGTTTACGTTAGCTGTAATAGAATAAGTTTTATTTGGAGTAATGTTAATTGGTTTTTGAAAGGTATAATTCATGCTTTCATAGGAATTCAATCTACCTTTAAATATTTCATTAATATTTAAAATTGTTGCTTCTCCATCTTTTACCAGCAAGCTCAATGGGATATTGCTTTGAGCTGTTGAACCATTGTTCACCAATTTAACTGTTATGTATTGAATGGCTTTATTGCATATAGTGCCTGCAGGATTAATTAAATCTGAGATAGACAAGTCGGTAGAAGGGTTGATAATTTTTAAAGTATAATCTTGTGTTTCTCCAATTGAATAGTTGTCACAAGCTTTAACATTAGAACTGTTGTCTGTTTCCATAACAACAATTCTTAGTTTGGTGATTGATCCAATTTGTAAAGTTCCTGGTAAAGCAATACTCACTTTATATTCACCATTGATTAAGGCTGTGCTGGTAGCAACAGTTTCTGCATCTTCAAAAAGTCCATTATTATTGTAGTCAATAAAAATTTTCACAAAGCGGGTTGCATTGGTGGCATCAGCGCTACCTAATTTTAAGTAGGCGATTAAGTTCCCGTTGGCTTCCCCATTAATAATAAATTTACTATTGTCAATGTATTGGTTTGTAGTTGTGTTCGCGTATTGTATATTATTGATGCTTGTGCTATCAATTCGAGTGCCTGCGTTAGAAGTAGCTGTTGAAAGACAATAGGTGCTACCTCCAGCCCCACTAATGATTAACGAATAATCTTGTTTGCCTCTATCCAAACTGCCTTTATGATTTACTGTTATCGTATAACTTGTTCCCACCAATGTAGAATCTACTTCTACTTTTTCCACATTGTCCAATCTATTGTTACCTCTAATGGCAGGATTGTCTGGAACAGTAGGGTCTAATTTCCATGGTAAAAAAATAGTACTTGAATTGGTAATTTTTAAATCCAAATCATTTACCAATACGGAGCTGGTATCATTCAATGTAGTTTCAATTGGTCCCTTCACATCTGTCCAAACAATGGTAGCTTTTATAGGTTTTAACCCAGATGCTTTTACAGCATAAGTATCCGTTTGGCCATTGAGTAAAGTTTTTTCGTAAACAAGATCTACACTGGTGCTGCTATTTTTTGAACTTAATGCATTGTTTAATGAAGCTGCTGCATCACTCATATTTAACAATCCCCATCCAAATTTATAATCTGGTCCAGGAAAAAGTCCTGCTTCATTGGCAGTATGAATGGCCAATGCTTTCACCGTAGCTGCACGAACAAACTTCTTAGTCAATTTTTGACTAAGGTCTTGAAGTAACAATAAAGAACCTGCCACATTTGGGGAAGACATAGAAGTACCACTTAAATTAGCATAACTTGAATCGGTAGAACTGATTGCCGAAAAAACTGCTAATCCATCGCCTACGATATCTGGCTTTATTCTACCATCATCTGTTGGGCCCCAGTTGCTAAATGTAGTCATCACCACATCTTCCTTTTTAAAATATCCTGCAGGTATTCCTGCTACTGCACCAATTGTTAAAAGATTTTTTGCATTTACATCCGTGGGGATGATGCCATAAGAATTATTGCTACTTAAGCTATCTGGTCTTGCACCTGCGTTGTACCATTTACCGTTTTGGTTTCTTCTCCAATAAGTTTGTCCAACCGCAGGGCCATTCATAGAACGATTATTGCCAGCCGATTTTACAATTAAATAGTAAGGCGCATTGTATTCAATGGAATCATAAGTTTGCGCATCTTGATCATACATACCAAATTTATAATCTTCTTTTTCATTATATTTGCCACCGAATTCCCAACGTGCAGAATCGGTATTGTAATCCCATCCAGAAACAATACCATAGGAATGATTGGAAATAAGCATGCCATTGGCTGCTGCTGCAGCCATTTCAGAAGCATCATTGTTCCAATCATAGGCATAAGCACCTTTTAAATTAAAAGCCATGCCCTTGGCTAAGGGGTTAATTCCAGTACTCATCATGATCCCTAAGGCATGTGTAGCATGATCTGATATTTTAGAAGCATTGTCTTTTTGTTGAACTCTACCAATCAATTCATTATGGGTAAGTCGGGGCTGGGCTTCGTCCCAAATTCCTAATTTATTTGTTAGACTATCGTTACTCCCGCTTAAATTTAATCCGGATATGCCAGTGGGCCAAATTCTATTGGTATTGACGGTAGTAGATTGAACAGGGTCGGCATAGCCAATGACATATTTTGGTTGACCAAATGCGTCAATGCCAATTAAACTTGCTGTTGCATTGTTTCTTGATTTATAGTAAAGTGGCCAGCCCTTTTCTTTTGCACTAATAATTGCTGCTGAATAAGTAGCGCGTGATTCAAGTTCTAATGATTTGGCAGTATTCATTAAAACTAATTTTCTTGTTTCATTTTGACCGAATGAAATGTTGAATATTGATAGTAAAAAAAAGCAAAATAGGACTGATTTTTTCATGAAGCGTACATAGATTATACCACCTAAAATAAGGCCTTGTAAATTTACAATGAATTCCTCATATTTTTTAATATACAGCGTAAAAAACCATATGGATAAAAGCGATTAGGGTTTAATTAATGTAATTTTAAGGAAATTCAGTGTGATGCATTTTATACTTCGAAAATTATTGATTTTTATAATTGGGTTTTGTCTCGTTGCATGTGAACCTATTCGACCCACCCTTAATTCGAATTCAAGCTCGGCAATAGAAGGACAGGTAATGGAGCAACTAGGCAATGCAATGCCCATGATTGGTAAATCTCCATCCCTTGGACGCCCACTTGTTTCCAAAGTTTATATTTATCCTCCTTTGAATTTGGATCAGCTGGAGCATCAAAATGGATCCTATTGTACTAAAATACGCTTAGCCCCATTGGCTACTACGCTGACAGATTCGGCCGGGCATTATCGCATGCCATTGCAGCCAGGGAAATACACTGTGCTGGTGGGGTATGACCAAGGTTATTTTATACCTTATTTTTCGGGCATAAATGGGGTGGCACATTTTGTTATCGAAGCGCAAAAAAATACCAATTTAGATATCATTGTAAATCAAAAAGCGAGTTATTAAATAGTGCATGTATCTTTGTGATGTTGATGTATGAATGAGCAATCTTTGTTTGAACGTTTTCGCAATTCCCCCCTCCTAAATAATTTGGTGGACAGGATAGCTATGTCCAAATTAGAAAATAAGCCTTATCAAGTCTTTTTACAAAATTTACACGGATCTGCTGCGGCTTTTGTTTTACAATCCATTTTTACGCATCCTAAAACGGAGCAGTTCAATCATATAATTGTTCTAAATGATGCCGAAGAGGCAGCTTATTTCTTTAATTCTATTGAAAGTGTAACAGAAGCATTGGATTTATTTTATTTTCCATCTTCCTATAAAACACCACAAAATTTTAGTTTGTTGAATCCTTCGCATGTGATGTTGCGCACCGAAGCCTTGACTAAAATTTCTATGGGGGGCAATAAAAAAATTATTGTCACTTATCCAGAAGCTTTGTTTGAAAAGGTAATCATGCCCAATACCTTGCAACAAAATATGATTCAAATTAAAACCAATGACAGTATCAATTTGAATGAACTGATGCAAAGCCTTATTGGGTATGGTTTTGAACGAACCGATTTTGTTTATGAGCCTGGGCAATTTGCATTAAGAGGTGGAATTTTTGATATTTATTCTTTTGGCAATGAGCAACCTTACCGTATTGAATTGTTTGGAGAAGAAGTAGACAGCATTCGATTGTTTGATCCCGCTACGCAATTAAGTGAGAGAAAATTATTGCAAGTCAATATCATTCCTAATGTAACTACTCAATTCGAAGACACACAAAAAATTCCTTTATTGACTTTTATGGCCAATGATGCCTTGGTTTGGTTGAAAGATTGGAATGTGATTACTCAAAGAGGCAATGATCAATTTGAAGCCTTGGTTGATTTTATAGAACATCATGCCAGTGCCAATAAAATAGATGAGCAGGATGCGCATAAAAGACATAGTGTGGTGGAAGATTTTGTAACAGTAGAAGCAACCGAAAAACAATTGGCTACAAAATCCATCATAGAATGGGGTTTTCATGCACAATTGGCCAAAGAAAATATTGTATTCAATACCCAAGTGCAGCCTTCTTTTAACAGAAGGTTTGAGTTGCTGATTGATAATTTGCAATCTTTTGAAAAGAAGGGGTATGCTGTATTTATATTTGCCGAGCAGGCCAAACAGTTGGAACGCTTGCATGCTATTTTCACCGATTTAAAAACTGAAATACAATTTACCCCAATTGTAAAAAATATTCACGAAGGTTTTATTGATCATGATCATCAAATTATTTGTTACACCGATCATCAAATTTTTCAACGTTATCATAAGTATAAAGTAAAACAAGCTTACAGTAAAAGCAAGGCGATAACTTTAAGAACCTTGCGAGATTTGCTTCCTGGCGATTATGTAACGCATATTGATCATGGGGTGGGTGTCTACAGTGGTTTACAAAAAATCGAAGTCAATGGTCGTTGGCAAGAAGCAGTAAGAATCATTTATAAGGACAGTGACATTTTATATGTGAATATTAATTCACTGCATAAAATTTCAAAATATACGGGCAAGGAAGGCACGCCACCCAAAGTAAATAAATTGGGATCGGATGTTTGGATAAAGTTAAAAGACAAAACAAAAGCCAAAGTAAAATCGATCGCATTTGATTTAATAAAATTGTATGCTCAAAGAAAAGCGCAAGTGGGTTTTGCTTTTTCTCCTGACAATTATATGTTGCATGAGTTGGAAGCATCCTTTATTTATGAAGAAACTTTGGATCAAGCCAAAGCCATTGCGGATGTTAAAAAAGACATGGAAGCCGCCGCGCCTATGGATAGATTGGTTTGTGGAGATGTGGGCTTTGGTAAGACAGAAGTGGCTGTTCGCGCAGCTTTCAAGGCAGCAATTGATGGCAAACAAGTTGCAGTTTTAGTACCCACTACTATTTTAGCTTTTCAACATTTTAAAACTTTTAGTGAACGTTTAAAAGATTTTCCAGTGACGATTGATTTTTTAAATCGATTTAAATCATCGGCACAGAAAAAAGAAACCATTGAAAAAGTTAAACAAGGAAAGATAGATATATTGGTAGGTACGCATGGAATTTTAGGTAAGGAAGTAAATTTTAAAGATTTGGGATTGATGGTGATTGATGAGGAGCAAAAATTTGGGGTAGGCCATAAAGAAAAACTAAAAACATTGCGCACGAATGTGGATTGCTTAACTTTAACTGCAACACCTATTCCAAGAACTTTGCATTTTAGTTTGATGGGAGCACGTGATTTAAGCATCATTAATACTGCCCCGGCCAATAGACAACCCATACATACAGAAGTTCAAGTATTTGATGAGGATGTGATTAGAGAAGCCATCTATTTTGAAACGGAGCGAGGAGGTCAAGTATTTTTTATACATAATAGAGTGCAAGGCTTGGCCGAAATGTGTGCAACCATTCAGCGTTTGTGCCCGGACATAAGTATTGGCTATGCACATGGTCAATTGGAAGGCCATCAGTTAGAAGAAAAAATATTAGATTTTATAGAAAGAAGATATGATGTGTTGGTATGTACCAATATTGTTGAAAGTGGGGTAGACATTCCCAATGTCAATACCATTATTGTAAACAATGCACATCAATTTGGCTTGAGCGATTTACATCAGTTAAGAGGAAGGGTAGGTCGTAGTAATAAAAAAGCTTTTTGTTATTTATTGGCACCACCCATTAGTACACTTCCCGACGATTCTAGAAAAAGATTACAAACCTTAGAGCAGTTTAGCGAGTTAGGAAGCGGGTTTCAGATTGCCATGCGCGATTTAGACATTCGTGGTGCAGGTAATTTATTAGGAGGAGAGCAGAGTGGATTTATGGCAGAGATTGGTTTTGAAATGTACCAGAAAATATTAGCCGAAGCGGTAAGAGAATTAAAACGTTCCGATTTTAAAGAATTGTTTGAAGAAGAAATTAGCAAGCAAGATGATTTTGTGCAAGACTGTACCATTGATACCGATTTGGAAATTATGATTCCTGATAGTTATGTAGAAAGTATTGGAGAAAGACTTTCTTTATATACCAGAATGGATCAAACAGAAAATGATGAGGAGCTGGCATTGATGGAAACCGAGTTGGCAGATCGTTTTGGTCCCATTCCCAATTCGGTAAATGATTTATTTATTACCATACGTTGCAGACGTATTGCCATTGCCTTGGGCTTTGAAAAAATGACACTGAAAGACGATACCTTAAGATGTTTTTTTATCAATAGGCCCGATTCGCCTTATTTTGAAAGCAATACTTTTAAACAATTATTGGCGTATGCTCAAACTGCAATGAACAGAGCACATTTTAAACAAGTAGGCCGAAATTTTGTGCTGGTTATTAAAGATGTGAAAAATATGGAGCAGTGTTTTATACTTTTAGAAAAGATAAAAAAAGGAGTTTTTTCAAAGCTGACTTAAGAGCGCATTTTATTTAAAAACATACCAACTTTTCTAGGCCTAGCCCCTTCACTCAAAGTAAAAACCCTCCTCCCGAGTATTCGAGAGAAGGGTTAGTAAGATAAATTAGATTGAAATTTTTCTAAGAATCTATTGTAAACTAAGTTTACTAGAATCCTTTTTTAGCAACTCCATCAGCGATAGCCTTAAGGGCATTTGTTTCGCTTAAAATGGCAGCCATTTTATTTCCTTTACCATCATTACCACCTGCCATATAACCGCCTCTAGCAGTTTTTGTGATGACAGCGTCATGCATTGGTACGTTTTTTTCTTTTGTTTTTAAGCAATACGCTTTAATCATTTTTGAAGTGTCCATTTTGTATAAATTTTAAAGTGAATATTTCTAATTGAAAGTAGGTCATTTATCGTGATTCGTTTACGGAAAGCCTTGATTTTTTGTTAAAATGCGTAAAAAACGTGTAAAATACAGGTTCTAGGCGTCTATTTTGGCATATTTGGCATGGCTTTCGATAAATTCTCTCCTTGGTGCGACATCATCCCCCATTAACATGCTAAAGATACGATCGGCTTCGGCGGCACTTTCAATGGTTACTTGTTTAAGTGTTCTGCGCGCTGGATCCATCGTAGTTTCCCATAATTGGTCTGCATTCATTTCACCCAAGCCTTTGTAACGCTGAATGGTGACTGCGTCTTCTTTGCCACCACCTAATTTAATCACCAAGGCTTTTCTTTGCTCTTCGCTGTAGGCGTATTCTTGCTCTTTGCCACGCTTTACTAAGTATAAAGGAGGTTGTGCAATATAAACGTATCCGTTTTGAACCAATTCGGTCATGTATCTGAAAATGAAAGTAAGTATCAATGTTGCAATGTGAGATCCATCCACATCCGCATCGGTCATAATAATTAATTTATGATAACGAAGCTTCGCAATGTTTAATGCTTTAGGATCTTCAGGTGTTCCTACTGTTACACCTAAGGCAGTGTACATATTTCTTATCTCCTCATTCTCATAAATCTTATGCTCCATCGCTTTTTCAACGTTCAATATTTTACCACGTAAAGGTAAAATTGCTTGATAGCCTCTATCACGACCTTGTTTTGCAGTGCCACCCGCAGAGTCTCCTTCGACTAAGTATAATTCACATCTTTCCGGATCTCTATCTGAACAATCGGCCAATTTACCAGGTAGGCCACCGCCTGTAAGTACAGTTTTGCGTTGAACCATGTCACGCGCTTTTTTAGCTGCTACGCGCGCTTGGGCTGCTAAAATAATCTTAGAGATAACATACTTCGCTTCTTTCGGATTCTCTTCTAAATAAGCTTCTAATACGCGAGAAACGGTAGTTTGCACTACACCACTCACTTCACTATTTCCTAATTTCGTTTTTGTTTGACCTTCGAATTGAGGTTCTGGCACTTTTACAGAAATAATGGCGCTCAATCCTTCTCTAAAATCATCTCCTTCAACAGTTACTTTGGCTCTTTCAAATAAACCTTCTTTATCACCATAACTTTTAAATACACGGGTAAGTGCTGTTCTGAAACCAGTTACGTGTGTACCCCCTTCGATGGTGTTAATATTGTTTACGTAAGAGAAAATGTTTTCTTTAAAATCGTCATTGTAGGTTAAAGCTACTTCTACCATTACATTTGAAGCTTCATCCAAACCTTCTACATATAAGGGTTGTGAGATGATCGGATTTCTATTTCCGTTTTTATCTAACATTTGTACAAACTCCACAATACCACCTTCGCTGTAAAAATTCTTAGTATAAAAATTTCCAGTTTCATCTTTCTCTCTTAAATCGGTAATGGTGATGCTAATTCTTTTATTCAGATAAGACAATTCACGCAAACGACTTTCTAAAATTTCTCTTTTATACACCGACTCTTGAAAGATGGTTAAGTCAGGCCAGAAGTGAACACGTGTTCCAGTTTTTTCGCTGGTGCCAATTTCTCTCACTGCATATTGAGGTGCGCCGATGGCATATTCTTGTTCAAAAATTTTACCTTCTCTTTCAACCGTTACCAATAATTTCTTACTAAGTGCATTCACACAACTCACCCCCACACCGTGTAATCCACCCGATACTTTGTAAGTATTTTTATCAAATTTACCTCCAGCATGTAAAACGGTCATTACTACTTCTAAGGCCGAACGCTTCTCTTTGGTATGCATGGCAGTAGGAATTCCACGACCATTGTCCTGTACACTGATAGAATTATCCTCATGGATGGCTACCTCAATATGAGAGCAGTAACCTGCTAATGCTTCATCGATAGAGTTGTCAACTACCTCGTAGACTAGATGGTGAAGCCCTTTTGAGCCTACATCACCAATATACATGGCCGGTCTTTTTCTAACGGCTTCTAGGCCCTCTAAAACCTGGATACTGTCGGCGCCATAATTCTTATTTTCGGCAGATTCGTTTGACTGTAAATCGTTGGACATAATTGTATTAAAATTTGTTTGTTTTTCGATGCATTACGAATGCATACAAACTTAAGATAATTAAGGGTTTAAAGCCAGTTTTGAGTCCTATTTAGTTATCCCCAATTTTGCCATTTTGTGCATAGTTTTTTTGCCTAAAAATTGGGTATTTTCTAGGTCATTTTTGGGTCAGATTTTGACCCTAAATAGTTCCTTTAGGCTTTATGTCTTAAATTTGCACTTATGACACAGGTTCAAGAACTATTAAAGCAAGCAAATACACCCCTAGGATTTAGTGGGATGGCCTTGTTGTATAGCAAAGAGCAGCGCATTCCTGGGTCTACGCAATATCAGATTAAAAGGTATATGGCACAAGAACCCTGGGGGGCAGAAGATACCGGCATGTTTGTATACCATTACAATTCAAGCCAACCCAAGGAAAATTATTTAGAATTAAGATTTTGTATTTCTGGAAATAGATATTGTGATAACAAGGTCTGTGGTGGATGCAATCAATTGCCCACAACAGAATGTATGGGGCCAATGAAAACGGTGGATGTTTTCTCCTTTCATTTTACGGCTACTTTTTTGCATCAGTTTGTACACAATGTAAAAACCAATTCGAAGAAAGATGCGCTTTTGGCATTTAAGCATACTGATAATTTTACCAAAACATTTCCATTAAGTGTAAAAAAAAGAGTCACCCTTGATGCCTTGTTAAATCATAGTTACAGCGGCTCTTTGGAAAATATTTTTGTGAATGCAAAGATTCATGAATTGTTGGTATACAGCTTAGAAAGCATCATCGAAGAAAAAGAAGTAGTCTTTACTTGTAAGTTTTTAGCCGATGAAAGAGGTAAAGAAAGTATTTATCAAGCGCGTGAATTTTTATTACAACATATTGGCGATCCCATTACCATCAAGGAGTTGAGCCGAAAAGTAGCCATGAATGAATGCTACTTAAAAAAAGGGTTTAAGGAAGTGTATGGCACCACCATTTTTGATTTTTACCAACAACAAAGAATGGAACATGCAAAGTATTTGTTGTATGAAAAATCATTAAGCGTCACTGATGTTTCTGCATTATTAGGTTATTCTTCTATCTCTCATTTCTCTGCAGCTTTTAAAAAGCATACCGGGCTAAAGCCTTGTGAATTGTTAAACTAAGGGCTTCACTCTTTTCGTTTGGTGACCTTTTCTTTATCCTTTTTTATAGGATTCTTGCTTATATTTTCATTACTTTTATTTTCTCAAACTATTATTATGCGTTTATTATTTGCATTGGCAACCATATTATTATTTAGTGCTTGCATTCATCAAAGAGTAGATTTAATTGTGCATCATGCGCAAATTTATACAGTGAATAATGAATTTAGTATGGCCGAGGCCATGGCGGTGCAAGATGGTAAAATAGTGGCAGTAGGTACCAATGATGAAATTTTAAAAGAATACCAATCGGATAGTGTCGTCAATGCACATGAGGCCATTGTATATCCTGGTTTTATAGATGCGCATGCGCATTTTTTAGGGTATGGACAATCTCTTTTTGCGGTTGATTTGATGTTTGTACCCAGTTGGCCCGAAGCCATTGAAAGAGTGAAAGCCTTTGCTGCCAAACATCCTGGGAAAGGATGGATTAAGGGAAGGGGA
Source organism: uncultured Bacteroidota bacterium (assembly GCA_903865435.1). GTDB lineage: Bacteria > Bacteroidota > Bacteroidia > Chitinophagales > Chitinophagaceae > Sediminibacterium. The sequence continues at coordinate 34,187 of CAIPJS010000086.1, read as the reverse complement.
TGGGATCAAAATCGTTTTCCAGGTAAAGAATTTCCTACGAATGCCGAATTAAATAGTTTATTTCCAGATCGACCTGTTATTTTAGAAAGAGTCGATGGCCATGCTTGTATTGCAAATGATTATGCTTTACAATTGGCTGGTGTTAAAGCCGGACAAATTATGGAAGGTGGTTTGTTCATTATGCAAAATGGAAAATTAACGGGCTTGTTAGTGGACAATGCAGTTAAAGTAGTAGAAAAAAAAATACCCGAAGCGACGCATGAAGATTATAAAGATTGGTTAACTGCGGCACAACAAAACTGTTTTGCAACAGGGTTAACAACAGTAACAGATTGCGGACTAAGTTCAGATGCAGTGGATCAAGTGGATGCATTGCAAAAATCGAATGATTTAAAAATGCGTTTGTATGTGATGTTAAGTGACAAACCAAGTACATATACTTCTAAATATTTTACAGGTGGTGGTTATGTAACGGATAGATTGTCCGTGAAAGGAATTAAAGTATACGGAGATGGTGCTTTAGGATCAAGAGGCGCTTGTTTGATACAACCCTATACCGATAAAGCAGGCTGGTCGGGCTTTTTATTAAGTAGCCCTGCGCATTTTGACAGCATCGCTGCTAAATTAATTGGTACCGATTTTCAAATGTGTACCCATGCCATTGGAGATAGTGCCAACAGAACCATATTAAAAGTATATGCGAAATATTTAAAAGGAAAGAATGATAAAAGATGGAGAATAGAGCATGCACAAATTGTGGATCCGGCAGACTTACATTATTTCGGAGACAATAACATCGTTCCATCTGTCCAACCAACACATGCCACCAGCGATATGTATTGGGCAGGCGCAAGATTGGGTGAGGAAAGATTAAAAACCGGATATGCATTTAAACAATTGTTGGCGCAAAATAATTGGTTGCCCTTAGGTACCGATTTTCCTGTTGAAGAAATCAATCCTTTCAAAACTTTTTTAGCTGCGGTAGCAAGACAAGACAGCAAAGGTTTCCCTGCAGATGGTTTCCAAATGGAAAATGCATTGACACGTGAACAAACCATTCGTGGTATGACCATTTGGGCCGCAAAAGCGAATAGAATGGAAAAACAAGTGGGTAGTATTGAAATAGGGAAGAAGGCCGACTTTATTATCCTAGATAAAGACTTAATGAAAGTACCTACTGATAGCATTTTACACGTTAAAGTATTGAAGACGTATTTAAACGGAGAAAGAGTATTCTAAGAGTTCACTATTGTATGACATATTTCATTGCTGCGCTTTCAAGAGAATAATTCATCTGTGCATATTATATTTCATCCTTCTCTGCTCGCCATGACGCTAAAAATCATAAATTCTAACTAAAAGTCAGAACTCGCACTACGTGCTCAGACATGCTGACTTTTTTACCAAGCAAATCTTTGATTTGCAAAAATTATTAGATTTTTTAATTTTAAAACTTAATATGATTATAGTTTTTAAATTAAAATTTAGTCTCGAAGTTCAGGAGTGAAATACAATATTCACTGATGAACTCTATAACAAAACTTCGCGAAAAAGAGAATTAATACTCTTTGCCCCCTAACTAAATAAAGAAGATTCAAAAGTGAATAATATTCCAGTGCTGAACATTGAGCCATAGCGTAAATAAAAATAGAAAATCAAACGATCAAAAAATTAGCTGTTTGAGTGCAAAGCACGAGTTCTAATTTTTAGTTTGGTTTTCTATTTTTTAGCGTCATGGCGAGCTGAGAAGCAGTGGAATATTAAATCACATTGAATCTTCAAAACTACAAACCGACCATATCTTTAGGAATCACCCATGCATCAAATTCTTCAGGGGTTACATAGCCTAATTTCACCGCCATTTCTTTTAAGGTAGTCCCTTCTTTATGTGCTTTCTGTGCAATTTCGGCAGCTTTGTAATAACCAATTTTAGTATTGAGTGCAGTGACTAACATTAAACTATTGTTTACATGTTTGTTAATGTTGGCTTCTATCGGCGCTAATCCTACAGCACATTTTTCATTAAAGCTTACGCAACCATCACCTATTAAACGAGCACTGTGTAAGAAATTATAAATCATCACTGGTTTGAATACATTCAATTCAAAATGGCCCATAGAGCCACCAATATTAATGGCAACATCATTGCCCATTACTTGAGCAGCAATCATGGTTAAAGCTTCTGATTGAGTAGGGTTTACTTTACCAGGCATAATAGAAGAACCTGGTTCATTGTCTGGAATAAAAATTTCTCCAATACCGCTGCGTGGTCCAGAGGATAACATGCGCACATCGTTGGCAATTTTCATTAAGCTTACAGCTACAGTTTTTAAAGCACCATGTGCTTCTACAATCGCATCATGAGCAGCCAATGCTTCAAATTTATTTTCTGCTGTGATAAATGGAAGGCCTGTTAATTTAGCAATATGCTTGGCTACATTTACTGAATAATCTTTAGGCGTATTAATACCTGTTCCTACTGCAGTACCGCCTAAAGCCAATTCACTTAAATGTGCTAAAGTATTATGAATTGCTTTTAAACCGTGACTTAATTGACTCACATATCCGCTTAGCTCTTGTCCTAATGTTAAGGGAGTTGCATCCATAAAATGGGTACGACCTATTTTAACAATATGCATAAAATCCTTGCTTTTGGCTTCTAATGTATTTTTTAAAGCAGTGATACCAGGAATAGTGGTACCTGTTAAAATTTGATAGGCTGCAATATGCATCGCCGTTGGAAAGGTATCATTAGAGGATTGAGACTTGTTTACATCATCATTTGGATGCAGGAATTTTTCTTTATCACTTAAACTGCCACCTTTAATAACATGCGCACGGTAAGCAATTACTTCGTTCAAATTCATATTGCTCTGTGTACCACTTCCAGTTTGCCAAACGACTAAAGGAAATTGATCGTCTAATTTACCTGCAATAATTTCATCACAAACCTGTCCAATTAAATCCGATTTTTCTTTAGGTAAAATGCCCGCATCCAAATTGGTAAGCGCTGCAGCTTTTTTTAAATACGCGAATGCTTTAATAATTTCTTTAGGCATTCTATTAATATCCTGTGCAATTTTAAAATTGTCAATACTTCTTTGTGTTTGCGCACCCCAATAAACATTTGCAGGTACTTTTACTTCACCCATCGTGTCTTTCTCAATTCTGTATTCCATAATGTAAAATTTGGTAATGCAAAGGTAAGAAAGGCTGGATTAATTCCCTTTGAATTCAGGCTTTCTTTTCTCTATAAATGCAGTAATACCTTCTTTAGCATCATGGGTGGTAAAGCATTCGCCAAATAATTTGGCTTCCACATCGTATCCATTTTCTGCTTCGTTCCAAGCTGCATTCACGGCTTTAATGGAATTGCCCACAGACTTGGGAGCTTTTTCATGTACTACGCTTAATATAGAAAAGGCTTTATCTAATAATTCAGTTTGAGGTACTACATAATTCACCAATCCATAATTCATGGCTTGCGTAGCATTAATGGTTTTACCCGTAATCACCAATTCCATGGCCCTGCCTTTGCCCACTCTTTGGGTCAATCTTTGTGAGCCACCATATCCTACCATAATACCTAGGTTCACTTCAGGTTGTCCAAATACAGCACTTTCAGAAGCGATAATAAAATGACAAGCCATGGCTAATTCGCAACCACCGCCTAGTGCAAATCCATTCACACAAGCAATGACTGGTTTAGGGGAATGTTCTATTTTAAAAAATACATCCTGTCCTCTTTTGGCAAGTGCAGTAGCCTCTTCTTTAGACAAGGATTCAAATTCTTTTACATCTGCACCTGCTACAAAACTTTTTAATCCAGCACCCGTTATCACTACACTTTTAATTTCAGGAAATTTATATACTCTGTCCATGACTGCATCTAAGTCTTTCATCACTTGCTGATTCAATGCGTTTAATTTGTCGGGACGATTAATGGTAATGATCAAAGTATGATCTTCCATTTTTGTAAATAAAGTTTGGAATGATGACATAATAGCAATTTTAGAAGTTAAAAAAGCAATTTATTGATGGCGTTTGGCCACCCAATCTTTTATATAGCTCGCAATATCAGCTGTGTTGGTACCTGGCGCAAACAAAGTACCAATACCCATTTCTCTGAGTGTAATACTGTCTTCTTCGGGGATAATGCCACCACCAGTTAATAGCACATTGGTCAATCCTTTTTCTTGCATTAACTGATACACTTTTGGAAACACGGTCATGTGTGCACCAGAAAGAATACTAATTCCAATGGCGTCTACATCTTCTTGTAAGGCAGCTTGTACTACCATCTCAGGGCTTTGACGAAGACCAGTATATATTACTTCCATACCCGCATCACGCAGCGCAGTGGCAATAATTTTTGCACCACGATCATGGCCGTCCAATCCAACTTTAGCTACTAATACTCTAATGGGTTTCATTACTATTAAGTTACATTATTTTCCTGAAATCAATCGCAAACTATATTCAATTCTTGCGTTCGTATCAGAAAGTTCAATTGATTCAATGATGTCAAATACCCCGGGTCCGAATTTACCACCTACTAGCATAATTCTAAGTGGTAGTAATAAGTCACCTGGTTTTATTTCATGGGCTATTGCTAATTCTTTAAAACTCGCTTCAAGGCTTGCTGCAGGCATTGTTTTAACACCTTCTGCAATTTGTTTAGCATATAGTTTTACTAATTCATCAAAGAAGCAGCGCTTCTTTTCTTCCCATTTAGGCAAGATAGCTGCAGTATCAATACTGGTGGGTGCGGCAAAAAAGAATTGGCTTTGTGGTAAAAAGTCCGCTAATAAATGACAACGGTCTTTAACCAGTCCAATAACTTTTACTAAATAAGGCGCTTCATGTACTTCAATTTTTGCAGTATCTAAAAAGGGTTGAAGCAATTGGGCCAATACTTTATTATCAGTTCTTTTGATCCATTCTTGGTTGAACCATTTTGCTTTTTCATAATCAAACTTAGCACCGCCTTTGTGTACTCTTTCAATATCGAAGCTGGCAATTAATTCCTCTAAGCTAAATATTTCTTTATCTGTTCCATCATTCCAACCTAATAGGGCTAAGAAATTAATAAAGGCCTCAGGTAAAAATCCTTTTTCTTTAAAACCAATAGTGGTTTCCTTAGTAGTAGGATCGCTCCAATCCATGGCAAATACAGGAAAGCCTAAACGCTCACCATCCCGTTTGCTTAATTTACCACTACCTTCTGGTTTTAATATTAAAGGTAAATGCGCCCACTTGGGCATTTGATTTAATCCAAATAAATATTTCCATAATAAAATATGTACCGGTGCGCTAGGCAGCCACTCTTCTCCTCTAAAAGCATGTGTAATTTTCATTAAGTAATCATCTACCACTACTGCTAAATGGTAGGTAGGCATGCCATCGGCTTTTAATAAAACTTTATCATCTACGGTGCTTACATCAAATCGAACTTCCCCTCTAATCATATCTGTAAAAACTACTTCTTCTTCATCGGGTACTTTGATACGAACAACATGAGGTGTTCCTTTTTTCAATAATTCAGTCACTTCGTTTTCGCTTAGTGAAATGGAGTTTTTCATTTCCATTCTATGTATACGACTGTATTGAAAATTGGGTAACTGTTTTCTTTTTTCTTCCAAATCTGCAGTGGTATCAAAAGCATAATAAGCAAAACCTTTTTCAATTAAGTTTTGTGCATATTTGGCATAGGTGGTTTTGCGCTCACTTTGTCTATAGGGGCCATAAGCGCCACCATGTATTGGGCTCTCATCGGGAATAAGTCCACACCAGTTTAAAGTATCTAAAATGTATTGCTCTGCACCTGCTACAAAGCGAGTTTGATCGGTGTCTTCAATTCTTAAAATAAACTCACCGCCATGGTGTTTGGCAAATAAGTAATTAAACAATACAGTTCTTACCCCGCCTAAGTGTAAGCCACCAGTTGGGGAGGGTGCGAACCTTACTCTAACCTTTGAATCCATGCTCTTTTTTATTTATACAAAGATAATATTCAAATGGGCAAAAGAACTATTTATCTTTGGGTATGTATTTAGTAAAAACACCTTTCTGGCTGAGGGCTTTGTATCCTGGTTGTACCTGGAGAATGCCTAGTGAAAAAAAGGTTATTTATTTAAGTTTTGATGATGGTCCGCATCCGCAAGCGACGCCTTTTGTATTGGAGCAATTAAAAAAATACAATGCCAAAGCAAGCTTTTTTTGTATTGGAAAAAATGTGCTTTCCTATGCCAATATTTATGAAGAAATTATTAATGAGGGGCATGCAGTAGGCAATCATACCTATGATCATTTGAACGGATGGAAAACCGAAACAAGTAGCTATATCGAAAATATTGCCAATGCCCGTAATTTAATTACTTCTAATTTATTTCGCCCTCCTTATGGAAGAATAAGTCGATCTCAATTAAGAAAAATTACTGCAGATAAATCTCTGCCTCAGCAAATTATCATGTGGGATGTTTTAAGTGGGGATTTTGATTTGACCTTGTCGCCCGAAGATTGTACAAAAAATGTAATTAAAAATACGACTGCAGGATCTATTGTTGTTTTTCATGATAGCGCTAAGGCCTTTGAAAGATTGAAAGTAGCACTGCCTGCTATGCTTGCTCATTTTAGCAGTTTGGGATATACATTTAACGCAATTGTTTCTGCATCATAAAGCAAAAAAAAGGCCAAGGTAGAAACCTCAGCCGGTATAATCCGTACCCTATAAAAAACAAAGTTTGTTGTCTGTACTAATAAGACCATTGTTGTCTACATAGCTAAAACGACATATTCTTTGCTTTATTATGTAATGAGTAAAAAATAGTGTTTTTTTGTAGTAGAAGTAACCCTTTTGAGTCCTATGAAATTTATTGATACACATGCCCACCTTTATTCAACCCCTCTAAAAGAAAATATAGAGGGGGTAATGAAAAATGCTTTAGATAATGGTATTGATACTATTATTATGCCTGCTATTGATAGCAGTACTTTAGAAGCTATGTTAGAAGTGGAAGCGAACTATCCTAAAAATTGTATGGCCATGATGGGCTTGCATCCTTGTTCAGTGAAAGAAAATGTGAATGATGAGTTAGCTATTATAGAAGCGCAATTACAAAAAAGAAAATTTATAGCCATTGGGGAGATAGGTCTAGATTATTATTGGGATAAAACATTTACTACTGAACAAATGGAGGCCTTCACAATGCAAATGCAGTGGGCCTTGGATTATACATTACCCATTGTAATTCATACGCGTGCTGCAATGGGCGAGACCATTGCAGCAGTCAAGCCTTTTGCTAAAAAAGGATTGCGTGGTATTTTTCATTGCTTTAGTGGGAGTAGAGAATCGGCCGAACAAATAATTTCTCTGGGGTTTCATTTAGGTTTAGGCGGTGTGCTTACTTATAAAAATGCAGGTGTGGCTGAAGCCATTAAAGACATTCCCATGCAGTGGTTGGTCTTAGAAACAGACGCACCTTATTTATCTCCTGTGCCTTATCGTGGAAAAACGAATGAACCTGCTTATATGATACAAGTGGCCATGAAATTGTCAGAGATTAAAAATATTCCTTTGCATGAAGTGGCAGAGATAACAACAAGCAATGCAATGGGGGTGTTCGGGATTGAGTAATCCTTAAAACACCAATTATTTATTTTACATTTGCAGTCCTAATAGAGAGGTGTCCGAGTGGTTTAAGGAGCACGCTTGGAAAGCGTGTATACGGCAACGTATCGGGGGTTCGAATCCCTTCCTCTCTGCAAAGCCTGTCATGAAAGTGATAGGCTTTTTTACTGCTCTTTTCTATTATGGTCCATGCGTTCATTGTACTCCAATGGCTCGTTTTTCCAATTCTTATTGTAGGAAACAAACCAGCCCAACCAAATGGATCTAGATAAACGCATAAGAAGAGGCTGTATAAATAATAATAATACAATAGCAGTGCCCATCCAATAAAATATTCGATTGTCTTCCAGGCCAAAAGTCATTCCAAATAATACTTTCCAAGCAACAAAAGTACTTACAAAATAGGCTACTGTTAAGGCATAACTCACATAGCCTGTTCCGTAATAAAATCCCAATTCAATTTCAGTGGGTTGTCCACAGACCGGACATCTTTCATTCATTTTTGTAATGGCAGATAAATTGTAGGGATTCTTAGATACAAATAATTTTCCTTCTCTACATCTTGGGCAACGGTTGTTGATGGTACTCCACAAATAGTTACTTGGCATGTTGCAAAGGTATCAAATTATTAAGGAAGTTCTGAAATAATGCCAATACCTACATTGTTTATTCTAATGAAAGCAATTTTTCCATCTGAATGCCCCTAGAACCCTTGATTAAAAAATAGTGGTCTTTAAAATTTTGTTGTTGCATCCAGTATTTGGCGGCTTCACTGTTTTCAAAATAGGTATAGTTGTGTTGGCAATTTTCAAATTCTTTTCCAACCAATACTACTTTTTCAAAAGGATAAGTAGGAATTAAATCAATAATGGCTTGATGTTCTGCTTGGCTATTTGCGCCCAATTCTCTCATGCCCCCAATACAAAGTATTTTAAATTTATTATCAATGCTTCCAAAATTTTCAATGGCCAATTTCATGCTACTTGGATTGGCATTGTAGGCATCCAAAATAACTTGATTTTGATTCCAAGTAATTAATTGTGATCTGCTATTGCTTGGTGTATAATTTTCAATGGATGTAATAATTTTTTCAACGGGCACTTCAAAATATAAGCCAATACTAATGGCTGCTAATACATTGGGTAAATTGTATGCACCTATCAATTGTGTTTGAATGGTTTTGTTGAGCAATAAATTATTTGCAGTTCTGGTTATAATGAATTGTAATAAGCCACCATCTTTTTTCGCTTCCCTACCTTGTAAGTCGCCATTGGATATTCCATAACTGATGCGTTTTGAAATGTCTGCACTCATTGTAACTAAATAATCTAAATCGCTATTGATAAAAGCAACGCCTTGATGTTGTTTTAAATAATCAAACAATTCGCCTTTCCCTTTCTTCACTCCTTCTTCACCACCAAACCCTTCTAAATGTGCTTTACCGCAATTATTAATTAAGCCATGTGTGGGTAAGGTATATCTGCAATAACTTTCAATTTCATACAAATGATTGGCGCCCATTTCAATGATGGCAAATTGCGCATCTTTTTTTACACTTAATATTGTAAGCGGAACACCTATATGGTTGTTTAAATTTCCTTGGGTGCTATAAGCAATATAATGACTGCTTAAAACGGCTGCTACCAATTCTTTGGTGGTGGTTTTGCCATTGCTCCCCGTGATGGCAATAAATGGAATTGAAAATTGTTCTCGATGAAATTTTGCCAATACTTGCAAAGTGGTTAATACATTTTCCACTAAAATTATTTTTTCTAATAATGCAGTGCTTGCTTGAATGGGTTCATCAACAATCGAAAATGCAGCCCCCATTTCCAATGCTTTTATAGCAAATTCATTGCCATTGAAATTGGGTCCCTTTAATGCAAAGTATAAATTTCCTTTTGCCAATTTTCGCGTATCCGTCTGAACCTGCGGATGTGCTTTGTAGATTTCGTATAAAGAAGAAATGGAATCAAGCTGCTTCATGGGGTAGCAGATTTTAATTGTTCGCCGAACTTAACAAACAAGTGGCCATCGCTACCAAACCTTCTTGTCTTCCAGTAAAACCCATGGTTTCGGTGGTAGTAGCTTTAATAGAAATGTCTTTATTTCCAATACGCAAAATGCCAGCGATACATGCTTGCATTTCAAGAACATAAGGTTTTATTTTTGGCGCTTCTAAACACAATGTAGCATCGATGTTTACTATTTGGTAGCCTTGCTCAGTAATTAAGTCGTATGTTTTTTGTAATAAAATTTTACTATCAATATTTTTATAAGCAGGGTCGGTGTCTGGAAAATGGGTGCCGATGTCTCCTAAACTTAAAGCACCTAATAAAGCATCGCAAATAGCATGTAATAAAACATCAGCATCGCTATGTCCTAAAGCACCTTTGGTATGCGGAATTTTAATGCCACCAATCCATAAGTCTCGGCCAATTACCAATTGATGAAAATCAATGCCTGAGCCTATGCGTAATTTCATTCAATTATTTTTTAAATAATTTATTCCACCAATGTTCTTTTGAATCGGATACGCCAGGTGCATCCATACCAAATGCAGATACTGCACATCTAAAGCCAATGGTACTAGAAGATTTATCTTGATCTAAAAATCTTCTGGTACCAGGATTCAACCAATAAGGGCGGTCTTTCCAACTGCCTCCTTTGTATACTCTTGATTTATTTGAAATTAAAGTATTGGTTCCTGATTCGTAATTCGCAGTATTGTTGTCATCGCCATCTAATGTGTTATTTCTTCTGTATGGATTAAAGTCGTCCATATCCATAGAATTCATTGGGCGGTAAAGATCAGCTACCCATTCATTTACATTCCCGCTTAAATTGTATAGTCCAATTTGATTTTGTAAAAAACTAGTTACTTTAGAAGGGAAGCCAGCCCCATCATTAGAATAACCTACCATTCCCATATAATCACCGCTACCATTTTTGAAGTTGGCTAAAAACATTCCTTTAGCTACACTCTTTTTTCCAGTACCTGTACTTCTTAATGCATCATTTCCATTTGAACTCCATGGGTAAGGACTGTCCGAACTAACTAAATTTGCATTGGGATGTGGTGCATTAGAACCCGATTTAGGAAGATTGAAATTAGTAATGTAATTTTTTCCGCTTGATACCTTTGCTGCATATTCCCATTCAGCTTCTGTTGGCAATCTGAAATCTGGGATCATTACATAATCGTCCACGTTTTTAGATCTGTTAAATCCAGTGGAAGCGGCATTGGTTGTAATACTTGAACTGGAAGTATCTTTTATTTCATTGGCAATGCCCATTTTACCTACATAAGGTTTTGAAGCATCAATCAATTTGTATTTTAATAAAGTTTGTTCGTTGGAACGATCTGTTTTCCATCTGCAATAATCATTGGCTTGTTCCCATGTAACACCTACTACTGGGTAATCATTAAATACAGAGGATCTAAAATAGCCTTCTACCATGGGGTCATTGTAAGATAAATCTGTTTTCCAGACAGTCGAATCAGGAAGTGCTGCTCGAACAATTGAATCTCTGCCGATGGGTACAAATATCTTTTCTAACCAATGGATGTAAGTACGGTATTTTTTATTACTCACTTCATATTGATCAATTCTAAAAGAACTTACTGTTACTCTTCTTAAGTTATTGTTCCAATCACCAATAATACTTTCTTGATTCATGCCCATGGCAAATGTGCCACCACGGACTAGAACTGTTTCGGCATAAGGGTCATTATTTTTGTAATCAATTTTGACAAAATTTTCAACTTGCTTTTGATTAGAAGAAAGCAAAGCGGGCCCTAATAACAAGAGCGCGAAAAAAACTAAAATACTATTTATAAAATGCATAGTAATTATTTATACAAAGATTGGGTTAAGTTGTAGGACGAAGATAGCTAGTTTTTTATTCATTTTATACACTTGTAAATATATTCTTATGTTAGTAAAAACCTAATTTTATGGCATGGTAAGGTCCATTTTTCTATATTTATTCATCTTGATGTTTTACCCTAAGCTTTCAAGTGCTCAGTCTTCCCCCTTTTCGGCCGGGAAATGGGCAAAAATTGCCACGACCAAACAGGGTGTTTATCAAATTACGGGCACCCAACTAAAGGCCATGGGTTTTGTCCTGCCATTTGCCTCTAATCAAGTGCAATTGTTTAATTATAATTTAGCCAATTTGAAAGAAAAAGTGAGTCTCAATCCTTTGCTAGGCGTCATTGAAAATTCTATTGTAGTAGCTGATGGTGGGGACAATCAATTTGATGAAAAAGATTTTTTATTGTTTTATAGTGAGGGCCCAATTCAATGGAAATATGATAGTGTAAAAGGGTTGCCTTATCATTATAAAAATGCAACGAGCGACTCTATTTATTATTTTATCACTTTAGGAAAAAATGGAAAAAGAATCAATTTTGCTTCAAAAATAAATGCAGCCAATCAATCGGTTGATAATTATGACGAAAGATGGTTGATAGAAAAAGACAGCGTTTCTCTTTTAAATAGTGGTAAATTATTATTGGGTTCGCCCATGGGACAAGGGGTTGGAAAGCAAGCCCAATTGAATTATGTTTTTAATATGGATGGATTGCAAGTATCCAGCCCATTAAGCATAGTCAGTCAATATGCAGCTACAGCTTACCAAAGCAAAGCCAATTTTAATTTTTTGGTCAACTCAACTTTAGCAAGAACCAGTTCGGTGAATCCTGTTACAGGTTATATCTATGATGCCACGGCAAATTTGATGACCGATAGTTTTATTTACAACATTAGTCCAAGTGTGAATTTGTCTAACCCAATCACAACTACCATTGCTTTTTCTAGCGACAATACCACTGCAACGGGTTGGATAGACTTTATTGAAATCAATGCAAAAAGAAAAATTGGATTTTGGGGAAGCAATGCTTTTGGATTTAGAAATTATGCAGTTTCAAAAAATGCTACAGCCATTCAATATCAGCTTCAAAATATAGATACCGCTGCGCAAATATGGGATGTCACGCATCCAGAAGATCCTTTGGTAATGAACATTAATTTTCAAACTACAACAACTGGAAATTTTATACAAACTGCAGATACGCTACGCGAATTTTTTGCAGTTAAATCTATGGGCTACGAAATACCAATTTATTTAAGTGGGGTTGCGAATCAAAATGTAATGGCAACGGATGTTCCTGATTATGTGGTAATTGCTGCCAGTGCTTATTTAGGAGCAGCAAAAAAATTAATCGATTTTCATGCCACTGTTCATGGATTAAAAGGAATGGTATATAATGTGAATGAAATTTTTAATGAATTTTCAGGAGGTCAATCTAGTGCAACGGGCATTAGAAATTTCATTCAATATTTATTCAATCAAGCCAAGATCAAACATCAAAATCCGCCTAAATATTTATTATTGATGGGGATGGCTAATTTTAGCAACAAAAATTACAACAGTGCTTTTCAAATTCCTGTATTTGAAAGTGGAGCATCCACAAGTATATTGGATAGCTATCCAGCAGATGATTATTATAGTATTCTTGACAATAATGACAATATCAATTATCCTAATGACATCAAAAATTTATCCTTGGCCATTGGCAGATTGCCAATTAGAAACGCAGCAGAGGCCGATACCGTTGTTGAAAAAATAATTAATTATCAGAAAAACAATCATGGGGGTGTATGGAAAAATCAATTGACTTGGGTAGCCGATGACGGCGATTATAATTTGCATTTACAAGATGCAGAAGCCATTTCGAGCAACTTAAAAATGAAAGTACCCAATTGGAACAATAAAAAAATATATTTAGATTTATATGCAGTCACCTCCAACATCGCTGGGAATACCTATCCATTGGTGAATGCCGAAATCAATCGAACCATAAACAATGGTAGTTTGATTTTAAATTACACAGGCCACGGAAATTATTCCAGACTTGCTGAAGAAGCAGTGATTACGCAAACAGATGTTCAACAATGGGACAATGCTGGCAGATTGCCATTAATGATTACTGCTTCCTGTGATTTTGCTCCTTATGATCAACCACAATTAAGTCCATTTGGATTTGATGCGCTTTTAAAAAATTCGAAAGGTGTGGCAGCTTTAGTGGCTGCGAGTAGGCTGGTGTATGCGTATAGTAATAAACAAATCAATGATCAGTTCATTCAAAAACTTTTGGTCCCAGACAGCGCTGGTAATTTTTTAACCATTGGTACGGCTTTGCAAAAAGCTAAAATGGCAGCTTGGGCGCAAGGCGAAGATCATATCAATACTTTTAAATTTACCTTGTTTGGAGATCCTGCGATGCAATTGGTAAAGCCAACAGATCAAGTTGTGATCAATTCCATCAATGGAAAAGCATTTATGGGTGTGGATACCCTTCAAGCTGGAAGTAAATATACGATAAATGGTATGGTGCAATCTAATGGCCAGTTAAAAAACAAATTTAACGGTGCGGTACAATTAATTTTATATGATGCAGCAAGTGCAAAAAAAACTTTAGGGAATGTTTCTACTAGCATTCCTGTAAATGTAATTGTCCAAGAAAATATTTTATTCAATGGAACTGCATCAGTCAATGCTGGAAAATTTAGCATTGACTTTATGTTACCTAAAGAAGTCACTTTGTACCAAGGTGCGTTAAAACTGCAGTTAAATGCTTTTAATGACAGTTCAGATGCCATGGGCATTTTCAATCAGATTTATGCAAAAGGGGCAGGTGCTCAAAATTTTACAGATACCATCGGGCCTTCAATTCAAATTTTCTTAAATGATACTAACTTTATTAGTGGGGGATGGGCTGCATCCAATGCAACGCTTCTAGTGCATTTAAAAGATGAGGCAGGTATACAAACATCGGGCAATGCATTAGGGCAGGATCTTACTTTATTAATAGACGGGGATACAAAAAATGAAATTGTTTTAAACAATTATTATACTGCTGACTTCAATACTTATCAAAGTGGAACTGTTTCTTATATTTTGCCCAATTTTTCTCTTGGCCCACATACTTTAACGATCAAGGCCTGGGACTTATTGGGTAATTCTAATAAAAGGTCCATTCAATTTACAGTGCCTGATACATCGGTCTTGCTATTAAATAAAGTGAGCAATTATCCCAATCCATTTATACAGTCAACCACATTTAGTTTTGAGCAAAATCAAATTGGTACAAAACTAGATATTTTTCTAAGCGTTTATGACAACAATGGGTTGGTGCTATTTACAAGAACCCTGTCTGGGCAATTTAAGGGCAATAGAGTGCTGGCTTATTGGGATGGGACAAGTGAGCAGGGCAATATGTTAAACCCGGGGGTATATTTTTACAAAATCACCATTGGCAATGGGAAAGAGATGAAAGTCTTAGCCAATAAATTAGTTAAATACTAGTGCACCCTATAAATGAATATTGTACCTTTATTTTAATAAGTTGAAATTTAAAATATGATTCATTTAAAGACCAAAGCTTTTATTTTTTCTTGCCTTGCATTTTTAATGATGCAAAATGTTGTAGCGCAAACCACTTCAACGTATAGTCAAAAAATTCAAAATGCCGCTGTTCCTTTCATGTTAATATCGCCAGATGCTCGTGCGGGAGGTATGGGAAATTTATCATTGGCCATGTCACCTGAAGCCAATGATCTTTTTGGTAATACAGCCAAGCTTCCTTTTATGGAAGAAAAACAAGGATTTTTAATTAACTATACACCTTGGTTAAAAAGCTTGGGTTTAAACGATGTATACTTGGCGAGCGCAGGGTATTATAAAAAATTAAATAGTATTAGTGCCATTAATAGTTCCTTACGTTTTTTTAGTTTAGGAGAAATCCAATTTACGGATGATAATGGCAATGCGTCCTATGCAGCTCAAAGACCTTCGGAATTTGGATACGATTTTGGGTATAGTATTTTACTTACAGATAAACTAAGTATGGGACTTACCTTAAGATACATACATTCAAAATTGGTTTCTGGCCCTATCCAAACTACTTATTATAGAGCGGGGAATACTTTGTCAGGAGATATTAATTTGTTTTATAAGCAAAATGAGAACCTACAAGGATTTCATGCTGCTTTATTACTTTCTAATTTAGGAGGTAAAATTAGTTATACGGATAATGCCCATAAATATTTTATCCCTGCTAATATGGGATTGGGTATTGGCTATTTAAACAAAATTGATGCGGACAATTCATTGGAATTTGGGGTAGATGTAAATCGATTGTTGGTACCTGTAAGCCCTGGTAGCGATCCAGCCGAAATTGAGCATTATTATTCACAGTCAGTGGTCTCCAGTTGGTTCAATTCTTTCAATGCCAAAGAAGGCATGCCTTTAGGGGAATCTATTAAAGTATCTACTGGTTTAGAATACAATTATTTAAGCCAATTCTACTTAAGAGCAGGTTATTACCTCGACAACAATAAGAACTTAGGCAACATGCAATATTTTACATTGGGCGCAAGTTTTAAATATCAACAGTCCAAGTTTAATATTTCCTATTTGGTCCCATCCGGTGGTGGATTGCTGCAAAATCCACTATCCAATACCATTCGTTTTGGAAGTATTTTCTACTTCTAATTCTTAATTCAGTTTTCAAAGAATCCATTTGAGACTTTTGCTTGGTTTTTTACCTATTTTTGTTCACTATGTCCATCGAAGTTAAAATTGTAAACAAAAGTACTCATGCTTTACCTGCTTATGCCACTTTGGGTGCATCGGGTATGGACTTGAGGGCAAATTTGGAAAATACGTTGCCATTGCAACCCATGGAAAGATGTTTGATTCCAACTGGTTTGTTTATATCCATCCCAGAAAACTACGAAGCACAAATTAGACCCAGAAGTGGGTTGGCTATTAAACAAGGAATCACGTGCTTGAATACACCTGGTACCATTGACGCAGATTATCGAGGCGAAATAAAAGTGATCTTAATTAATTTATCTACTCAAGTTCAAATTATTGAAAATGGAGACCGCATTGCGCAAATGGTTTTTTGCGAAGTAGCAAAGGCTCGGTTGGTGCAAATAAATGAATTAGAAATAACAGCAAGAGGCGAAGGAGGCTTTGGTCATACAGGTAAACAATAAAATGCAATGAAAAAAATTATCTACTTTCTTTTTGCCGTTGGCTTGATTGCATCTTGTACTACTTTCAAAAAAGTGCAAATAATTAAAGAAGCCCTCTCTAAGAAGGATACCATTCAAGTTCAATTACTTTCAGAAAAATCAAAAGTGGATTCTTCTGCCATCGTAAAAAATATCATTGAAAAATTGGCGCAAACTAAAATTAATTTTAAAACAATGAATGCGCGTTTGAAAGTAGATTATGAATCTGCTACCAATGCAGACAATTACATTGCTAATATTAGTTTAGTTAAAGATTCTTCCATTTACATAACCATTAGAGGCGCCATGGGCGTGATTGGCTTAAAAGCCCTCATTACCGCAGACAGTGCGTTTTTAATATATCCTTTGCGCAAGAATAAAAATATTGAACGTAAATCTTTAGGTTATCTACAAGAAGTAATTAAAATTCCATTTACATTTTCAACCCTGCAGGATTTATTAATTGGCAATCCCATATTTATCGAAGATGCCAAAATTGTATCCTATAAAGTGAATAATAATAAATTGCAAGTGGGCATGTTAAGTAGCATCTTTAAGAATCTAATTGTTTTGAATGATGACAATACAAGAATTTTGCAATTAAAACTGGACGACATAGATATTACACAACACCGCACTTGTGCTATCTCTTATAGCAATCATGTACCCGTAAATCAATATCAATTTCCATTGAATCGAGAGTTGATTATTTCTGCACAATCTCGTTTAGAAGTGCGTATGGAAGTGAAGGAATTTAATTTTAATGAACCTTTAAAATATACCTTTGGGATTCCAAGACCAGGTAAAAGAAAATAAGTTTATGATAAAAAGGTTTACATTATTTATTTTTTTATTGGCAAACTTGTCCATGCCTGCCATGGCACAAGATAATTTGTCAAGAGAAGATTTGCAAAAGGAAACACAAGCCATTCGTAAAGAATTAGATGAATTGAATTTATTGCTAGAACAGACAAAAAAGAACAAGAAAAACTCATTAGGGCAATTGGCGGTGATACAAAGCAAGATTGCCAAAAGAGAGGCTTTGATTAAAGGCATTGCCAAACAAGTGAAATTATTGGATGATGCTATATATACCAATCAACTAGATGTTCAAAAATTAAATAAAGATTTAGATACTTTAAAAACCAAGTACGAAAAAAGTATTGTTTTTGCTTACAAAAGCAGAAGTGGGTATGAATACCTCAATTTTTTATTTTCTGCCAATAGTTTTAATGATGCGGTAAAAAGAATTACTTATTTAAAAAGCTATAGACAAAATAGAGAAGCGCAAGCCCAATCCATAGATTTGTCTCAAAAAGATTTAAATGTTAAGATCACTCAATTGGGTTCAAATAAAAAAGATCGATTGAAAACTTTAACGGTTCAAAGTGATCAGTTAAAAGTGTTGGTGGACGATCGTAAGGAGCAAGATAAAATAGTCAATCAGTTAAAGAATAAAGAACAAGAAATAAGCGCTCAAGTGCGTCAAAAAGATGCACAAAGAAGAAAAATGCAATCTGCTTTATTGACCATTATTAAAAGAGAAACTTTGGAAGCAGAAAGAAAAGAAAAAGAAAGATTGGCCAAAGCAAAAGCAGCGACTGATGCTGCCAAAGCTACTGCAAAAACAGAGGCACCTGCATCAGCAAAATCCAATTCAAATACAAAAAGCAAAAAAGAAATCAATGCTGATGGTGGATTAACCAGTACCACCGACAACCGTCCTTATTCAGCATTGGAAACAACAGAAGAGGGCAGAGAAGCTTCCATTTCTTTTGAAAACAATAAAGGAACTTTACCTTGGCCTGTAGACAAAGGAAATGTGTACATACATTTTGGAGTAGAAAATATACCTGGAACAAAACTGAATCGAAAAAGTGATGGGATTGAATTGGCTTTGCCCAAAGGCACTTCTGTGAAAAGTTTGGCCAATGGCATTGTAAAATATACGGGGGACATCAATGGAGATTTAACTGTATTTGTTCAGCACGGAAAATATTTTTCTACTTATACGCACTTAAGCAGCATCAATGTAAATGTTGGACAAGAAGTAAAAGCCGGCACTTTACTCGGCAAGTCGGGGATTAACTTAGATGGGGAAGGCGCCTTGTTGTTGATGATTAGCAATGAGAAAGGCAATTTCTTAGATCCTGAAAATTGGCTAAAAAATAGAAGATAAATTCAAGTTTCTTTTTCTGCTTATCTTTTTTTATATTACAATCCAATAACAGATTGTCATGTCAAAATATATCTTATCCTTTGATCAAGGTACCACCAGTAGCCGAGCCATTTTATTTGATCATCAAGGTCAAATCCATGCCACTGCACAAAAAGAGTTTAAACAAATTTTCCCTAAGCCAGGATGGGTAGAACATGATCCGCTAGAAATATGGAGCACGCAAATGGGTGTGGCTACTGAAGCAATTAGTTTAAAAGGGTTAAACAGTAATGATATTGCTGCCATTGGCATTACCAATCAAAGAGAAACCACTGTAGTTTGGAATAAAATTACTGGGCACCCAGTATACAATGCCATTGTATGGCAAGACCGACGTACTGCCGATTTTTGTGATGCATTAAAAAAACAAGAGAAGGCCGAATTGATTCAAGAAAAAACTGGATTGGTTATTGATGCTTATTTTTCTGGATCAAAAATTAAATGGATTTTAGACAATGTAGAAGGTGCTCGTGCCTTAGCCAATAAAGGAGAACTTTTATTTGGCACTATTGATACTTGGCTGGTTTGGAAATTAACCAACGGAAAAGTGCATGTGACCGATGTGACCAATGCATCACGTACCATGTTATTTAATATTCATACCCTGCAATGGGATGCTGAATTATTGCAATTATTAGATGTTCCTGCTTCTATGTTGCCTCAAGTAAAAAGTAGCAGTGAAGTGTATGGCCACACTACTCAATTGTTTGCACACCATGAAATACCTATTGCAGGTATTGCAGGTGATCAGCAATCTGCTTTGTTTGGCCAAATGTGTACCGCACCTGGCATGGTGAAAAATACATATGGTACCGGCTGTTTTATGTTAATGCATACAGGAGAAAAAGCAGTACGCTCAAAAAATAATTTATTAACTACCATTGCATTGCAAATTAATGGGCATACGTATTATGCATTGGAGGGCAGCGTATTTATTGGAGGTGCAGTGGTGCAATGGTTAAGAGATGGGTTACATTTAATTAGAAACTCTTCTGAAGTGGAAGCCTTGGCTAAAGAAGTAAATAGCACAGATGGTGTTTATTTAGTACCCGCCTTTGCAGGATTGGGGGCACCTCATTGGAATCAACATGCAAGAGGAACCATAGTGGGCATCACACGTGGCACAACATCGGCGCATATTGCCCGCGCTGCATTAGAAAGTATAGCTTTTCAAAGTTATGATTTACTAAAAGCCATGGAAGCCGATTCGGGTATTCCTATTGCCGAATTAAGAGTAGATGGGGGTGCAACACATAATAATTTACTCATGCAATTTCAATCAGATATAGTGAATACAAAAGTGGTTCGTCCCACCATGGTCGAAACAACAGCATTAGGTGCTGCTTACTTAGCAGGCTTGGCGGTTGGTTTTTGGAAAGACATCGAGGAATTAAGATCTAAATGGCAGATAGATCAAATTTTTGAACCAGCTATAAAAGAGGCGCAAAGATCGGAATGGATCAAAGGTTGGGAAAGAGCCATCCAGGCCACTAATAATTGGTAACTAAAACATAATTTCAAATTAGTATCAAAATTTTCTTTAATTTAATTTATCATTCACTTTTAAATAAAATCATATGACACCTTTTGTAGCAGAATTACTTGGCACCGCATTGGTAGTTACCATTGGAGATGGTGTAGTTGCCAATAATATATTACCTAATACCAAAGGAAATAATGGTGGATTAATTACCATTGTATTAGGTTGGGTGATTGCTGTTTTTATTGGGGTGTATGCAACAGGTAGTATCAGTGGGGGGCATTTAAATCCTGCAGTAACCATTGCATTTGCGGCGGCTGGAAAATTTAGTTGGGCTTTGGTGCCTTCTTATATATTGGCACAATTATTAGGGGCGATGCTAGGGGCGTTAATTGTTTGGATGATTTATAAAGATCAATTCAATGAATCCAAAGATCAGGCTGCACAATTGGGTGTTTTTTCAACCGGTCCTTCTATCCGAAATTTAACTCAAAATTTTATGGTGGAAACTTTAGCCACTTTGGTATTTTTATTAGGCATCTTTTTGCTAAAGCCGGCCAGTTCTGATTTAGGGGCTTTGTCTGCTTTACCCGTGGCATTATTGGTTGGGGGGATTGGCTTTGGGTTGGGCGGACCCACCGGTTGGGCCATCAATCCAGCCAGGGATTTGGGACCAAGAATCATGCATTTTGTACTGCCTATCAAGGGAAAAGGAAGCAGCGATTGGGGTTACGCCGCTGTGCCAGTTTTGGGCCCCATTGTGGGAGGAATTTTAGCCGCGATTATCTACGTACAATTTTTGCAATAAAGTGACAATGCCTTACCTTTGCAGCCGAAATAGTATATTATGGTAACAACAGGTAAAATCAAACAAATTATTGGCGCTGTAGTGGATGTGCAATTCCCTAATCAGAATGCACTTCCTGAAATTTACAATGCCCTTTACATTACAAAAACCAACGGTGAAAAATTGATTCTTGAAGTGCAACAGCACTTAGGAGAAGACAGTGTTCGTGCCATTGCCATGGACGGAACCGAAGGATTGGTAAGAGGCATGGTGGTAACAGATACCGGCAAGCCTATATCCATGCCTATTGGCGACGATATTTATGGACGTTTGTTTAATGTAACTGGAGATGCTATTGATGGATTGCCTCAATTAGATAAATCTAATGGTCGTCCTATTCACGCGAATCCTCCAAAGTTCGAAGACTTAAGTACTGCAACAGAAGTGTTGTTTACAGGCATTAAAGTAATCGATCTTATTGAGCCTTATGCAAAGGGTGGAAAGATTGGATTGTTTGGCGGAGCGGGTGTAGGTAAAACAGTATTGATTCAAGAATTGATTAACAATATCGCAAAAGGACATGGTGGATTGTCTGTATTTGCAGGAGTGGGAGAAAGAACACGTGAAGGAAATGATTTGTTACGTGAGATGATTGAAGCAGGCATCATGAAATATGGTGATGATTTCAAGCACAGCATGGAAGCAGGTGGATGGGATTTGAGTAAAGTAAATTTAAAAGACTTAAAAGAATCAAAAGCGACTTTCGTATTTGGACAAATGAACGAACCTCCAGGAGCACGTGCGCGTGTGGCATTGAGTGGTTTGACCATTGCAGAATATTTCCGTGATGGAGATGGCACTGGAAAAGGAAAAGACATTTTATTTTTCGTAGACAATATCTTCCGTTTCACACAAGCAGGTTCTGAGGTATCGGCTTTATTAGGTCGTATGCCATCAGCGGTTGGTTATCAACCCACTTTAGCAACCGAAATGGGATTGATGCAAGAGCGTATCACTTCAACTAAAAATGGTTCTATCACTTCTGTACAAGCAGTGTATGTACCTGCCGATGATTTGACCGATCCAGCTCCAGCAACTACATTTGCGCACTTAGATGCGACAACTGTATTGTCTCGTAAAATTGCCGATTTAGGTATTTATCCTGCGGTGGATCCTTTGGATTCTACTTCAAGAATTTTAACACCAGCCATTGTGGGTGATGCACATTATGACACTGCACAAAAAGTAAAAATGATTTTACAACGTTACAAAGAGTTGCAAGATATTATCGCCATCTTAGGTATGGATGAATTAAGTGATGAAGATAAATTGATTGTATCTCGTGCCCGTCGTGTTCAACGTTTCTTATCACAACCTTTCCATGTAGCAGAGCAATTTACCGGATTAAAAGGGGTATTCGTATCTATCGAAGACACCATCCGCGGATTCAATGCAATTATGGATGGAGATGTAGATGCTTATCCAGAAGCTGCATTTAACTTGGTAGGCACCATCGACGATGCCATTGAGAAAGGAAAGAAAATGATGGCTAGCGCCTAATTATAAACTTCGATTAATTAAATAGCGTTCATGTTATTGGAAATATTAACACCAGAAAAAAAACTATTCAGTGGCGATGTGCAAGGCGTTCAACTGCCAGGCATTGATGGTTTGTTTGAAGTTTTAGACAAACATGCTCCATTGGTAAGTGCTTTAGGTGTAGGTCAAGTAAAAGTTTTAAAGAAAGGAATGCCTGCCGAAATGTATGCCATTCAAGGTGGATTTGTAGAAGTGATCAATAACAAAGCCACCGTTTTAGTAGAAGGGGTTTTGTAATCAAACAATAAGTTAAAAAACGATCCTTTATTTCAAATAATTGTCTCGGTTGCCTTTGGTAGCCGAGATTTTTTTTATATTCACCCATCAAAAAGGAGCAAGTAACTTGCCATTATGAAAAAGACATTCCCAATTATATTTACTTTAATAGGCCTATCCATTTTGGGTATATTATTTATTCAAATTACTTGGTTGCAAGGCTTGTTGATTTTATCAAAAAATCAATTGTCGGACAAGTTAAATGAGTCTGGTGTAATGGTATCCACTGAAATTTCAAAAAAAATGAACAGTGGATTGTCCTTTCATTTGCCCAAAAAGGGGATGAGCCTAAATGATGATTACCATATACATAATTTTGATGAAGTCACTATTGCAGATGTATTTAGCAGTAATGATATTAGCCAAAAGATAAAAATTGCCATGGAGCGATATGGCCTAGTGAATGTCAAGTATGAATATGCAGTAGCAGATAAAAAAGGAAATATAGAATTCAAAAGCAAAAAGTTTGAAGATGTATTTTCAGATGAATTGACCACTTTGCAAAGTAGGGTATCGGTGATTCCTCAGGATGTAATAGAGCCTTCTGGTCCATTTGAGTCGATTATTATTGTGATGCCCAATGTTCGATATTATTTATTACGTTCATTGGTATGGGTCATTGCGGGTTCAATTTTATTTATCATAGTAGTATTGGCTGCATTTTTTGTAACCATTCGTTCCTTGATGACGCAAAAAAAGCTGGTGGAAATAAAAAGAGACTTCATCAACAACATGACGCATGAATTAAAAACACCCTTGGCTACTATTTCATTAGCGGTAGATGCATTAAGAAGTTCCAAAGTAAATACGGATGCAAAATCGGTCGAATATTTTAGCAATATTATTAAAGAAGAAAATTTGCGCATGAACAAGCATGTAGAAGCCATATTACAGGCAGCGCAGATAGATAAAAAAGAAAATCAATTGAATAAACAAGCAGTTGATGTGCATGATTTAATTCAAGGGGTAGTGGAAAGCTTCAAATTGCAATTAGAAGGCAAGCCTTCCAATGTACAAACCCTTTTGGAAGCCAATCCGTCTTTGATTCAAGCGGATGAAGAACATTTATTGCATCTATTGTCAAATTTGATAGACAATGCCATTAAATATGCCAAAGAAAATATTGATTTAGTAATTAAAACTAAATCCATCAATAATAGAATATCCATCTCGATTGAAGACAAGGGTATCGGAATGAGTGTGGATACGACCAAGCATATATTTGAAAAATTTTACAGAGCCAATTCAGGTAATGTGCACGATGTAAAAGGATATGGTTTAGGCATGAGTTATGTGAAATGGGTAGTAGACGCACATAAGGGAAGCATTCAAGTCAAAAGCGAGGTTGACAAAGGCACTACCATAGAAGTAATCTTACCTATTGCTTAGTGCATCCAAAATAAAGAACCGTCTCCGTAACTTAAAAAACGATACTGCTGATGGAGGGCATGCTGGTAAATGGTTTTCCAATTGTTTCCTGTGATGGCAGCAATGATCAATAATAGTGTAGACTTAGGCTGGTGAAAATTGGTAACGAGCCCATTGCAAATTTTAAATGTATAGCCAGGTACAATCATTAATTGCGTGGTAGTAATTAAAGTGAATGTTTTTTTCATTTCCATCCATTCCAACAAGGCAGTTAAAGCTGCTGTGTTGGAAATATTGAATGAATTAAATTCATATGCATCCCATTGCAATAATTTTAAATCCAATGCAAGCAGTTCTGTAAGGGTGGATGTGTTTTTTAAACGGATAATTTTTACACCCAACCAATACAATGATTCAATGGTTCTAAGGGTTGTAGTTCCAACAGAAATAATAGGTAATGCTTTTTCATTTCTATCTAAATTTTCTTTTTCTATTTCCTTTTTCAATAAAAATTCAATCATTGATTTTTGCACTTCAAAAAATTCAGCATGCATGGGATGGTCATTGATATTTTCAGTCTTTACAGGCAAGAAGGTGCCTGCGCCAACATGCAAAGTAATAAAAGCAGATTCGATTTTTTTAGTAGCCAGTGACTCAAATATTTTTTCATTAAAATGCAAGCCGGCAGTGGGTGCTGCTACAGAGCCTTCTTCTTTGGCATAAGTAGTCTGGTATCTTTCTTTGTCTTCGGCAGTGGTGTCTCTTTGTATATAAGGAGGAAGTGGAATGTTTCCAATCTGTTCAATAATTTCAGAAAAATGAATAGCGCCTTCCCAAGAAAATTCAATTAAAAATTTACCATCTATAGCTTCTATTTTTTGTGCAAATACAGTATATGTTTTATCATGAAGAAAAAAAGTTTTTTCAAGTAATCCTTCTTTCCATTTTTTTGCACCGCCTACCAAACAAATCCAACTTACTTTTTCTGTAGCTTGCATGGCAAGTGCAACAGGGCTATAAGCTGCACTGGGTTCTAAACAAAAAATTTCAATAGGGTTTTCTTTACTATCGGCAGTAGTTGAAATGGTAGATTTATTTTTTTCAAAAAATATTCTGGCGGCAATTACTTTACTATTGTTAAAAAGTAGGGTTGATTTTTCTGGAATAAAATCAGCAATATGTGCATAGGTGCTTTCTGCAATGATCTTTTTATCCCATACCAATAGCTTACTTTCAGCCCTATCCTTGGCTGGCGTATAGGCAATACGTTCATCTGGTAAATGGTAGTCAAATGCTTCAATAGGGAGCTTTGGTCGTTCAATCATGCCTCAAAGGTACATTTTGCCTTGATTTTCATGCTAATTCACCAGTTTTTCACATAAAAAAGAGGCTTGTCCACAGGTATGCACAGCCTGAACGAGCTTAAAATAGAAAATTTGCTTTGAATTGCCTTACTGCATTGATTTTCAACTTGGTTTATTACTTGTGGAAAACTAGAACCCCTATTTTAGCCTATGAAAGTGGTAAAATGTGTTAATTTGTGTGAACAAGTGGTAAAAACTACTATAATTATTAACAATGACAGGCTTTCACGGAGAATATCAATCAACCATCGACGCAAAAGGGCGTTTTCACTTACCTGGCAGTCTTAAAAAGCAGCTAGCAGAAGGGGAGAACCGCTTTATTGTGAGTAGAGGGTTTGAGAAGTGTTTGACACTATATCCAATGAAAAGCTGGCAAGGGATATTGGATCGTATTAGTCAATTAAATGATTTTGATCCAAAAGTGCGTCAGTTTAGAAGACAATTTTTGGGTGGAGCAACCGAAGTAGAATTGGATGGTGCAGGCCGTATTTTATTGCCACCCACTTTAAGAGAGTTTGCTTTACCTGGAAAAGAAATTGTTTTGGCTGCAGCTTTAGATCGTTTCGAAATATGGGATGCAAGTAAGTACAAACAGCTCTTTGAGGATTTCTCTGCAGATGAATTTAGCAATTTGGCTCAGGAAGTAATGGCAGGAATTAAAAAACAAGATTAAGTAAAACAGATGCAAAATCAACACCTTGATTCTTCCGCATCTCAAGCATTTGCTTCTTCTTACCACATCCCCGTCTTATTTCATGAAACCATGGAATATTTAAATATTCAACCAGATGGCATTTATGTAGATGCTACATTTGGTGGAGGTGGACATAGTAAAGGCATTTTAGCGCAATTGGGCCCAGCGGGTCGTTTGATTGCATTTGATCAAGATGCGGATGCAAAAAATAATTTACCCAACGATAAGCGTTTATTATTTATTCCAGAAAATTTTAAATACCTACAACGGTTTTTACGCTTACATCAAATCACGCAAGTAGATGGTGTATTGGCAGATTTAGGGGTAAGCAGTCATCAGTTTGACGAAGGCAGTAGAGGTTTTTCAACCAGGTATGATGGTCCTTTTGATATGAGGATGGATCAACGTGGTACCACAACCGCTTCCAGTGTTATTGAAAATTTTAGTGAGGCCGAATTGCATAAAATGTTTGAACAATATGGCGAAGTAACCAATTCTAAAACTTTGGCCAAACACATAGCTAGCCAACGCAAGCATGTAAAATTAAATACGGTTCAGGATTTTAAAACATTCATAGCCCCTGTAGTTAAAGGAAATCCCAACAAATATTGGGCGCAAGTTTTCCAAGCCATAAGAATAGTAGTGAATGAAGAAATGGAAGTGTTAAAAGAATTTTTAGCGCAGTTGCCTTTGGTCATTAAACCAGGAGGCAGGGCGGTAATCATCACTTTCCATTCTATAGAAGATCGTTTGGTGAAAAACGCTTTTCGTGTGTCGCAAGAGAAAGAAAAAGATGCCCATCCTTTTCTTTCAACAGAAAGAGAAGTTTTTTGGAAGATCATTACAAAAAAACCTGTAATGGCTTCTGAAAAAGAAATGAATCAAAACAATCGAAGCAGGAGTGCAAAATTGCGCGCTGCGGAAAGATTATAAGTTGTATGACCGAACCTATTAACCCTACCACTAAGACTACTTTAAAAAGTATGCTTAACTATCAGTGGATTGTCATGAACATTAGTTTCTTTTTGTTCTTGGCATTCATCGCCATCTTATATATAGCAAATGGGCATCTTACGGACAAAACCATTCGAAAAATAAACACAACACAAAAGGAGCTTAAAGAACTAGAATTCGAGTTCAAAACTTTAAAGTCCGATTTAATGCGTCGCAGTAGGGCTGTAGAAATTCAAGATAAAGTAGCGCCTTATGGTTTAATGGTAGCAAAAGAAATGCCCATTCGATTGGTAAAGGAAAATAAAATTCAAAATCAGACTCCAAATAAATAATGGATGTAAAACGCGACATATTATGGAGGGTTTATTTAAGCTATATCATGATGGTAGTGGTGTGCTTGCTCATATTGGGTAAGGCATTTTACATTCAACAAGTACAAGGAAAATATTGGAGAGGACTAAGTGATAGTTTACATCAAAAAATTGTAGACATTCCTGCAGATAGAGGCACTATTTATAGCGAGGATGGCCAAATGTTAAGCACCAATATTCCTCAATTTGATATTTCTATAGATTTTAGAGTAACGCCCTTGCATGAAAAAGCAGGTATATTGTTTAGAAGCAATATAGATTCTCTTAGCATTTGCTTGGCCAATTTGTTCAAAGATCAATCAGCAGAAAAATATAAAAATGATTTAACCACTGCTTATGAAGCCAATGAAGGCAATTATGAGTTAAGAAAAAAAATAGCATATCGTCAATATTTGTCTTTAGCTAAATTTCCTTTATTTAAATTAGGTAGATACAAGAGTGGTTTAATTGCACAAGAGCACAACATTCGTTTGAATCCTTACGAGAATATTGCGTACAGAACCATTGGTCTGGCTAGAGATGAAAATAAAGTGGGTCTTGAAAAATCGTATGATACTGTTTTGAATGGACGTAATGGCCGTCAATTGGTACGTGCCATTGCAGGGGGCATCACGGTTCCGGTTGAAGAAGGTTCATTTGAGATTGAACCTGAAACAGGCAAAGACATTGTAAGTACTTTAGATGTCTTTATTCAAGAAGTTACAGAGAATGCCTTGAAAAAAATGATGATTAGCAATGATGCAAAATCGGGTGTGGCCATGGTGATGGAAGTAAAGACGGGTAAAATTAAAGCCATTGCCAATTTAGGTAAAATAGGAGATGGTGTTTATACCGAAGATTTAAATTATGCGACAAGAGTTACCGAGCCAGGATCTACTTTTAAATTGGTTACTTTATTATCGGCATTAGAAGATGGGAAAGTTACATTAGATTCTAAATTAAATTTAGAGGGGGGTGTTTGGAACTATGCAGGCCGTGTGGTAAAAGATGCAGAAGCGCATGGTAAGCATGAAGCTACTGTGTTAGAAGCCTTTGAAGAAAGCTCCAATGTGGGTATGGCTAAATTGGCTTTGGGTTCATTCAATGATCGTCCAAGTAATTATTTTAAATATTTATCCAAATTAAGATTGGATTCTTTATCTGGTATTGATTTGATGGGCGAAGGAGCCCCCATCATTCATCGACCAGAAAGTAAAATGTGGTCCAATACTTCATTGCCATGGATGGCTTTTGGATATGGAATCGCCATTGCACCTATTCAAACATTGACATTTTACAATAGTATTGCCAATAATGGCGTAATGATGCGCCCTTATTTAGTGAATTCAATTAAGGAAGAAGGAAGGGTATTGAAAACGATAAGCCCAAAGGCTTACAACTGGACGGTGTGTTCACCAAAAACATTAACTGCATTGCATACCGCATTGGAAGGGGTTTGCACCAATGGAACTGCTAAAAAATTATTTGTAAATAGTTTGTATAAAGTAGCAGGAAAAACTGGTACTGCCTTGGTAGCTGACGGAAGCAGAGGTTATGCAGATGCAACATTCCAATCTTCATTTGTGGGTTATTTTCCAGCTGAAAATCCACAATATACCATTGCTGTAATCATCATCAATCATCCACATGCAGCCAATCATTTTGGAGCATCAGTGGCTGGTCCAGTATTCAAAGAAATTTCAGATCGTTTGTATTCCACTTACATTCAAAATAAAAGAGGGGTAGCTCCTGCATTTTTAGTCAAAGACAGTCAAGTGTTTGATTACAGTCTTTCTAAATTATCCTTACAAACTATTACAAAAAACTTATCCATTGCTTATCAGGATTCAAGCGAAGCACGCAATGAATGGGTAGAATTTAAAGGGAAAGGTAAAAATATGAAAGCAGCACAAAATATTATTTCAGATAGTACCATGCCCAATATCAGCGGGATGAAATTGAAAGATGCTTTATGGATATGTGAGAAAAAGGGTTTGATGGTTAAATGTGTTGGTAAGGGAAAAGTGATCAAACAAAGTATTGCAAAAGGCGAACTGATAGCTAAAGGACAACAAATTCAAATTGAATTAAATTAATGAAAGCACTACAAAATATATTATTTGGTGTTAAGTTAAGAGAAGTGATTGGCGTTACCCAGCAAGAAATTGCCGCCATTCAAATTGATTCTAGAAAAATAATCAAGCATGCAGTATTTGTTGCCATTAAAGGAGCAAAGTCGGATGGGCATGATTTTATTAATATGGCCATTGAAAAAGGCGCTACGGTTATAGTATGTGAGCAAAAGCCAACTATAATAAATAATTCCATTACTTATATTATTGTAGAAAATGCACAAGAAGCAGTTGCTATTATGGCGCATCAATTTTATGAGGAGCCTTCTTCAAAATTAAAATTAGTCGGTGTAACGGGTACCAATGGAAAAACAACAGTTGCAACTTTGTTGTTTAAATTATTCAATCAACTGGGCTATTCCTGTGGTTTAATCAGCACCATCGAAAATCATATTGGTAAAAACATTGTTCCCTCTACTCATACAACGCCCGATCCTATTCAGCTGAATGCATTATTGCATCAAATGGTTGAGGCAGGATGTACACATGTATTTATGGAAGTGAGCAGTCATGCCATTCATCAGCATCGTATAACAGGCTTGCAATTTGTAGGTGGCGCTTTTACCAATATCACACACGATCATTTAGATTACCACCAAAATTTTGAAGCTTATTTAGAGGTTAAAAAAACTTTCTTTGATCAATTGCCAACTACTGCATTTGCATTAACCAATTTGGATGATAAAAATGGGGCTAAAATGTTATTGCAAACCAAGGCAAAAAAATTAAGCTATGCTTTGCATGCGCCCGCTAATTACAAAGGCAAGATTTTAGAAAATCTTTTAAGTGGTTTGGTGATGAATATTAATGATATAGAGGTGCATTGTCGATTGATAGGCACATTCAATGCCTATAATTTATTGGCTGTGTATGGTATTGCCATTGAATTGGGTGAAAAGCCACAAGAGGTATTGGTGGTATTAAGTGCGTTGACTGGAGCGGAGGGTAGATTTGATTATATCGTGAGTGCAGAAAATATTATTGGCATAGTGGATTATGCGCATACACCAGATGCTTTAGAGAATGTATTAACCACCATTGCTAAATTAAGAAAGGGCAATGAAACAGTCATTACAGTAGTGGGTTGTGGTGGCGACAGAGATAAAACAAAAAGACCAGTCATGGCACAAGTGGCATGTGATTTAAGTAATAAAGTATTTTTTACCAGTGACAATCCTCGTTCCGAAGATCCCAATGAAATTATAAAAGATATGGAATTGGGTTTGAGCAGTGCCGCAAAAAGAAAGTACATCAATATAGTGGATCGAAAAGAAGCCATTAAAGCAGCAATCAGTTTTGCAAAAGCAGGAGATATTATTTTAATAGCTGGCAAAGGCCATGAGAAGTATCAAGAAGTGAAAGGGGTGAAGCATGATTTTGATGACAAGCAAATTTTACAAAACCTATTTAAAGAATTAGCTAAATAATCTACTTATGTTGTATCAATTATTTTCTTGGGTGGACAAACAGTTTCATATTCCTGGATTAGGGGTATTTCAGTTCTTGACTTCAAGAATTGCAATGGCTATTTTGTTGTCTTTATTTATAGCAACTGTTTATGGAAAGAAAATAATTTTGTTTTTGCAGAAAAAACAAATTGGTGAGTCGGTGAGAGACTTGGGATTGGCAGGGGAGCAACAAAAGAAAGGTACTCCAACAATGGGCGGTATCATCATCTTATTAAGCATATTAATACCAACATTATTATTTGCCAACCTAGATAAAGTTTATATCCGTTTAATGATTTTGTGTACGGTTTGGTTGGGCTTAATTGGGTTCTTAGATGATTATTTTAAAATTAAAGCCCGTAAGCAAGCGCAAGCACAGGGGGCCGCTTATAAAAAACAAAACAGTGATGGCTTGGCGGGAGTTTCAAAAATTATTGGTCAAATAGGGTTGGGCATTATTATTGGTGTGACCCTATACTTTAGCAATGCCGTAACGGTAGAAAGAGAAATCATTGCCTCTTCGGTTAGCGCTAGTTTGCAAAAAGGCGAAAAAATTGCCAAAGGGGCGGATATTGTAGTAAGAAAAATTAATGGGGTAGAAAGACGTTTTGTAAAAGTTAAAACGCCTATTACTACCATTCCTTTTGTAAAGAATCATGAATTTAATTATAGTAAAATAATTAGTTGGATAGGGCCAGGTGCCGAAAAATACACTTGGATTGTATATATTCTTATAGTCACTTTTATTATTACGGCTGTTTCCAATGGGGCAAATTTAACCGATGGATTGGATGGGTTGGCTGCAGGGGTAAGTGCCATTATTGGTGCAGCATTAGGCATCTTTATTTATGTAAGTGGTAACTATGTATTTGCCGATTACTTAAATGTAATGTACATTCCTAATTTAGGGGAGTTGTCTATTTTTGTAGGTGCATTTGTAGGTGCATGTATTGGATTTTTATGGTACAATGCTTATCCAGCGCAGGTTTTCATGGGAGATACTGGAAGTTTAGCATTGGGAGGCATCATTGCATCACTAGCCATCATTGTAAGAAAAGAATTATTGATTCCAATTTTTTGTGGTGTGTTTTTAATCGAGAACCTGAGTGTAATTATTCAAGTGAGTTATTTTAAATACACGAAGAAAAAATTTGGAGAAGGAAGAAGGGTGTTTTTAATGAGCCCATTGCATCATCATTATCAAAAGAAAGGATTCCACGAAAGTAAGATTGCAGTTCGTTTTTGGATCATCACCATCTTATTGGTAGTTGTTTCTATATTAACCTTAAAGACAAGATAAACATTGGCAAAAAAATTAGTCATATTAGGTGCAGGTGAAAGCGGAATTGGTGCTGCTTTATTGGCCAAACAAAAAGGCTATGAAGTATTCGTATCTGATGGAGGCGCTATCAAGGCTAATTTCCAAAAAGAATTAGAAGAGCATGCTATTGAGTTTGAGGCAGGGGTGCATAGTGTAGCGCGAATTTTAGCTGCTGATGAAGTGATGAAAAGCCCAGGTATACCAGAAAAAAATGAAATGGTAAAAGCCATTCGTGCTAAAGGCATTCCAGTGATTAGTGAAATTGAATTTGGATATAGATACAAAGGCAATAGCAAAATTGCTGCCATTACAGGAAGCAATGGAAAAAGTACAACTACCGCTTTGTTGTATCATATCTGCAAATTGGTGAATGAAGATGTGGCTATGGTAGGCAATATAGGATTTTCTTTTGCAAGACAAATTGCCATAGCACCCAAAGCCTTGTACATTATTGAAGTAAGCTCTTTTCAATTGGATGATATACAATATTTCAAACCAGAGATTGCCATTTTATTAAATATTACCGAAGATCATTTAGATAGGTACAATCACCAGTTTGAAGCTTACATCAAAAGCAAGTTTAGAATCATTGAGAATCAAACTGCACAAGATTATTTCATCTATTGTATCGATGATGAAGTAATTGTTAAACATTTAGAACTACTAACCACAAATACTAACCCACTACCATTTTCTATGAAACAAGAAGTAAAAAAAGGAGGCTACATCAAAAACGATCAAATGATGTTAAAAATCCAAGAAGAACGCGTAACCATGAGTATTTATGACTTTGCCTTAAAAGGAAAGCACAATGCTTACAACACCATGGCAGCAAGCATTGCAGCTACCACATTGGGCATCCGTAAGGAAAAAATTCGTGAAGCTGTAAGCAATTTTCATAGTTTAGAACATCGAATGGAATTTGTTGCCACAGTAAGAGGTGTCGACTTTATCAATGACAGCAAAGCCACCAATGTAAACAGTACTTGGTATGCACTAGAAAGCATGCAAAAGAAAACGGTATTGATATTGGGTGGTGTTGACAAAGGCAATGACTATGCTTTGATTGCTGAACTTGTGAAAGAAAAAGTAAAGGCAATTGTATGTATGGGTACAGACAATAAAAAAATCATTGATTTTTTTAAAGATATGGTACCTACCATTATTGAAACAGACAGTGCTAAAAAAGCAGTAAATGCTTCTTTTAAATTGGCAGAAAAAGGAGAGCTTGTTTTGATGAGTCCTGCTTGTGCAAGTTTTGATCTGTTCAAAAATTACGAAGACAGAGGCCGTCAATTTAAAGAGTCCGTAAAAGAATTGTAATCATGTTTAACGAAACCACTGACAAATTATTTTCGCAAATGCCGAGTATTGGAGGCATGAAGGAACATTTGGATCAAAGAACCAGAGGTGATAAATATATATGGGGGTTGGTTATTATTTTATCATTAATATCTATATTGGTAGTATATAGTGC
>CAIPJS010000085.1 GCA_903865435.1 uncultured Bacteroidota bacterium | reverse complement strand
TCTGCAGCATTCCATGTTGCTGCTTGAATGGTTTCAAGAATGGGCATACCCCCCTCTACCATGTACCTAAATTCAATCCAGTTTTTTCCGTGCGCATACACACCTGCATCTGTACCAAATGCAATCTTCACACCTGCTTTATACGCTTTGGAAAAAGTAGCTTGTATTTTAGGCCCTATCTCCAAAGCTTTTTTGGTCACCATGGGTGGATAATAGCCTGGTATTTTTGCAGAATCCGCAGCAGATCGACCAGCAATAATGGTAGGTACTAAATACGTTCCATATTGTTTCATTAATGGGAAAACTGATTCATCCATTAAAGTACCATGCTCTATTGAATTGACTCCGCCTCTAATTGCACGTTTCATGGCTTCCACACCATGACAATGTGCAGCAACTTTAAACCCATAATCTTTTGCAGCAGCCACAATGGCTTTTACTTCTTCTTCTGTAAACTGAGGATTTTCACCATTCGCAGCCATGCTTAAAACACCGCCACTAGCAGTAATTTTGATCACGTCACTACCGTCTTTATATCTTTGTCTTACTGCCTTGTAGGCATCTTCTGGCCCATTGATCACCCCCTCTTTTGGTCCAGGATCACCCATTAAATCTTTTCTATAATTATTGGTAGGATCGGCATGACCACCTGTTGTTGCAATGGATTTTCCTGCAGTATAAATTCTGGGGCCAATCACAGCACCTTTTTGAATGGCTTTTCTTAATGCAATATTTACTCCTGAACCTCCTAAATCTCTAACAGATGTAAAACCTGCCATTAAATCTCTTTCGGCATATTTCAAAGAACCAAAAGCAATGTCAGATTCATTTAGTGTAAACCCTTCTAAATAATGATTGGGGCTGGTTTCACTTTCAATGTGCACGTGCATGTCCATCAAGCCTGGCATCACCGTACTATTTTTTAAATCAACTGTTTTATCATTTGCCGAAGCTTTTGCATAGCCATCCAACACCTCCACAATTTTATTTCCCTCTATTACAACAGTTTTTTCTTTTAATACTTGCAAGTGTTGCACATCAATCAATTGACCACAATACAAATATGTTTTTTGTGCTTGCCCACAAATAACCAATAGGGATAAAGAAATGGTAATAAAAAAAATCCTCATAAATAAATAGTTTAGAGATTAAATATACAAAAAAACCTCAGCCTTTGAAAGCGGAGGTCTAATTTGTTGGTCAATGTATCGAATCTCAGTGACACACAGTTTATAGAATCGTTCATTACCTAAGCTTTTTGAGGCCTATTTATTGGGCTGAGGCGTATAGCGTAAATAAGGTTTTACAATATTTAAACCTTTAGGAAATTTAATTAAAGCATCCTCTGTTTTCACAGCTGGAACAACAATAACGTCTTCCCCATCTTTCCAATTGGCTGGCGTAGCCACACTGTAATTGGCTGTAAGTTGCAAAGAATCGATGACCCTTAATACTTCAACAAAATTTCTACCTGTAGAAGCTGGATAAGTAATGCTTAATTTAATTTTTTTATCTGGCCCTATAATAAATAAGGACCGCACCGTAAAAGTTTCAGATGCGTTTGGATGAATCATATCATATGCATGTGCAATAGATTTGTCTTCATCCGCAATAATTGGAAACCCTACTGTTACATGCTGTGTTTCATTAATGTCATTGATCCACTTTTTGTGGCTCTCTACTCCGTCCACACTCAATGCCAATACTTTTACATTTCGTTTTACAAACTCTTCTTGCAAAGCAGCAGTGCGCCCTAATTCGGTGGTACACACGGGTGTAAAATCGGCAGGATGAGAAAATAATATTCCCCAACTGTCCCCTAAGTATTCATGAAAACTAATGTCGCCAATACTTGTTTTGGCTTTGAAATCGGGTGCGATATCGCCTAATCTTAAACTCATATGCTTTTGTTTTTTTAATTGATGGCACAAAGATATGTATTTTCTACTAATTTAGTAGACTTTTAGATTATTATTTTTTATGGTATTGTTTTGGGCACAATAGACAGCTGTAAAAAATTATTTAGTTGGATTTTCAGAACCGTAAAGATCTAACAAACCATCAGGAAGTTCAACAGTAACTGTTTTTTTGGAATGGTCCACTCCTCTTAAACTTTCTTCATGCAAAGGAATGTATGCTTCTTGACCTTGATACAAGATGGTTACTAATAATTGGTGTGGTTGTTCTATCACTTCTTGAATCACGCCAATGCTTTTGCCTTTTTCTTGAACCATATAGCCCATCAATGCCAAAGGAGAATTTTTATTCACCAATTTTTGAAAGTCGGGTTGCGTTAACCATACTTTTTTTCCAACCAACAGTGCAGTTGCTTCTCTAGTATTGATGCCTTCAATTTGTAAATGAGTTAGGGTATCTGTTTTAGCACTTGCTGACACAATAAAATAGGGAATAAAACTGGAGGCGTTTTTTTCAATAAACAAAGTGGCAATACCTTTGAATGGAATGGGTTTGCCTAAAGCATGTTCTAAGATAAGCTGCCCTGCAACCCCATGCGGCGCGACCATTTTACCTATGTGTACATAATCGTTCATCTACAAATTTAAATCTTTTATGGCAGAGATGCTTCTTCAAGAAAAAACCCCAGCTTCCAAAAGGAAACCAGGGTTTTAAAGCTATGTAATAATGAATTTATTCAGCAGGTGTTTCAGTTGCTTCTTCTGCAGCTGGAGCAGCTTCTTCTTGCGCTACTTCTACTGCTAATGGAGCTTCCACTTCCGCTACTTTCTTCACAACAGGTACATACACTTTTTTAGCAGCTTGTGCTTTTTTGTGTGTGTCACTAGTGCTAGCAATTTTTGCTTCATGCTCTGCATACCAAGTTTGAAACTTAGCCATTGCAGCTGCATCATCAAACAATCCCAATTTAACTCCACGAAGTAAGTGCTTTAAATAAAGTACTCCTTTGAAAGATAAAATGTTGTGGACGGTATCGGTAGGTATTGCACCTTTGTTTAACCACTCTAAAGCTTTTTGACGATCTAATTGAATCGTCGCAGGAACTGTTAAAGGATTGTATGTACCAATTTTTTGGATGAATTTACCATCTCTTGGTGCGCGTCCGTCGGCTACTACTATAAAGTAGAAAGGCCTTTTTTTACTACCATGACGCTGTAGTCTGATCTTTACTGCCATTTTAAATAGAAATTTATAGGCGTTATTAAATAGGGTTAACTGGATGCAAATATAGGAGAAACTGGAATAAGAGACAAGTTTATCCTAAAATATATTGATTATCAATGATTTATCTTCTTAATCCAGGCATTTTACTGCCCACTGGGCCACCTGGCATTTGACCACTCATCTGCTTCATCATCTGCTTCATTTGATCAAACTGCTTCATAAAAGCATTGATCTCCCCAATGTCTTTGCCAGCTCCTATGGCAATTCTTTGTTTTCTGCTTGGATTTAATAAGTCTGGATTACGTCTTTCTATTTTTGTCATCGATTGAATGATTGCTTCCACCCCTTTAAAGGCATCGTCTTTAATATCGATGTCTTTTAAACTTTTGCCCATGCCTGGAATCATCCCCATCAAATCTTTCAAATTCCCCATCTTCTTTATTTGCTGAATTTGAGATAAAAAATCTTCAAAATCAAATTGATTCTTGCGAATTTTTTTCTCTAATTTTTTTGCTTCTGCTTCATCGTAATTCGCTTGTGCTTTTTCCACCAAAGAGGTGATGTCGCCCATTCCTAAAATTCTTTGGGCCATACGTTCTGGATAAAAAATATCCAAAGTCTCCATCTTCTCTCCACTGCTCATAAACTTAATAGGCTTATTTACAGTATACTTAATAGAAAGCGCCGCACCACCTCTAGTATCACCATCTAACTTGGTAAGTACTACACCTGTAAAATCTAAACGATCGTTGAAAGCCTTTGCTGTATTGACTGCGTCTTGTCCAGTCATGGCATCCACTACAAATAAAATTTCTTGTGGTTGAATGGCATTTTTTATATTTGCCACTTCATTCATCATCATTTCATCTACTGCCAATCTTCCAGCAGTATCTATAATTATTACATTTTTATTATTGGCTTTTGCATAGATGATTGCATTTTGTGCAATCGAAACAGCATCTTTATTTTCACGCTCTACAAAAATATCTACCCCAATTTGTTCCGCAAGTACAGTTAATTGATCCATCGCAGCAGGACGATAAATATCAGCTGCTACCAATAAAGGCGATTTTTTTTGGGCTTTTAAATACGTGGCTAATTTTCCTGAAAAAGTAGTTTTACCAGAACCTTGCAAACCTGCCACTAAAATTATGGTGGGGCTTTTTGAAAGATCCAACATCGCAGCCTCTGCACCCATAAGTTGCGTTAACTCATCTTGTACTATTTTGGTCATTAACTGACCAGGGCTAATGGCATTGATTACTTTTTCACCAATTGCTTTTTCTTTGATGCTATCTGTAAACTCTTTGGCAATTTTAAAATTGACATCCGCATCTAACAAAGCCTTGCGAATGTCTTTTAAAGTATTGGCAACGTTTAATTCATTGATTCTCGCCTGACCTTTCAGGTGTTTAAACGCAGATTCTAATTTTTCACTCAAACTATTAAACATACTACAACATTAAGGGGAGCAAAGATAAGTGATCATGACAACCCAAGTACCAACAATTCTCTAAGTAGAAATACTTTATTTTATTTGTTCATTTTTTAACTTCAAATAGACTTTAAATTGTTGATTATCAATTATTTATATATGTTTTGATGTGTAATTAACTTTGCCTTGACAGTTTGTTAACTAATAAACAATAAAAAATACTTGGAACATAGCCTTTATTTAATATTATTGCACTTAACGAATCAATAATAAAGAGGAGACAGTTATATATGAGTAAGAAACAATTATTTACACTTGAATTTCCAGTTAGATGTTCACCAAATATACTTTTTGAATTTCTTTCTACCCCATCAGGCTTGCAAGAATGGTTTGCTGATAAAGTGGACGAATGGGAAAACGTTTTCAGTTTTTCATGGAATGGTGGTGTGCCAGATAAAGCAGAATTATTGGACCAAGAGCCAGATAAATTTATAAGATTTAAATGGTTGCATGGCGAAAAAAATGAGTACTTCGAATTTAGAATAGAAAAAACTGAAATTTCTAATCAAACTATTTTAATCGTGAAAGACTTTGCTGAAAAAAATGAAATTAAAGACCAAAGCAGACTTTGGGAATATCAGATCAAAGAACTCTTTCATCGCATTGGTAGTTAGCACTACAAAGCATTGTTCAAAAAATTAGACATACTAATTCTTAAGGCTTTCATTGGGCCTTTTTTGGCAGCACTCACTATTTCTACTTTTGTGCTGACCATGCAATTTTTTTGGTTGTACATTGACGACTTAGTGGGTAAAGGTTTAGACCTGCTCACCATTTTAGAATTAATAGGATTGGTTTCGGTAAGTACCATGACCACTGCATTGCCACTGGCACTGTTGTTTTCATCCATTATGACATTTGGAAATTTGGGGGAAAGTTTTGAATTGGTTGCCATTAAAGCTGCTGGTATTCCTCTGGTGCGCTTTATGCGTCCTTTATTTATTTTCACCATTTTTTTAGCAGGCATTGCATTTTTATTTGCAAACAATATCATTCCTGTAACGCAAATGAAACTAAGTAATTTGAAATACGAAATTATTGTAGCCAAGCCTGCGATTGATTTAAAAGAAGGCGTTTTTTACGATAAGATAGATGGCTATGTGATCAAACTTGGGAAAAAAGAACGCAATGACAGTGTGATGCATGACATTGTAATTTTTGAAAAAAGATATGGATTACAAGACAATTTTATAATGGCAGCATCGGGGGTGATGCGCGTTTCTCCCAATAAAAAATACTTAGAATTTATTATGTACAATGGCTGGCGTTATCAAGAAAGAGGCGCCAGAATTACTACCAATACGGAATTCACTCGACTCTATTTCAAAGAATATAAAAAGGTTTTTGATTTGAAGAGCTTTCAAATGAATAAAGGCAATGACATCATCTACGATCCAAAAATGTTAAGTGTTAGGCAGTTAGAGCGGGCCATAGATTCATTACAAAATAAAGACAGCATTTACCTACAAAAAGTGGTCACTGAGGTGGCGCCATACATGAGGTTTCTTTTGTTCAAGGACAGCAATCAAGCTTTTGCTCATTTGAAAGATTTGCCAAAAACTACCCAATTCAAACAAGTGGTTCCGGACTCAATGTACAATGCCATAGTAGAAACGGCCAGCTATCCCATTTCCTCTATCAAAACCAATCTTGGTAACATTATTGAGACTTATAACCAAAATAAATCTATCACTTCAATGCATGCCATAGAATGGCATCGAAAGTTTACTTTATCCTTTGCCTGTATCGTTCTCTTCTTAATTGGTGCCCCATTAGGATCTATTATTAGAAAAGGTGGACTGGGTACGCCATTGGTTTTGGCGATCATCTTTTTTGTCTTCTTTTTCTTACTCAATAATTTTGGTGAAAAATTTGCCAAGTCAGGTGAATGGACTGTTTATTTTGGCATGTGGATGTCCTCTGTTGTTTTGATACCCATTGGGCTGTTTTTAACCTATAAAGCCATGCGGGATTCACAGTTGTTTAACCAAGAATTTTACTACCGACTTTTACATCCAATTAAAGTAACTTTACGGAAGTACTTTAAAAAATAATAATATGTCAAATAACAATCAAAACAGACGTCAGTTTATAAAAACAACTGGCAAGGCTGGTGTGGCTATTGCTGCATTTCCCATCCTTTCAAAAATGAGTCCAAATTCATTTTTAAATACGAATGATTATATGCAACAACCCTTGCCTTATGGTTATGCTGCATTGGAACCTAATATTGATGCCATGACAATGGAAATTCATTATACCAAACACGCTGCAGCTTATGCAAAAAATTTAGCAGATGCTTGTGTCGCAGAAAAAGTGGATACCAATGCAACAGGTTTAACAGATCTTTTAAAAAATATTTCGCATTATTCTCCAAAAATGAGAAATAATGCAGGCGGACATTATAACCATGAATTGTTTTGGCAATTGATGAAACCAGCTCCATCCATTGCACCTAGTGGCGCATTGGCCGAAGCCATTACTAAAACCTTTGGTTCTTTTGATGCATTTAAAACTACTTTTGGGGATGCAGCAAAAGCAAGATTTGGAAGTGGATGGGCATGGCTACTTGTAAAATCGGATGGTAGCTTAGCGGTAAGTTCAACACCCAATCAAGACAATCCATTGATGGACATCGCTGAAACAAAAGGAAATCCTATTATTGGATTAGATGTATGGGAACATGCTTATTATTTAAAATACCAAAACAAACGCCCCGATTACATCAATGCTTGGTGGAATTTAGTGAACTGGGAATTAGTACAAAAAAAGTACACTGAGGCTATTACAAAAAAATAATCTACGTGCACATTGCTAAGCAAAATTTAAAAGTTCAATATGTTGTAACTGTTTTAAGTATTCTTGTTTTTTTACTTAAAGCTGTTGCATATGTGATGACGCATTCTTTATCTGTTTTATCAGATACCTTAGAAAGCGTAGTAAATATTATAGCTGCATTGGTAGGTTCCTATAGTTTGTTTATAGCCGCAAAACCCAAAGACAAAGACCATCCCTATGGTCATGGTAAAGCCGAATTTGTTTCCGCCGCATTTCAAGGAAGTTTAATTATTGGCGTGGGTTGCTTAATTATATATAAAGCCATTGACAGCTTTACTCATCCTGTAAGTTTACACAATTTAGGAAATGCAATATGGTTGTTGGCTTTTATCGCTATTATCAATATTGTTATCGCAATAAAATTGATTCGTATTGGTAAAAAAAACAATTCCTTAGCCATTGTATCTACGGGTAAATTATTTCAAATTGATTTTTTCACCACGGCATCTGTTGCCATTGGCATTGCCTTATTATTGATTACGGGCAATGATAAAATTGATTCCATCATTGCATTGGCTTTAGGTATTTATGTGATTTATGATGGGTATAAAATACTTAGAAAATCTTTAGCAGGTATTATGGACGAAGCAGATATGGTATTATTAGAAGAAGTGATTGCCGAAATTAATTTAACAAGAAATGAGAAATGGATTGATTTACATAATTTAAGAGTAATTAAATACGGCACACTGATGCATGTGGATTGTCATTTAACCGTACCCTGGTATTTTAATGTGAATGAAGCACATGCAGCAGTTGATGAATTTACTCAATTAATAAAAAATAAATTTGGCGCCAGTGTCGAATTTTATATTCATACAGATGGCTGCATGCCATTTAGCTGCCCTATTTGTACGATTCAACATTGCGATAAAAGAACAGCCCCTTTTGTAAAAAAATTGGACTGGACTTTAGAAAATGTATTATTAGATACCAAACATCAATTAAAATAAATCAATTAATATGAACCCTTGGCAAACTTATCAAGCTGCAAACAAAGAACGTTTTTTAGAAGAGCTTTTAACTTTATTGCGCATTCCAAGTATTAGTGCAAAAACAGAACACAATGCTGATATGGTCGCATGTGCAAAAGCGGTGGAACAATCTTTAAAAGATGCAGGTGCCCCCACTACCAAAATATATGAAACAGAAGGGCATCCTATTGTATATGGCGAAATAATGGTGGACCCTAGCTTCCCCACTGTATTGGTATATGGACATTACGATGTACAACCTGCCGATCCTTTAGACTTATGGCACAGCAGTCCCTTTGAGCCTACCATTAAAGATGGTAAAATTTTTGCAAGAGGGGCTTGTGATGACAAGGGACAATTTTACATGCACGTGAAGGCTTTGGAAATAATGACCAAAACCAATACACTTTGCACCAATATCAAATTTATCATTGAAGGTGAAGAAGAAATTGGCAGTCCTAACCTTGCAACCTTTGTGAAAACACATACTGACCTATTAAAAGCAGATGTTATTTTAATAAGTGATACTGCGATGATTAGCATAGATACGCCTTCTATTGATATTGGGGTTAGAGGATTAAGCTATATCGAAATAGAAGTGACTGGACCCAATCGTGATTTACACAGCGGTGTATATGGTGGTGCAGTTGCCAATCCCATTACCATACTTTCAAAAATGATTGCATCTTGTCATGATGAAAATAATCACATCACCATTCCAGGTTTTTACGATGATGTCATTGAAAGCACATCGGAGGAAAGAAAAAAAATGGCTGAAGCCCCATTTGATGAAACAGAATTTAAAATAGATTTAGGCATTCAAAATGTTTGGGGTGAAAAAGGATACAGCACCAATGAAAGAACAGGCATCAGACCAACTTTAGAAGTGAATGGTATCTGGGGTGGTTATACTGGCGAAGGTGCTAAAACAGTTTTACCTTCCAAAGCATTTGCAAAAATATCTTGCAGATTGGTTCCGAATCAATCCTCTGAAAAAATTACAGAAATGGTATTGGCGCATTTTAAAAAAATAGCACCGGCCAATGTAACGGTGCATGCATTTGAACACCATGGCGGGGAACCCTACATCACACCTATAGATTCTCACGAATACCAAAGTGCTGCAAAAGCCATTGCAACCACTTTTGGCAAAGAGCCCATCCCGGTGCGCGGTGGTGGAAGCATTCCAATTTGTTCTTTGTTTGAAAAAGAATTGGGATTGAAAATTGTATTTATGGGATTTGGATTAGACAGCGACAATTTACATAGCCCTAATGAAAAATACGATATCGTAAATTTTTATAAAGGCATTGAAACCATTCCCTATTTCCATCAATTTTTTGCAGCTAAAAAAGCATAAGCATGAAGGGGCCAACAGTAGTAAAAACGGAAAAACAAAAAATTAGGTTGGACAAATATCTTTGGTCTATCCGTGTTTTTAAAACAAGAAGTCAAGCTACTGAAGCCATTGATAAAGGAAGAGTAAAAATGAAGGGTGAAAATGTAAAAGCATCAAGAAATGTAGTCGTTGGTGATGAATACGAAGCCAGAACAGAACACAAAAATTGGGTCATCAGGGTGACACAAGTATTGGAATCTAGAATGGCCTATGCCGAAGCCATCAAATACTACGAAGACCTTACGCCTATTGAAGAATTAGAACGCGTGCGACAAGTAGCAGCCACTTTCCAAACAGGAAAACGTTTAAGCAAAATTGGAAGGCCCACTAAAAAAGACCGACGCGATTTGGGTGAATTATTAGATTAACTTTGCAGCATGACCATTGAAATTTTAACAGTACTGCCCGAATTATTAACCAGCCCCTTTGAGCATAGCATTATGAAGAGGGCACAGGAAAAGGGTTTACTTACCATAAAATTACACACGCTTCGCCATTGGGCCATCAATAAACATGGACAGGTAGATGATTACCAATATGGAGGCGGTGCAGGAATGGTAATGATGTGTGAACCATTAGCCAACGCCATTGATGATTTGCAAGCAGAAGGCAAATTTGATGAGATCATTTTTTTAACTCCTGATGGAAAAACATTTGATCAAAAAGATGCCAATGCGCTTTCTTTAAAAAATAGAATTCTATTGA
This sequence comes from uncultured Bacteroidota bacterium, assembly GCA_903865435.1. Classification (GTDB taxonomy): domain Bacteria; phylum Bacteroidota; class Bacteroidia; order Chitinophagales; family Chitinophagaceae; genus Sediminibacterium. Next base: position 3,036 of record CAIPJS010000085.1, on the reverse strand, counting down.
TTTGTGGCCATTATAAAGGCATCGATCAAAGAATCAGAGAATTGTATGTGACGCGCGAAATTTCTATTGGTGATTATGTCTTAAGTGGTGGTGAATTAGCCGCTGCAGTGGTGGTGGATGCCATTGGTAGGCTAATTCCGGGTGTATTAAACGATGAGACTTCTGCCTTGACCGATTCTTTTCAAGATAACTTATTAGCCCCTCCGGTCTATTCTAGACCAGCCGATTTTAGAGGATTAGAAGTACCTCCTGTTTTACTCAATGGAGACCCAAAAAAGGTGGAAGCCTGGAGACAGGAACAAGCTTTGGCCAGAACCCAAGAGCGCCGACCCGACTTATTAGCCGGAGAATAAGCCGTTTGTACTTTTTTTAGAAAAATCCCCTAACTAATTAAGGCTGTATAGCTTACTTGAAGGATATTTGCACCCTTATGAAAATATTGCGCAATCTATTTATTTTAAGCCTCCTGCAAATGAGCATCAAATTAAATGCGCAAACCATCACCGAATACCAGAAAAATTTTCAAATAAATATACAAGCCAGTTCCAGCCCCATTGTATTGGATGGCATTTTAGACGAACCCGTTTGGAAAACTGCGATGTTGGCTAAGGATTTTACAAAAAAATACCCCAATAATGTAGGTGCACCAAAACAACAAACTGAAGTGTTAACTACCTATGATGATAAAAATATTTACTTCGCTTTTAAAGTTTATGCCAAAGACGAACAAATTATCAAAAGTTTAAAAAGAGATGTAGGGTATGATGGATCTGATGGTATTGCTGTTATTTTAGATCCATTGAATCAAAAAACCAATGGATTTATTTTTGCATTGACTTCTAAAAATGTTCAATCAGAAGATCAGTTGACTACAAATGCAGAAGAAAAGCTTTCATGGAGTTGGGATACCAAATGGAATTCTGCCACCAAAATGTATGCAGGTTATTGGATTGCCGAAATTGCTATTCCTTTAAAATCAATAAGGTATAATGACAAGCAAAGTTTCTGGGGCATTAATTATTTAAGGGGCGATTTGCAAAGTAATGAATACAGTTGTTGGACTAAGGTACCTCCTGTTTTTAAATCCTATGATTTAGGCTATGCAGGTGTTTTAAATTGGCCTGTAGCACCACCCAAGGCGGCGAGTAATAAAATTATTTTACCGTATATCACAGGAAGTGCTACTACCGATGATGAAAATGGAAAATTGCTGCAAAACACTGGTGGTGCAGGGTTTGATGCAAAAATGGCATTAAACTCTTCTTTAAATTTAGATGTCACAGTGAATCCCGATTTCTCTCAAATAGAAGTTGATCAATTAGTAACTAATTTAACACGATTCAATATTTTCTTGCCAGAAAAAAGAACCTTCTTTTTAGAAAATGCAGATTTATTTTCAAATTTTGGCAATCCCATCTTTCGCCCATTTTATTCAAGAACCATAGGACTAGACAAGGACGGCAATGCCATTCCTATCTTATTAGGTGCAAGACTTTCTGGTAACTTAAATTCAAGTACCAGAATTGGCATGATGGATATTCAAACAGGATCTAAAGGCGCTTATTCTCCAGAAAATTTTTCAGCCTTCACCATTCAAAAAAGTTTCTGGCAACGATCTGTTTTAAAAACTTATTTTCTGGATAGAGAAAACTTTATAACGGCGGCCGAAGCGAAGAAAAATCCTTTGGACCAGTATGGAAGAAATGCAGGGGTTAGTTTACTTTTAGCCAACAATGAGGGTACAAAAAGAGTTGAAATAAATTTTCACCAATCTTTCAAACCTAACATCAACAACCAAGATTCCTATATAGAAGCAAGTGTATCTCGAACAATAAATAATTGGCATATAGAAGGGGAAGTAGGAAATGTTGGTAAAAATTATTATACGGACATGGGTTATGTTCAAAGGATAGACAATTACGATGCTTTAAGGGACACCACTATCCGCGTGGGTTTTAAAGATTTTTATACCAATATTTCAAAAAAATATTTCATTAGCAAGGGAAAAATTGGAAGAATACAGATTGGTTTAGAAAACTTTTTAGTGTTCAATCCAGACAATTCATTTAGTGAAAATGACATTGCATTAAAATTAACTGCAGAATTAAGAAACAGTTCGGGTTTTGTTGCTACTATCTCTAATAACAATCTTAATTTATTGTATCCCACTAAACCAGGCGATGGCATTCCAATTCCAGCAGACAATTATCTGTACAGTCAATTTAATTTGATGTATTATTCAGACATGCGAAAGTTGTTTAGTTGGAATATGATGACCACGCTAGGCCAATACTACAATGGAAATATTACTGGATTGGGAGCTGGCATCATCTGGAGAAATCAACCTCATTTAACCTTATCAATCAACGGAGAAGTAGACAAAATTCAATTGCCAAAGAAATATGGTAACAATGATTTGATTCTGATTGCACCAAAATTGGAATACAACTTTAATACCCAACTGTTCTGGACTACTTTTGTACAGTTTAACACACAAACCAATAATTTCAACATCAATAGCCGCTTGCAATACAGGTATAAGCCTATGAGCGACTTCTTTTTGGTGTATACCGATAATTATTATACCGATCCAATGCTTAAAAATAAGAATAGAGCCCTTATCTTTAAGTTCAATTACTGGTTTAATTTGTAACCAAACTTTTTTATGGCCGCTTCATTTACCATACAAGGACAATATGTAGATATTGCAGGAAAAAATATTTATCCTGCAGTAGTGACTATTGACAATGGCCTGATCACAGCCATAGAAAAAATACCTGTTGCCCCTCATCATTTTTTGCTTCCAGGATTTATTGATGCCCATGTGCATATAGAAAGTAGCATGCTTGTGCCAAGCTCCTTTGCGCGTTTGGCAGTCACGCACGGTACTATTGGAACAATTAGTGATCCGCATGAAATTGCGAATGTTTGTGGCGTAGAAGGCGTTCATTATATGATTGACAATGGAAAAAAAGTACCCTTCCATTTTTTCTTTGGGGCACCCAGTTGTGTGCCAGCCACTGAGTTTGAAACCGC
>CAIPJS010000084.1 GCA_903865435.1 uncultured Bacteroidota bacterium | reverse complement strand
TTATAAAATTGCACATGAAGAAATAGGCGCTATTCCTATGACGCAAATTGAATTAGCATCAAACCAAGCGCCTATATATACTATTGGTGCCTTAGGGGCTGCCATTAAAGCAAGCACAGGCTATGCTTTTCAGTTTATACAAGAGCAATGTAAAAATATTGTCACACAGTTAGAACATGGCTTGCCTTTACAAACCAAGGTCCATACTACTAGGCACCAATTTTATGATGCAGTATTACTAGATATTTTATTTCACCATAAAATGGAAGGTGCTGAAATATTCAAACGCATATTTGACAAGAATGAAGCAGCTACTGTGTTTAAATTTTTATCTAATACCTCTTCTATAATGGAGGATATTCAAATTATGCGTTCTCTTCCTACAAGTATATTTTTACCAGCTGCTATTAAGGTGCTGTTACGGCGGGCTTAGAGGTTCATTTCTTATCCTAAGACCTTTGAACTTTATTTTTCACTAATTTTGTTCTTTCAGCCACGTAGTACAATGGATAGTACATGAGTTTCCGAAGCTCCTAATCCAGGTTCGATTCCCGGCGTGGCTACAAAGACTTTGGGTAAATCCACAGTTGAGGAAGTCTGCGCAGCCGACAGTCCAATAAGAAAAAATACAAAAAAAAGAAAATCCTTTGTATTTTACAGACATATGGTAGGAATATTTTATATCGGTAGTATTTTTTGCGCTTTAGTTACAATCTATCTTTTATTGTACAATGAAAATGCAATAAAGACATTCGCCAACTATTTACTGGCAACTTATTTTGTTTTTCAAATTTCATGCTTATTTGTATATGTTTTAATTATTTATGGTTTAATTATTGATTTACCCTATTTATACAAAGCATCAGCACCTATCAACTTTCTACTACCCCCAATCACCTATTTATATGTTCGTATAATTCTATTTAACAAACAAAAATTAAATACCTTAGACTTCTTACATTTAATTCCATTCATTTTAGTTGTAATTAATTATTTGCCATTTTATCTTTTACCAATAAGTATTAAAAATAATATTGTACTTGAGTTATTAAAGGACATCAATACATCTTATAAAATTCAATTGGGTTATTTATCTGAATACGTTATTAATGTTTTCAGGATATTACAGAGTTTAATTTATTTAATATTCCAATGGAAATTAATTATAACGTTCAATAAACAGAATAAAAACATTGAGGTAGAAAAGCAAATAAATAATGTAATCAAATGGCTTAGAATTTTTACATCTCTTTCAACTATATACTTAATTGCATTTATTTTATTAGCATCAATTGCAGTTGTTATTCAAGATATTTATGCAGACGGTTTTATTTTTCATTTGCCCGATTATATTTTCGCAAGTTGCTTTTTTGTTATTAGTACTTATCTTCTTACGCATCCATCTATATTTGCAGGACTTCCATTTATAAAATATAAGCAAACAGCTTCTACATTAATCCTTAATCAAACCGACCGCATACCTTATATAGAACAAGATTATTCAACTGAAATAAGAATAATTATAGACTATTTTGAAACCAAGAAACCCTATTTAATAAAAGGATTAAATATTAGCCAATTAGCAGTAGAAGTTAATATTTCAACAAGACTGATTTCTTTCATTATGAACCAACATTTTGAGATGAGGTTTAATGAATTTATAAACAAATACAGGGTTTCTTATATTAAAGAAAAAATTAATAAGAATTACCTCGACTTTTATACTTTAAATAGCTTAGCCTCAGAAGCCGGATTCTCGAATCTAACTACATTTATAGCTGCATTTAAGAAGATTGAAAACTGCACGCCTTCAGAATATTTATTGAGAATAAAGTAATAAATAAGGTCGGTTAGCTATAATTAAAAGAAAGTAACCTATTACTCTTTTAAATTTTCCGATTTCTTAAAACCCCAAAACATCATCAATGCACTTATTGGGCTTATTTTTCTATTTCTTTAAGGCATGAATTTTCTAGAATGCAGAAAATATTGGCCTATTCTTTTCTTAGTTTATTGTATTAATCCATTTCAGCTCATTGCACAACCTATTACCCCATTTACTCTAAATAATGGAGGCGGCTCATCGCCATACATGGAATGGAGCATAACCGAGTCAGTATCTGTAGCCTCTTTTATAGCTCCTGGTTTCTCCCTCAATACTGGGGTCCTTCAGCCCAATACCAATGTAGTTACTTCTATCAATGAATATGGTCCAGCGGTTTTTGGCAGTCAAATCACCATCGGCCCTAATCCTACTTCTAATATACTTCATATCAAAGCAAGGTTTACCCAAGCGGGTAGTTTATCATATCAACTGATAGATGCTAAATCCGCTATTATATTTACACATGAAGCGGGTACGATATTCAACATTTATGAAAAGGACATTTTAATGGAGAATTATCCTTCAGGTGTATTTTATATGAAAGTGTATTTTAAACCAAGTACAGGGATTGCTAAAACAGGTATTTATAAAATCATTAAACTATAATGAAAAAAAAATTTTCTATACCAAGATTAATATTATTTATTCAATTACTTTTTGTGTTCATTAATTCAAATGCACAAACTGGATTAAATTTTCAGGGGGTTGCGAGAACAAGTAATAATGTAATACTTGCTTCACAACCAATTAGTTTACGATTAAGTATTTTACAAGGTAGTGCTTCAGGGACAACAGAGTATGCTGAAACAAGAAAAGTTACTACCAATGCACAAGGTTTATTTTCTGTTGTGATTGGAGATACAGATGCCAGCAGTAGTATTGGAAATTTCAGCACTATTAATTGGAAAAACACGCCTAAGTTTTTAAAAATTGAAATGGACGCAGCTGCTGGAAATAATTATATTACCATGGGTACTACTCAATTTCAATATGTCGCTTATGCACAGTTTGCAAGTAGTGTAGATGCAGATAATATAGCAGGCATTGTGCCTATTGCAAAAGGCGGAACGGGGGTTACGAGTTTAGCATCTTTAAAAGCAGCACTAGCCATTGATAAAACTAGCATTGGATTATCTAATGTAGATAATACTACAGATTTATTGAAACCTATTAGCACGGCTACGCAAACTGTATTAGATATTAAAGCAAATACTTCAGATGTATCAAATAGCTTAGCCAATAAAGTTGATAAAATAAATGGTAAAGATTTATCAACCAACGATTATACAACAGCAGAAAAAACAAAGCTTGCAGCCATCACAGGAACTAATACTGGAGATCAGGATTTAAGTAGTTACGCAACTACTTCAGCCCTTGCTTTAAAAGTAAATGCATCTGATCTAACAACTAGCTTAGCTTTAAAGGAAAATGTATCTAATAAATCTAGCGCCGCTGATTTAGGTGGGGTATCCCCTAGTGATGTATTATTTCCTACACAAAAAGCAGTAAAAGATTATGTGACAGCAAATAACTCAGGAGGAGGAGTTTCAGATGGTGGAATTACAACAATTAAAATTGCAGACGCAGCAGTAACAGATGCGAAAATTAATACAGTGAGTGGATCTAAAGTAATTGGGAACATAACAGGTAATGCAGCAACAGCAACAACAGCGGGAAATATAACAGCAACAACAAACACGACATTAACATCATTATCAAATTTAGCAACAGTTGGAACCATCACAAGTGGAGTATGGAGTGGAACAGCGGTAGCTGTTGTTAATGGAGGAACGGTTGCTACAACAGCAAGTGAAGCAAGAACAAATTTAGGATTGGTGTTTGGTTCTGATGTTCAAGCACCATTAGTTGCAGGATCATATTATTTAACTCCAACAGGAAGTGCTGATAGTTTAA
>CAIPJS010000083.1 GCA_903865435.1 uncultured Bacteroidota bacterium | reverse complement strand
TTGTTTAAGTATTAAATTATTATTGTTTATAAAAAATTTACAAAAACAAATTAAATTATATCTAAAGCTTTCGATACCAAGGAAATAGTCAAAAAATTGAGTAACTTTAAACAGACCTGCCTCTTTTTCTTTATGATTAGTAATAATTCCAATTCTATAGATATTAATATCAAATTCGAAGCCCTATTCAATTCAGCTTCAATGGCAATTATTGTAGTAGACAAGCAAGGGGTCATTGCGATGGCCAATCCATTCGCCAACACCTTATTTGCCTATAATAATACGAGTATGGTTGGTGAAATTTTAGAAAAACTAATCCCTCAACGTTATCATCACAAACATGTAAGTCATCGAGAGGGGTACATCGATCAACCAAAGGCTAGAACTATGGGACTAGGTATGACTCTTTCTGCCATAAAAAAAGATGGCACCGAATTCCCTGTTGAGATTAGTTTGGGGCATTTTAAAACGGGTGAGGAACAATTTGCCATTGCCTACATTGCGGATATCTCCAAAAGAAAATTAAACGAAGAGAAAATTTTACTGCAACAAGCAGAGATGGAATACGTGAATGAGGAAATGAAAAAACTAAATGCCAACTTAGAAGCAACAGTTAATTCCAGAACCAATGAACTGCAAATTACCTTGAATGCTTTAAAAGCCTCTAAAGAAGAATTGACGCTGTCCTTAGAAAAAGAAAAAGAGGTCAACGATCTAAAGTCAAGATTCGTTTCTATGGCTTCCCATGAATTTAGGACGCCTTTAAGTACCATCTTATCTTCCATCTCCTTGCTTTCTAAATACATCAACACCGAAGAGCAACAAAAAAGAGACAAACATATTGAAAGGATTAAATCCTCTGTTAAAACATTGACCGATATTTTAAATGAATTTTTATCCCTGGGAAGAATTGAAGAAGGTAAAGTAGATGTTAAATCAGAAGAATTTGATATTAGTGAATTCTTCAATGACTTGATTAATGAAATGAGCGTATTGCTTAAGCCTGGCCAAAATTTTAAATTCCATCATTCGGGTCAATCCAATACCTACACAGATAGTAACTTACTCAAGCACATCATGATCAACCTGATTTCTAATGCCATCAAATTTTCACCAGAAAATTCAAATATTATCATTGAAACCGAAGTAAGCGCAAATACCACACTCATAAAAATTACCGACCAAGGTATTGGCATACCAGTGAGTGATCAAGTGCATTTATTTGAAAGATTTTTTAGAGCCACCAATGTCACTAACATACAAGGCACAGGCCTTGGATTACATATTGTTGGCAGATACATAGAAATTTTGAAAGGCACTATCCAATACCATAGCGAATTTGAAAGAGGAAGCAGTTTTGAAATGCTACTCCCCACTAAAATGATGAATAATTTTGAATAAATTAATATACTACTGATGGAAAAGATTTTACTGATCGAAGACAATGAAGCACTTAGAGAAAATACCGCTGAAATTTTATCTTTGGCCAATTACGATGTAAGCACTGCTGAAAATGGTAAAATTGGGGTTGAAATGGCCATGGCCAATCCACCCGATTTAATTGTTTGTGATATCATGATGCCTGTCCTAGACGGGTATGGCGTATTTCAAATTTTAAGCAAAAACCCAGACCTTCAACATGTTCCCTTTATTTTTCTAAGTGCAAAAAGTGAAAGAAACGATTTACGCAAAGGTATGGAGATGGGCGCGGATGACTATATTACAAAACCATTCTCTGAGGCAGAACTTATTAATGCCATTAGGGCACGTATCGAAAAAGTTAAAATTCATCAAAATGCTGCAGGAAGGGGCATTGAAGCATGGTATCAAATTATTTCGGAACTAGGCAATAAAGATGAAATATTTAAGGCATTGGAGAATCATGATGTAATTGATTATAAGAAAAAACAAATCATTTATTCCGAGGGCCAACATCCAAATAAATTGTATTACATCGAAACAGGTAAAATAAAAGTGTACAAAACAAGTGATGGTGGTAAGGAATTAATTACCAGCCTCCTATCTCCAGGTGATTTTTTTGGACATATTCCTTTAATTGAAAATGCGGTTTATGAAGAATTTGCCGAGACATTAGAAGAATCATCAATTAGAGTTATACCAAGAAAAGAATTTGAACACTTGTTGACACATAACCAAGAAGTTGCTTTGAAAGTGATCAAACTGCTCGCCAATAACATTTCAGAAAAAGAACAACAATTGGTGGCATTGGCCTACCATAGTTTAAGAAAAAGAGTGGCAGATGCCTTACTTACTTTAAAAAAGAAATATGCTAAAGAATCTGATGGGGAACATTTTTCAATTTCTATCTCTAGAGAAGATTTGGCCAATATTGCTGGCACTGCTACAGAAAGTTTAATCAGAACACTTAGTGATTTTAAATCAGAAAAATTAATTGAAATTAAAGAAGGTAAAATTGTAATTCTAGACGAAAAAAAATTAGCTAATTTATTTAACTAAATAAATTAAAAAAGCGTTGCTTCAAAACGATCATTGACATCGTTCTTCCATGTCATGAATTGTGTTTCTAAATACACCACTTGCTGTTTGAACTTTTTAAAATCTTGTACCAAACCGATGTCCACTATATTATTAATAGATTTGATTGCTTTTACTTTATTTCTTAATAATATAATATCGCTTTTTAATAATTTAATGGCCATTTCTCTATTGATAATTTGTAATTGTAATTCCTCGGCCCACTCAATAAAATCATGCATGACCATATTCTCCAATAAACTGCTCAACTTTCTTTTGATAAAAGCCTGCTCGTCTTGTATAAAGTCCAAGGACCTTATCAATGATTCAATTTCTTGTAATACAATTTCTTTGTTCATAGCCTATTAATTATGACAATGCAATGCATTGGTTCCCATACCTGTTGTTGGACTTAAATAAGGTATGCCTAAATTCAAGCCTCTTAGTATAAGCAATACACCCATACTAAAAATAAATACCGGCAACAGCGATTGAAGTTGTTGCCTAAATTTGATTCCGAAATACTGCCCTCCTAAAGCCACCATCATTAAAGCTGGCACCGTACCCAATCCAAAAAAAGCCATCAACCAACCTCCATAAAAAACATTTTGAGTGGCCAATGCCGATGTTAAAGCCAAGTAGACCATTCCACAGGGCAATAAACCATTTAAAAACCCTATCAAATAAAATGCAAGTTTATTATTAAGCTTAAAAAGCATCCCTAATTGTTTGGTAATACTGCTGTATAATAAATTAAATTGTAAAAATCCAAGCTTCTGCTTTGGCTTGAGGACAAAAACATAGCCAACATATATTAGCATGAGTATCCCTATAAAAATAGATATGTTTTCTTGAACCCCAAATAAAGGCAACTGACTACCAAATAAACCAAACAACACACCAAGCATACTATAACTGCTAATTTTTCCAAAATGATATAAAAACAAAACACCCCATTTTTCAAGATTGGTTTTTTGAGCCATTGGCAAGGCCAATACCAAGGGGCCGCACATACCTATACAATGCACACTGCCTAGCAGACCCATTAAAAAACCGATTTCAAAAATAGCATTAATGCTCATTTTATATTTTTACTTTTTTCTCAAAATAATAAGCAAGCCCCTTGTTTTCTATAGAAAGTTTTAAGGTATAATTACCCTTGGTCGTATTTAGTAACTCCATCTCAAAACGTCCGTTATTGATCTTAACTTTTTGAACTCTGTCATTTTTAGCATCTGCTACACAGTATAAATGTGCCTCTCCTTCAAATTGTTCTTTTTCAAAAAATGCAGGTAACTGAATAAATAGTTTTCCTTGATTTTGAGTGAGCATCATTTCCCCTCCCAAGTCATTGGCTCTTTTGCTTGCATCAATCACCGATTGGTATTTTAACTCAGCGCCATAATAATCCTCCTGTACTAAATCAAATTTTTGCTGGGAAGATTTATAAGAAAGTACTAAAATGCCAATCACAAATAAAGCATACACCATAAATATTTTATGTCCCCAGTTGATTTTCATAATGATAATTTTAAATAGATGGCCCTAAAAAGAGTACAGACAATTCGTCCATTTGCTTCCCGTTTTCATAAACGCCAATTCTTATTTTTGTTTTTCTAGCTTTTAATTGTTCATTTTTTAAGGTGATGAAAAAACTGGTTTGGAAATAAGACTCCTTGGGCACATCTACCGGACTTACTTGTTTTATTTCTCCTTCTATATTTTCTAATTTCAATTCCAAATGAATGTTTTTCCTAGTTTTATTCACTAATTTAATATTGTACAAGTTGCTGATCTTATCCTTATTCAAGAGTTGATAAGTCTGGCCTGGTGTTCTTAATATTCTTGTAGCCACATCAGCCCTAGTAATCAATAAAATAGCTAAAAAAGAAAGTAGTAAAGTCAAGACCAAGGTGTACAATTTTAACCTCCAGGTATAAGTTGTCTTTTGTTTATTGACAATACCATTTTCAGAAGCATACCTAATCAATCCCTTAGGTTTGTCAATATGGTCCATAATTTCATCACAGGCATCTATACAGGCGGTGCAATTCACACATTCTAACTGAGTACCATTTCTAATGTCTATCCCAGTTGGACAAACCCGAACACAGGCATGACAATTGACACAGTCCCCGTGATTTGAACTAGGATCTAATTTCCCCCTAGGCTCTCCTCTAACATAATCATAGGCAACAAGTATTGAATTTCGATCCAATAAGACCCCTTGCAAACGACCATAAGGACATACAATAATGCAGGCTTGTTCTCTAAACCAATAATACACAAAGAAAAAAACCAAGGTAAAAATAACGAGTGCACTAAAAGTTCCAAAATGAACAAATATCCCTTCTTTGACAAGCACCCCCACTTCATCAATACCTATGATGTAGCCAAGAAAAAAATTCGCTATCAAAAAAGACAATAAAAAAAATACAATAATTTTTGTCCCTCTCTTTAAGATCTTCTCTGTATTCCAAGGCATGGCTTTTAGCTTTTTCTGCTGCGTCGCATCGCCATCAATGAAATATTCAATTTTTCTAAATACCATTTCCATAAAAATGGTTTGAGGACAAGCCCATCCACACCAAATTCTTCCAAAAGCCACAGTAAACAAAATAACAAATACAATAAAAGTCAATAGACCAATCGCGAATATGAAAAAATCTTGTGGCCAGAATATCTTACTAAAAAATATAAACTTCCTTTCTAACACATTAAACAAAAAAACAGGCTCCCCTTCTATTTTTATAAAGGGTAAAGTAAAAAACAACACCAAATAGAAATAACTAAAATAAGAACGTAAATTATATAACCTGCCATGCGGCTTTTGGGGATTTACGTAATTTCTATTCCCTTCTTTACTAATGGTTGATACAGAATCTCTAAATGTTTGATCCAATAACCCTTGCTTATAATTCACAATACTTTCAGAATCGGTACTTTTTATTGGTTCCATTTATTTTGTTGTTGCAGCACTATCTACTATATTGACAGCTACCTCTTTGTATAAATCTCCTTGTGGTGCTTTTGGATTGGGAGGATTCGTTCCTTTCAATGTTCTAATGTAAGTGGCTAATTGTTGCATCTGAACAGGAGAATAAGTGGTCTGCCATGACTGCATTCCTTTATCCGGATAACCATATTTAATCGTCTTGAAAATATCTTTGATCCCTCCACCATGAATCCAATATTCATCGGTTAAATTAGGACCTACCAATCCTTGTCCTTCTGCCAAATGACATGGCGTACAAGTTTTTGCAAATAACGCCTTTCCTACAGCGGCCCCTGCTGCATCTAACTGCGTAACAGAATTCTCATCCACATTTTCTTTGGCTAAGGCCAAGTAAGCATCGGTTTGAATTTTTGCAGCAGTCATTTCTGCAGCATATTCCTCCGTAGGATTCATGCCTGTATGCCAAACTTCAAATTTCAATAAATAAAACACAGCCACTACGATGGTGATATAAAATCCATATTTCCACCATGGCGGTAAAGCATTGTCCAATTCTTTAATGCCATCATAATCATGATCCAATAACATATCTGCTTCTTTCTCCAATGGCACAGCCTTTGTTAAGAATTTCTTATCCAAATAATGCCAGGTTTTAAGCAACCAAGAAGCAGCAACTTTTTTGCCATTCACTACTTCTATTTCCTTTGGATGTATTGCCCTAAAAATATTCCTAATAAAAAGAACCAATAAAGCAATAATTAATAATTCCAAAGCCAATACTACAGTCATGGTCCAAAAAGTATTATAAGACAAGCCTCCATAAAAAGCAGTGGAATTTATTTTTGATGTAGTATCTGCGATGACTGTAGTTGCTTGTCCATACAATGACTTTGAAAACAAAGACCCCATGACTACTACAAAAATCATCATGATTTTTTTGGATGATTTAGAGATTTCAACTGCTTTTTTAGATACCATCAAAAGCACATTGCCCAAAACGCCTATCACTACCACCAATAAAATGGCTATTGACATCATAAGCAGTTCTACATAATTAGTGGCCTCTGGTTTGGCTGGAAGCAAACTAGACTGTGCCAAAGCGCCTACAGACCATAAACTAGCCATGGACAATAAATAGATATTTTTATTTTTTAACATAAGAAATGTTTTTAGATGATATATTATTGCTCTAATGGTAAATTTTTTATTTCCTCCACCTGATTTTTGTCTAGGGTTTTCACATACCATAAGACACCAAGAAAAAATAGAACAAATACCAACAAGGAAAAGATGGGGTAAATGTTTTTATCCTGCATCGTTTCGGTATATTTTTTTATAAAACTGTACATAATTGTGTTTTTTTTATTTTTTTGTAATGTCTGTGCCCAATCTTTGTAAATAAGCAATCAATGCGATAATTTCTTTATTAGGCGGTACTTTGATTCCATCTTTATTCAAATCAGCTGCAATACCTTTTGCTTGAATCATTAAGTCTTGATTGGCCTGAGCGGCATAATCAGCCGCATAAGGAACCCCTAAAGTGCGCATGGCATTAATTTTTAAAGGTGTGGTGGCTGTATCCAAATTGTGGTCTATCAAAAATGAATAAGATGGCATTACAGAACCAGTGGAAATAGAATTAGGTTCTTCTAAGTGATTGTAATGCCAGGTATTTGATTTCTTCAAATTGCCTGCACCCTCTCTAGCCAAATCTGGACCTGTTCTTTTACTTCCCCATTGAAATGGATGATCATACACAAACTCCCCTGCCTTACTGTATTCTCCATAACGTTCAGTTTCACTTCTAAAAGGACGAATCATTTGAGAGTGACAGGTATAACAACCTTCTCTTGTATAAATATCTCTTCCTTGCAATTCTAATGGCGTGTAAGGTTTCACACTTGAAATAGTTGGTATATTAGATTTTACTAAAAAAGTAGGCACTAATTCGACCAAGCCCCCAATTAATATAACTACTAAAGACAATAATAAAAATGGAGTAGGTCTGCGTTCAATCCAACGATGCCAATGTTCTCCATGATGCTTGGCATAGGCTTTTTCTAAAGCAGGTGCTTGTGCCTCTTCATTGGCAAGTAAGGTCCCTTGACCAATGGTTTTAAAATAATTCACCATACCTATGATAGCTCCAGTGAGATAAAGCACCCCCCCGAGTGCCCTCATCGCATAAAATGGAGCCATATAGGTAACGGTTTCAAGAAATTGATACTTTAATTGACCACTAGGCGTAAATTGTTTCCACATGGAAACTTGTTGCCAGCCTGCCCAATACATAGGTATCGCATAAAATAAAATACCTAAAGTGGCCAACCAAAAATGGATATTGGCTAATTTTTTTGAATACAACTCGGTTTTATAAATTCTTGGAATCAACCAATACAAAATACCAAAAGTCAGCATCCCATTCCATCCCAATCCGCCTATGTGCACATGTGCAATAATCCAATCTGAGAAATGTGCTACAGCGTTAATGCTCTTTAAGGATAACATAGGTCCTTCAAAAGTGGACATTCCATAAGCAGTTACCGCTACTACCATAAATTTTAATATCACATCTTCTCTTACTTTATCCCAAGCGCCACGTAAAGTCAATAAACCATTGATCATACCGCCCCAGCTTGGAAAGATGAGCATGAAACTAAATACAATACCCAAACTTTGTGCCCAATTAGGCAAAGCGGTATATAATAAATGGTGTGGACCAGCCCAGATATATAAAAAGATCAAAGCCCAAAAATGTATAATTGAAAGTTTGTAAGAAAAAACTGGTCTATTAGCCGCTTTAGGCATAAAATAGTACATCAAACCTAAATATGGAGTAGTTAAGAAAAAAGCCACTGCATTATGCCCATACCACCATTGTACCAAGGCATCTTGTACGCCTGCATACCAACTATAACTTTTGAATAAAGTAACAGGCAATTCAAAGGAATTCACCAAATGCAAAACCGCCACTGTAACAAATGTGGCAATATAGAACCATATTGCTACATACAAATGACGCTCTCTTCGCTTGATAATGGTAGCAAACATATTAAATCCAAATACCACCCAAATTATTGTAATAGCAATATCAATGGGCCATTCTAATTCGGCATATTCTTTAGCTGTTGAAATTCCCAATGGTAAAGTAATGGCAGCAGAAACAATGATCAATTGCCATCCCCAAAAATGGATTTTACTTAAAACATCACTGTACATCCGTGTCTTTAATAAACGCTGTAAAGAATAATACACACCCATGAAAATTCCATTCCCTACAAATGCAAAAATGACTGCATTGGTATGCAATGGTCTAATGCGACCAAAATTAAAATAGGGTTGTAAGTTTAAAACAGTGGGAAAAACCAACTCTAAGGCAATCCATAAGCCTACCGTCATACCTACTACTCCCCAGATGATGGTGGCTATGGCAAAATTCCTTACCGTTTTATTGTCATACTGAAAACTTTCTACTTGCATAAGGTTAATTTAAATGGTTATTGATTTAAAGTTTTTATAGAATTTCCTTTTTCTTAATAATTAATTCATCATCAAATAAAATTCTTACAGAAGGTGTATAATCATCGTCCATTTGTCCTGTTTTCACCGACCATAAAAAAGCAAGCAAAAATCCACCTGCCACCAGCACACTTACAATGATTAAAATAACGATCACTCCCATAGCAATTTATTTGAAACAAATCTATAGGGAAACACGAATTTCCCTAATGACATAGGTCAAATTTGGAACTGATATATATCAGCTTCGAGGTCTAATCTTGTAAGAAAATGAAAAGGAAAGCAAGGCAGAAAGCGCTACTATGCTGATAGAGCTTATAGGCATAAGAATTGCGGCCACCATGGGCGAAAGCCTTGCACTAGTAGCAAAATACATGCCAATTATATTATATAAGATAGATAAAATAAAAATGTAAATAATAATGAGCTTGGCCTTTTTAGCATAAGCTATTAGATGATGAAGTTCTTTTATTTCCCTACCTTCTAAAATCACATCACTTGCGGGTGTAAATAAATGTGTTTGATCGGTGACTGCAACACCAACATTGCTTTTTTTGAGTGCGCCCGCATCGTTCAAACCATCACCCACCATCATTACTTTATGCCCTTGATTTTGTAATTTTTGTATATAGGCCAATTTATCTGCAGGACTTGTTTCAAAAAACATGGGTATATCCTTGCCTAATAAATGAGTTAAATGCGCTTTTTCAGTGGGATGATCTCCACTTAATAAGTGTAAATGATAGCCTTTATCTTGCAAACGCTTGACCATTTTATCCATTCCATCTCGATAGGCATGATTGACTGCAAAATAACCTTTCAACACCCCATTTATCGCAAGGCATACTACAGCACCTTGCAAGCTGTCGTCGCAAGGAATGCCATTTGATTTTAAAAAAGAAATGGAACCAATCAAGATTTCATATTCATTACATAAAGCCTTAGTTCCCTTGCCAATAAAATTTTCAATTTTTTGAAAACTGGTTAAATCTGAAACTTCTAACATTAAAAACTGAGTAATCATTTTACTTAATGGATGCAAAGATTCCCTTGTTACTGATTTTACAGCAATCATTTCTGCCTCACTTAATACCATCCCATGGTATTCCAAATGGGTGTCCTCATGATTGGTTAAGGTTCCTGTCTTATCAAAGACGATGGTATCTATTTTGTCTATGGCCTCGATTACAGCAGCATTTTTACAATAAAACTTAGCGTTACCCAGCCATCTTAATACATTGCCATAAGTGAAAGTAACAGTTAACAGTAAAGAACAAGGGCAGGCTACAATTAATACCGCTGTTACTGCTGGCAATATTTTACTAGTGTCATAGAGGCTCCAATACACCCCACTTGAAAAAGCAATGATCAATAAAACAATCGTAAAATATTGACCCCAAGGATGCACAAAGGATTTTTCTATATTTTTTTCATTCTTTAAAACCGGTCTATTCCACAATTCAGTAATATAGCTTTGTCCAACAGGTTTCACTACTTCTACTTGTATAGAACGCCCTTTTTGAATACCTCCTGCATAGACCAGTTGGCCAATGGCAACTTCAATGGGTGCATTTTCTCCTGTCACAAAACTATAATCAATCAAGGCCCCTTCTGTTAATAATATAGCATCTGCCGGAATCATTTCATCAGCTCTTAAAAACACCAATTCGCCTTTAAGTAGTGCCGACAGATGTTTATTCACTTCTTTGCCTTCTTCTAAGACCGTCACTCCTAATGGGAAAAAGGAATTATAATCTCTATCAAATGCAAAAGAATCATAGGACTTGTCTTGAAACCACCTTCCTATTAACATAAAAAATACAATCCCACTCATACTGTCTAAATAACCAGCGCCTGTTTGGCTGAGAATTTCATATACACTTCTGCTAAAAGTAACCATTATGGCCAAAGCAATGGGCGCATCTATGTTCAACCATTTTTGCCTAAGTCCTGTATAAGCAGAGATAAAAAAATCACGCGCACTATACAACAATACTGGCAAGGACAATAGTAAATTAATATAAATAAAGAAATGTCTTAAACTGCCTAATTCTAATGCATTGTTGGATAAATACTCTGGAAAACTGAGCATCATAATATTGCTAAAACAAAAACCTGCAATACCAATTTTATACAACTGCTTTTTATTGACTTTCTTTTTCTTTAACCAATCATTACCCCCCAAATGAATCACAGGCTCGTAACCTACAAAGGCCAATAAATGAACCACTTGTTTTAAAGAAATAAGAGAAGGATTAAATACTATTTTGATTTCCTTCTTTTCAAAATGGGTGGTTGACTGAATGATGCCTGTATTGATCTTATGTAAATGCTCTAAAAGCCAGACACAACTTACACAATGTATTTGCGGTAAATAAAATACCACATGAACTTGATCTGCCAACTTGAATTGAATCAATTGATCCTGAATGGCTATATTGTCTAAATAATTGAATTTATCGGATACGAAAAGTCCTTTGGCGGTGATGCCAGGCATGGAGGTCAAATCATAATATTGACACATCCCATTCTCCTCCAATAGGGTATACACCATTTTACAGCCATCACAACAAAAGTATTTGTCATTGAATTGTATAGCTGTACTGCATTGTAAGCCGCAGTGGTAGCAAGTAGTTGGTTGCATTCTACCAACGAAAATCACGCAAATCAATCAAATCATGAATGAGTCGGATCATTTATAAAACTGATCAATATCATGTTTTAGGGAAGCAGCTGCTTAAAACTAGGATCCAATGCATTTTGAACTTCTATGTATCCTTGTTTGTACCAATGTGTTCTTGCTACTAAGGCAAGAATTTGGTTTTGAACCAATAACTTGTTTTTTTCAAGGCTCTTCAATTTTAATTGCTGCTTTGGACCTGCATAGTTCACAAGTGCTGCCCAAAAATTAATACTGGCGGTTTGATTTAAAAATGCATTTGGATTTTTAAATGTATTCATCATGGTCCTATTTTGAACATACCAGTGTAAAATAAAATCATTCATCAAGCCTTCTTCCCACAATACTTTAAAACTAGTATCCATTAATATAGCATTGCCGTTCACCCATTTGTCTGGATAAATACCACCTCCACCATACACCAAATGCCCTTTAGGTGTTTTAAAAGTAGCTCCTTTAAAACTGGAATCTTGAATGCCCATAGCATCTTCATGTAACCTAACCATAAAATCATGCTCATAAACTTCCTTCCCTTTCGAATAGGGTCTTTGAATATTTCTTCCAAGTGGCGTATAATATTTAGAAGTGGTTAAACGCAAGGCACCTCCATTGGATAATTTAAATTGTTGTTGCACCAAACCCTTACCAAAAGATCTTCTTCCAACAATGGTGGCTCGGTCCCAATCTTGCAATGCGCCTGCCAACACTTCACTTGCAGATGCAGAAGTTTCATCTATCAATATGGTTAATCCACCTTGTTCAAACAAGCCTTCTCTCTTACTGTAATAATCTACACGAGGCGAATGCACGCCTTGTGTGTAAACGATTAGTTTATTTCCACTCAATAATTCATCTGCAATGGCTACTGCTTCAGATAATAAGCCACCCCCATTCCCTCTTAAATCAATCACTAAAGATTTCATTCCTTTTTGAATCAATGGATCCAAAGCTTGCATAAAAGCTTCATAAGTTCGATCAGCAAACTTATTGATTCGAATATACCCAATTACCGTATCAATCATGTAAGCTGCATCCACGGGCGACATGGGCACATTGTCTCTAGCAATTACAAAAGATTTCATTTCACCAGACCTGTTCACCACTAATTTTACTTTGCTATTGGATGGCCCTTTTAATTTTCTTTTAATATCTTCTGCACCAATTTTTTTCCCAGATAGTTGAATGCTGTCATCTGCATTTAAAAGAATGTCTCCAATTTGCAAGCCTGCTTTATCTGCTGGACCATCTTTAATAACATAAGCCACAAAAACACTGTCTCTGTATTGTTGAAATTCGATACCTATGCCTTTATAATTAGGTAATAATTGTTCATTCACTTCATTTAAATCGGCTGGTGGAATGTACACCGAATGGGGATCTAATTGATCTAAATAATAATTGGCCAATTTAATGCCTGCACTATCATTTGAAACAGTATCAACATATTTTGATTGCACCAAATCAATCATCTCCTGTATGGGTTGCTGATTTTTTTGTGTGAGTGCCCCTAAATTAAAATTCCCTTTAAAAAAGACACCTATAAAAATACCAAGTAAGATTAAGAAGGCATAAAATAGCGGTTTACCCCAATTCAAATTGTTATTATCTTGCATACTCATTTTATTCGGGCTAAAATTACACTAAAATGGCTATTTTCACGCAGAAGAGTGACCTACTATGATAAAGAACTACCTCATTGCCGACAGTGGTGCAACAAAATGCCAATGGACCCTTGTCCAAAACAATAAAAAATCTACGGTAAACACCATTGGTATCAGCCCATATTTTTTGACAACGAATGAAATTACCCTTTTACTCCAAAAGTCTTTTGCTAAAAAAACAGATTTAACAAAAATTGAAGCCGTTTATTTTTATGGCACTGGACTAAGCAATCCAGACAATGTATTGTCTCTAAAAAAAGCGCTCAAAGCTGTTTTTACAAAAGCAAAATTAACCATTGAAACCGATTTAGTAGCCGC
Organism: uncultured Bacteroidota bacterium; assembly: GCA_903865435.1. GTDB lineage: Bacteria > Bacteroidota > Bacteroidia > Chitinophagales > Chitinophagaceae > Sediminibacterium. The sequence goes on along the minus strand of CAIPJS010000083.1, from coordinate 12,154 downwards.
TGCACGCGCCAGTTGCCAAAATGATAAAGGAGTAGTTTGTATTTTAGGTACTGGATCAAATACCGGATTTTACAATGGGAAAAAAATTACTAAAAATAGTCCCGGTTTAGGTTATGTTTTGGGCGATGAAGGCAGTGGTGCTTATTTAGGAAAAAAAGTAATTCAATATTTTTTATACCAAACATTTGACGAGGAATTGATGGCTTCTTTTCAGAAAAAATACAACCTAACCAAAGATGCTATTTTAAATAGTATATACAAAAGCCCCTTCCCTAATAGGACTTTAGCCTCTTTTGCTCCTTTTCTAGCCGAACATAGAGGCCATTACATGATTGAGAATATCATTGAAGATGGTTTAAACGATTTCTTTTTTGCACACATTAATAAAATGAATGAATCCTGGATTCATCCTATACATTTTGTTGGGGGCGTTGCCTATGCATTTAAAGATATCATCAAGCAATTGGCTTTAAGTTATGAAATTGAATTGGGTAAAATCATCCAATCGCCTATGAAAGGCTTGATTGAATTTCACAAAAAACAATAACCTTTTTATTGGAAGCCAGCGCATGCATGACATTGAACCACATTATCATTGGCGCCATTTATACATGGCGGAAGAAGATCCAAGATCCATTTTTTTTGGTAGAAAATACAGTGAATTCGAATTTTCACAAACCTTGTACAATTATTATATCCACCCACAATGGGATGAATTTGGAAGCAAAACCTTGTACCTGAAAATTTTATTTGTGGACTATGATTTAAAATTTGCCATCATTGAAATGATTGGAGAATGGAACGATGCCATTGAAAATGATATCATGGAATTAAAAAGAGAAGTATTAGACAAATTAATGGAAGAAGGCATTTATAAATTTATTCTTATTGCCGAAAGTGTTTTTAATTTTCACAGTGGAGACAAAGATTATTATGAAGAATTGTATGAAGAAACCTCTGAAGAAGAAGGCTGGGCAGTTTTAGTGAATTTTCATACCGCAGCCCAACACGATTTTTTATTGCGTAAATTGAACAGGTATATAGAACTGATGGAAATTAGCGCTTGGAGAACTTATAAACCAGAAGACTTTTTTCAATTGATTGATCATAAGATTAATCAAAGACTTACTTAAGGTTGGGATTAATAGACTAAATCCTCATATGCCGACTGCAATTCACTGTAAGCATGGTTGTCTTTGGCTGCCTTGGCTGCCAACATCCCTTTTTCATACCAAACAATGGCCGCTTCTTTATCATGCAAACGCTCTAAACATTTGGCCAAATGATAATAAGAACCAATATAGTCTGGCGTCTCAGTGAGGATGGCTATAAAAAGGTCCAAGGCTTTTTGCTCTTCACCTATCTTAATGTATTCCAAGGCCAAGGCATGCCTAAGAAAATTGTCCTTAGGCTGTTGATTTAAAAACTCAATAATTTTTTCAATTCGATTCATCTTGGCTTATATTTGCATTAGTTGCATAAACAACTAACTATTCCTTTATCAAAATTAGCGAACATGAAGATCTTAGTTTGTATTAGTAAAACCCCCGATACCACTGCTAAAATTGCCTTTATCGAAGGTAATACAAAGTTTGATGAATCTGGTGTGCAATGGATTATCAACCCTTACGACGAATGGTATGCCCTGGTGCGTGCCATAGAATTAAAAGAAAAAGATCCTGCTACTTTGATTCATTTAGTTACTGTAGGTGGTGTAGATGCTGAGCCCATTATTAGAAAAGCCTTGGCCCTTGGCGGTGATGAAGCCATAAGAATAGATAGCAATAGCAATGACTCATTTACTGTGGCAGCACAAATTGCTGCTGTAGCAAAAGAAGGCGCTTATGATTTAATTTTTACTGGAAAAGAAACCATCGATTACAATAGCGCATGCATTGGATCCATGTTGTCTGCCCTATTGGATTTACCATTTATCTCCATGGCCAATCATTTTGAATTAAATGGAAATACAGCCACGGTAAAAAGAGAAATAGAAAGTGGAGAAGAAACATGTGAAGCAAACTTACCGCTTATAGTGAGTTGTCAAAAAGGAATGGCTGAACAAAGGATACCCAATATGCGCGGAATTATGGCTGCAAGAACAAAACCTTTAAAAATAGTTGCCCCATCAAGTACCACTGCTACAACTAGTATCAGTAAATTTGATTTGCCTCCTGCTAAATCTGGAGTAAAATTAATTGACCCAGAAAATATGGATGAATTGGTGCGTTTATTAAAAGAAGAAGCAAAAGTTATTTAAAAATTCAACAACTAAATTATGGTACTTGTATATTTAGATCAAGCCGATCAACAAATTAAAAAAGCATCTATAGAAGCATTGTCTTATGGCGCTGCCATTGCAAAACAATTAGGATGTACAACAGAAGCATTGGTATTGGGAACCACGCAAGAAGATTTAACAAGTTTAGGGATGCATGGTGCTAATAAAGTGCATCAATTAAAAAATGACGCTTTGAATTTTTTAGATGTAAAAGTACATGCTACTCTAGTTGCTGCTGCTGCAAAAAAAATAAATGCCACCGTAGTGGTATTTGCCCACAATATAAATGGTAAAGCCATCGCACCTGCAGTTGCTGTTCGACTTGGTGCAGGCATTGTAACTGGCGCATGCAGTTTGCCCAATACTAGCAATGGTTTTGAAGTGACCAAAACCGTTTTTTCGGGTAAAGCTTTTGCTAGCATTAAAATTGAAACCCCAATTAAAGTAATTGCCATCAATCAAAATAGTTTTGGCTTAGTTGCTTACAACAATTCTGCAACGCTAGAAATGATTGACTTACCTATTCCTACTGCTTCTATTAAAATAACGAAAGTAGAAAAAATTGAAGGTGAGATTCCTTTAACCGAAGCCAATTTAGTAGTGAGTGGTGGCCGCGGATTAAAAGGCCCTGAAAACTGGGGCATTTTATTAGACTTGGCCAAGGCATTGGGTGCAGCTACTGCTTGCAGCCGACCCGTATCCGATTCGGATTGGCGACCACATCATGAACATGTTGGACAAACAGGAATTCAAATTGCTCCTAATTTGTACATTGCCATAGGCATTTCAGGCGCCATTCAACATTTAGCAGGTGTGAATAGAAGTAAAACCATTGTGGTCATCAATAAAGATCCTGAAGCCCCATTTTTTAAAGCAGCTGATTATGGTGTGGTGGGTGATGCATTTGATATTGTACCTAAACTTACGGCAGCCGTATTAAAAGCAAAAACAAATTAGTTAAGCTAAGCTATTGTTTAACTAGAGCGATCTTAATTGGCCCCCATCCACAGGCAAATTGATGCCATTGATAAAGCCAGCGGCTGGACTAGCTAAAAAACAAACCGCCGCAGCAAATTCTTCTGACTCACCCAATCTTTTTACAGGGATACTATTTTCAATATTTTTTCTGATCTCTTCCTTGATCACCCCTGCTTTTTCCGCTCTATTCGTAAATAAATAATCCAATCTTTCGGTATTGGTAAATCCAGGCAATACATTGTTCACCGTAATGCCCCATGGTCCTAATTCTCTAGATAAAGTTTTGGCCCAGTTGGCCATCCCTGCGCGAATGGTATTGGAAATACCTAAATCATCTATTGGCTCTTTGATAGAAACAGAAAGTACATTAATAATTCTACCAAAATTTGCAGCACGCATACCTGTCAATAAAAGCTGCACCAATTGATGCGCATGCAATAAATGCGATGCAAAAGCATTTTTTAAATCATCGGTACTGGTTTCATATAAAGGGCCAGCTGCAGGACCTCCCGTGTTGTTCACCAATATATGAATGGTTTTAATTTTATCTAATAATTGAGTCACTGCTTTTTTTGATTTTATTAAATGATTGGTATCAATTATTAAATAACTATGTGCTTGTTGAACTGGTATTGGTAAATTCTTTACCACCTGTTTTAATTTCTCTTCGGTTCTTGCAAAAACAATAACCGTAGCGCCTGCGTTAGCCAATGCATGAGCGCAAGCGGCACCCAATCCTTGCGAAGCACCACCTACTAGTGCAAATTTATTTTGTAATGGATACATGAAACTATTTTAAATGACTAGGAACTTAATTTAGCATAATCTTCGCGTACCGGATTAAACACATCAATGATCTCACAATCGGTAATGCTTTTTCCAGCGTGCACCGTATTAGAAGGGATGATAAAAAGATCACCTGCCCTTAATAAATGCGGAACGCCATCTACCGTTAATTCAAAATCCCCTTTAACAATATGAGTTACTTGTTCATGCACATGTTGATGCGCAGGTAAAGTATGCCCTGCAATAGAATGTACAAAGGACCATGTCATAGAATTGCTGTGCAGTAACTTAGAATCAAAGCCTGAGCACAATGTAACAGCTTTGATATCGGCTAAATGTATGGGTTTCATAGGATCTGTTTATTATTCACAATTTAATACTTCTGTTAAAAATAGGCCTTAAAAGATTTAATTTTTAATTAACTTTGGACAGCAAAGGTTTATATGCAAAAAATTGAATTAGAAATAGTCGCCTTATCTCATAGCATCACCCAATCTAACTCCTACGCGGTTATTTTAGGAGAGGTAAACGGTCTGCGCCGTCTTCCAATTGTAATAGGTGGATTTGAAGCCCAAGCCATTGCTGTGGCGCTTGAAAACATGCACCCTTCTCGCCCTTTGACACATGATTTGATGAAGAATTTTATGACTGCTTTTGACATTCAATTGCAGGAAGTATATATATGTGATTTACAAGAAGGTATTTTTTATTCAAAATTGGTTTGCTTTACCGCAAATGATACCATCGAAATAGATAGTAGAACAAGTGATGCATTGGCATTGGCCGTTCGATTTGGATGTCCCATTTATGTATATGACAATATTTTAGAACAAGCAGGTTTGGCGAACGAAAATGCAGAAAAAACAATTACCCCTACTTCAACTGTTGCTAACAACCCAATTGAAAATGATTTGTCTAAATTAACGCTACCCGAATTAAATAAATTATTGCAAGAAGTTTTAGAACAAGAAGATTATATACGCGCAATTGATATTCGTGACGAAATCAATAAAAAAAATGCGCAAAAGAAATCATAACCAATGATTCAGTTTCCCAATTGTAAAATTAATTTAGGCTTATCCATCTTAGAAAAAAGAACAGATGGATTTCACGGTTTGGAAACAATTTTTTACCCAGTAGCTTTAACAGATGGTATTGAAATTGTAATCAATAAGGGGCATCAAAATAATGCAGTTGAATTTACAAGCTCTGGAAATCCAATACCAGGTGATGTTTCGGGCAACCTTTGTGTTAAAGCTTACGATTTGTTAAAAAAGGATTTCCCTCTGATGTCAAATATAAAAATTCATTTGCATAAAAAAATTCCTATAGGTGCAGGATTAGGTGGCGGTTCAAGTGACGGCGCTTCTGCACTAATAATTTTAAACGATTTGTTTCAATTGCATATAAATCAAGCACAATTAATTCAATATGCAGTACAATTAGGAAGTGATTGCCCTTTTTTTATTTTAAATAAAGCCTGTCATGCAACAGGCAGAGGTGAAATATTAAACCCAATTGAAATTGATCTAAGCAATTATTCATTTGCATTGATTCATCCTGGCATTCACATTGCTACCCCTTGGGCGTTTCAACAAATCAAACCTTGTGTAAAAGAAAAATCTATCATAACCATTATTAAGCAACCCATTGAAACTTGGAAGGCGGAATTAATCAATGATTTTGAAGCACCCGTTTTTAATGCGCATCCCCAATTGCAAATAATTAAAAACGAGCTCTATCATCAAGGGGCCCTTTATGCAAGTTTAAGTGGTTCAGGTTCTAGCATTTTTGGCATTTTCCCTAAAGGACATACCCTCCAACCCGCTCCTACTTTTGATGCATACTCTTTTAATATGATTTGATATATTTCAAAAATTATATTTGCTAACGTTCGTTATTTGATATGATTCAACTATTTTTTATTTTAAATAGTAAATATCAAATGGTTGGTAAATTTATTGCGATTCTGATATTAAAAATCCTCCTTTTTTCGTAATTTTCCACCAATCGCTACCCTTTAGAAGTACCCTACAATTAATTGGTTGAAATGAAGAAAACAAAAAACTTAGGATTGTACAATCCTGCTTATGAACATGACGCATGTGGCATTGGATTTGTTGCCAATATCAAAGGAGTAAAATCGCATCAAAATATTACGGATGGTTTGACTATTTTAGAAAACATGGAACACCGTGGTGCTTGTGGTTGTGAAGTGAATACAGGTGATGGCGCAGGTATCATGATTCAAATTCCACATGAATTTTTCTTTGACGAATTATTACAACAAGGCATTCACTTGCCCGACAAAAATGAATATGGTGTTGGATTTATTTTCTTTCCTAATGATAAAGCCATTTTAGTAGAGTGTAAAGAAATTTTTTCACGTGCTGCAGAAAAGTTAGGCATCGAAATTATTGGGTACAGAAAAGTACCTGTTATTAAAGATTCAATTGGGCCTTCTGCATTATCTGTAGAACCAATCATGGAACAGGTTTTTGTAAGAAAGCCCGACCAAATGAACGATCCAGAAGATTTTGAAAGAAAACTTTTTGTTTTAAAAAACTACGCTTCACATACCATCAATAATTCTATTAAGAAAGAAGCAATTGGATTTTATATGGCTTCCCTTTCACAAAGAGTCATTGTGTACAAAGGTCAATTGACCAGTCATCAAGTACGAGAATACTTTCCAGACTTAAGTGACAAAAGAGTCGTGTCGGCATTTGGTTTAGTACATTCAAGATTTGCTACGAATACTTTCCCTTCTTGGAAATTGGCACAACCATTTAGATACATTGCACACAATGGCGAAATCAATACTTTACAAGGCAATTTAAATTGGCTAAGATCTAACGAGAATGGATTTTTATCTCCCTATTTTAGCAAAGAAGAATTAGAAATGATATTGCCAGTGGTCACTGCAGATCAATCTGATTCTGCATGCCTTGACAACTTAATTGAATTACTTACTTTATCAGGTCGCTCCTTACCACATGTTATGATGATGCTGATTCCAGAAGCTTGGGATGGCAATGAATTGATGGATCCTGTGAAAAAAGCATTTTATGAATTTCATGCAGCATTTATGGAGCCTTGGGATGGCCCGGCTTCTATCTCCTTTACCGATGGAAAAATAATAGGTGCTACCTTGGATAGAAATGGTTTAAGACCCTCTCGTTATTGCGTTACTAATGACGACAGAGTTATTATGGCCTCTGAAACCGGTGCCTTGCCTGTAGATCAATCAACCATCATTGAAAAAGGTCGCTTGCAACCAGGCAAAATGTTTGTGGTAGACATGGAAGCTGGAAAAATCATCAGCGATACCGATTTAAAACAAAAAATTTGTGCACAACAACCTTACGGCGATTGGTTGAATAAATATAAAATTCGATTAGAAGAATTGCCTGAACCAAGAATTCAATTTACACATTTAGAACACGACCAAATTTTTAAATATCAAAAAGCATTTGGTTATACCAAAGAAGATATTGAAAATATCATTACTCCCATGGCCCTTGATGGTAAAGAACCTATTGGCTCAATGGGTACCGATACCCCTTTAGCTGTATTGAGTGATCAACCACAACATATTACCAGTTACTTTAAGCAATTGTTTGCACAGGTAACCAATCCGCCGATTGATCCAATCAGAGAAAGAATGGTCATGTCCTTGGCTACATTTGTGGGAAGTCAAGGAAACTTATTGGTGGAAGATCCGATGGCAAGTCATTGTGTTGCTTTAAAACATCCTATATTAAACAACCATGAATTAGAAAAAATAAGAAGTATTGATACAGGTGTATTTCAAGCCAAAACTTTACAATGTTATTTTAGAGCAGATGGAAAAGAAGGTTCATTAAAAAGAGGCTTAGACCGTTTGTGTCGTTACGCTGTAGATGCAGTGGAAGATGGATTTGAAGTGATTGTATTAACCGACCGTTCTATTGATTCCGAACATGCAGCCATTCCAACATTACTTGCATGTGCTAGTGTGCATCATCATTTAATTAGAAAAGGATTAAGAGGAAAAGTGGGCATCATTGTGGAAGCAGGCGATGTTTGGGAAGTACATCATTATGCATGTTTGATAGGATTTGGTGCAACTGCCATTAACCCATACATGGCATTGTCCACCATTCGTGATAGAAAGATTGAAGGAAAATTAAACACCGAACTAGACGAAAAATATTTAAAGAAAAATTATATTAAAGCGGTGAATGAAGGATTGTATAAAGTATTCTCTAAAATGGGTATCTCTACTTTACAATCTTATCAAGGAGCGCAAATATTTGAAATCATAGGCATCAACAAAGATGTTGTGAACAGATATTTTACTGGCGCAATTTCTAGAATTGATGGCATGGGCTTGGATGAAATTGCTAAAGAAATTTTAGCAAAACATGAATTGGCCTTTGCAAAAAAATCTTCCCCTGTGGATCGTTTAACCGAGGGCGGCGTATACCAATGGAAACGCAGAGGAGAATTTCATTTATTCAATCCGCAAACCATTCACCTACTTCAACATTCCACTAAAACAAACGATTACGCAAGTTTTAAAAAATATTCCAAATTGGTCAACGACCAAACCGAAAAAGCTTGCACTTTAAGAAGCTTATTTGATTTCAAACCTACTCGACCATCAATATCCATTGACGAAGTAGAACCAGCTTCTGCGATCTATAGACGATTTGCTACCGGCGCGATGTCTTTCGGCTCTATTTCATGGGAAGCACATACTACCCTTGCCATTGCCATGAACCGTTTAGGTGGAAAAAGCAATACAGGCGAAGGTGGTGAAGATGAAATTCGATACCAAAAATTGCCTAATGGAGATTCTATGCGCAGTGCCATCAAACAAGTTGCGAGTGCAAGATTTGGTGTTACTAGTTATTATTTATCGGAAGCAGATGAATTGCAAATAAAAATGGCACAAGGTGCTAAGCCAGGTGAAGGAGGACAATTGCCAGGTGATAAAGTAGATGATTGGATTGGTAAAACAAGACATGCCACCCCTGGCGTTGGATTGATCTCTCCTCCACCGCATCATGATATTTATTCTATTGAAGATTTATCTCAATTGATATTTGATTTAAAAAATGCCAATCGTGCTGCAAGAATTAATGTAAAATTAGTTTCTAAAGCAGGTGTTGGTACGATTGCAGCAGGTGTAACCAAAGCAAAAGCTGATGTAGTTTTGATTGCTGGCTTTGATGGAGGTACAGGTGCTTCTCCATTAAGTTCTATAAAGCATGCAGGCTTACCTTGGGAATTAGGTTTAGCCGAAACGCATCAAACATTGGTAAAAAATAAATTACGCAGTCGTGTGGTGGTGCAAGCCGATGGCCAAATGAAAACAGGTCGTGACATTGCTATTGCTACCTTATTGGGTGCAGAAGAATGGGGCGTTGCTACTGCAGCTTTGATCGTTGAAGGTTGTATCATGATGCGCAAATGTCATATGAATACCTGCCCTGTGGGTGTGGCAACACAAGACCCAGAATTGCGTAAACGTTTTACTGGAGATCCTGAGCATGTGGTTCATTTTTTTGAATTCATTACCCAAGAGCTTCGTGAAATTATGGCCGAACTTGGATACAGAACCATTAATGAAATGGTAGGTCAAGTGGATGCATTGACGATGCGAGAAAACATCACCCATTGGAAATATAAAAATTTAGATTTAAGCGATATTTTATACAAAGAACCTGCCGAACCAGGTGTGGGCTTGTATCATACAGAAGCACAAGATCATTTAATGAGCGATGTATTGGACTGGAAGTTATTGGCTGCTGCAAAACCAGCTATTGATAAAAAAGAAAAAGTAAAAGCCAAATTTGATATTAAAAATACAGATCGCACTACCGGTACCATCTTATCTAATGAAATTACCAAAATTTACAAAGCGGAAGGTTTACCTGACAATACCATTCATTTTAAATTCAATGGAACTGCAGGCCAAAGCTTTGGTGCCTTTAATACCAAGGGGGTTACTTTAGAATTAGAAGGTGACGCCAATGATTATTTTGGAAAAGGATTGAGTGGCGCACAATTAATTGTATATCCTGATAAAAAAGCAAGTTTTGTACCTGAAGAAAATATTATTATAGGAAACGTTGCATTTTATGGTGCCACCAGTGGTACTGCATTTATAAGAGGCAAAGCAGGTGAAAGATTTGCTGTTAGAAATTCTGGTGCAACAGTGGTGGTAGAAGGCGTTGGCGATCATGGTTGCGAATACATGACCGGGGGCACTGCAGTTATCCTTGGTGCTACAGGCAGAAATTTTGCAGCAGGCATGAGTGGTGGTATAGCATATGTTTATGATGTACAAAACAATTTTGATGTATTGTGTAATAAAGAAATGGTGGAATTAGAGTCCACCGATAAAGAAGATCATATTTTGTTACAGAAATTAATTCAAAACCATTTTGATACCACTGGCAGTTCTGTTGCTAAATTTATTTTATCTGATTTTGAAAATCAATTAAAAAATATAGTGAAAGTATTTCCTAGTGAATACAAAAAAGCATTACAAAAACAAAAAGCAAAATTAGCAGCTGCAAAATAAAGTATATGGGCAAGCCAACTGGATTTAAAGAATTTACGAGAGAACTACCTTCCAAACTAGCCATTAAGGAAAGAAAGAAAAATTACAATGAATTTGTTTCTTTATTGCCAGAGCAAAAGTTAAATGAGCAATCGGCACGTTGCATGAATTGCGGTGTACCCTTTTGTCATAGCGGTTGCCCTTTAGGCAATATCATTCCTGAATTTAATGACGCTGTATACCATAAAGAATGGAAAGACGCATACGAAATATTAATTTCTACAAATAATTTTCCAGAATTTACGGGAAGAATTTGTCCTGCTCCTTGTGAAAGTGCTTGTGTATTAGGCATCAACCAACCTGCAGTTACTATTGAAGAAATTGAAAAACATATTATTGAAATTGCTTTTGAAAAAGGATTTGTAAAACCACGCAAACCCAATGTAAAAACGGGGAAAAAAGTAGCGGTGATAGGTTCTGGCCCAGCAGGATTGGCTACCGCAGCGCAATTGAACTATGCTGGACATGAAGTAACCGTATATGAAAGAGATCCTAAACCAGGAGGCTTGCTTCGTTTTGGTATCCCCGATTTTAAATTAGAAAAAACAGTAGTGGAGCGCCGTGTACAATTATTAGAAGAAGAAGGCGTTCATTTTATTTGTAATGCCCATGTGGGGGTGAATGTGAGAGTCAATGACATCATGCGAGATTATCATGCAGTGGTTTTAGCAGGTGGCTCCACCATTCCAAGAGACTTAACCATTCCTGGACGTGAATTAAAAGGCGTTTATTATGCCATGGATTTTTTAAAGCAACAAAATAAAAGAGTAAGTAGTTTACCTATAGATGAAGCAGAAATTAAAGCTACCAAAAAAAATGTAGTGGTCATTGGTGGTGGGGATACAGGAAGTGATTGCGTAGGTACCTCTAATAGACATGAAGCAAAATCTATTACACAATTTGAATTGTTACCTAAGCCTCCTGAAGCCAGAGCCAATTACATGCCTTGGCCTACTTATCCAATGTTATTAAAAACTACTACTTCGCATGAGGAAGGTGCAGATAGAATTTGGGGCGTTGCCACCAAAGCATTTATTGGGGATGCGCAAGGAAATTTAAAAGCTTTGCAAATAGTAGATTTAGAATGGACCAATGCAAAAGATGGCAGACCTAGTAAGTTCACAGAAAAAGCAGGAAGCGAAAGAGAAATTCCTTGCGAACTCGCATTGCTTGCCATGGGATTTTTACATCCAGAACCTACCGGATTATTGGATGAATTAGGAATAGCCTTAGATGAAAGGGGCAATGTAAAAGCTACAGAACAAGCTTATCAAACCAATATTGCTAAAGTATTTACTGCAGGAGACATGCGTCGTGGACAATCCTTAGTGGTATGGGCCATTAGCGAAGGCCGTGAATGTGCCCGTAAAGTGGACATTTATTTGACAGGTTCTTCACTTTTAGAATCCAAAGACAGTAGCTTGTTTGTGCAAACCTTATAATTTTTAAATTTTTTCACATCTATTTTGCCAGCTTCTTTGGCAAATATATTCAAC
>CAIPJS010000082.1 GCA_903865435.1 uncultured Bacteroidota bacterium | reverse complement strand
ATACCCAATGCAATCAATATACCTATTGATGAGTTTAGAGAGAGATTAGGAGAGATTCCAAAAAATAAAAGAGTTTATATTTATTGCGAGGCAGGACTTAGAGGGTACTTAGCACAACGAATACTTTTACAGAATGGCTATGAGCAAGTACAAAACCTATCGGGTGGGTATCAATTATGGAAGGCTGCAAGTACTGAGTTAGCTTTAGTTTCTTAAACTTAGATTCAGGAATAAAAAAGGAGCCATCGTAATCATGGCTCCTTTTTTATTTAGCTATTTTCAACTAAAATTTTGCTACTTTTTTGAATTACTGTTCAAACCTAAAATAGTGTACAAAGGACAAAAACTAACAATACTCGTTAATAAAAAAACACCACCTACTACGAGTAAAACAATACCTGATGTACCTTCTATGGTTTTAGTAATATAAAGCATTGCAAATGCAATGGCTATAATAATTCTAATTGCTTTGTCTAATGATCCCATATTTGCTTTCATAATATAAAATTTGATGATGAAATAAATTTATTTGTCTTTTTTAAAAATCCCAGCAACTAAAAAGCCCATTACTGCACCATACAAGGTGCTGTTAATTGGCTTAGAAGTAATCATGCAGGTACCACTAGAACAACCTACAAATTTCCAATATAAGAAACCAGCCACCGCTCCAAGGGTAATACCTATTAAATCTCGTTTATACTTTTGAAAAAATAAAGTCATAGTTATCTTAGTTTTGATTGAAGTCCAAACCATGAACCTCCATTATACACTTCGATACCTGCAGCTTTTAGTACTGATTTAGCCATACCGCTTCTAGCACCACTTTGACAAACTGTAATTACAGGTTTATTCCACTTTTTAATATTGCTTATTTCTCGTTGAACATTATTTACAGGAATATTTTTGGATCCCTTAATATTACCTCTATCAAATTCTTGAGGAGAACGAACGTCTAAAATAATAGCACCTGCCTCTTTGAGTGCTTTAAAATCAGTTCCAGGGCCAAATAGTTTTTTGAAAAAGCTGAACATATTAATTATTGTTTATGATGTTATTTAAGCTAAAAATTCCTCCTCCATTATAAATGTCTTGTATACCATTTTGTTGCAAGATGCCAGTAGCCATTGAGCTACGGCCTCCACTTAAGCAATAGACAACAATTGGCTTTTGCATTGCTGAGATTTGTTTAATATTGGATTCAATAATATCTAAAGGGATATTGATCGCACCTGGGATGTGGTTTTCTTCAAATTCCATAGGGCTTCTAACGTCTAATAAAGTGCCCTTTTTTTCCTTAATGGATTTAATTATATTTTGCATTTTGATATATTTTTCTTGTACAAAAGTACATTAACCCAATACTTAATTGGGTGACATATATCACACTAAAATGTATTATTTTTTGATCCAGTCAAAAGAGTTTCGGTTCATAATAATCCAACCGTTATGCTCCATTTTCTTTAATAGGCGACTAATTACTTCTCTTGAGGTGTTTAAGTCATTGGCAATATCCTGATGGGTTAAATTCACAATAGCGCCAAATTGTTTCACATATTTTAGAATATAAAATTCTAAACGCTCATCCATATTTTTAAATGCAATTTCATGAATTGTTTTTAAAAGTTCCTCATATCTGCTTCGGTAGGTCTTAATTACAAAATAATGCCAACTTTTAAATTCGTTCAACCACTTTTCCATAAATTCTATAGGGATGGCCAAGTATTGTATATCAGTCACCGCCTTGGCTAATACCTGGCTTTGCTCATGATGATAGTTGCATACCAAAGTGACAGCACAGGCTTCTCCTGGATTTAAATGGTACATAAAATATTCCCCACCAGTCTCGTCTTCCTGATAAAGTTTAATGGTTCCTTCTATCACCAACATGGCAGATTTGATATTCTGACCCATTTTTAATAAAGTAGTACCTGCTTTTGCTTCTTTCAATTCTGCTTCATTGAGTATGGCATCGTATAAGCCGTCCTCCCAATCAGGGAATAGTTTTGTAAGCGTTTCTTTTGGTAACATATAAAGTTAAATTCTACTGTGAATATACGCTATTTGAAGGAATGTAATAATTGTCACAAACAGGCAGTTTTCATTGGTTTAATTTTGTAAAAATACTTAAAATGAGAAAATTACTTTCCAAAATTGATTATACACTAACATTTAGATTACTGCTGAGTATAGCAATGTGTTATACAGGATACATTCAAAATGATTACATGTCAGGTATATTTGGCTTATTCTTGGCTATATATGCAATAATAGGTGCAAAGTATAAAATTGGTTGTGGATACAATGGATGCGCTTATACGCCAACTTATAAGTCTAAAGAGGTTTTGGTGGAAGATGTTAAACATATTGATTTTACAGAAATAAAATAAAGATTATGTCCAGTCCTGAAACATTTGCAACAATCATTAATGGTGATATACCTGTATTAGTGGATTTTTTTGCTGAGTGGTGTGGTCCCTGTAAAATGATGCCTACCATTTTGGAACAAGTTAGAGATAAGTTAGGGGGTAAGGTTCGTATTATAAAAATCGATGTAGATAAAAATCAAAAACTTGCTTCAGAGTTAAATGTATCTAGTGTACCAACTCTTGCAATTTTTTCAAAGGGAGAAATTAAATGGAGACAGCCTGGTGTTCAACAAGCCAATTCATTGGTTCAATTATTAAATAAGTATATTGTGTCATAGTTGGTGTATGATATAATTTATTTTATATACCATAGAATCGAAATAATAAATAATTATGAATTCATTTTGGAACGATAGATACAGTGAAACCGAATTTGTGTATGGAGAAGCACCTAATATATATTTTGCTGAGGAATTAGGTAAATTAAAACCAGGTACTATTATTTTACCGTGTGATGGAGAAGGCCGAAATGCGGTGCATGCAGCAAGACAAGGATGGAATGTACAAGCATTTGATTTAAGTGAAGCTGGAAAAGTAAAGGCCGATGGTTTGGCTTTAAAGTATGATGTAAAAATTAGTTTTCAGCTACAAGATGCTGCCCTGGCTGTGTATCCAGCAGCAAGCGCAGATGCTGTTGCTATTATTTATACGCATTTGCCTACACCCATAAGAAAGGAATTATACAAGAATATAATCCAATGGTTAAAACCTGGTGGGAAAGTTATTTTAGAAACTTTTTGTCCTGATCAATTAAAAAATAATTCTGGAGGTCCAAAGGACATTGATATGCTTAATACCAAGGAAATTCTTTCAGAAGATTTCAAAGATTTAAGCATTGATTATTTGGAGTATGTGCAAATTCAATTGAGTGAAGGCAAGTATCATGAAGGTCAAGCAGATGTGATAAGAATGATCGCAACGAAGCTATAATTATTACATATCCACTGCGTGAGGAAAACACCCCCTGAAATCGGTCCATATCGGTTGATTTCCGTTTTGTGAAAACATAACTATCTACAAATCAACGCCTTCATTTTCTTGAAAAATCTTCATAACCCTGAGGTCCCGGGTTCAAATCCCGGTCTCGCTACAAAGCCTCTCACGAAAGTGAGAGGCTTTTTTAATGCGAAGCCGCGAAACAAGCTCGCTTGATTGAGCGGATGAGCGTTAAAAAAGCCAACTAAATGCGCAGCGTTTAGTTGAAAGGCTTTGGGTAAGGCAAACTGCTTGGGATGCCGACGAAGTCGGCCATCCATTTAAATCGTGGGTCCTTTGTTGTTTTTGCGTGAGGTTCTGCGTGAGTTTTTGTCATTTCTTACCGAAAACACGAACCTTTAATGCTAGAACCTTTAGATTTAGTCGGTGATTTAGATGAGTTAGATCAATTAATCGGTTTTTATGATATTAATTAACTCTCTAACTCTAATAAAATCCCTATCAATTAACCAAACCATCCATTCGTCCTCTAATTTTTTTTGTTGAAGAAACCCTTCAAATTCAAAATTGCCTCTCAATCCTTTTCTTATACTTTCTCCTGTGTAAGACCGATACACGTTTACCCCATGAGTTGTAAATGATGTATTTTTTCTATAAAATTCATTTAATTGATAAACCAAGGTTAACTCACGGTCTGTAAATAATTTATATTCCGCATACCTATTGTAGTTGGTAATTATTTTAACTACAAGCTCTTTGTCTTCAATATAAGATAATTTACCAGAGCTTTTAAGTGATTCAAATTCAGAAGAATTTGCCTCAAACCATGAATACTCTGTTGTATTAGATGTCAATTTAGATAATGAATCATCTGATAATTCTATCTTTCCTCTTGACCACTCGGTTAAATTTTTGGTGGCAGTTAATGCATTTTGATGGACTGTATAATTAAATGACAAATCAATCGAATCTCTTATCAATTCGGTTCTAAGTCTGATTAGCGATTCTTTGCTTTCTTTTTTATGTATCCAATTTTCTACCATTCTTTCTGCCAAGACTGCCAAAGAAATACTAATTACGATTACAAATATTTCTTCTACAAAACCTTTAATAAATTTGGGACGATGTACTTCCATTATTTTATATTTTAAAAAATTTAATTATTTCATCAATGCTTCAATACTTGTTCTATCATAAATCAAATATTCTTCAACTTGTTTTCCATCTTTAATTAAATCACAAAAAGAAATAGTCAGTTTAATGCTTCTAACCCCTTTTGTTATTTGAAAATCTATAAATGATAATACATAATGATTAATTCCATTTTTATCTTTATCATTATTAACTAATTCCCATACTTCAGGAACCCCTAATATTTTCATTTCAATTTTACTATCAATTCTTGCCTTAATCAATGACATATTTTGCGATAAATTCATTGAATCAGTATTGTGGTGAAAAATCGCATTACTGCTATAGGTATCTTTATAAGTAGCTGTATCATTGGTAATTAATGCATGTAATCCCTTTTTTACCAAATCTGTATTTGTAGTACTATTTAATGTATATCCAAATGCATTAGAAGGATAATTATTACTTGTCGTTGTTGTATTTTTTGTATCACAGGCCATTAATGACGTAATTGTGACTAAAGAGAATAATATTCTTTTCATAAGTTTTATTTTTTTAATTTATTTGTCTAATTCTTTACTCATGTCAGCAAGTTCACACCATTCTCTAAATTCATAAATTTTACCTGCATCATTGATTTTAAATTCTGCATACCATTTCATTTTACTTATTACACCTGATTTGGCAAACCTTGAAACCAAAGTACCATAAACTCTAACATCTGGAGTAATTTTGTAATTAGAATCTAATCCTGGAAAATACTTTGCGTTTGTTAACTTAATATCACTAAATGTTTTCATATGGTCTATATCCCCCTTTACAATATCGGCTTTTGAAATTGAATCCTGTCCAATTCCTGGTCCATATGCTAATAAATCCTCAGAAAGTAAAGAGGCTTCTTTAGTACTATCTTTTGTTGAATAAGCCTCCATAAATTGTTT
>CAIPJS010000081.1 GCA_903865435.1 uncultured Bacteroidota bacterium | reverse complement strand
TTTCTTTTATAAAGTAGATAAGTTTTATGAGCCAGGCAATGAAGTGGGAATTATGTATAATGATAAGGATTTAAACATTGATTGGAAATTACCAAGTTCGGAATTAATATTTTCAGAAAAAGATAAAACATTAGGAAGCTTTGCGGAATATGCGGCGAGTTTATAAAAACAAAAAACAGGTATATGATTTGAGCACGCAAGTGCGAAAACATATACACCATTAAAAAATAAATTATTAAGTATATGAAGGGAATTATATTAGCAGGCGGATCAGGTACTAGGTTGTATCCTATTACCAAGGGTATCAGTAAGCAATTAATGCCTATCTATGATAAGCCCATGATTTATTATCCGTTATCTGTATTATTATTAGCGGGCATTAAGGATATTTTAATCATCACTACACCAGAAGACAGCGATCAATTCAAAAGATTATTGGGAGATGGTGCTGAAATAGGATGCTCTTTTCATTATGCAGTACAAGCAGTGCCTAATGGACTGGCACAAGCCTTTGTCATTGGTGCCGATTTTATTGGTAAGGATAAAGTAGCCTTAATATTAGGGGATAATATTTTTTATGGTGCTGGCTTCAGTAAATTAGTACAATCTTTTAATGATGTAAATGGCGCTGCCGTATTTGCTTATGAAGTAAATGATCCTGAGCGTTATGGTGTGGTAGAGTTTGATGCGAATAACAATGCACTTTCTTTAGAGGAAAAACCAAAACAACCTAAGTCCAACTATGCCGTGCCTGGTTTATATTTTTATGATAATGAAGTGGTAGAGATTGCTAAAAACATACCCGCATCTCCAAGAGGGGAATATGAAATTACGGATGTCAATAAGGTATATCTAGAACGTAAAAAATTACAAGTGGGTATAATGAATCGTGGAACCGCTTGGTTAGATACAGGTACTTTTGACTCCTATGCCGATGCCTGTGAATTTGTAAGGGTGATTGAGAAAAGACAAAGTCAAAAAGTAGGTTGTATAGAAGAGGTGGCCTATCGTATGGGCTTTATTGACAAGACCCAATTACTAGTCCTAGCCGATAAATATGCCAAAAGTGGCTATGGAGAATACCTTAGACAGCTAAAAAAGTAGGTTTTCCTTAGTTGTTGGAGAAATTTCGGGTTTTCTTAAACAAAATCTGAACAATTTGATAAATTGATTGTTCTTATGGTATGTCAACTTATTCAATCAAGGATTTAGAGCAAATTTCTGGGATTAAGGCCCATACTATTCGTATTTGGGAGCAACGCTATAGTTTCCTGCAGCCCTCTCGTACCGAAACGAATATAAGAACCTATTCAGCACTTGAATTAAAGACTATTTTAAACGTCTCTCTATTAAATAAATACGGGTTTAAGATTTCGCATATTGATAAGATGAGCCCTGATCAAATGGAAGAGAAAATTCTTACCATTAATCAGATGGATGCACAGAAGGAAAGGGTGGTGAATAATTTGATTAAGGATATGGTTTCATTGAATATGCCAGCCTTTGAACAACAACTAGATAATTATATTGCCCAAAAAGGTGTTGAAAAAACAATTACTGAAATAATTTTTTCTTTCTTAGAAAGGGTGGGTTTATTATGGGTAACCAATCATATCAATCCAGCACAGGAGCATCTTGCCACCAATATTTTAAGACAGAAAATTATTTATGGTATTGAGAAATTAACGCCAGTCAATAGATACACGAAGAGGGTTGTTTTATTTTTACCAGAAGCAGAGTACCATGAATTAGGTATTTTATTTGTACATTTTTTGTTGAAGCAAATTGGCATATATGTAGATTATTTAGGAGCCAATGTACCCATGGTTGACCTTGAATACTTGGTGCAGAAAACGAAACCTGATTATGTATTTTGTCATATTACTTCTCCAGTCAAAAAGTTTAAACTAGATAAGTTTATAGAGAAACTTTCAACAACAAGTGCTTCCTCACCTATTGTATTATCTGGTCAAATTGTACATGACTACAAGGGGGCAATCGGATCAAACATACATATCAAAAGAAGCATTGCAGAGACCCTGCAGTTTATCCATTCCATCTAGTTTTTCAAGGATCTCCATTTCAGGGTTTAAGTCAGCATTTTTATAAGCTGGCTACTTACATCATTTAAGCTATTGATTATCAATTGATTGAATCTTCCTCAGCTGATAGAATTAGAATACTAAGTTTACCAAATCCGGTATGTTTAACTATTTTATCAAAAAATTAAACAAAATTACCATTTTGAGTCATAATTATGTTTAGCTTTATTCTCTTAAAGTTAAACAGAACTATATGTCAACAGCTGAATTTACCCTACTACTCACAGAAAATGCCGATTTTCTAAAGCCCTTTGCCATTAATTTGACCAAGGATCATGAATCAGCAAAGGATTTATTTCAAGAAACCTTATACAGAGCCTTGTCTAATAAAGACAAGTACAATGTAGGTACCAATATCAAGGCTTGGTTGTATACCATTATGCGTAATATATTTATTAATGATTACCGTAAAAAAGCGAAACAGTCTGTAGTATTGGATAATTCTCCTAATGATTTTTTAATTGATCAAACTAGAACAAAGGTTTTGAATGATGGCGTGACTAACTTAAATTTGAGAGAAGTAAAACAGTTCATTTACGACTTGCCTGAATTATTTAGAACGCCCTTTAATTTATATTTCGAAGGGTATAAGTACAATGAAATTGCAGAAGAATTAAATGAACCCTTAGGGACTATCAAAAGTCGCATTCACTTTGCAAGAAAAATATTAAAACAGAAAATTCAACGATACTAAACTATGTCCACCCCTTCTAAAAAAGCATTAGTGATTGGTGCTGGTTTTGCTGGCATGTCAGTAGCTACTTTTTTAGCAAAGAAAGGATGGTCAGTAACTGTTGTTGAAAAACATAATTTACCTGGAGGCCGCGCCAGAAAATTTGAAGCCGAAGGTTTTACATTTGATATGGGTCCAAGTTGGTATTGGATGCCCGATGTATTTGAAAGGTATTTTGCAGCTTTTGGAAAAAAGGTTTCCGATTTTTATAAATTAAAAAGACTAGACCCCTCTTACCGTGTTTACTTTGATGAAACCCATTGGGATATGCCCGCTAATTATACTGAATTAGCCGCTTTGTTAGAAAGCGTAGAACCCGGTGCTGCCAAGGCTTTGGATCAATTCATTGAAGAGGCAAAATACAAGTATGATATAGGCGTGGGTAAACTTGTTCATCAGCCAGGCATTTCTTTAAAAGAATTTATAGACATTGATTTAATCAAGGGTGTTTTTAAATTAGATGTATTTCAATCTATGAAAAAACATGTAGCTCGTTTTTTCAAACATCCTTATATTCAAACCTTAATGGAGTTTCCTGTTTTGTTTTTAGGAGCCCTTCCTCAAAATACACCTGCCTTATATAGTTTAATGAACTACGCCGATATCAAAGGAGGCACCTGGTATCCAGAATTTGGCATGTATAGTATTGTGCAAGCTATGTATGATACGGCTATAGCGCAAGGTGTTCAATTTCAATTTTCTGAAGAAGCTTTACAAATTGAAGTTGTCAATGGAGTGGCTAAATCTTGCTTCACTAAATCAACTGTTACCGGTGAGCAAAAACATTATGAATTTGATGTAGTTATAGGTGCTGGCGATTATCATCACATTGAAACAAAATTATTAACGAGCAAGTATCAATCTTATACTGCTAGTTATTGGGATACCCGCACCATGGCACCTAGTTCATTATTATATTATGTAGGATTGAATAAAAAATTAAAAGGTGTCACGCATCACTCTTTATTTTTTGATACCGACTTTGCTATTCATGGTAAAGAAATTTATACCGAACCAAGTTGGCCCACCAAGCCTTTGTTTTATGC
>CAIPJS010000080.1 GCA_903865435.1 uncultured Bacteroidota bacterium | reverse complement strand
GTTTTCTCACAACATGATCATCGAATAGCCATGGCATGCGGAGTAGCTGCATTAGTAGCGAACGGACCCATTGAAATAACAGAGGCAGAAGCGATTAATAAATCTTATACCGATTTCTTTACCCATTTGCAAGAACTGGGTGCAAAAGTTGATATACAATAAATTTCTTATCTTGTAATAACGAATTAAAGACATGAACAAATTTGGAACCTTATTTACTGTACAAATTTTTGGCGAATCGCATGGTGCCTGTGTGGGCATTACGATAGATGGTTGCCCAGCGGGTTTACCACTACAAACAACTGATTTTGTGGAGGATATGGAGCGTCGCAAAGGGGGAAAACAAAAAGGAACAACACCGCGTCAAGAAGATGATATTCCTTTATTCAAAGCGGGTTTATTCAATGATATGACCACAGGAGCGCCCATAATGATGCTCTTTGAAAATAACAATACAAGAAGTGGTGATTATGAGAAACAGCGTGCAGTGCCTCGACCAGGTCATGCCGATTTTACAGCACATCATAAATTTGGTGGCTTTGAAGATTACAGAGGTGGTGGGCATTTCAGTGGCAGGCTAACAGCTGCTTTAGTAGGAGCGGGTGTGGTGGCAAAGAAATTATTAAATGCAGGTAAAGTAGAAGAAAAAATTAAAGTAGAAGCTACTATTATAAGTATAGCAGGAGAATCAGATATTGAAAAAGGAATACAGAAGGCCATTGAGCAAAAAGATAGTGTGGGCGGTATAGTAGAATGTGTAGTGAAAGGATTACCCCTTGGACTCGGAGAACATTTTTTTAATTCTGTGGAGTCTTTAATTAGCCATGCTGTATTTGCAATACCTGCTATTCGCGGTATTGAATTTGGAACTGGATTTGCAGCTGCTTCTATGTTTGGTGTAGATCATAACGATGCAATTGTAGATGCCTCTGGTAAAACAAAAACAAATCATGCCGGTGGTGTGGTGGGTGGTTATACAAACGGGAATGATTTAGTATTTAGAATTGCAGTAAAACCTACTTCTTCAACACCCAAAGAACAAATTACGCTTAATTGGGAGACCAATGAGCAAGAAACATTTTCAGTAAAAGGAAGACATGATTTATGCATTGCACTCAGAGTGCCGGTGGTACTAGAGGCAGTCACTGCCATTGTGCTTGCAGATTTAATGTTAATAGATCAAAAAATTCCTAGAATCATTAAAAAATAATTATTTATGGAAAGCGAATATATATACCATGTAACTACTCTAAAGGAGTGGGAAGCCGCTAAAATAAAAAACGAGTACAAGCCTGCTGGTTATGAGCAGGATGGTTTTATACACTGTTCTATTGAAAAACAAATCCCTGGCGTATTAGACCGTTTTTATAAAGGTCAAACAGGCTTGGTGAAATTAAAAATAGAAAAAGAAAAAGTGCAAAGACCTGTACTTTTTGAATTAGCACTGGACCTAGATGAATTGTTTCCACATATTTATGGGGCATTAAATTTAGACAGCGTTGTAGCCGTTGAAGCCATCTCCTAAATTAAATACAATGATTGCTAAAAGTATATTAGTTGGCATTTTACTGATGCCTATTTTTTCTTTTGGGCAAAATTTATATCTAAATAATAATTTAGCTACGGAGAATTTATTAGACAGTACTTACATCTTATTGTATCAAAAAAAGATTGACACCCATCGTATCAAAATTGAAATCAATCATGTAAGTGGCATAGCTAGTTTCTACAGCACTAATTTGGATAGTACTTTAACAGCTACTGGAGAAATATTTTTAAACAGAAGATTTACGGCAGCCAGTAATATTTACAAATTAAACAGCATTGTTCGAGTAACCAATTTACGCAATGGAAAGTCGGTCTTGGTAAGAATCAATGACCGAATGCATTCTAATATGTTAAGAAAAGGTAGGATTATTGATTTGAGTCAGGCAGCCTCTAAGCGTATAAAAATAAAATCAAATGGTATCGAAAGAGTAGTAGTGGATGGCTTAGGTTATTCTAAGTCGAATCCAAAGCGGCCTTAATACTTCAAAAAATTTACTTAATTTCATATTCAATTTAAAATTTACAGAATCCATGAAAAAATTATTATTAACAGTGCTCGTTATGGCTAATTTTTTTGCACTATATGCGCAAGACACAGCAAGTAATAAAGCGCCTTCTATTGGATTTAAAATTGGGTTCTTAGATTTTAAGAAAACCAATGGAACAGATAATTTAACTAGTACAGCTCCTTATTTTGGCTTACAATATTTTAAAGGCATCAATCCAAAATTAGATGGGATGCTTAATTTAGATTTTTCCTCTTTGAAATATCCATTTTATGTTTCAAAATTGATACCTAAGGCAAATAGCAATCAATACTATTTTGCATTTGATGCGAACTTGAATTTTAAATTATTGTCTGATGAAAAGAAAGTGGTACCCTATATTACAGGTGGATTAGGCCTGGCAACTACTCATGGCGCTTATTACACAGCATATGTTCCTTTTGGTGGTGGTTTTCAAATCAAAGCCAATCAAGGCTCTTTTATCAATATTTCAAGCACCTATAGAGCAGAACTTTCACCTTTGACTAAAATGCATTTTGCACATTCCATTAGTTATACTTATCCGCTAAAATTAAAAGATAAGAAACCAGTGATGATTCCTGATGCACCAGTGAATTCAGATCCAGATAATGATGGCGTGTCAGGTGATGCAGATGAATGTCCAAATCAAGCGGGTGTAGCCAAATACCATGGTTGTCCAGTCCCTGATTCAGACAATGATGGCGTAAATGATGAAATGGATAAATGTCCAAATCAAGCGGGAGTAGCCAAATACCAAGGCTGCCCAATTCCGGATACGGATAAGGATGGCATTAATGATGAAGTGGACAAATGCCCTACGGAAAAAGGTTTGTCTCGTTACCAAGGCTGTCCAATCCCTGATACGGATAAAGATGGTATTAATGATGAAGAAGACAATTGCCCAACCATTGCAGGAATTGCAGCCAATCATGGTTGTGCCAATTTGCAACCCATCATTGATAAATTTACTTCCAATTTAAAATTTGCTTCAGGTAAAACCTTATTGACAAAAAAAATAGCTGCTGGCCTAGATTCTATATTTCTAGTAATGAATGCTTATCCAAATATGTCTTTGGCCATAGGTGGTCATACAGACAACACAGGCACTTTAAAAATCAATCAAAAATTGTCAGAACAAAGAGCCGTGGTTGTAAAAGACTATTTAACAAAAAAAGGCATAATTGTTAAAAGACTTACTACTGCAGGCTACGCGGATACAAGACCTATTGCAGACAATAAAACAATTAAAGGCAGAGCAATGAACCGAAGAACGGATTTGGTTGTGTTGTATTAATTAGAGCACATTTACTTCTCTTTCTAGCAGTACATTAAATTTTTTGAGTACAGATTGAATGATCTCTTCAGAAAACGCAAGTATTTCTTTTCCTGTGGCTTGCCCGTAATTGACAAGGACTAAGGATTGTTTTTCATAACATCCAACCATGCCTTTTCTAATGCCTTTCCAACCACATTGTTCAATAAGCCAACCTGCAGCAATTTTATAAGCATTGTCAGAAATGGGGTAGGCCATCATTTGAGGGAATTGAGTATATAATTTTTCAAATATAGATTTGCTGATGGTAGGGTTTTTAAAAAAGCTACCAGCATTGCCTAATATAGAAGGGTCGGGTAGTTTGGAAGTTCTAATTTGAATAATTGCCGATGAGAGGTCATTTAAATTTGGTTTTTTAATACCCTTTTCGTGTAAAACATCTTTGATAGCACCATAATCGGTTCTTAAAATTGCTTGTTTTTTTAATACAAAGTCAACTGAAGTAATGATGTACCTATTTTTATTTTTTTTGAAAATACTATCTCTATATTCAAATGCGCAGTCACTATTTTGAAGTGTAATCCAATCATTGGTATGTGTATCAAAAGCACAAACAGATGCAATGACTTCTTTTACTTCAACACCGTAAGCGCCAATATTTTGAATGGGACTTGCACCTACCGTTCCAGGAATTAAACTTAAATTTTCAATACCGCCCCAACTCTTTTGAACACAATAACTTACAAAGTGATGCCAGTTTTCGCCTGCACCTACTGTTAAAAAAATTTCCGTTGCAGTTTCGTTTGTTTTTTTGATACCAGTAATACCCATTTTTAAGACAAGTCCCTCAAAAGATTTTGTAAATAAGACATTGCTTCCAGCACCTAAGATCAAATAAGGTTTATTTTTTTCTTTACACCAATTGATTGCTTCTAAAAGGGAATGGTTTGAGTCAATACTTGTGAAATAATGACAAGTTTCATCGCAGCCAAATGTGCTGAGCTTTTTTAGTGATTTATTTTCTTCAACTAGCATAGGGCTAATTTGGATCAATGTCAATTACAATTTGAACCGATTTGTATCTAGGGTGCACTTGAACCAAGCGAATATAATGCAATAATTGTTTTTTGGCCATTAGTAAAGATTCCGGTTGCTTTGAAATTTTTACTGCCAGTTCCCAGATATATTTATTTCTAACTCGATTTACAATGGGTTGTGCAGGACCTAGTACTGTTTTTTGAATGGCAGCACCTAGGGATTGATAAAAATAATTTACAGCCTCTTCAGCAATATTATTTTCTTTATGTTTAAAAAGCAAACTCACCAATCTGCTAAAAGGCGGGTAGGCAAAATGTTTTCTATTTTGAATTTCAAAATCATAAAATCCAAAATAATCATGTTTCTTTACCAGTTGCACGATGGGATGCTGCATTTGACTTACTTGAATGATAACTTTGCCTTGATCGTTTTTTCGACCGGCTCTTCCACTAACTTGCTCCATCATTTGAAAAGCGCGTTCATTCACACGGTAATGATTAAAATTTAATAAGCTGTCTGCATCTACAATGCCTACCAAGTCTACATTTTCAAAGTCTAAACCCTTCACCACCATTTGGGTACCTACTAAAATATCTATTTGTTTTTGTTCAAATTGTTGAATCAATTGGTCGTGTTCGTTTTTCCCTTTTACATTGTCCAAATCCATTCTTGCTACAACAACCCCAGGTAAGCTTTGATTTAATTTCTCTTCTATTTGTTCCGTACCGAAACTTTTTTGTTTGAAACTTTGTTTTCCACAAGCTTTGCAAATATTTACGATGGGGTAACTCGCACCACAATAATGGCAGGACAGTACATTTTTTGCTTTGTGGTAAGTAAGGGTTACATCACAATGTTCACAATGAGGAATCCATCCACAGGTTTCGCAAATCAAATAGGGTGCATAGCCTCTTCTGTTCTGAAATAAAATAACTTGTTTTTTATTGTCGATGGTTTTTTTAATGCTGGCCAATAGTTCTGGCGTTAAAATGGCTGTGCCCGCAATCTGTTTTTTGGTATCAATCAATTGAATGGTAGGAAGTGCACCATGGTTGTATCTTTCACTTAAATAAGTATAGCCATATTTTTTAGAGACTGCATTAAAATAGGTTTCAACCGAAGGCGTAGCCGAACCTACTACTACTTTGGCATTAATTTGACTGGCATAATAAATAGCGGTGTCCCTTGCTTGGTACCTAGGGGCCGGTTCTTGTTGTTTGTAAGAAGGGTCGTGTTCTTCGTCAATGATGATGAGCGATAAATCTTTATAAGGAAGGAATAATGCCGATCTGGCGCCTAACACAATTTTAATTTCGCCAGTTTTAACTTTATTCCAAATTTCAACACGTTCGTTGGGGTTAAATTTAGAATGATAAATAGCAATAGTGCCTCCGAAATATTGTTTTAAACGTCGAATCATTTGAGCGGTCAAAGCAATCTCAGGCAACATATACAAAGCCTGCTTGTTTTGTTGGATGATTTTTTTAATGAGTGCTACATAAATTTGTGTTTTACCACTGCCTGTGATGCCATGTAATAAATGTACAGGGTGAGTGGCCAATTGAGTTTGGATGGATTGGAATGCCGCTAATTGATGATCAGACAATTGATGAAAATCTTGATTGCCAGTGGAAGGGTCTGTATGTAATCTATCTTTTTTTCTTTTTTCAGCTATCAATACCCCTTTGTCTATCAATGCTTTTAATTGTGTACTAGAAGCGCCCGATTTTTCAAGCATTTCTTTTTGTCTTACTTCACCTTCTGTTTTTTCATAATGTAAAAAAGCAAGTAAGAGTTCCAATTGTTTTGGGGCTCTGCTCCAATCATTAAGTAAAGCTTCTAAGGCAGCTTCATTTCTATAATTTGTGTGCAATAAAATAAAAGTTTCTTCTTTAATCTTGTACTTGTCCTTCATGTTTTCTTGCACAAAACAAATTCCTTTTTGAATGAGTTTATTAATGACAGGATACACCGATTTTTTGTCTAATAATTTTTGAATTTCAAGTAAGCTCAGTGCTTTTCTAATTTCTAATGCTTCGGTCACAAGGTATTCTGCATCATTTAAATTTTTTCCATCATTTGTATGCGTTTCATTAAAAATAAAAACACTTTCACTTGAAATTTTCAAATGGCTGGGGACTGCAGCTTGCATGACTTCTCCTTCGGTACACATATAATACTGTGCCATCCATTCCCATAAAGCCATTTGCTGAGGGTACAAAATAGGTTGGTCATCTAAAATAGATAATATAGGTTTGGGATTAAAATCGGCAGGTTTTTCATTGCTTATTTTTTTAACAATGCCAGCATATCTTTTATTCGCCCCCAACATCACTTCTACACGCATACCCACCAATAATTCCGACTGCATGGTTTCGGGAATCATCCAAGTATAATTTTTTGGAAGCGCTAAGGGTATGATGATTTCTGCGTACATAGTAGGGGGTGCAAAAATACACTATGATTTTGGATACTTTCTATATCTTCTCAAGCCTTGGTCCATTCTTTCATATACCAAATCGCGTAATTCATCTATTTGCCCAATGGTATAATTGTCCACCTCTACTTTTTCAAGATAAACTACACGGTTCATGCCTGGTGTTAAAGAAAAAAGGCTGTCGTAATGCATTCTGTCCACTGCATCTACCATTAATACCGGTTGAATGGGTATTTTCATTTCAATGGCCAATTTAAATGCACCATTGTAAAAAGATTTTAAGGGCATTTCATGTGTCATGCTAAATGTGCCTTCTGGGAAAATAAAAATGGATATTTTTTTGTGCAATGCTGCTTTCAAGTTTCTTAAACTTTGAGCTCTTTTAGCAGGGCTACTGCGGTCCACCATAATAACTGCTGCTTTGTAAACCCAACCAAATATTGGAATTTTGGAAGATTCAAATTTGCCTAATGCCCTAATGGGCTGGTGTTTGAGTTGAACTACCGGTGGAATGTCCATATAGGAATTGTGGTTGCCCACAAAAATATGCGGCCGATTAAATTCGTGTGGGGCTTCGTAAATTTCTATATGTCGAAAGCCAATAAAAAAGTACAATATTTTAGACCAATACCTACAAACAAAATAAATACGATTGCCTAATTTATTTCTACCAAATGGGATTAAAAAAAGCAATGCCGTAGCTGACAAAATAGTGAGTGAGGCAAATACGATGATTACGTAAATGCAATATAGGAACTGAACAAGTTTCAAAATGTATTTCATCTTGCACTAATATAATTAAAAAGGCCCGAAATTCATTCGAGCCTTTTTTTAAATACAAAAACACTTAAATATTAAGCCTTTAGGGGGTTTCTGCCATATTTTTCATCATGTTGAGTAGCATCTAATCCCAATTCCTCATCTTCTTCTGTAACACGTAAAGGCATGATAAAGCTGATAAATTTAAAGATCAAGTAAGAGACGGTGAAACTATAAAAAACAACTATGAGCATGGCTTTCAATTGAATAAAGAAAAAGCCAGGGTTTCCATAAAACAAACCATCCGCTCCTGCTGCATTAACAGATTTTGATGCAAAGATACCAGTCATCAACATGCCTACCATTCCTCCAATTCCATGGCATGGGAATACATCTAAAGTATCATCTACTCTTGACAACTTAAATGCATGGCTAGCAACATTAGAAATGATTGCTGCTACCAAACCTATAAATATACTTTGAGGTACGCCAACAAATCCAGCAGCAGGTGTAATGGCCACTAAGCCTACCACTGCACCAATACAAAATCCTAATACAGAAGGTTTTTTTCCTTTTAATACATCAAAAAACATCCAAGCCAACCCTGCAGAAGCAGCTGCAGTATTGGTAGTTGCGAATGCACTAATGGCTAATGCATTCGCACCTAAAGCAGAACCTGCATTAAATCCAAACCAACCAAACCAAAGCAAGCCAGTTCCAATCAATACATAAGGAATATTGGCAGGAGGAATTTCTTGTTGTTCTAATTTAGATCTACGTGATTTTAAAACAATGGCACCTGCTAAGGCAGCACAGCCAGCACTAATATGAACCACGGTTCCACCAGCAAAATCGAGTGCGCCCATTTTTAATAAAAATCCGTTTGGATGCCAAGACCAATGTGCTAATGGAGCATAGACTAATATGATAAATAATACAATGAATAAAATGTATGAAGTGAATTTAATACGTTCCGCAACAGCGCCCACCACCAAGCCTGGAGTAATAATAGCAAACATCAATTGAAACATGGCAAACAATAATAAAGGAATGGTCATGGCTGTGCCACCCTGAAGCGTAGGTGCACCATTCACAACGCCTTTGAAAAATAAATGCGTCATCGGATTTCCAATAATACCATGAATACTTTCTCCAAAACTTAAACTGTATCCAAAACTGATCCATATTACGGAAACAATTCCCGCAGATACAATACTTTTAATCATGGTAGAGATGATGTTTTTGCGATGCACCATGCCTCCATAAAAGAAAGCCAAGCCAGGTGTCATAATAAAGACAAGTGCAGTAGCAACCAAAATCCAAGAGATGTCTGCTGAACTATACGTAGTTGCATCCCCTTGAAAACTGGGTAATTGAGGAATAAATAAGGCAAGAATAGCTACAAGTAGCAAAAGTATAAAGGGTGCAAATTTTTGCAGGGTTTCGTTTTTCATAAGCAATTAGTATT
>CAIPJS010000079.1 GCA_903865435.1 uncultured Bacteroidota bacterium | reverse complement strand
TATATATATAGAACCCTATAATTATGTGACAAAATGAATAAAAATAATAGAATATAGTTGTAAAAAGGCAAAAATTGATTTATTTTTAATACTGAACCACAAAACTAAATTTCATGAGAAAATCTGATCTCATCAATCAAATCTCTGACAAAACAGGAATTCCAAAAGTTGACGTACTAGTTACTTTAGAAACTATGTTTAAGGAAGTGAAAGAAAATTTAGCAAACGGCCAAAACATATACATACGTGGCTTTGGCAGCTTTATTACTAAAAAAAGAGCGGCAAAAATTGGTCGTAACATTAAAAAGAATATTGCCGTTGAAATTCCAGAACATTTTATTCCTGCTTTTAAGCCAGCAAAAGAATTTGTCAACGAAGTAAAAAGCAAACGTAAGTAACTTACCTTTGCAAGAAATTGACCTATTTTGAAGAAACCCCAGTTGATTGCTATTTTAGTTGGCCTGCTTTTATTTAGCACTTTATACTTTTTTGTACCAAGATCTAATAAGAAAGATGCAGCTACTTCTACCGAAGTAACTGCTAATCAAGGTATTAGCTCAAAATCATTAATTGATGGGGCAAAGACTTCCTTAACTGCAGATCAAAAAATTTCTTTGTTATCCATTGAAAATCAATTGAATACGAAAGCATCTACTGTCGATAGTCTTCGTATATACCATGCGCTTGCTCAATTTTGGGCAAAAGAGGCCCATCGCATAGAACCTTATTTATATTATACTTACTCTGCTGCTTTGTTGGAAAATAATGAAAAAAGCCTCACTTTTGCAGCCCAGCAGTTGGTAGATAACTTTACCAACCCGGATGCACCCGCTGCCCTTCAAAATTGGATGGCAAGTAATGCAAAAGTTCTTTTAGAGAAAGCATTGGTTATCAACCCAATAAATGATTCGGCAAAAATAAATTTAGGTGCTTGCTACTTGTTTGGAAATATTTCAGACAATCCCATGCAAGGCATTTTAAAAGTGAAAGAAGTAGTGGACAAAAATCCACACAACGATTATGGCCAACTTATTTTAGCCTTGGGTGGAAAGAAATCTGGACAATATGAAAAAGCCATTGAACGCTTTTTAATTGTTTTAAATGACGAACCCAATCATATCGAAGCCATGGTCAACCTGGCCGAGTGTTATGAGTTAACCAGTCAAAAAGCTTTAGCCATTAATTGGTATACCAAAGTAAAAGCCTTGGTAAACAATCCAGAAGCAAAGCAAGCTGTCTCTAAGCGAATTCAAGAATTAAAGAAATAACATTTTATAACAAAAATTATTCGACATGCCTTGTGGTAAAAAAAGAAAGCGTCATAAAATTGCGACGCACAAAAGAAAAAAACGTTTAAGAAAGAATCGTCATAAGAAAAAGAACAAATAGTTCTATATCGATAGACAAACGTATTTGTTTGTAAAAATAAATACGTTTGTCTTCTTTTCAAATTGCACACCACTAATCTACTTAGCAACTTTACCTTACCTTTTCCTTCCTTTGTAAAGTGGTCGTGATTCAAAAAACATAAAGCAGCTGCTCGCTATTTTGCTGGCAAACTGTTTTTAAAAAGTTGCGCTACCGTGAATAAAGAATTAATAATTAATAGCTCGGCTGATGGGGTTGAAATAGCCTTATTAGAAGAGAAAAAGTTGGTTGAAATACACAACGAAAAGATGGATGCCCGTTGGTCTGTGGGCGATTTATACCTAGGAAAGGTAAAAAAAATTATCCCAGGTTTAAACGCAGCATTTGTGGATGTCGGATTCGAAAAAGATGCTTTTTTGCATTACACCGATTTAAGCCCTTATGTAAAATCACTGATCAAGTTTACTCAGTTGTCTATGAGCGACGACAACAATCAATTTGATTTTTCAAAATTTCAATCCGCTCCTGAAATAGTTAAAACTGGAAAGATTAGCGAAGTATTAAATGGTAAGCCAACTATTTTAGTTCAAATTTTAAAAGAGCCCATTGCAGCCAAAGGGCCTCGCTTAACCTGTGAAGTTTCATTAGCAGGCCGTTTTGTAGTGCTCACTCCCTTTAATGAAATTGTAGCGGTATCTAAAAAAATTCATTCTGGGGAAGAGCGCAAAAGATTGCAAAAAATAATGGAAGGTGTACGTCCCAAAAATTTTGGAATTATTGTTCGTACTGCAGCAGAAGGTAAATCTACGGCCGAATTACATGAAGATCTTTTAACACTGACACATAACTGGAAAAACATTCAGTCTAATATGAAAGGCGCTTTGCCTCCTGCTAGGATTATGAATGAAGAAAGTAAGACCAATAGTATATTAAGAGATTTGTTAAGCGAAGATTTTAATAAAATTGTGGTCAATGATAAAAAAATATTTGACCTAACACTAACTTATCTTCAAAGAATTGCTCCACACAAAACAAATATTTTAAGTTTATATACGGGGGATCAAGAAATTTTTGATCAATATGGTATTACCAAACAAGTAAAATCAAGTTTTGGCAAAACTGTAAATTTAAACAGTGGCGCCTATTTAATTATAGAACATACCGAGGCTTTGCATGTAATTGATGTCAACAGCGGCTTTAAAAGCGTTGGCAACAATCAAGAAGAAAATGCTTTACAAACCAATTTGGAAGCTGCCGAAGAAATAGCCAGACAATTAAGGCTACGCGATATTGGCGGCATTATTGTAGTAGATTTCATTGACATGAAGCTGCCCGATAACCGCAGAAAAGTACAAGAGGCTTTGGAAGAGCATATGAAAACGGACCGAGCCAGACATTCTATTTTGTCTATTTCTAAGTTTGGATTGTTGCAAGCGACGCGTCAAAGAATAAGACCCGAAGTAAACATCAATACTTCAGAAGATTGCCCAGCTTGTGCGGGTACTGGCAAAATAACTTCTGCATTATTATTGGAAGATGAAATGGAAAAGAAATTGGCCTATTTAGCAACGCATGGTCATAAATCATTGGTTTTAGTGGTGCATCCCATCATTCATTCTCATTTAACCAAGGGTCTATTTACCAGCATTATTAAGCGCTGGAAAAAGAAATATAAAATCAAGCTTAAGTCGCAAGCTTCCAATGCAAGTCATTTGGTGAAATACCAGTTTTTAGACGATCAGCAAGAAGAAATTGTTATTTAAAGCTTTAGGGATCAGTTGAAGCAGAATGACGGGAAATACGTAATTTGAAATCCGCTTTCTAGTTATATTTACACCATGAGCAAATCGAAATCTGCATTTTTTTGTAACAATTGTGGTTATGAATCTACCAAATGGGTAGGTAAATGCCCCTCTTGTAATGAATGGAATACATTTACCGAAGAGCTTATTGAAAGTGGTAAGGAGAAAGAAGATTCTTGGGAAGGTTACCACAACAATCAAAAAGGTACTCAGGTTATTTCCATTAACGAAGTAAACAGTTTAACAGAAAAAAGAATTGATAGTTCCGATCCCGAATTAAATAGAGTATTGGGCGGTGGTATTGTACTAGGCTCTATTGTACTCGTAGCAGGTGAGCCAGGCATTGGAAAAAGTACCTTGTTTTTGCAACAAGGATTGATGATGAAAGACCAAGTGGTTTTGTACATCAGTGGAGAAGAAAGTATTCAGCAAATAAAAATGCGTGCCGATAGACTGAACTTGAAAAATGAAAATTTTTTCTTACTCACCGAAACCCATACTGCGCCTATCTTTAAAGCCATTAAAAAATTAAAACCTACTGTTGTCATTGTAGATTCTATACAAACCTTAGAATCTAATTTAATTGAAGCAGCAGCAGGCAGTGTTTCTCAAATAAAACAAACTGCTGCAGAATTTCAACGCTTTGCCAAAGAAACAGGTACGCCTGTTTTCTTAATTGGACATATTACCAAAGAAGGCACCATCGCAGGCCCAAAAATTTTGGAACATATGGTGGACACGGTTTTACAATTTGAAGGAGATCGTCATTACGCCTACCGCATGTTGCGTACTTTAAAAAATCGTTTTGGTGGCACCAGCGAATTGGGCATTTATGAAATGACGGGAGAAGGCATGAAAGTGGTGACCAATCCATCTGCCTTTTTAATAGCACAAAGAAATGAATCTTTAAGTGGAAGTACCATTGCCGCTTCTATGGAAGGCATGCGTCCCTTATTAATAGAAGTACAAGCCTTGGTCACCCAAAGTGTTTACGGAACTCCGCAAAGAACTGTAACAGGCTTTGATCTAAGAAGATTGCAATTGTTATTGGCGGTTTTAGAAAAACGTGGTGGTTTTGCTTTTGGCATGAAAGATGTTTTTGTAAATATTGCGGGCGGATTAAAAATCGAAGACCCTTCTTTAGATTTAGCCATAATCTTATCATTGCTATCTTCTTATGAAGACATCCCATTGCCTCAAGGTATTTGTTTTGCAGGTGAAGTGGGCTTGAATGGAGAAATTAGAGCAGTGAACAGAATTCAACAAAGAATTGCAGAAGCAGAAAAATTAGGCTTTGAAAAAATATTTATTGCAGGATTTAACAGCAAAGGCCTTGATACAAAAAAACACAGTATCCAAATTGTGCCTATCGAAAGAGTGGACGAAGCCTATCAATTGTTTTTCTAGTGCTGCCTGTTTTATACAATAAACTAGCGCATTATCTTCAATCTTTTCTTCATTTATTTTATCCGCATATTTGCTTAGAATGTGGCACAGATGTACTTTTAAGCCATAATGTATTATGCAATGATTGTGAAAAAAATTTACCTTATACCGATTTATTCAAAATTGAAAACAACCTTGTTGAAAAAATATTTTGGGGAAGATGCAAACTAAGTGCTGCTGGGGCCGGATTATTTTTTACCAAAGAATCTGTAGTACAAACTTTATTATTTGAAATAAAGTACAAACAAAATAAAAAAGCTGGCTGGCTTTTAGGAAGAATTATTGGCACCAGCATTCAAGGTTTGGATCGATTTAAAAATATGGATCTACTCATTCCCATTCCCCTTACCCCCAAAAAACTAAGACAAAGAGGATTGAATCAATCTATGATCATTTGTGAAGGCATTTTGCAAGTTTTACCCCATTTAAAAATAGCAGCTATTTTAAAAAAAATTAAAAACACGAGCAGTCAAACCAATAAAGATAGAATTCAAAGAGGCGAACAAATGCAAAGCCTATTTGAATTAGAAAACGCCAATGAAATTAGTGGTGCGCACCTATTACTGATAGACGATGTCCTTACCACAGGTGCCACTTTAGAAGCTGCCTGTACCTGTCTTTGGCAGGCCCAACCCCATTCAATTTCTATTGCGGCAGCCGCTTATACCCTTTAGCGAACTTTTTATTCAATTTTTTGTTACATTTAAATACAAATTCAAAATATGAAATACCTATTCACAACATTATTATTTACTTTAAGCTTAAGTTTAACAGCACAAAGCATCCATACATTTAATGTAAAAAGCATCGATGGCAGTTCATTAAATTTAGCCAAGTTCAAAGGTAAAAAAATACTCATTGTAAATACTGCTTCTAAATGCGGTTACACCCCACAATATGAAGCATTAGAAAAAGTATACGAGCAATACAAAGATAAATTGGTGATTGTAGGATTCCCTTGCAATCAATTTGGTGGACAAGAGCCAGGCAGTAATGAAGAAATTGTTGCTTTTTGTAAAAAGAATTATGGCGTAAGTTTTCCCTTAGCAGATAAAATTGACGTGAAAGGCGAGAATACTGCACCCATCTATCAATGGCTTACACAAAAATCAAAAAATGGTGTTTTAGACGCTAGCATTGCATGGAATTTTAATAAATTTCTCATTGACGAAAATGGCAAAATGATTGCCTATTTTCCAAGCAATGTAAAGCCAGATAGTGACGCCATTTTATCTTATTTAAAATAATTTAACAGGTCTCCTTTTTAGCTCCCTTTTAAAACTATCCATTATCTTCGTTGCATGTTATTCAGCGATGTAATAGGACAAGAACCTTTGAAAAAACAATTGGTTCAAATGGTACAACAACAAAGGCTAAGTCATGCTTTATTGTTTGTTGGACCAGAAGGCGCTGGCGCTTTGCCCTTAGCCATTGCATTTGCACAGTACATTGTTAGCATCCCCAATCCTAAAGCTGCAGAAGCTGCCGATTTATTTGGAGCAGCAACAACTAGCACAAGTCCTGCAATAATGTATCGTCCAGATGAAATTGCAGCATTGCCAGCTTATCATCGAGCCAATAGTTTAATGCATCCAGATTTGCATTTTTCTTTTCCATCGATTACAGAAAAACCAGGACAAAAAAACATCTCTGCAAATTTTATTGAAGAATGGAGAGAGTTCATTAATATTTACCCATATGGCAATGCTTTTGATTGGCTTCAATTCATCAAAGCCGAAAATAAGCAAGGAAATATTAGTGCAGATGAATGTGCCGAAATTATCAAAAAACTTTCTTTTAAAAGTTTTGAAAGCGCCTATAAAGTATTGGTGCTATGGATGCCCGAATATTTAGGCAAAGAAGGTAATAAATTATTAAAGCTAATTGAAGAACCCCCCGACAATACTATTTTTTTATTGGTGGCCGCAAGCGAAGAAAATATTTTACCAACTATCTTAAGTAGATGTCAATACATTAAAGTGCCCAGGCTTACCAAAGAAGCGATTGAGCAAGCTTTAATTGCCAAGGGAAAAATTGATGCTGAAAAAGCAGCACAAGTGGCTTTAATGTCTGATGGCAATTACAGAGAAGCATTACATCTATTACAACATAGCGACGCCGACTTCTTAAGTCATATTAGAGAGTGGCTCAATGCCATTTTGAAAAATGGTCCCTTAGCGCAGATGAAATGGGTAGAGGACATGAGCAAAATGGGTAGAGAGCCACAAAAACAATTTTTGAAGTATTTTAACCACTTATTAGAGCAAAGTATACGTCTTAAGATATTGGGCAATAACCTTCCATTAGACCCAGATTTAAAGGATTTTGCCCTTAGAATCAATAAAATAGCTGGGGTGGCCCAAATGGAGGCCATTGTTCAAGAAATAGACAAAGCCACTTATTATATTGAGCGCAATGCCAACCCAAAAATGCTATTTATGGCCTTAGGCATCAAGTTCTATCATATCATTCAGAACAAAACCTTAATTTTGACAGAAGCATAGGTAGTGAAAGCGGAAGGAATGGATCAGAACCCATGCAAGGTATTTTAATCATTAACAGTAGAACTTACAATATATGGGATGTGGATCATGTGGAACAGGTACACCTAATGGCTGTAAAAGCAATGGTGGTTGTAGTACTGGTGGCTGTAACAGACTAAATGTACATGATTGGCTGCGGGATTTGCCAATTGATGATACGGCTACTCAATGCAAAGTAGTAGAAGTTAGCTTTAAACAAGGTAGTAGAAAAGAATTCTTCAAAAACACCACTTTACAACATTTAGAAAAAGGCGACTACGTAACCGTAGAAGGTGTCAATGGTTTTGACCTTGGCGAAATTTCCTTGACAGGTGAATTGGTGAGAATTCAATTAAAGAAAAGAGGAACTGATGAATTTAGCCCTGAAATGAAAAAAATTCTAAGACCGAGTAACGAAAGAGATTTAGAAACTTACCATATTAGCAAGGGAAGAGAAGCCGCCATGTTGGCCCGAAGTAGAGCTGCTGCTAGGGACCTTAGATTAGAAATGAAATTAAGTGAGGTTGAATTGCAAGCGGATGGGAAAAAAGGTACTTTCTTTTATACTGCAGATGATCGTATTGATTTTAGAGAATTGATTAGAACTTTTGCTGGCGAGTTTAAAGTAAAAGTGGAAATGCGTCAAATTGGAATTAGACAAGAAGCTGCGAAAGTGGGTGGTATTGGAAGTTGTGGAAGAGAATTGTGTTGTAGTACTTGGTTGCACGATTTTAAAAGCGTCAACACAACGGCTGCTCGTTATCAAAATTTATCCATCAATCAAACCAAATTAAGCGGACAATGTGGTCGTTTAAAATGTTGCCTGAACTTTGAATTGGATACGTATTTAGATGCCTTACAAGCCTTCCCAGATTATGCAGATACTTTACAAACTGAAATGGGTCAAGCTTTTTTAATTAAAAAAGATATTTTCAAAAACTTAATGTGGTATACTTTACCTAACAATACAAAGCATTTTCCACTAACCATCGCACGTGTCGAAGAGATTAAAAAATTAAACAAGCAAGGTATTGCAGTTGAAGAATTGCAAGCGGTAGAAATCACCAGTAAAAATAAAGAAGTAGAACCAGAATTTGTAGAATTAGTAGGTCAGATAAGTTTACGTTCATTAGAAAAGAATGATCGACGTAGAAGAGATCAACAAAGAAGCTTCAACGATCGTCGATCAAACAACGATCGTCCGAACAACGACAGAAATCAAGATAGAAACAACAATCGACCTAATTTCAATAATGGGCCTAGACCTAACAACGGACCTCGCCCAAGCAATAACCAAGGACCAAGACCTAACAATGGTCCAAGATCCAATAATGGCCCAAGATCCAATAATGGCCCAAGCAACAGGCCGAGTAATGAACCTAGACCAAATAATGGTCCAAGCAATCCTAACTCAACCAATTAGAAGGGGAATTATTTTTTACCCTTTTTTAGTTTTACTAGCACAATGCCATGTTGGTATTTAGCACCAAATTTTGCAATGGCTTCAGGCCCTTTGTATACATCCATGGATTCTATCAAGGCGGTATTTAATTTTACCACTTTAGCGTAAGGCATTTCTACACCATCCACCAAATAGGTAGACAAACTTGGATCGTTCTTAACATCTTTGGCTTGGCTAGGCGCTTGCGCACTAAGTAATGACATTTGAAAGCCGAAGGCTAATAATAAAAATACTTTTTTCATAGTCAATTTATTTAAAGGTATAATTTTTCTAATTCGTTATTCGTAAAATCCATTAATTTTTTTACGTAATTAGGAGAGAAATTAAATTCAATGCCTGCTGTTTCATATAATTCAGGCAAGGTTTTAGTGCCTCCTAAACTTAAAGCGTTCATATAATTTTCTAAAGCAGTGGTTGGATTTTTTTGGTATTGCATCCACATGCCAATGGCACCTAATTGTGCAATGCCATATTCAATATAATAAAAAGGCACTTCAAATAAATGCAATTGTCTTTGCCATCCAATGGCTCTATATGCATCCAAGCCACTGTAATCAATACTATCGGTAGAAAATTCTTTGGTGATTTCATTCCAAGTATGCGTTCTTTGATCAATAGTATGATTTGGATTTTCATACACCCAATGTTGAAATTTATCAATAATGGCAATCCAAGGGAAAATGGTAATGGTACGTTCCAATTGATGTTCTTTGGCACGGTTTAAATCTGCATCGTTGTCAAAAAAAGATTGCCAATGATTCATCGTAAATAATTCCATCGACATACTGGCCACTTCTGCTATCTCCATAGGATACTCTTTAAATGCGCTTAGTGCTAAGGGATGCGCTAAGAAAGAATGAATGGCATGGCCGCCCTCATGCACCATGGTAGTCACGTCTCCCATCTGTCCTGCTGCATTCATAAATATAAAAGGCGCCCCCGATTCCGCTAATGGACAATTATAACCCCCTGGTGCTTTTCCTTTTCTACTTTCTAAATCAAAATGTTTTAGCGCCTCCATTTTTTTCAAACAAGAAGCAAAAAAAGGATTGAGCTGTTCAAAACATGCCACCGATTTTTCAAACAAATCTTTTCCATCGGTGAAAGGCCTTAAAGGCTTAGTACCAGCAGGTTCTGCTTCGGTATCCCAAGGTTTTAAAACATCTAATCTCAATTTCTTTTTCTTACGTGCATAAATTTTATCAATGAGTGGAAGCACATGCAATTTAATGGCTTCATGAAATTGAAAACAATCTTCTTTGGAATAATCAAACCTACCTAGTTCTACAAATTTGTAATCTCGATAATTGGCAAAGCCTGCATTCAAAGCCATTTGATTTCTTTTTTGAATCAAACTGCTAAATAAATCATGCATACTTTCTTTATCTTGCAAACGACGCTCTTGCACTTTACGGTATACTTCCTCTCTTACCGATCTATCTTCATCTTCTAAAAATTTTGCGGCTTGTTGTAAAGTATATTCTTGTCCTCTAAATGTAATGGTCATTTTCCCAGCAATCGTGCCGTATTGTTGTTGTAAAACACTTAGTTCTGCTTGAATGGGTATATTTTCTTCTCTAAATAATTCTATATTTTTTTGAACCGATCTTAAATATGTAAAATACAAATCTTGATTTAATTCTTTGGTAAAAGGATTATTGATTAATTTTTTATTAAGCGCATCGGCATAGGGTTGCATCTTGGGTTGAATTTCCATACAGAAAAAATTAAATGCTTCTTCCAAAGATTTATCTGTGGTGTCGCAGGTCATTTTTATCTGTCTCCAACAAGCATCTTCACTAATAAAAGCTTCCAATTCACTTAAGTCTAAAAGCCATTTTTCGAGCAATGTTGCCTCGGTAAGGGGTCTGTCTAACAATTCCTTAAAAAAGGGTTCAATACTGGCCCAATCGGTTAAAACATAGTCTTTGGGTAAGTAGTGATGGGTCAATTTTTGAATGTCGGCCGTTCTTGGCATAAGATGAAATTTTAAGAGGCAAATTTACTACTTTTACACACTTCAAAAGCGATTAAAGTGTCCGATACCATTCACTTACTTCCAGACCACATAGCCAACCAAATTGCTGCCGGGGAGGTCATACAAAGACCTGCTAGTGCAGTGAAGGAATTGTTGGAAAATGCAGTAGATGCTGGCGCCACCGAAATACGCTTATTGGTGAACGATTCGGGTAAAGCCTTGGTGCAAGTAATAGACAATGGCAAGGGCATGAGCCCAAAAGACGCTGAAAATGCATTTGCCCGTCATGCCACTAGCAAGATAAGTACCATTGAAGATTTGTTTCAAATAAGGACCATGGGGTTTCGCGGCGAAGCATTGGCTTCGATTGCAGCTGTTGCTCAAGTAAGTTTAAAAACCAGACGCGCCCAAGATGAATTAGGCACCAGTGTTGAAATT
The DNA here is from genome assembly GCA_903865435.1 of uncultured Bacteroidota bacterium. GTDB lineage: Bacteria > Bacteroidota > Bacteroidia > Chitinophagales > Chitinophagaceae > Sediminibacterium. The sequence continues at coordinate 16,279 of CAIPJS010000079.1, read as the reverse complement.
GAAAATAGTAAAGTAACCGAAAGCAGTTCGATTTCTTGTGCAGTGGGAACAAGCATCAGCATGAAGAATTTATTTTTTAATGTGCCTGCGCGACGAAATTTTTTAAAAAGCAATGGTGCAGAATTAAAACATATCATTGAAGAATTTACTAGAGTGGCTTTGGCCTTCCCCGAAGTATATTTTAGTTTAAGTAGCAATGGTCAAGATGTATATCATTGGGATGGAGGAAGTTTTAAACAAAGAGCCATTCAGGTTTTAGGAAACAGTTATCAAACCAAATTGGTAACTGTAGGTGAACAAACCGACTATTTAACCATTACAGGTTTTGTAGGCAAACCAGAGACTGCCAAGAAAACAAGAAGCGACCAATACTTTTTTGTGAATCGTCGTTTTATTAAAAGTGCTTATTTGCATCATGCGGTGGCCAATGCTTTTGATGGATTAATTGCCAAAGAAAACTTTCCTAGTTATATTTTATATATAGATGTAGATCCAACTCAAGTGGACATCAACGTGCACCCTACCAAGCAAGAAATAAAATTCGAGGATGATAAAATCATTTACGCATTCGTGCAAGCTGCGGTAAAACATGCCTTGGCTCAGTTTAGCATTGCCCCTTCTTTGGATTTTTCTTTAGACGCTTCTATCCAACAATTGGATGCAATTCAACAACCCTTTACAACTGAAAAAGCAAATACAGCAGCGAGTCAATCTTTGTATGAAGGCTTTACTAAAAAAAACCAAGCCCATTTTATTGCAAAGTCTAATTCCAAACAGGATTGGAAAAGTTTTTTCACTACCCTACCTAGTGCAGACAATAATCAAATACTACATGATAGTGAATCCTATATTGTGAAGCCTTCTTCAATGGGTTTATACAAAGATGGCAGCCCTTTGCAAGTAAATGAAGAAGCAATACTCATGCAATTGCACCAAACATTTATTGTAGCCCCAAGCCATAGTGGTTGCATCATGATTCATCAGCAACTGGCCCACGAAAGAATCTTGTATGAAAAATTTCAAAAAGCAACTGCGCATCCACATGCTACACAGAAAAGTTTATTTCCAGTGGTATTGGAATTAAGTGTGAGCGATGCTATTTTATTAGAAGAAATTATTGAAGATTTGGCGCTTATTGGTTATGAAATTGAATCCTTTGGACCAAATAGTTTTATCATACAAGGCATCCCTGCCGATGTAAATGCTGGCAATGAAAAAAATGCAATTGAATTATTATTAGAACAGTTCAAACATTTTAGTGGCGATATTAAATTTAGCAAAAGAGAAAAATTGATACGTTGCATGGCCCGTCAGATGGCGATTAAGGCCGGGCAAGCCTTAACACAAAAAGAAATGCATGCTTTGATTGAAGCCTTGGGTGAATGCGATATACCTAATATCACCGCTTCTGGTGCACCTACTTTTGTAGAATTTAAAGAAGATTATTTGAACGGATTGTTTAGCAAATAAAGCTTTCCTAATATTTACTCATTAGGGTGGTTAAATATTTTTCAACCGCTTTTCTTACACCACTTGAAGAAGGACTTATATGATTAGCAACCAATACCGAAAATATAAGTTGGGTGCCTTTATTGGTTACAATAAATCCACTCAGTGCAACCTGATTGCCTAAAGTTCCTGTTTTTGCATATAAGACCCCAGGAATATTTTTATAATAAGCACCTAAAGTACCTTTCCCCCCTTGTGCAAAAATGCTTTTAATTCTATCAAAACCAAATTGGTCCTGCATTTTTTGTAACAATGCAATGTAGTTTTCGGGGGTATTTAAATTAAATCTGCTTAAACCACTACCGTCTGCCCATTGTGGTGTTTGCGGGAAAAAATTAAATTCTGTTTTTAGAATAGTATCGATGATTGCACTATTGTCAATTTTATTTAACAATTGCGCACTGGTCATTAACAACACTTGCTCTGCAAAGAAGTTGTCACTTCTGTTCATCATTAATTTTAATAAACTATCCGTAGGAACCGACTTTAGCAAATGTGAAGCAGCCGCATTAAATCCATTCTGAATCACCAATGAATGTTTTGGATGCAATGAATCTTCAAGCAATGCCTTAGTAAGCACATAGCCTGGATCAGTAATGAAAGGTATTTGCTGAAGGGGTTCACTGTTATTTTTGCCACTGGCATAAAAATGATTTTGATGCATATCTCTTGTCCATTCTCCATAATTTGTATTGATCATTTGTCCTTGAACAAAATAACTTGGTTGTACACTTATCCCATTTTGCTTTTTGGATACAGTTACTACATTGCCATAAATAGGAAACCTACCTCTTTCAGGTTGATAGTCTTGATCGTAATCATCCCAAGACCAGCCTCTTCCATACTTTGAGAAGGCATCAGCTGTATTGGGCAAGCACAATACCACTTGCTTATTTGTGTTTTTAATTAAGTCTGCAACAGGTTGATAAGAAAAATCGGGATGCAAAAAAGTAGGGTCACCCATGGGCAATAAAAAAATACTATCTGCATTTTCTGTTATTTTCCAACCAGGAAGTGAATCTTTCAAATACTTCATGCCTAAATAACAGGAAAGAATTTTAGTATTGCTAGCCGGGGTAAAATACAAATTGCTTTGATAACGATCTACCCAAGATTGATTGGTCTGATTGTATACGGCTGCGCCAATATGCGCCCCTTTTAAAGCTGGGTCTTGTAATAAAGTATGCTGTGCTTGTCGAATCGAACATGCACTTATTAAACTACAACAAAAAATGCCGATAAATAAATGGGAAATATTTATTCCCTTTCTAGTGCTCTTAACCATCTTTCTGGAATTTCGTTGTTGGAAGCTACTAAATAATCTTTGTAACTACAAGGCGCCCAATCATTATTATGTGTCTGCATCCACCATCTGCCGGTACTTTTACTTTGCAAGAAATTGGTTTCTATATCTGCAAAGGCAATATGAAATTCTTTAAATCGCTCGGTATCTGTCAAAGGAGATTCTTTTTTCCCTTTCTGAACTCCATCTATAATGTACCAAATCATTTGTGCCATTTGAATGGACGTTAAATGATTGGTATCTAGTTCTGCATGGTAGCCAAAAAGCCCAATAGTACTGGTTTTCCAACTCATACCTGCATATTGCATCAACACGCAAGCTTCCTCCCCATTGAACCCGTTGGGTGTAATTAAATTAGCAGGTGCTTGCGCATTTTGAATGGCGCTGATATCAAAACTCATCATATGACTGTCTCTTATCACTGGTTCCATTTCTTCTAAATCTTCGCGTACTTTACCCAATCTAAAACAATCAAATCTTAATTTATCAATGGTTTCAAGCATTTGCGGATGCATAAAATAACTTTGAAACCCAATATGCGCGTAATGATTTAAATGATTGGGCAAGCCAGTAAACAATTCTTCTAAAAAATGATCCGATGGCAGCCTTGCTTCCAAGTCTAAATCTATTTTGGCATCAACTAAAACCGCATTCACCAATGTAGGAATGGAGGTATAAGCGTGGTATTGCGCCAGGGTCAAATCATGTGACCCACCTATAATCACTATTTTCTTATTTAATAAAAGTAACTCAGAGACAACAGTTCTTAAGGCAGCATAACTGTCTTGGATAGACTGCCCCAATTTTACATTGCCAACATCAACGATGTTTACTTGGGTATGCCAATAATACAAGGAATACAATGCAGTTCTAATTTCATTGGCTGCTTCAAATCCATTAAGGGCATGTCCCCCTCCTCTGGACTCACCAGCCCCAATAATAACCAAATCTGCTAAAGAGATGTCAGGAATCTCCCCTTCATTGACTTTAATATGTTTACCCAATTGTGTATCTCGATAGCCTTCGTCCTTGGATAAAAGGTCCAAATTAATGGGTTCAAGATAATCTTTGATAGAGCTTAGTGACATGTATGCGTATTAACTACTAGAATTAACGCTTAAAGTATCAAAAGATTGTATAAAAAGGGGTTATTCTTGAAATTTATAACCCACCCCTCTAATAGAAATAAAATGTACTGGGTTTTTAGGATCCAACTCAAAGTATTTTCTAAAGTTTAAAATAAAATTATCAATGGTCCGCGTATTTGGAAAAACATGATAACCCCATACTGATTGCAAGATGCGTTCTCTTGTAATTACTTTGTTTTTATTTTCAACCAACAATTTCAAAAGCATTGCTTCTTTTTTAGTTAGTGTTATTTTTTCGCCAAACTTATTCGTGGCTTCTAAAGATTGAAAAAATAGGGTATTGCCTGAAAAAGAAAAAACTTCCACTACAGCAGGTTGAAGAATAGAAGTAGATTTTTGAATGAGTTTTGAAACCCTTAACAAGAGCTCTTCTAAATTAAACGGCTTAGTTAAATAATCATCAGCCCCTAATTTTAAACCTTGTACACGATTGGCACTTGTATTTTTAGCACTCAAAATTAATATAGGCGTTGTGATGTTGTTTAAACGTGCTGTTTCGGTAATGGTAAAGCCATCTATTTCGGGCAACATCACATCTAAAATAATTAAATCAAAATGCGCTTGTTGGATATGTTTTAATCCACTAGGTCCATCAAATGCAGAACTTACTTCATAGCCTTCCATTTCTAGATTCAATTTTAAAGCATCATGCAAATGCTCTTCGTCTTCTACCAATAATATTTCAAATTTTGCCATGCTTAGCTATTATTAAAAGTGACAGTAAAAATACTGCCTTCAGTTTGATTGGATTGTATTTGAATGATAGCGTTATGAAAAGTAGTAATCTTTTTACACAAATACAACCCAAGTCCTGTCCCTTTTGCCGACCGCGTACTTTCATCTCCTACTCTGTAAAATTTTTCAAATATTTTATCCCTTTCATTCATCGGAATGCCTTTGCCTTTATCTTCTACAGCTAAAATTATTTTATGATTTCGATTATGTAAATGAATGGTAATAGGCATATTCACTGGAGAATATTTATGTGCATTGTCCAATAAATTATTTACCAGTATTTGTAGGAGCAATGTTTCTCCTTGAATAATAATTTCATCTTCTACAATTATATTGCAAAGTCTTAATGGAAAACGTTCTTGAAAAGAGGCCATTGCATCTTTCACTAAAATGGATAAATTAATTTCTTGCTTATTCGTTTCATACAAGCCCATATCTAATTGAGAGGCCAATAAAATATTGTTAGAGAGTGCATCTAATCTTTTAGTTTCTTTTAGGGTTGCCTCTAATAATTTATTCTGTTGGGCGAGGTCTAAATCTCTTTTTAAGAGCGTTTCAATATTTAAGTGCGAAATGGAAATAGGCGTTTTTAATTCATGTGTCACTGCCATCATGAAATTTTGTTGTTGATTGGAATAACGCAATTGTTTTAACAAAGATCGATATACATAAATGGCACCCAATAGGAAAAGAAATAAAAATGTTAAGCCCTCTCCAATAAATTGTTTGGTTTTTCTTAATTGAAAGTCTTGAATGGTATTGGTCTTTTCTTTTAAAGCTGGGTCACTAAGCTGAATGGTCTGAAATTTAATGTCCGCAATTAGATTGTTTTGCTTTTGCAAGGAAACATACCACCAAACGAATGCTGCAATCATGTAGGTTAAAAAAATCCAATAAATAAAACTTACTAGTTTAAGTTTATTGATATTTATCAAAGGGCGTTTCATGATTTTATTTTTTCAACTCTAATACCGGTTGCTAAAATATTTTGAAGGGGATCTTCACGCATGGTATGCTGAATTGTAAAAGTAGTCATGCCTTTTTTAAAACGCATCGGCGCTGCAAACAAAGGAATTCTTTGATCAAAAATATCATCCATACCCGTTCCCATCCAGCCTTTGGATTCGTCTGCCATATTTAAATTTACATTCTTCGTTACAATACTGTCCTGTGCTATTTTTATGGCTACTTGTAACCAAATATTTTTGTAGTGATAGGCATTGTGGTGTCGAATAACAAAATAAATTTTATAATTGGCACTCGTATCAGTTATATTAAAATCATAGGTATTGGCTTGCTTTGAAGACCAACTGTGTTCTGGGAAAATGGTGCTTTGCTCAAAAAGAGGAATGGTTTGGCAACTATATAAAATCAATCCAAATATCAAGCATAAGCAAAATTGAGTATTTTTAAACCACTTCATACTACAGCACGTTTAAAATTTGTTCTTTAGCTTTTTCCAATTCATCTTTCATCAAAATGACTGCTTTTTGGATATCCACATCATTGGCTTTTGATCCGGTGGTATTTATTTCTCTTCCCATTTCTTGTAATATAAAAGAAAGTTTTTTCCCTTTAGCTGGTTCCGACTCTTTTATCACAGTTTTAAAATAGGCACAATGATTGTTTAGTCTAACTCTTTCTTCAGAAATATCAATTTTTTCGATATAATAAATAAGCTCTTGCTCTAATCGATTGTTGTCATATTTATCCGTGCCTACATATTGCTCCAGTAATTTTACCAAACCGTCCTTAATTTTTGTTCTGCGATTGGGCTCAAATTTTTCAATTTGTGCTTGTTGAATTTCAATGGCGTCCACCCGCTCTAATAAATCTTTTTCAATACTCTTCCCTTCTTCCTGACGATGTTTAATTAAATGTGTAATGGCTTGTTGAATCAAATCGGTTAAAGATTTCCATTCTTCATCTGTCAAAACTTCATTGCTTGAAAAAACCACATCTGGTAATTTTAATAAAGTACTTAATATATTTTCTTTCTCAATACCTAGCTCATTGGCCAATTCAATAATGGGTTGATAATACGACTTTGCCAATTCTTTATTAATACTTACTGGCTTTGCAACCCCATTAGATTTTATTGAAATAGTACACTCTACACTGCCTCTAAATAAAGATTCATTGAGCTTATTTCTAATTTCAACTTCATACGGTTTTAGCAAAGAAGGAATATTTAATCTTAAATCAAATTGTTTACCGTTCAAAGATTTGACTTCAACTAAAAATGTCTTGTCTTTAAATGTAGCTTCTGAACGACCATATCCAGTCATGGAATATAACATAGTAATACCTGTTTTAATAGTGAATAAAGGTATAAAATAATAGGTAAGCAAAGGCATTTTTTAGAAATCGATGCCCACCCAATTCTTTTTACGAAGCTTGTATTGCTCATAATCAAAACGATACAACTTACCAGGACGATGGGTAACGTCTACTTCGATTTCATTGGTGTCTATCAATAAGCCCATACTGGCAAATTTTTTCCTAAAATTTCGGCGATCTAATTTAGTGTCTAATATAGCCTCATACACATTTTGCAATGCTCTTAAAGAGAATTTCTCTGGTAATAAATTCATGGCCAAAGGATGTTCTTGAATGCGCTTCTGCAGCCATTTATAAGCATAATCAAAGATTTCCATATGGTCAAAGGCCATTTCTCTAATCAAACTAACAGGATGCCAATTCAATTCATTGGTTGAAATGGCTAAAGCGTAGTGCTTGATGTTTAAAAGCGATGCATAGGCCGTTGTTACTACCCTTCCCCCCGGATGTCTATCGGGCTTACTAAAAGTGTGTACTTGCTCTAAATACACTTTTTTCAAGCCAGTTCTTTCATACAATACCCGATTGGCTGCTTTATTTAAATCTTCGTTGGCATTTACGATATCCCCCAATAAAGATAGTTTACCACTGTATAGCTCCAAATCACTCTTAATTAACAACACTTTTAAGGAATTTTCATCAAAACCAAAAATGACACAATCCACGGTCAAAGGCAGTTTTGGATAAGCATTGACCAATTCCATTGCACCCTTATTTTCAACAGACTCATTTGAAAGATTTGAATGGTGTTGATTAGGCATAAAAAATGAGTGATAAAAACCCCTTTGTTTAAAATAAATATTTCTGGACCCAAATTACGAAATAAAAGAATAAAACAATTTGTATTTTAGCAGACGCTAAGCATATGTATAACAAGACACAAATACAAGATTTTCAAAAAAATACAAAGGATTATTTGAAAAATCCACACGACATAGAATTTGAAACGCTTAAAAATATTTTAAAGTTTCATGAATATCAATACTATGTTGCCAACGAACCTGTCATTAGTGATTTTGAATACGATCAATTGTACCAACAATTAATTGCATTAGAATCAAAGGATCAATCACTCATCACTTCCGATTCACCTAGCCAAAGAGTGGGCAATAGTTTGAACAATAATTTTGAAACAGTAGCGCATTTGGTACCTATGTTAAGTTTGGAAAATAGCTACAATGCCGAAGATTTAATTGACTTTGATAGAAAAGCAATGGAAGGCGCTCAATTAAATGATTTAGAATATTGTGTTGAACCAAAATTTGATGGGGCAAGTATTTCTTTATTGTATGAAAATGATAAATTAATTCGTGCTTGTACTAGAGGAGACGGAATTGCAGGTGATGACATTACCAATAATATCAAGCAAATACGATCTATCCCATTGAGCATTCCATTATTAGCACATGGCATACAGCAAATGGAAATTCGAGGCGAAGTAATTATGACAAAAAAATCTTTTGCTGATTTTAATGAAAGATTAAAAGAAAAGCAATTGGCTCCCTTAGCCAATCCGCGCAACGCTGCTGCTGGTAGCCTACGTATGAAAGATCCAAAAGAAGTGGCAGAAAGAAACTTAGATGCATTCATTTATCATATCAGCTATTTTTTAGCGGCCCCAGGAAAAACTGTTACAAAATTATTAACCACCCATAGTGGCTCTTTAGAACTCTTATGGAATATGGGTTTCAGAGCACCTCAAAAAGAAAAGAAAATAATCAAAGGCATTGAAAAAGTAATTTCGTTTTGCAACGAATTTGAATCAGAGCGTGATACACTGCCTTATGAAATTGACGGACTAGTAATTAAGATTAATGATTTTGCTCTGCAAGAAAAATTAGGCATGACTTCACATCATCCAAGATGGGCCATTGCCTATAAGTTTAAAGCAAGGCAAGCTACCACCATTTTAGAAAATGTAGAATTTCAAGTTGGTCGAACTGGTGCAGTAACACCGGTAGCTAAATTAAAAGTAGTAGCTATTGGTGGTGTAATGGTTTCAAGCATCTCGATGCACAATCAAGAATACATTAAAGAAAAAGATTTACGATTAGGAGATACTGTAATTATTGAAAGAGCTGGTGATGTGATTCCGCAAATTGTTCAATCCATTGCTTCTTTAAGAAAAGGCAATGAAAAAATAATTCAATTTCCAACCCATTGTCCGGTTTGTAATGCCGAATTAGAAAAAGAAGAAGCCGAAGCTGTTTGGAGATGCAATAGCCCTTTGTGTACAGCTCAAATCATTGAAAAAATAATTCATTTTGTGAGCAAAGACGCTATGGACATCAAAAGCTTTGGAGAAGCCAATATCAGAAAATTTTATGAGCTTGGCTTACTACAAACCATCACAGATTTATATACTTTAGAATTAGAGAAAGTAAATGGATTGGAAGGCTTTGGTAAAAAAAGCATTGAAAATTTAAAAACTGCAATTGAGGTATCTAAAACCCAACCCTTGTATCGTTTGGTCTATGCTTTAGGCATTCGATTTGTAGGAGAAACAACTGCAAAAACCATAGCTGCACAAGTACATCATATTTTAGATTTGCAAAATTACAGCGAAGAACAATTGATGGGATTTGAAGATGTAGGCATTAAAGTAGCCAAAAGCATTTTCCAATTTTTTCATCAAGCAAAAAATATTGAACTCATCCAATCTTTAGAGGCTTTAGGATTGAACATGATTCAAACCAATACCAAAGCTGTTGATGGCAATTTAACTGGACTTAATTTTTTATTTACAGGTACCCTTACCCAATTAAAGCGCTCCGATGCAGAAGCCATGGTAGAAGCCGCTGGTGGACATATACTTGGTGGCGTGAGCAGTAAATTGAATTACTTAGTAGTAGGTGAAGACGCTGGTAGTAAATTAGAGAAAGCTAAAAAAATAGCTTCTATCAAAATTATATCTGAAGCCGATTTTGTGGAGCTAATAAAAAATTAAAAGTTAAATACAATTTTGATTCTGAACTTTGAGTCATAGCGTAAAGAAATATATAAATATGAACGTTTAAAAAGTCTGCATGTCTGAGCACGTAGTGCGAGTTCAGACTTTTAGTTCGTATTTATATATTTTAGCGTAATGACGAGAGTGAAGAATAAAAAGTATTTAACTTTTAATGATTAGTAGAAACTAAATAATTCCTTTTGACGCTAAATATTCAGCAATTTGAATGGCATTGGTAGCAGCGCCCTTACGTAGGTTATCACTTACAATCCACATATTCAAAGTTTTTGCTTGTGTTTCATCTCTTCTTAAACGACCTACAAATACATCATCTTTTTCATGCGCCCACAAAGGCATTGGATAAAATTGTTCTCCATCATTTTGTTGCACCACTACCCCAGGAGCTGCAGTAAGTATATCAATTAGTTCTTTTAAATCAAATTCATTTTCAAATTCTACATTCACACTTTCACTATGGCCACCCATTACTGGAATACGGACAGTAGTGGCAGTTACTTTAATGGAATCGTCTTGCATAATTTTGCAAGTTTCTTTGACCATTTTCATCTCTTCTTTGGTATAGCCATTCTCTAAAAAAACATCAATTTGTGGAATGGCATTTAAGTCAATGGTGTATTTGTAAGCCATTTCATCTGCGCCTACTTTTACTCCTTTTCTTTCCTCCATTAATTGGTCTACTGCTTTCTTACCTGTACCTGTTACACTTTGGTACGTACTCACCACCACTCTTTTAATTTTATATTTAGCATGAAGCGGTTGTAAGGCAACCACCATTTGAATGGTAGAACAATTAGGATTGGCAATAATTAAATCTTCCTTAGTTAATACAGCAGCATTCACTTCTGGCACCACTAATTTTTTACTAGGATCCATTCTCCAAGCAGATGAATTATCAATGACACGAATACCTGCTGCAGCAAATTTTGGCGCCCACTCTAAAGAAGTACCACCACCTGCCGAAAATAAAGCCACTGCTGGTTTAGCCGCAATACCTTCTTCCATAGTCACTACTTTATAAGCCTTTCCCTTATACATTACTTCCTTACCCTTTGAGCGCGCCGATGCCACTGGAATTAATTCAGTAATGGGAAAATTCCTTTCCGCCAATATTTCTAACATTTTTGTACCTACTAAACCGGTAGCACCTACTACTGCAACTTTCATTTTATTTAATTTATAAATTTAAAAAGCCTCCCAATTTCTTGGAAGGCTTCTGAATATATTTTTAGCATACAAACAATCAGCACCTTCCTATTAAAGGGGTTTCTTAATTTGTTTGGTATGTTTATATTTTCTCATGACGTGAACAAAAATAATTCGATTCCAATGAATCACCAAATTTATACTAGCTCAATATCAAAATTGACCAACTGAACAAACGATTGTATGCGTTCTTTAATGTCCTCCTTGTTGATTTCAGTTAAACGCTGTGTACCAAACTTCTCTACACAAAAACTTGCTAAAGCACTACCTACAATAATCGCCGACTTCATATTATTGAATGAAAAGTCTTTGGTTTTAGCTAAATGAGCCACAAAGCCGCCTGCAAAAGTATCTCCAGCACCGGTTGGATCAAATACTTCTTCTAATGGTAAGGCAGGAGCGAAGAACACTTCCGTTCCGTGGAACAATAAGGCTCCATGTTCTCCCTTCTTAATGATTAAGTATTTAGGACCCATGGCCATAATTTTTTTCGCAGCTTTTACCAAACTATACTCCCCACTTAATTGACGCGCTTCGCTATCGTTCACCATTAATACATCTACCAAACTAATCGTATGTAATAAGTCGTCCATCATAATTTCCATCCAAAAATTCATGGTGTCCATTACAATTAATTTAGGACGCTTTTTCATTTGCTTAATCACACTGCTTTGTACACCAGGAACTAAATTACCCAACATTAAAATTTCACAGTCTTGGTAACTATCAGGCACCACTGGTTCAAAATTTTCTAATACATTTAATTGAGTTTCTAATGTATCGCGGGTATTCATATCTAAATGGTATTTACCACTCCAGAAAAATGTTTTCTCGTCTTTTTTAATTTGAACACCTTCTAGAATTACACCTCTTTTAGTTAAAGCATCTAATTCAGATTGAGGAAAGTCTCCCCCTACTACTGAAATTTGTTTCACAGTGGTAAAGTTGGATGCACACCATGCAATATATGTAGCAGCTCCACCAATTATTTTATCACTTTTCCCGAAAGGGGTTTCGATGGCATCAAAGGCCATGGATCCAACTACAACTAATGACATGTTTATATTTTTAATTTTCAGCTGCGAAACTACGATTTTTACAGTAAAGAAGTTTTTCGAAAAAATAAACTAACACTTATTCGGGCTAAGTACCTGATAATCAAAAACTAACAAAAATGGCATTTTATTTAAAAATATAAAGAATTTTAAAGAATTAATTCTATAATTTTGTACTAACAAACATTCAAATTTATAGTAATGGCTAGAATTAAAACAGAGAAAAACGGGTCTAGAAAAGATGTCATCGTAAGTAAAGCAGCTACCCTATTTAGAGAAAAGGGGTACAAAGCAGCCAGCATGCGTGACCTAGCTGAAGCAGTGGGTGTAGAAGCAGCAAGCTTGTACAATCATATTAAATCAAAGAGTGAATTGTTGCATGATTTAGTTTTTAATGTTGCCAATAGATTTGTGTTGAAGATGGATGAGATTGAATCAGAACCCATCAGTTCGCTTCAAAAAATGGAAAAATTATTACGCTTTCATATTAGTGAGATGATTCATAATTACGAAGAAGTTTATGTGAGTGATAGAGAATGGAAACATTTATCAGATCCTTATTTATCCAATTTTCAAAATCAAAGAAGAGTATACCGCAAAAGGATTGCAGCCATTATTGAAGAAGGTATCAGAAACAAAGAAATCAAATCCATTGATGCGCCTACAGTTGTATTAATATTTTTACATGCAGTAAGTGGCATTGAAAGCTGGCATAGATCTACCAAAAAAATTAACGCAGCCGAATTGGAACAAAATATGGTAGCCATTTTAATTGATGGGCTTAAAGCAAATAAATAAATGCTGCTCCTTTTCAATTTATTCATTTTAAAAAGGCCATTTGAATACATCGAAGGACAATAAACTACTCCTATTTCAATCACTTGCTCAAGCATAATAATCCTCCCATAGCCGCAAGATTTAGTTAACTTTGCCATTCATAATTACAAAGTGTCAGAAAGAAACAATTTTATTGATTACATCCGCATATTTGCCCATAGTGGACATGGAGGAGCTGGTTGTAAGCATTTTTTACGCAATAAATTAACTGCCAAGGGCGGGCCTGATGGGGGCGATGGTGGCCGTGGTGGACATATTATCTTAAGAGGGAATGCCCAGTTATGGACCCTATTACACTTACGCTATTATAAAAATGTAATTGCTGAAGATGGCGAGAATGGATCTAAGAATAAATGCACAGGTAAAGATGGTAAAGACATCATTATCGAAGTACCCTTAGGAACCATCGCAAGAGATGAAGAAACGGGTAAGGTAGAAGGAGAAATTTTAAAAGACGGTCAAGAGATTATATTGATGAAAGGAGGACGTGGGGGTTTGGGCAATTCTAATTTTGCAACACCCACTCAACAAGTTCCTGAATATGCACAACCTGGAGAAGACGGCGTGGAAGGTTGGAAGAATATTGAATTAAAAGTATTGGCCGATGTAGGTTTAGTAGGTTTTCCCAATGCAGGTAAGTCTACGCTGCTTTCTGTGATTACTGCTGCTAAACCAAAAATTGCGAATTATGCATTTACTACTTTAACGCCTCAATTAGGCATGGTAGAATACCGCAATAATTTATCTTTTTGTATTGCCGATTTACCAGGTATCATTGAAGGGGCTGCAGAAGGAAAAGGCCTAGGGCACCGCTTCTTAAGACATATTGAGCGCAATGCGGTTTTATTATTTTTAATTCCGGCCGACTCAGATGATCATAAAAAAGAATTTGAAATTCTGAAACATGAATTAGAAAAATTCAACCCTGAATTGTTACAAAAAGAATTCATCATCGCTATTTCAAAATCGGATTTACTCGATCAAGAATTAACCGATGCCATTGTAAAGGAACTTCCTAAAAAAATTCCACATATTTTCATTTCCTCTGCTACGCAAAAGAACTTAGTGGAATTAAAAGATGTTTTGTGGAAGGCTTTGAATAAGCCTATTTAAAAGTTATTTTACTTAATATTAATGCCTAATAAGAAAGAGATTAAAATTATAAAAAAGAGTCCCGATACATCGGGACTCTTTTTTATAATTCATTAGAGAATTTTTATTGGAAATTCTTTTTCAGAAAAAATTGCCAATAAAAATTAATTCTGGCTGGCCTTAGTGGCCTTGCTTCTATTGTTTTCATCTAAAATAGACTTACGCATTCTTACCGATTTTGGAGTGACTTCAATACACTCATCAAATTGAATGTACTCCATACACTCTTCTAAAGTAAATAATACTTTAGGGGTAATACGAACGCTATCATCACTACCACTGGCACGGTGGTTGGTTAATTTTTTCATCTCCACAGCGTTGATGTTTAAATCACCTGGCTTGATATGCTCCGCCAATACTTGGCCTGCATAAATTTCTTCCCCTGGTTCAATAAAGAAACGACCTCTGTCTTGTAATTTATCAATAGAGTAAGCAGTGGTTAAACCAGCAGTCTTAGCTACAAGTACACCATTGCTTCTTCCAGGAATAGGCCCTTTCCAAGGCTTGTATTCATTGAAACGGTGTGCCATTACAGCCTCACCAGCAGTTTGTGTTAACATTTGAGAACGAAGACCAATTAATCCTCTAGAAGGAATGTCAAACTCTAAATGTTGCATGGTACCCTTCGATTCCATGATTAACATCTCCCCTTTCTTTTGAGTGACTAAGTCAATGACTTTACCACTGTAATCGGCAGGCACATCTACTACTAATATTTCAAATGGTTCATGCTTACGGCCATCAATTTCTTTTACTAATACTTGAGGATTTCCTACTGTTAATTCATATCCTTCACGACGCATGGTTTCTACCAATACACCTAAGTGTAAAATACCACGACCAAATACCAAGAAGCTATCCGCACTATCTGTTTCTTCCACACGCAATGCCAAGTTCTTTTCAGTTTCTTTCATTAAACGATCACGAATATGTCGAGAAGTAACAAACTTTCCTTCCTTACCAAAGAAAGGTGAATTGTTAATACTGAAAGTCATACTCATCGTAGGTTCATCCACACTAATAACAGGCAATGCTTCCGGATTTTCAGGATCAGCAATGGTATCACCAATGCTGAAATCATCTAAACCTACTACAGCACATAAATCACCAGAAACTACTTCTGATACTTTACGCTTACCCATTCCTTCGAACACGTATAATTCTTTTACTTTATTTTTCTTTAAGCTTCCGTCTGCTTTAACCAATACAATGTTTTGTCCTTCTTTGATAGTACCTCTTTCTACTTTACCAATGGCAATACGACCTAAGAAAGAAGAATAGTCTAATGAAGTAATTTGCATTTGGGTAGGTCCTTCTTTCACATCTGGACCTGGAACATATTTTAAGATACCATCCATTAAAGGAAAAATATCTTCACATTGAGTAAGGCTATCGTTAAACCAACCATTCTTACCACTACCATAAAAAGTAGGGAAATTCAATTGATCTTCAGTTGCATCTAAATTGAAAAACAATTCAAATACGGCATCATGCACTTCATCCGGGCGACAGTTTTCTTTATCTACTTTATTGATGATTACAATTGGCTTTAAATTTAATTGTAAAGCTTTTTGTAAAACGAAACGAGTTTGCGGCATGGGGCCTTCAAAAGCATCTACTAGTAAGCAAACGCCATCTGCCATTTTTAATACACGCTCTACTTCACCGCCAAAGTCAGAGTGACCTGGTGTGTCAATGACGTTAATTTTAACGTCCTTATAAGTTACTGAAGCGTTCTTACTTAAGATGGTAATTCCTCTTTCACGTTCAAGCTCGTTGCTATCCATAATCAAGTCCCCAGTTTCCTGGTTGTCTCTGAATACTTTTGTAGCGTGTAAGATTTTGTCTACCAGGGTGGTTTTACCGTGGTCAACGTGAGCGATAATAGCGATGTTTCTTATTTCCATGTACTGTTTTGAGGCTGCAAAGGTACATCGTTTAAGCTCCTAAAAAAAACAAATGGGGAAAAATGGACTAATAAGATTTACACCCGAATATATATATTATATTTATTTAATATATAACC
>CAIPJS010000078.1 GCA_903865435.1 uncultured Bacteroidota bacterium | reverse complement strand
GCCTCTAATTCAACTTTACTTTCTGCCACGCCCAATTCAATGAATAGAACTACAATTGACGCGATCAATCATACTACTAATTATATGCAACAAGAAGGCAGTAGTGATGTAAAACGACATGGCACCCATTCGGGTTTAAATTTAGATTGGACCTATTTAAAGAAAAATAGTTTTACTGCTTCTGTTAATGGCAATGACTATGGGTACAATGCTTCTGGCTATAACAACCAAACATTGTCAAGTCAATTGGATGGTGCAGCTTTAATACAAAATACTTTACTACACAATATAACCGCTGGATCTTATCAAGGAACAGGCATGAATTACAATGTGAATTATAAAAGAACTTTTGACAAAGAAGATAGAGAACTAGAAATTGGCTACAACAATGGAAATTCTAATAACAACAATCAGTCTAGTTCATTGCAATACCTGATGCCCGCCAATAATTTAAATTATGGCAGTAAAAATATATCTGCGCCTAACCAAAAAGAAACAGAATTAAAATTAGATTATACTGAACCACTTGCCGATAAAGTAAAATTTACTACAGGTGGTAAATTGGCAAGTATGGATTTGAATGCTGCTACCAATGTGTATACCCAATCAAGTACGCAAGCAAGTAGATTAAACAATAGTTTGTCTAATACAATAGGTTATCATCAAAAAGTGATTGCCATTTATTCTGAACTAGAATTTCCTATTAAAGATTGGGTGGATGTGAAATTAGGTGGAAGATGGGAACAAACCAATGTGGATGCAATTTATTCTACTTCTAATAAGCAAATCAATCCCAATTACAATAATCTTGTTCCTTCAATTTTCTTTAAACGTAAATTGGGCGAAGACAATAGTATTAAATTAAGTTATTCGAGAAGAATCAATCGTCCTGGTTCCGATGAACTAAATCCTTACATCAATACCACCGATCCAAAAAACATGAGTCAAGGAAATCCTTTTCTATTACCAGAATTAGGGGAACGAATTGAATTAACCTATAATCAACAATTAGGTGAAAAAGGATCTTTGATGTTGTCTTTATTTCAACGCAATTCCGATCAAGACATTCAACCCTATGTTACTTATTATCCAAGCTTGCAAGTGGGTGATAGCTTATACTACAATGTGAACTTAAGCAAAAACCAGAATATAGGGATGGAGAAAAATACAGGCGTAAACCTGTTTGGTGACATCAAAGTTTCCAATGCATTTAGTATTAGAACCAATCTCTCTTATTATTATAGAAAGATTTTGAATAGCATCGATCCAAATTATAACGCATCCAGTCAAAACTGGAGAGCAAATGTAAATTTGACTTACGAGTTTTCTAAAACTTTAGTGACCGAGTGGTTTGGTAATTTTAATTCTGCACGAAATGAAGTGCAAGGTAAATATCCTGCCAATGCCTCTTATAGCTTCGCCCTGCGTAAAAGATTTTGGAACAGCAAAGCTAGTTTAGGTTTGGTAGCGAATAATCCTTTTGCAGAATACATTAAGCAACAAACTCAAATTAGTGGGTCTAATTTTAATTCAAATCTAATTAGGTATGTGCCTTCTAGATCTTTTGGTATAAGCTTCAATTGGCGATTTGGAAAGCTAGAATTTAAAAAGGAAAGAAAAGAAGAAGGCGGTATGGAAGACGGGGCGAATTAACCAACTGATACTTATTATAGTTCAACTATAACCCTATTTTGACTCCATTCATACAATAGTGCATTTAATTGTGTTATAGAGACACAATTATGCATTACATTTATAAGGCAAACGCTTGCCATTGCTTTATACAAATAGTACAATCTACCATTATGAAAAAAATTTTATTTTGCTTATTCATCCTACCTGTTTTAGCTCAAGCTCAACAAAAATTTGAGGAAATTACTTTGACAGACAATGTTAAAAAAATTAAAGTCAATAATCAAATAACTTTAGGGTATTCTACCGAATCTGGTGTAAAGATTATTATGAAAGAGGGTCTTCCATTTAAAGATTTAAATAAAAATGGTATCGTGGATGCATATGAAGATTGGCGCTTAAATGTAAATGACCGCGCTAAAGATTTAGCAGCTAAATTAACAATTGAAGAAATTGCAGGATTGATGTTGTACAGTGCGCATCAAGCCATACCCATGGCTGCTGGAGGCAGATTCAGTGCCACTTACAATGGAAAAACATTTCAAGAGAGTGGTGCAAAAGCTTCCGATTTAACCGATCAACAAATTACTTTTTTATCTACAGATAAAGTGAGACATGTATTAATCACCTCTGTAGAGAATCCGATTGTATCTTCCACTTGGAACAACAATGTTCAAAAATTAGTAGAAAAAATTGGCATGGGCATTCCTTCTAATAATAGTTCTGACCCAAGAAACGGTGCGAATAAAAATGCAGAATACAATGCAGGATCTGGTGGTACTATTTCCCAATGGCCTGAAGAATTAGGATTGGCTGCAACATTTGATCCATCCATCACCAAAAAATTTGGTGCTATTGCTTCTAAGGAATACAGGGCATTAGGTATTACAACGGCATTGTCTCCTCAAATTGATTTAGCTACCGAGCCAAGATGGAACAGATTTGTAGGCACTTTTGGGGAAGATCCAGATTTAGCAACAGCAATGGCCCGTGCCTATGTAGATGGATTTCAAACTTCACCGCAATCTATTGACAAATACAATGGATGGGGCAATTACAGTGTGAATGCCATGGTGAAACATTGGCCAGGGGGTGGTCCTGAAGAAGCTGGCAGAGATGGTCACTTTGCTTATGGAAAGTTCGCAGTATATCCTGGGAAGAACTTCCCCATGCATTTAAGAACATTTGTGAATGGTGCATTCAAATTAGAAGGCAGTACTAAAAAAGCAGCAGCCGTAATGCCATATTATACGATCTCTGTTAATCAGGATACAAAAAATGGAGAAAATGTAGGCAATGGTTTTAGTAAATATATCATCTCAGATTTGTTAAGAAATAAATATCAATATGATGGAGTAGTATGTACAGATTGGGGTATCACTGGAAATGAAGGGGCTAAGCCAGATGTATTTGCTGGAAAATCATGGGGTGTTGAAAAGCTAAGTATTGCAGAGCGTCATTATAAAGTATTGATGGCGGGAGTAGATCAATTTGGTGGAAACAATGATGTAAAACCAGTTTTAGAAGCCTATCAAATGGGCGTAAAAGAATATGGAGAAGCATTTATGCGTAAGCGTTTTGAACAATCAGCTGTTCGGTTGTTGTTAAATATGTTCAGAGTAGGCTTATTTGAAAATCCTTATTTAGATCCGAAAGAATCTATGACCATTGTAGGGAAACCTGAATTTATGAAAGCAGGATATGATGCACAATTAAAATCAATTGTGATGATAAAAAATCAAAATAAAACTTTGCCCATTGCCAAAGGAAAGATGGTTTATATTCCAAAAAGAACTACACCAGCAAGTGTTAACTTTTTTGGACAAGCTACTCCTGAAAAAACAGAATATCCAATTAATCTAGACTTGGTTAAAAAGTATTATACCGTAACAGAAGATCCAAGTAAAGCAGATTTTGCAATTGTGTTTATAAAGAGTCCAATTAGTGGTGGTTACAGTAGAGCAGATAGAGAAGCTGGTGGAAATGGATACATGCCCATTAGTTTACAGTTAAAAGATTACACAGCAACCGATGCAAGAGCACATAGTATTGCTGCAGGAGATCCAATTGTGGATCCTACCATTACAGACAGAACCTACTTAGGCAAAACATCAAAATCAAATTCTTATCCCGATTTAAGTACAATTTTGGATACAAAGAAAGCCATGAATGGCAAGCCTGTCATCATTTCTGTTGCATTAACCAATCCAATGGTATTTGGTGAATTTGAAAAAGAAGTAGATGCAATCGTAGGAGAATTTGGTGTTCAAGTTGAAGCACAACTGGACATCATTTCAGGAAAAGTAGAACCCAGTGGTTTGTTGCCAATGCAAATGCCATTGAATATGAGTTGGGTAGAAAAGCAATCAGAAGATGTGCCGCATGACATGGCTACTTATAAAGATAGTCAAGGACATCTATATGACTTTGGTTATGGCTTAAATTGGAAAGGGGTCATTAAAGATGCGAGAACGATCAAGTACGCAGTAAAAAAATAATTCAAATAAAAACATTTAAAATGGGTGGAGTACAATTTAATTATTGGCGCCACCTATTAAATGTAATTTGGTTTGACGACCGTCTAAATACCAAAAACCTTTTTCATCAAAGTGGCCATCTTGTTCTAACATAAAGCGTACTTCTTTGTTCCATTCTTTTATAAAGCTTGCTGCATTTAATTCAATAGAGTAATTGGTTTGATAATGCATTGGGAAATCTCCACTCCCTGGCACGCCATTTTGTTGATCCCACATACCAATCGTAGGTCCGGCTGCATGTCCATGAAACCCAATGGGATGCGTGTAGATACTCCCATTGATGCCTTCTTGTTTCATTTGCGTTAAGGCTTCTGAAAGTATTTGATTCCCCGTTTTATTTTCTTTGAATTTACTGGTTAAAATGTCTTGCAAACGATTGGCTTTAGCCATTCCAGCAATTAAATAAGCAGGTGCTTCTTTTTCACCAGGCTGTAAAACATAAGCGTGTTCTTGAACATCAGTATTTAATCTTAAATAGGTAATGCCAAAATCAACATGCAATAAATCGCCAGCTCTAATGATATTGTCTTTGTCTGTATTGGTAAAGGCTTTTAAATGATCAAATGTGGCTGCATCGTTTCTTTGAATTTCAACTGATGGATGAAACCAAGTACTTAATCCCATATCATTCATTTTTTGTCTAAACCACCAAACCAAATCATCGCTGGTAGTAATACCTGGTGTAATGACTTTGCCACTAAAACCTTCGGCTATTATTTTATGGGTGATGCTGTTGAGCTGCGGATACAATTGCATTTCTCTTTCGGTTCTGGTTTCTAACCAAGCCACGCCTAAGTTATTTGCAGAAACAATTTTTGCTTTATTACTTACACTTAATTTATTGGTAAACTCTAGATATTCAGTATGATCTAATCCATCAGCATGTGCAAAATCAGCAGAAATATTCAATCCAATTTTTTGTGGATGCAAAGTTTCAATAATATTATTGAGTGCATCCCATTGATCAGGAAATTTTTTCAGATCCCATGCTGCTTCAATTTGATCACCTACACTGTAACGAGCTACTGCTAATTTTTTAAATTGTTTGGTGCTAGGATTATTATAAAAAACAATAACGGTTCTTCTTCTAGCGCTTAGCCAAGTAGCAGGTAACATGGTTTTAAGTATAGGATCTTCGTTGTATTCTCTAGAAATAATCACCCACATGTCCATATTGTTTTTCTCCATTAAAGAAGGCAATAAATTATTGATGCGGTCAGCAAGAATTTCGTCAATTACTTTGGCCTGTTCTTTCAATGGCAATACTTGTGCTTTTATTGAAAGCGACAAGACGATAGTAGCCACAAGTAAGTAGCAATATTTCTTCATAAAATGAGCATTAATTTAAAGAAGTTAAAAGTATTAGTTTTTGTTCAGTAGCTAATTTATCTACCATAATTTTTTTATCAAAATGGATAATTTTCTTATCGGTAATTGAATAACTAGGCCATGCTACCAAACCCGCTTTGTTTGGATTGCCTGTTTTAGCAAAATTGGTCCAATAAGTAGACATACTTAACGCTAGTTCATGATCTTCCTTTAACCAAGGTCTATTGACAGTAGATAAATTATCATATGCATAAACTACTTCACCCGTATGAAAAGCGCCAAAATCGGTGGCTGGAGTACTTGCAGGTAATTTTCTATCAAAACTGTAAACATACACAGGGGCTTTGCCTTTTTCACTTTGTAAATTGGCCCAAGTAAATCCCTGTATACCAAAAGTTTGATCTCTGCTCAATTCTCCTTGAGATTTTGCAGCAGTTTCATCGGTATTCCCAGGATACAAGGCCAATACTGCATTTGCTTTTGCACCAAATTGTTTTCTGATAGATTCAATATATTGGTTAGCAGGCAATGGCTTACCTATCATTTTATCATCTTCATTCCATCCAATAATGGTAGGGATATCATTTTGTGCATTGCGCATATAAATATCCATCATGGAGTTGGGTAAAAAATATCCATCTTCAATGGGTGCGCTTAAACCGCTATTGGCTTTTAAAATTTCTTCGGATGATTTGTTTCTTAATGCTTCAATATTAGAACAGTTTAAACTTTCTGCAAATGCTACGCCTTGTGCTTCAGCCTCTTTTAAAAGTAGATGAGGTCTTAATGTACTCGCTAAAATACTTCCACCACTTTCTGCAATTGCGCCATGAATCAATCCTTTGGTTAAAGGAGAGGCACATAAAAAATTAACAGCAAAAGCACCAGCCGATTGTCCTGCAATAGTCACTCTACTAGGGTCACCACCAAATATTTCTATATTGTCATGTACCCATTGTAAAGCAGCCACCATATCTAACAAAGCATAATTACCTGAACTTTTATAAGGCGCTTCTTTGGTTAATGCTGGATGTGCTAAAAATCCAAATACACCTACTCTATAATTGATCGAAACAAATACCACATCTTTTTTTGCTACAGATTCGCCGTCATAAATGGCACAACCAGCGCCGCCAGTTCTAAAGCCACCACCATAAATATAAACCAGTACTGCTTTTTTTTGCTTTGTTTTCTTGGGTGCCCAAACGTTTAAATACAAACAGTCTTCACTAATCGGCGCTTTTGGTATTAAGTATTCCTCCGACCAACACATAAATGGAACTGGCAAAGGCTGATAAGGGCTTGGACCAAATAAGGTACAATCTTTTATATCTTTCCAAGGCTTCATAGGTTGCGGCGCCTTCCAACGTAATTGACCTATGGGTGCTTGTGCAAAAGGAATTCCTTTGAAAATTTGAATACCATTTTTTTTAATGCCACTTATTGGTCCCAGTTTGGTTTGAACCATTTGTTTTTGAGCACTCAATAATAATGGCAAAAAAAGGGAAAGCAAAATAATGTTTTTCATTAGGGGTATTTAAATTAATTGAATGAGGTTAAATAGTTACTATTTTAACTTCATTGCAATTGGATCCCAATGAATAATTTTTTTACTAAAATAACTTTCATTGCAAGATAAAGCAGGTGCTGCGGCTCTAAATCCAAATTCGGCATCTTCTACTACTTTTTTACCAGTCCTGATGGAATCAAAAAAGTTAGTAAAATGATCCAGATGTTCATTATATCCAGCAGGTGCTTTAAAAGAAACATCTTCTTTTGTTTTTCTTTTCTTCTGTGCTTCGGACCATTTAGCATCATATTCTTTTTGCATTTCTGTTTGCATCGATTTAGAGAATGTAAATAAAGAATCATAGCCGCCAAATCCAGGCGCTTCAGGCATCAAACTGTGTTTAATACTTAAATCATTTCCTTTTACATCAATCACGCCTTCGGAACCAATCAATCTGATAATTTCTTGTCCGCCCGTACCACTTATAAAATTTACTTGAAGTGTTAATTGAAATGCAGGATGATCGGTACAATCGGGGTATTGCATTACGCCCGACATCACATCAGGCATGTTTCTTCCATCTTTCCATTGACTAAATTGTCCAGTGCTGTAAATGGTTTCAGGGCCTTTAGAATTGGTAATCATATGTGTGCCACTTAATAAATGAATAAATAAATCTCCAGCAACACCTGTACCTACTTCTTTAAATGCGCGCCACCAGAAAAACTTTTTAGCATCAAATTCCATTTTCTCTGTTGCCTCAATAAACTTACCCCAATCGGTTGTTTCCGCACTCGCATCTTTTGGAATGGTATATTCCCAAGCACCAATGGAACTTTGTCTATCATAAATAGCGTTCACCATATTTAATTTTCCAATTTCACCCGCAGCCAATAATTCTTTTGCCTTGGCAAGTCCAATACTACTTACACGTTGAGAGCCTACTTGTAAAACCTTATTGTATTTTTTTTGAGCAGCAATTACTTTATACCCTTCATCAATCTTGTATACCATTGGTTTTTCACAATACACGTGTTTGCCTTTTGAAAGAGCATCAATGGTAATGCGCGCATGCCAAACATCGGTGGTGGCAATAATCACTGCATCAATATCAGCCTTGTTTAAAAGATCTTGATAATTTCTAGTCGTATATAAATCATTGCCATACAATTCTTTTGCATTTACCAATCTGCCTGTATACAAATCACAAATGCCTGCCAATTCAATACCAGGTACTTTCAATGCAGTGGCCAAATCAAAATGACCTTGCACACCAAAACCAATTACACCCAATCTAATTTTTTCACCAGCAGAAACCTTCTTTTCATAAAACAATATTCTCTCTTCTGCTTTTTCTTGGGCAGCAAGTGAATGCAAAGGGGAGGCAATGGCTGCGATGCTGGTAGCGCCAATTTGTTGTAAGAATTTTCTTCTTGAACCTGGATTTTCCTGTTTCATAGGTAGGGATTTATTTTAAAAATGTGATTAATAATAATGATGCAATCAATATTTCTAAAGTTATATTTTAAATCAGTATTGAACAATTCAAAATGATGATTTTATTTAAATGGCAAGCAAAAACATATTTTATAAACTATTGAAAATCATTATATTATGGTATTATAATAGGAATTAATGGCCAGTATATTAAGTTTTGATGATACATTATAAACGAATTCTTGAACCATTATTATTTGACGACCTTTGCATAAGGCGAATGATAAAATTTGTAGTATGACCATTAAACTTATAAAAAATAGATCCGATATTGGTGCTGGAACGCGCGGTTCCGACATGGGCATTGATGCCATTGAAATTGCAGCCATCAATAGCCACAATGATTTTTTTCATAAACACTTATTTGAGGATGTGCCCACGCACAATGAAACCATTTACAATAAGGTCAATAATAATTTTGCAAAAAGAATTGAAGATGTTGCGGAGCAATGCGAAAGAGTAGCAACTGTTGTGAAGCAAAATATCAAAGATGGGTTTTTCCCTATTGTTTTATCTGGGGATCATTCTTCTGCACTAGGTACCATCAGTGGGATTAAAGCAGCGCATCCAACTAAAACATTGGGTGTAATTTGGATAGATGCGCATGCCGATTTGCATTCACCATTTACCTCGCCTTCGGGCAATATACATGGCATGCCTTTAGCAGCGGCTTTGGGATTAGATAATTTAGCTTGTCAAATAAATGAGTTGGAACCAGGTACATTCGCAAATTGGAATCATCTTAAAAATATTGGCATCAATGGTTCAAAGTTTTTGCCAGCGCATTTGGTTTATTTTGGACTACGAGATTTTGAAACCCCCGAAGCAAAATTAATTGCGCAACATCAAATTCAAAATTATCAAGTAGCATCATTAAGAAATAATGGATTGCAAAAAAATGTACAAGAAGCCATTAACCATTTAAAAGATTGTGATTTTATTTACATTTCTTTTGATGTAGATTCTATGGATTGTGATTCTGTTTCCTATGGCACTGGAACCCCTGTTCCTATTGGCTTTTATGCCTCTGAAATTATAGAAATTATAGATGCATTTATTGCTACAAAAAAAGTAGGCTGTATCGAGTTTACCGAAATCAATCCCTTACTAGACAATAAGGGAAACAAAATGGCAGAGACTGCATTTCAAGTTTTAGATCATATAGCAGCGCGCTTGTAAATTAAATTTTATTGCTTCCAATCTACTGTAACAATCACTTCATTTTTTCTGCCAATAAATTGATAAGGGGCATTGTAGCCTAAAAATCTAAATTTTCCAATTACTTTAATTTTATTTTCTAATAATAAAGTATTTAATTTTTCACTCTGTTCTTTAATACTATTGTCATTGGCGTAACCACCAAAGGCAATGACCGCTACATACTCACTTGCTGTTTGTTGAATTTTAACATCGGGTGAATTGGGCTTTGGTAAATTGTTTATTCCATATTCACTAGGCATTACAAAACTCATGCTGGAAACATCACTATTCATATCCATGTGCACCGGGGCTGTCATGGCAATTTTTGTTTTGGATTCATTATTGCCAAATATATAACCAGCAATTTTTCTAAAACCAGGGCTCGCAAGCTCTTTATAGTTTTTTGCGCTCGAGTAAACGGTTGCTAAAATCACCGAAGGATAATGTCTTATTTCAAAACCTTTGCCTTTAAATACAACTTCATATTTTTGTTTTTCAACTGTAAATACGCCCATAATAGCAAATGATTGAAGGGTAAAAAATAAGACACCAAGTAGTAAAAGTAAGTATTTTGCCTTTTTCATATAACATAATAACAAACATAATAGGAAAAGGTTTAAGAAAGTACAATTTTGCAAATAGCTTCGAGCTATTGTTGAAATAAGCAATCAAAAGTAATCAGGGTTACTTCAGATTCTTTTACAAGTTAAAGATTTGGTCCTTAGTGCGCTATATTAATTTTTTCTGCTATTATTATTTTAAATTGATATCTTTAAGGAAGTCATTAAAAAACCAATCCTAATTACCAAGATGTCAGAAAATACAAGCAGGCCGGTCAAAACCTACCATAGTCTATGGGTAAAAATTTCGCATTGGGTGGGCACTTTGGGCTTTTTATTATTGGTATTCAGTGGTGTTGAGATTATCATGGTGCATCCAAGATTGTATTGGGGCAATGCAGGCAATGATTTGATGCCAGCTTTATTTGAATTTCCTATCAGTAGAAATTATCATCATGGTGGTTGGGCGCCAGCACAGGCCATTTTTGATCAACCCAATTCGCCTATTTCAGCAGGACGCACTTATGATATTTTTAATCAAAACGGATGGGGCAGAAGTTTACATTTTTTAGCAGCTTGGATCATGGTATTTAGTGGGGTGTATTATTTAGTCATTGCTATTTTTTCAGGCCATATCAAAAACAATCTAATTCCAAGATTAAAAGAATTGACTTTCGAAACTTTTGTAAAAGAAATTAAAGAACATCTTAAATCAAGTATCGCCTATTTGAAAGGTCCCCAATATGGCTTACTTCAAAAGCTAAGTTATTTAATGGTCATTTTTATTTTACTGCCTACCATTGCCTTAACGGGACTTACCATGTCGCCTGCTATCACTGCCTCCTATCCTTTTTTATTAACTATATTTTTTGGTGCACAATCTGCACGCACCATACATTTTTTCGCAGCAGTATTGTTAGTACTCTTTTTATTAATTCATATTTGGATGATTGTAAAGTCTGGTTTTAAAAAGCAGCTCTTAGCAATGACTATAAAAAAATAATTAAAATGGAAAAGAAAAATATTATCACTCGAAGAACTGCGTTGATCACTGGTGTATCTGCCATGGGTTCCCTTTTATTAGGAGGATGCTCCAAGCCTACGCCACCCACTTATGGACATTTATTAAGAATGGGAGATATTTTTACTTACGAAGCACAAAGATCCCTGCTAAATGTAAGGGCTTTATCAAAAGAATACAGTAGAGCTGATATTTCTTCTTTTCCTGCTACAGGTTCTATCAATCCTTCCGATGCGTCTTTGCCTGGATTTAGTAAAGACTATGAACTATTGCATCGCAATAATTTTGCCCATTGGAAATTATCTATCGAGGGTTTAGTCGCAAGGCCTGCTAGCTATTCAATGGACGATCTTCAAAAATTTAAATCAAGAACACAAATTACACGCCATACTTGTGAAGAGGGATGGTCTGCTATTGGAGAATGGACCGGTGTACCCTTAGGCGTTGTTTTAGATCATGCAGGCATTATGCCCAAGGCTAGATTTGTAACTTTTTACAGTTATGATGATTACAATCAAAGTTTTGATATGATTGATGCCTTTCATCCTCAAACCATACTTGCTTATGGAATGAATGGCAAAAATTTACCTATTCAACATGGAGCGCCCATTCGTGTGAGAATGGAAACCCAAATAGGGGGCCAAAGCATTAAGTATCTTAAACGTATTGTGGTCACTGAAAACTTTGTAGATACCAATAAGAATGGCGACAACGGTTGGGCTTGGTACATGGGGATTTAACTGAGTCGATTACCCCTAATTATACATTACATTATTATTTAATTCAATCGTTTATCAAATTGATTGAATACTGTAATTTTTTACTAAAAAAATAAAGTATTTTTAGCATCTATTTTAATGGATGATGTTTAAATATTGCGCACTATGTCAAAAATGAATCTTAAAGTAAACGGTAAAAAATACGAAGTAGATTTAGACCCTGCTACTCCGGTTTTATGGGTATTAAGAGACCATCTAAATTTAATTGGTACCAAATTTGGTTGTGGTGTGGGTGCTTGTGGCGCTTGCACTATACACTTAAATGGTCGTGCATTAAAATCATGTCAATTGCCATTGTCTGCTGTAGGAGTTCAGGAAATTACCACCATCGAAGGTATTGTTGCTGAAGTGGGTACAATGCATCCAGTGCAAAAAGCTTGGTTGGAATTAGATGTAGCCCAATGCGGTTATTGTCAAACAGGACAAATTATGGCAGCAGTTTCCTTGCTAAAAACCAAACCTAATCCAACCGATGATGAAATAGATGCTGCGATGACAGGAAATTTATGTCGTTGTGGAACTTATGTTAGAATTAAAGCAGCCATTCATCAGGCAGCAAAATCAACCACCAAATAAAAATTTTTAGACAATGGAAAAGATAAAAGAAAATTATAGTCGTCGTTCCTTCCTAAAAGTTTCTACTTTAACTGGTGGAGGAATGATGATTGGATTTAATGTATTGGCCAATTTAATTCCTAACGAAGCATTGGCAAGCAAAGCTCCAGTGCAAGACTGGATTGAATTGAATGGATTTATAAAAATTACACCAGACAATCAAATAAAAATATTTTGTCCCAATCCAGAATTTGGGACCAATGTGATGACCTCCCTTCCAATGATGATTGCAGAAGAACTAGAAGTTGATTTTAGTAAAGTGATAGTTGAAATGGGTGATTTTGATACCCCCCGTTTTAAAAGTCAATTTACTGGAGGAAGTATGGGGATGAAAAATGCTTGGATGCCTTTAAGAACAGCAGGTGCCACCGCAAGAGAAATGTTAAAGCAAGCAGCGGCCAATGAGTGGAATGTTCCAGTGACAGAATTAACTGCCAGCAAAGGCTTGGTCTCACATCAAGGTTCCAATAAAACAGCTACTTACGGGGCATTGGCAACAGCAGCATCAAAATTAACAAAGCCAGAAAAAGTAAATTTAAAAAAGACAAGCGAGTTTACTTTAATAGGTACACCTCAAAAAAACAAAGTTGGAAAAAATATAGTGGCAGGTGATTCCTTATTTACAATGGATTACAAACACGAAGGCATGTTGATTGCCATGACCATACATCCACCTGCCTTTGGGATGACTTTAAAATCATTCGATGCAACAGAAGCATTGAAGATGCCAGGCATTAAAAATGTATTTGATATACAAGTATACAAAGATGATTATGAAAGAGGGGGATTTGATACTAGGGCATTTAATAAATTAATTGCAGTAGTAGGAAATTCTACTTGGGAAGTAATGAATGCAAGAAAAAAAGTAGTAGCACAATGGGTGCCCATTGAAACAACCAAAGAAATGGTGGCTGCCTGGGGTCGAAAAAAAGAAGAAATTACTCCAGCTGGATTGGAGAGTACGGTAGACCATATGAAACAAATGTCAGAGATGCAAGGGAAGCCTGGAAAAATTTTAAGAAAAGATGGAGATCCAGAAGCTGCATTTTCCAAAGCTAAAAAAATATTGGAAAGAACTTATTCAGCCCCTTTCTTGGCACACAATCCAATGGAGCCGATTAGTTGCTTTGCACACATCACCGATGAAAAAGCATTTTTTGTAGCACCGATACAAATTCCAGAAATGATCAAACAAAACATCATTAAGAATTTGGATATACCTGCCGATAAACTAGAAATGAAATTGGCAAGAATGGGTGGAGGATTTGGCCGCAGGGCTTATGGGCATTATATTGTAGAAGCTGGACATATTTCAAAAAAAGCCAAAGCACCAATTAAATTAATTTATTCAAGAGAAGATGATTTAACCAATGGTATTTATCGTCCTACCTATATGGTTTCTTTTAAAGCTGCGATAGATGAAAATAATAAAGTAACTGCGATACATGTAAAAGGGGGTGGCATGCCCGAAGGCGCAGTACATGAAAATCGTTTTCCTGCTGGGGCTTTTGAAAATTATATTGCAGAAGGATGGGAAATTCCTTCTAATATCACTATTGGTGCTTTCAGAGCGCCAGGGTCTAATTTTATTGCCTCTGCAGAGCAATCATTTATTGATGAGTTGGCAGAAACCATTGGCAAAGACCCTATTGATTATAGAATTGAATTGCTTAAAAAAGCAAAAGCAAATCCTGTAGGAAAAAATAATGAGTATGATGCGGATAGATATATAGGCGTATTAGAATTGGTAAAAGAAAAATCAAATTGGGTAAGCAAGAACAATAAAAATGCACATCGTGGTGTAGCTGCTTATTTCTGTCACAATTCTTATGCAGCGCATGTTGTAGACATCATCATGAGAAATGGCCAACCCTATGTAGAAAATGTAGTTACTGCGATGGATTGTGGATTTGTAGTAAATCCAGAAGGTGCAAAAAATATGGTCGAAGGTGCGGTGATAGATGGTATTGGCAATGCATTGTATGGTGGCTTGCGTATTGAAAAAGGTTCACCAGTGCAAAAGAATTTAAATCAATACAGAATCATTCGCCATAAAGAAGCGCCTAAAAAAATTGATGTTCATTTTGTAAAAAACAGCATTGATCCAACAGGTTTAGGTGAACCACCTTTTCCACCTGTCTTTGCTGCAGTAGCCAATGCTTTGTATAAGGTAACAGGAAAAAGATTTTACAATCAACCTTTTATTAATGACATGCCAAAAAGCTAATTCAATTAAAAATTGTTTTCAAAAAAAAGATTGCTTTATGGGCAATCTTTTTTATTAGCAAATAAATTTCTAGTATGAAAAAATTTATCCTCTTTACTCTTCTTGTAATCATTGCCATTGGCAGTCAATCTTTTTCTCCAACTGCACCACAAGCAAGCTTAAAAAAAGGGCAAGCAGTATATGAAACCTATTGCATCTCCTGTCATATGGAAGATGGCAATGGGGTACCTTCTGCATTTCCTTCCTTGGTAAAAACGGGCAATCTTACTGACAAAAACAGATTGGTAAAAATAGTATTACAAGGGGTTCGTGGTCCTATTGTGGTCAAAGGTGAAAAGTATGACGCAGAAATGGCGAGCATAACCATTACCGATCAAGAAGTAGCGGATGTAATTAATTACATCAGAAATACTTGGGGTAACAAAGCGCCATTAATGAATGTAAGTGAAGTAGCATTGGCCAAAAAAGCGGTAGTCAAAGGCTATCAGCCTTATTAATTATTTTTTTGAATGAAAGAACTACTAGATATTGTCCATGCATATGACTCCGCTAAAAAAGCAGGGCAAGCTTGTGTCTTAGCAACAGTGGTTCATTTGGAAGGATCTTCTTATCGAGGGCCAGGTGCAAGAATGTTGGTATTGGAAAATGGCTTAATGATAGGCGCCATTAGTGGCGGCTGTTTGGAAGGAGATGCATTAAAAAAAGCTTTGTTAACTTTTACAGAAAAAAAATCTAGGTTAATCACTTATGACACCAGCCATGAAGAGGAGGCAAGTGTAGGTATTCAATTGGGTTGTGAAGGAGTCATACAAGTATTGTTTGAGTTCATACAAATTAATGATCCCTTGAATCCAATTGAATTGTTACGAAAGGCCATTGCCATAAGACAGGAAGCTGTTTTGATTACGCTGTTTAATTTAAAAGATAAAAGAGAAATTCAGATAGGTACTTGTTTATTAGCAGAACCCGATGGAACCATTACCTCCTCTATCAAAGACAATGATTTAAAATCATCCATTCAACCAACGCTAACAGAAATATTTACACAAAAAAAATCTTCCTTCAAAGATTTTACTTTGCAAGGGGTATTAACCAATGTATTTATTGAATTTATTGCACCCCCTATTTCCTTGGTCATTGTAGGTGCAGGTAATGATGCCATCCCCATGATGCAAATAGCCAGCATCTTGGGATGGGAAGTAAAAATAGTTGATGGGCGTAATACGCATGCCAAGGCAGATCGATTTATCAGTGCTTGTCAAATTTTGGTGAGCAAACCAGCAGCAGTATTAGAACAAATAAAAATTGACAGCAAAACTTGTTTTGTGTTAATGACGCACAATTACAATTATGATTTACAAATGATGCATGCATTGATTGAAACAGAAATAAATTACATTGGTTTGTTAGGCCCTAAGAAAAAATTAGAAAAGATTTTAACAGATCTGAAGCTTAAAGCTGTGGACATTACCGATGAAAAATTAGCAAAAATTTATGGTCCAACTGGTTTAGACATTGGCGCTGCAAGCCCTGAGGAAATTGCAACAAGTATAATAGCCGAAATTCAAGCGGTATTTAATCATAAAAAAGGCACTATGTTAAAATGGAAGAAAGATCAAATTCATAGTGCATGAGTCATAGTATAAAAAATTGTGGGATACTTATTGTAGCAGCTGGCCAAAGCAAAAGATTAGGCAGCCCTAAACAATTGTTGATGTATGAAGGCAAAACCCTTATCAATCGACTCATTGATATTGTAAAAGAAACCGTTGATTTTCCAATGTTATTGGTCTTAGGTGCCCATGCTGAAAAAATAAAAGCTCAATTAACAAAACCCAGCATTGCTATATTATTGA
The DNA here is from genome assembly GCA_903865435.1 of uncultured Bacteroidota bacterium. Taxonomy (GTDB): domain Bacteria; phylum Bacteroidota; class Bacteroidia; order Chitinophagales; family Chitinophagaceae; genus Sediminibacterium. The sequence goes on along the minus strand of CAIPJS010000078.1, from coordinate 8,837 downwards.
ATGAATCCTGGGCAGAAGGGATGGGCAATTCAATTAGCAGTGGTTTACAAGCTCTTCTCCAAAAGAATCCAGCCATAGACGGGGTAATGATTTTGGTTTGTGATCAGCCATTTTTAAAGCGCCATCAAATCTTATCCTTATTGGCATTGCAAGAAAAATCAGGGATGCCCATGGCTGCCTGTTATTATGCGGGTGTAATGGGTACGCCTGCCCTATTTCATACATGCACTTTTCCCGAATTATTGGCTTTGAAAGGAGATAGGGGTGCAAAAAATATAATTAACCACAACATCCAAGAAGTAGCTAAATTACAGTTTGAGCAGGGCCTAGTAGATATTGATACAGAAGAAGATTATAAAAAATTAATCAAGGGAAAAGAATGATTGTAGATAAATTTAATAGAGTACACGATTACTTACGTATTTCTTTAACGGACAATTGCGATTTAAGATGTTTTTATTGTATGCCTGAGGAGGATTATCAATTTACACCCAATCAACAATTGATGCAGGCAGATGAAATTGAAGCCATTGCAAAAGCTTATGTACAGGAAGGAGTAAAAAAAATTAGATTAACAGGGGGCGAACCCTTGGTTAGAAAAGATTTTGCAGATATATTAAGACGTTTAGGAAAGTTGAATGTCGAAATAACCATGACTACTAATGGGACGCGTTTGCATGAATTTGTAGAGGTGATAAAAAATTCAGGTATCAAATCATTGAATATAAGTTTGGATACCCTTCAAAAAGATCGCTTCATTTTAATGACCAAGCGTGATAAGCAAGAGCAAGTGATGCGCAATATCCAATTGATGTTGGACAATGACATAAATGTAAAAGTAAATGTGGTCGCGATGAAGGGAGTAAATGACGAAGAAATTATTGATTTTGTAAAATGGACAAAAGATACGCCAGTACATATTCGCTTTATAGAGTTTATGCCCTTTGATAGAAATAAATGGAATAGCGATAAAGTAATTACCCTGCAACAAATTTTGGATAAAGTAAGTACTCAATTTGAAATAGAACCTTTAAGTAGATTGCCCCATGAAACTGCTAAGAAATTTAAAGTACCAGGTCATGCAGGCACCTTTGCTGTAATTAGTACCATGAGTGCGCCTTTTTGTGGAGATTGTAATCGAATCCGATTGACAGCGGATGGCAAAATGAAAAATTGTCTATTCTCCCAATCCGAAACCGATATTTTAGGTGCTTATAGAAAGGGGGAGGACATTAAGCCATTGATTTATCAAAACATCAGTGAAAAAAAAGAGGCATTGGGCGGACAGTTTACCATCGATATGGAAAAGATAGAAACAACAGCCTTACACAATAGAACCATGATAAGTATTGGTGGTTGATTTAGTATATTCGTAGTATGGAAACAATGATTACAGTAGCGCGTGCATGGACCTTAATAAAAGAGCATGTCATGACGCTAGCTGCAGTGAAAGTTAATTTAAAAGAGGCAGGAGGTTTAGTCCTTGCCCAAGACATCATCGCATCCAAAGACGTTCCAAGTTTTTCTCAATCCAATATGGATGGCTATACATTTTGTTTCAACGAAAACAACCAACCATATACCATCGTAGGTGAAGTGGCTGCAGGGGCCAGTCAAATAAAAGCAATTGAAAAAGGAACAGCCGTTAGAATATTCACAGGGGCTTTGGTACCCGAAGGTGCAGATACGGTGTTGATGCAAGAAAAAGCTAAAATTGATGGAGTAGTTTTAACCGTATTAGATGAAAAAATAAAAAAAGGAGATCATGTTCGAGCCATTGGATCAGAAATCAAAAAAGGAGAAAGGGCATTAACAAAAGGCATGATTTTGAAACCAGCTGCTATTGGTTTTATAGCAGGCATGGGTATAGAAAAAGTAATGGTTTATCCTGCACCAAGAATTGGCATCCTTGTTACTGGTAATGAATTACAAACAGTAGGTTCGGATTTAAAAGAGGGACAAGTATATGAATCCAATAGTTATACTTTAATGGCTGCTTTGGAAGCATTAAATATTAAAGAAATAAAAGTCAAGCAAGTAAAAGACGATCTTGTACAAATTACAAATGAATTAAATAGTTTAATCAAGGAAACCGATATTGTATTAATGACAGGAGGTGTAAGTGTGGGTGACTATGATTTCACCTTAATGGCTTTTGACAATTGTCAAGTAAAAACTGTTTTTCATAAAATAAAACAAAAACCAGGAAAGCCATTATTGTTTGGCCTAAAAGCAGAGAAAATTATTTTTGGGCTTCCAGGCAATCCATCATCGGTATTGACTTGTTTTTATGAATATGTCTTACCAGCAATAGAAAAATTAACATATCAAACAGTTTCACTAAAAGCGATACAAGCCCCCATTGCCCATACTTTTAAAAAACTGCAAGGTTTAACGCATTTTGCCAAAGCCATGTATGATGGGGAAAATGTAACTTTACTTACTGGACAAGAGTCTTATAAATTAGCCTCTTATGCAGTTGCCAATTGTTTGGCCATATTGCCCGAGGAAGTCGAAGAAATTACTAAAGGCACTATCATTCACATTCATTTATTACCCTAATATATTCTATGAGTAGTAGTTTTTTTATATTATTATTTGTAGTGGCTTTATTGTATGCATCGGTGGGGCATGGCGGCGCCAGTGGTTATTTGGCCTTGATGGCCATTTATGGTTTTGCCCCAGAAGTAATGAAACCCACTGCACTTATTTTAAATTTATTTGTCTCCCTCACTTCCTTTATTCTTTTTTATAAAGGTGGACATTTTAAATGGAAATTATTTTTGCCCTTTGCCTTGGCCTCCATCCCCTTTTCATTTTTAGGCGGTACCATTGCTTTGGACGCGCATATTTATAAAAAAGTATTGGGGGTATTGTTGTTATTTCCTGTCTTAAGATTTTTTATTTATCCCAATACAGCAGATAAAGATTTAAAGGACTCCAATTGGCCAATCTCTTTATTGGTTGGAGCCATCATTGGTTTTCTATCTGGCTTGATAGGCATTGGCGGAGGCATCTTGCTCTCACCAGTATTGTTGTTGTTAAGTTGGACCAATCAAAAGCAAACCGCAGCCATCAGTGCATTGTTTATTTTTGTAAATTCGGTAGCAGGATTGGCAGGGCAATGGTCTCATGGAATTAAATTGGAACCAGCTATGTTGAGTTTTGTAGCCATTGCATTTGTTGGAGGTATGGCTGGTGCATGGTTAGGATCTTTAAAATTCAATCAGCAAATTTTAAAATATACTTTAGCCGTGATCTTGTTAATGGCATCTGTTAAATTAATACTTACTTAAGTCATGAGCATTGAAATTATATTTTTTGGGCAATTGGCAGATAAAACTGGATGCAGTAATGTAGTGGTAGACAATCCAGGTAGCATAGATGCATTAAGTATGGTCATGAAAATGCAGTATCCTAATTTAGCTACTGCAAAATTTGTGATTGCAGTCAATAATAAAATAGTCTTTGACAATGAGCCCATTGAGGAAAATGCAAAACTGGCATTTATGCCACCATTTTCGGGGGGATAAGTTTTAAAAAAAATAATGAAAGAATTTATATTAAGATACCAACGACAAATTACTTTAGAAGGATTTGGCATGGAAGCACAAGAAAAGCTTTCAAAAGCTAAAGTATTGGTCATAGGGGCTGGCGGATTGGGTTGTCCTGTCTTACAATATTTAGCAGCTGCAGGTATAGGTTATTTAGGTGTTGCCGATGATGATACCATTCAGTTTTCTAATTTAAATAGACAAATATTATTTGGGCAGGAGGATATTGGTCAATACAAAGTTGATATTGCCGCAGCTAAATTAAATGCATTAAATGATAGAGTAAAAATTATAACCTATCAAGAAAGATGGAATCAACAAATGTGTATCGAGCATTTCCCTAACTACGATATCATCGTAGATGCAACAGATAACTTTGCAAGTAGGTATATGATTAACGATGCTTGTGTATTATTAGATAAGCCATTGGTATTTGGGGCGGTGTCTAAATATGAAGGCCAGCTAGCAGTATTTAATGTAGTAAGCAATGATATAGCTGTAAATTATAGAGATATTTTTCCAACACCACCTAAAAATGATGAAGTCCTAAATTGTGCAGAGGGTGGGGTTTTGGGTGTATTGCCAGGAACCATTGGTGTGATGCAAGCTACCGAAGTCATCAAATTAATTACTGGGGTAGGTGCACCATTGGCCAATCAAATGCTTACTTATAATGCATTAAACAATCAATATATCACCATACAATTAATAAAAAATTCAGAAGCAATTAAAACAAGTCCTACAACATTAGATATCTTTATGCAAACCAATTACGCGCATTTATGCAGTTAAAAAATATATTTCAAGAAGGGGCAATTGCAGCTCATTTTATAGCAGAAAGCATTGCCAAACATGCCACTAAAACTGAAATTGGTGGACACAATATATTTTTAGGCCAGGTAAGGGCGGATGATATAGATGGTAAAAAAGTAACCGCAATAGAATACACCAGCCATGTGGATATGGCATTAGAGAAAATGCATGAAATAAGAGAGGCTATTTTTGCTAAATATCCACTTACTTGTATGCATGTGCACCATAGTTTGGGTGTAATCAAAGCAGGAGAAATTTGTTTGTTTGTATTTACTTCTTCCAAACACCGTAAGGCAGCCATTGATGCATGTGCCGAATGTGTAGAAAGAATCAAAGCAGAGCTACCTATTTGGGGAAAAGAAATCTTCGAAGGAGATGGCTATCAATGGAAAGTCAATAATTAATCAATCAAGCGAAAGCAAAGAAATAGTATACCATGGTCAACATTACACATAAATCATCTACCCTAAGAATTGCTATAGCTACAGGGGTTTTAAAAGTCTCTAAACAATCTACCATCGATGCCATTCAAAACAAATTGGTACCTAAGGGAGATGTTTTTGAATTTAGTAGGGCAGCAGGTTTATTGGCTTGTAAAAAAACTTACGAAGTGGTACCCGATTGCCATCCACTGCCCATCGAATACACATCCATCAGCCATGTTATAGAAGGGTTAGAAATTAAAATAAGGGTAGAAGTGCATACGGTTTATAAAACTGGAGTAGAAGTCGAAGCCATGCATGGCGTATTAATTACCGCCTTGACGATGTATGATATGTTAAAGCCCATCGATTCAGCTATTGAAATACTTCATATTAAATTAGAAGAAAAAAAAGGTGGCAAGACAGATATTAAGTATGCTTATCCAGAAAGTTTAAAAGTAGCAGTAATTACCTGCAGCGATAGTATTGGCAAAGGCATTGGCGAAGATCTAAGTGGCAGTATTATTGTAGAAAATTTAAAAAAACATAAAGTAGCAGTAACCCATAAAAAAGTAATTGTAGATGATTTTGATACCATACAAAACGAAGCCAAACAATTGGTAAAATTGGGCTATCAATTAATAATTTTTACAGGAGGAACCGGATTGTCGGCAAGAGATGTAACTCCAGATGCTATAAAGCCTTTAATTGAAAGAGAAGTGCCAGGTGTGATGGAAGCCGTAAGAAATTATGGACAAGAACGAACCCCCTATGCCATGTTAAGTCGGGGTATTGCTGGTTTTGTAGGAGATAGTTTAATCATTACTTTACCCGGATCACCAAGAGGTGCCGAGGAAAGTATGCAAGCTATTTTCCCCTATATTTTACATGTATTTAAAGTGAAAGAAGGGGTAAAGCATTAAATAATTTATATATTGCACCCCATGTATTCGAATTTAGCATTTGCCATAACGCTACTAGGCCTATTTTCAATATTTGAGCTATTAAAAGGCAGTCAAAAAATTAGCTTAATTAAGTATCATTTTTTAGCTAGATTAATTTTTTTAACAGCTGGAAGTTTTTTGGATTATTTAGAATTCGCTGGTTATGAGATACCATATTATCATCAAATATTCAAATTAATAACAGTATTATTGTTTGTTAATATGCTTTTTTTAATAGTTGTAAAAAAGTTACCAAAATTAGTTATTGGACTGGAAATATTTTTTACACTTTATTTTATTATTGAGTTTATTAATGGCATACAAATACCTAGTATAAAGAATGGAGTGATTCAGCATAAACCTACTTTTTATCAATTTATTTTTATTGGGACTTATCTTCTTCTTCTTTTATCCGCCATTATTTATAATGGGGTTCAATTATTTAGAAATAAAATCTTTACTACTAATTTATATGAATCAAAAATTAAAAGATGGGTGCTCAGTTATGTTGTTTGTCTTTTAATGTTATTTTTTATTAATTTATTTCTATTTGTAACCTTAACTAAGTATAATTATGTTTTATACAAGGATTCTTTGATTAACTCATTTATTCAAAGATTTATTTTCATACTTTTTATATTATTTAGACCTAAATTCTTGGACGACGATAAGTATTCATCGTCTTTTAATCAGGTACTTTCTACAACTAAGGGCCTGGCTTTTAAAGAGTTTGAATTTCTGTTTTATGCTAATCATTATTATTTACAACCAGAAGCCAATATGGAGGATTTGGCTTTAAAGCTTAATGTTACTAAAAATGAATTATTTATTTTCCTAAGGGATGAAATTGAAGAAAATTTTACTGAGCTCTTAAATAAGAACAGGGTTGAGTATTTAAAGCAATTACTAAAAGCTAAGAAATACGAGTCATTTACTATCGAGGCTTTGTCGGAAATGGCGGGTTTTAACAATAGAAGAACCATGTACAATGCCTTTAATAAGCATATTGGCATGACGCCTACTGAATACATTCAAAGCTTTAAATAGCTGTTTATCAACTACTAATGTCCTGTGAAAGTTCATTTTCACAATGAGAAAGCCTCTATTTACAGTCCCAATTTGGGACTTTTTTTATTTCAATCCATATTACAGCTATATAGATATATTTCTAGAGATTTTTTCTATAAAAATTTAATTAATGACTAACCATTTTGAAATCTTCAATCGCTTTATAACAAGCCATGTTGAAATGACTGAGGCTGAATTAACAGATTTTAATGAAAAATGTGTGATAGTTGAATTTTCAAAAGGTGAAATTTTTATTAAGGTAGGAGCACCCCAGGACAGTTTATTTTTTATCACAAAAGGAATTGTTCGAAACTATGTAGAAACCAATGCCGGGGATGCTAAAATTTACAATTTTAGAACAGAGGGCATGCAGGTAACTGGATATGCCTTGTATAATTATAAAGATAGTCTTAAGGCTTTAGTGAATTCACAATGTATTGAAGAATGTAAAATGATAAAAGTGCCTTTACAAACAATAAAGTATGTAACGGAGCAATTTAAAAATGGAGAACGTTTGGGAAGGTATATGGCAGAAGCACATGTGATTGAAATGATGAACTATATAATTAAAAGAGATACTAAATCAATCATTGAGAGATACGATACCCTAGAGCTAGATTATCCAAATATACAACAACGTATACCGCAACGTATGATTGCCTCTTATTTAGGCATTACACCAGTTCATTTATCAAATTTAAAAAAGAGCAGAAGAGCTACTGTAGAAAAAAAAGAGTGCAGTAGAAAAATTTCTATATAGTACTTACTAAAAAATTCATTTACTTTATAAATTCATTTAGAACCAATTCTAAGTCATTGATAAATATAAACTAATATGCCTGCTCATTTTGAAATGTTTAATTTGTTTATTACGAAGCATGTAGATTTTACAGAAGCTGAATTGATTGCTTTTAATAATCAATGTAAAAAAGTAAATTTTTCGAAAGGAGAACTCATTATGAAGGCTGGCGAAGTGCAGCAAAACTTATATTTTCTTACAAAAGGCATTATTAGAAATTATGTTGAAAATAACAAAGGTGAAATTAAAATTTACAATTTTAGGTCGGAAAATATGACAGTTACAGGTTATGCAACTTATAATTACGAGGATAATTTAAAGGCATTGGTCAATGTAGAGTGTTTAGAGGATTGCACTTTAATAAAAGTTCCATTTGAAGCTATTAATTTTGTTATCAATAATATGAAATTAGGAGACCGCTTGGGTAGGTATATGGCTGAAGCCCATGTGGTTCAAATGTTACATTATGTATTACAAAGAGATACAAAAACAATTATAGAAAGATTAGAAAGTATTGACAAAAGTTTTCCTAATATACACCAACGTGTTCCCCAATACATGATTGCCTCTTACTTGGGAATTACCCCCGTTCACTTGTCTAATTTGAAAAAGAGAAGAAAACCATTAAAACAGTAGTATATATAATAAAACAACACTAAAATAGATCTAGTGCTGTTTTATTATCAAATAAACTTCTAATTTATTAGCTTTCTATTTTAGGAGCTTTAGCTTCTTTAATACCTGCTTCATATTGTACCTCTAAACCATGGGCTACTACTTTAGTATTTTCATACACATCAAACTTAACTGCCTTACCCCATTTTAATGTAATGAAGTGAACACCTTTATTTTCATAGGCTTCTCCGTTCAATAATTTACATGTAGCTGTCCAGCGCGCCATTACTAGGGTATTCCAAGGCCCTCTTTTAACTTGAATATCTGTTATTTCAAATTTAAGCTCGGGCAGCACAATATTGACTCTTTTAAACCATCTTAATAAGCTTTCCTTATCATGTCTTGTTCCACTTAAGCTATTATCCCCTGCAAAACTATGCTCTAAGCTTTTATCTGATACGCCTGACATGATTTCTTCAGGTCGATGTTCTTCAATGGCTTTAAAATTATTTCTTACCAGTTTCTTTACAATACTATGGTAAGGATTTATATCAAATGCATTTGCAGTATTCACTAGAATGACTAATAAAACCAAGACTAATGTGATTGTTTTCATATTTAT
>CAIPJS010000077.1 GCA_903865435.1 uncultured Bacteroidota bacterium | reverse complement strand
ATATAAATTTAAATAAATAATACGCTTAAGATTTTTTTACTATTTATTTAATCCATATTTTAAAAATAGGATTAAATAAATAACACTCTAATGATTTTTCCACTATTTATCTAATTGATTTTTTTAAGTGAACTATATAAAAAAGCCCCCCGATTCTCTCGAGGGGGTTTTTTTGTAGCCTATATTAATTCATCGCGACCATCTGTGCATAGCGTTAAAAAATTGTGCATGTTTGAGCGAAGCGAGTTCACAATTTTAGATGAACTTAGTCGTTTTTAGCGTCATGCACAGCGGAGAGCGAGCGTAATCTAATTACATTAGCTTCTATAAGTAATCTACTATAAATTAAACAGCCCCTTATTGACCAATTGCAATGTTTTAGTCTTGTAAGCGCTTGGAACTAATAAACTAATATTATGATGGCTTCCTCCATAACTTACCATCGTCACAGGTACTTCATCGATGGCATCAAATAATTTTTTAAGCACCGATTCTGTTTGTGCAATTTCATTTCCTACAATAGAAACAATAGTTTGATTTTTCTCTACTTCTACTAAAGCAATTAAGTTCAGCTCTGCAATAATTTCATGAAGATGTACATCTGTATCAATCGTAACAGAAACCGCTACTTCCGAAGTAGTAATCATATCAATGGGTGTCTTATACTTCTCAAATACTTCAAATATTTTTCTTAAAAACCCATAAGCCAATAACATTCTACTACTTTTAATTTTTATAGCAATGATATTGTCTTTGGCAGCCACTGCTTTTACGCCCACACTACCCGCTTCTTTTTTAATTACGGTTCCTGCGGCAGTTGGTTCCATGGTATTTAACAATCGAACTGGAATGTTTTCTTGTTGAGCAGGCCAAATACAAGTAGGATGTAAAATTTTAGCACCAAAATAGGCCAACTCCGCAGCTTCATCAAAGCTTAATTGCTCAATGGCCACTGTCTTCTCTACCACTCTAGGATCATTATTATGCATGCCATCAATGTCAGTCCAAATTTCACAAACACTTGCATGAACAGCTGCAGCAATAAGTGAAGCAGTATAATCACTGCCTCCTCTTTTTAAATTGTCCACTTCGCCTTTTGCATTGCGACAAATATAACCCTGCGTTATAAATAAATTAGAAGTAGGATGTGCTGCTAAAACTTTTTTTATTTTTTCTGCGATGGCCACTAAATCGGGTTCATCATTCAAATCCAATTGCATAAAATCTAATGCAGGCAATAATGCGTGCTCAATTTTTTCTTGTTCTAAATACAAAGAAAAAAGTTTGGTACTCATTAATTCCCCTTGCGCCAAAATATCTTTATTCAATGCATCGCTTAAAGAAATCTTCTGTGTAATCTTTAAAAATTCAAAATGCTCCGTAATAATTTCATTGGCCTTTTCGCGCAATGCTTCTCCAGAAAGTAATTCAAGTATAAAAGCACGATATTGTTTCTCTAGTACTTCTACTTTTTCTGTAGCTGCTTTTTTATCAGCTGACCCTAGGCTCTTACTTATTTCTACTAATGCATTGGTTGTACCACTTAATGCACTTAGTACTACAATAGTTGGTTCATTATCTCTAGTAATTAATTGAGAAACTTGATGCATGCGCCCAGGCTTGCCCACACTTGTTCCCCCAAACTTCATTATTTTCATTGCACTTTTTTTTCAAGGCTCAAAGGTAAATAGGCAATAGTAAAATAGGGCAATTAAATGCCCTTATTTTAAAAACTAATTGCAAACTAATGTTAGTCTATTGATTGAGTAGGAATCTAAAATGGCAAATCATCTACAGCAGCTTCATCGTTCCCCCCTGCGCTTGCTGCAGAAGGATTGTAACTGTTACCTGTATTTTGATCTGCTGGATTTCCAGCTGCATCATTGCTTCCAGTTCCTGAAGGTTTAGCACCTAACAATTGCACAGAAACAATACGTAATGTTAATGAAGCACCATTTCTTCCATCAGCAGTGGTGTAAGATCTTACATCTGGCGTTCCTTCTACATATACTTGAGTTCCTTTTTTTAAATAAGGAGCAACCGCTGTGCGATCGGTCCAATAAGAACAATCCACCCAAGTAGTTCTATCTTTTTGATTGCCTTGCGCATCTTTATAACGTTCTGTGTGGGCGACATTAAAATTAATGACAGTTTTGCCATTTACATTGTTCACTAGGGCATCTTTACCCAAATTTCCGATTACTTGTAGCTTGATCATTTTCTGTGTTTTAGTCGTTTTATTGAATCATTGTTTGAAAGTGAAGATAGTATTTTTTAGAATTTTGAACTGAAAAGCCTGACTCATTTTATGAACATTCTGCCATTTAGTAAAGATGAATTACTTTTGTGCCAAGCCAACTTTTAACTGGCCAAACACTATGAGCAAGAAAGGAAAGGTTTTAGTCGCAATGAGCGGCGGTATCGATAGCACTGTAGCAGCTTTAATGCTACACAACGAAGGCTACGAAGTAATAGGCATTACCATGAAAACCTGGGATTATGCTACCAGCAATGCCAACGGAAAAGAAACTGGTTGTTGCAATATTGATTCTTTCAATGATGCCCGTTTGGCGGCAGTAAACAATGGCTTCCCACATTATATTTTAGACATAAGAGATGAATTCGGTGACTTTGTCATTGAAAATTTTGTAGAAGAATATTTAGCAGGCCGCACGCCCAATCCCTGTGTGATGTGCAATACGCATATTAAATGGAGGGCCTTATTAAAAAGAGCGGACGCATTGGGTTGTGATTATATTGCCACAGGGCATTATGCTAAAGTGCGTCAACATACCAATGGCCGTTATGTAATTTCTAAAGGTTTGGACAGCACCAAGGATCAGAGTTATGTTTTATGGGGCGTGGATCAGGATTTATTAAGTAGAACAATTTTACCATTAGGTGGCATGCATAAAAAAGACATCAAACAAATGGCGATTGATATGGGCTATCCCGAGCTGGCTAAAAAAAGCGAGAGCTATGAAATTTGTTTTGTGCCTGACAATGATTACCGTGGATTTTTAAAAAGACGTGTGGATGGATTGGAAGAAAAAGTAAATGGAGGATGGTTCTTAGACACCAAGGGAAAAAGATTGGGCAAACACAAGGGCTACCCATTTTATACGATTGGACAAAGAAAAGGTTTAGAGATTGCATTGGGCAAACCCGCTTATGTAGTATCTATCGATCCAATAAAAAATGAAGTAGTGATTGGAGATGAAAATGATTTGGACCAAAATGACATGATGGTTGCTAAATTAAATTGGATCAAATACGATCATGTAGCGGATGAGATGGAACTGATGGCTAAAATTAGATACAAAGATGAAGGTGCCCTATGTACTTTATCCAATACCAATAATGGCATACAAGCAAGATTTTACGAAAATGTAAAAAGCATTGCGCCTGGGCAAAGTGCCGTTTTTTACGAGGGCGATGATGTAGTGGCAGGAGGTATCATTCAAAGTGGTCACTTAATTCCAAGCTTCTCGCCACTTGTATAAGCCAGTCTGATTCTTATAATTTAGTCTGAAATTTTTTGTAGCAAGGCTCCAAACAGCGTGTCAGCTTGCTTTTCATAGCCAATAAAATATTGCTGTGCAACCAATTTGAATTTGCCAGTGGTCAATAATTTTTCAATTTGCGCTTCGTTTTCATTTTGATACACAGAGCATGTTGCAGCTAATAAATGCCCTCCTACTTTTAATGCAGGTGTTAAATGTTGCAACATTTTAGCTTGTAATGTTGTAAACCCTTCCAATTGATTTTCCGTAAAGCCCACTAAGTTTTCGGGTGTACGTCCCCAAGTACCACTTCCAGAGCAAGGCAGGTCGGCAAAAATAAAATCAAATTGTTTTTTAATAGCAAAGGGCAAAGTAATGTCCACTACTTGCAGGGAAGCTGGTTGAATGCCTGCTTCTTTTAAACGCTTTTCACAATTGAATAAAATATTTGCTCTAATATCAGAAACATGCAATTGTGCATTGGGAATACAATCTTTAATTAAAATAGATTTTCCTCCACTTGCTGCACAAGCATCCCAACAAACCAATGGTTTTTCTGTAACTGGAATTAATTGTAATAAAGAAACAAGGGCTTGTGAATTTAAATCCTGAATCACTGCCTCTTTATTCAATACCATAATATTTTGAAGCGAACTTGTATTAGGCAATGCAAATGTCATTTCATTCATACACTCAAAAAACAAGCCTGCTTTTTCCAAGGTTGCTTTTACCAGTTCTTTTTTACCTGGCCTTGCACGTATAAACAGTAAAGGTTGTTGTAAATGTGAAGCGGTAAATTTTGGAATATCTATAAAAGGAGAAATAAAACTTTGCAAAGGGAAATGTGCACTTAATTTTCTAAAATATTCATAACATATGGCACTGATACTTTTACGATCTTTACTTCCATGTTTTTTATTGGCAGCGAAGTAGTTTTTCAAATAAAGGGAAAAAGGCATGGGCCCCTCGTATTCTCTCACCAATTTGTCTGCTACGTTCTGATGCGAGTTGTGGTATTTGTCAATTGTCATTTTCTAGAGCGTGCGCTTTGTTTTCTGGTGGTGCAAATATCCGTTTAAAACTGCTAATTAAGCCTTCAAAAGAATAAAGCAATGAAGGCAGTAATGCTAGATCGTAAAATATATATAAAATATTGATAATCAATTATTTATATAGAAATTGCTTTTTTTTCATTTTTAATTTTAATTATTTGTTTAAGTACCTTACCTTTGCCCTCCTGAAAATTAAATAATACATGGCAAATCACTCGGCAACTAAAAAAGATATTAGACAAGCAACAAAACGTCGCGACAGCAACCGTTATTATGGTAAAACTACCCGTAACGCTATTCGTGAATTAAAAACTGCAGACGATCAAAAGGTCTACAATGAAAAATTACCTAATATCATTTCTCAAATTGACAAATTAGCAAAACGTGGCATTATCCACAAAAACAAAGCTGCTAATTTAAAAAGCAAATTGGCCAAACACGTTGCTGTTAAAGCAACTGCTTAGTGAATGCTTTTTCGATAATTAAGATTAACTAATCAATTATACCCATCCCGCTCCGAGTAATCGAGGCGGGATTTTTTTTATGTATCTTCGCGCTATGACTGAAAAGATACTCATCCTTGACTTTGGAAGCCAGTATACACAGCTTATTGCCCGTGCGGTAAGAGAAGCCAACGTTTATTGCGAGATAAAGCCTTTTAATAGCAAAATAGAGTTTGATTCCACCTTAAAAGGAGTCATTTTAAGCGGTTCGCCCGCAAGTGTGAATGAAGCCGATGCACCCAATGTGGACATCAAAGCCATTCTAGACAAACTACCTGTTTTAACCATATGTTATGGTGCCCAATTAAGTGCCAAAAACTTTGGTGGAAAAGTAGAAAAATCAAACAAAAGAGAATACGGTCGTGCCCAATTGCGCATTCAAAAGGACGACCTTATATTTAAAAATATAGCCAACAATAGCCAGGTTTGGATGAGCCATAGCGATTCCATTACACAGCTACCAGCAGATTTTGAACTCTTGGCCGATACAGACAGTATTCCAGTAGCTGCTTTTAGAAAAAAACAAGACGCCGGCAACCCATTACATGGATTTCAGTTTCATCCCGAGGTATATCATTCCACAGAGGGTAAAATATTGATCCAGAACTTTCTGGTAGAAATTTGTGGTTGCCATCAAAATTGGACCCCTTCATCCTTTGTACAAGAAACTGTGGACAAGTTAAAAGCGCAGATTGGAGACAGTCATGTGATTATGGCTTTAAGTGGTGGCGTGGACAGTACGGTAGCCGCTACCCTCATTCATAGAGCCATTGGAGACAGATTGCATGGCATCTTTGTAGACAACGGCGTACTTCGAAAAAATGAGTTCCAAGACGTATTAGACATCTATAAATCCATTGGCTTAAATGTAACAGGTATTGATGCGAAGCAAATGTTTTATGATGCCCTTGTAGGCAAGTCTGAGCCCGAAGAAAAACGAAAAATTATTGGAAAACTATTTATAGATGTATTTCAAATAGAAGCATCTAAAGTATTGGAAGCCAAATTCTTAGGTCAAGGAACAATTTATCCAGATGTGATTGAAAGCGTAAGTGTTCATGGTCCCTCTCAAACCATTAAATCACACCACAATGTGGGTGGCTTACCTGATACCATGCACCTTAAATTGGTGGAGCCGCTTAGGTATTTATTTAAAGACGAGGTAAGAAAAGTAGGTTTAGAATTGGGCATCCCTGCCAACTTAATTAATAGACATCCTTTTCCAGGACCAGGATTGGCCATTAGAATATTGGGCGATATCACTCCAGAGAAAGTGGCCCTTTTACAAGCAGCCGATCATATCTACATGAATGCCTTACAAGAGTTTGACCTGTATACCAAAGTATGGCAGGCTGGAACTATTTTATTGCCAGTAAAAAGTGTGGGCGTAATGGGTGACGAACGTACTTATGAATTCACCATTGCATTGAGAGCTGTTACCTCGGTAGATGGAATGACCGCCGATTGGGCACACCTACCTTATGAGTTTTTGGCGCATGTAAGCAATGCCATTATCAATGAAGTTCGAGGCATCAACAGAGTGGTCTATGATATAAGTAGTAAACCCCCCGCCACCATAGAGTGGGAATAAGATGAATATTAAATTCAGCTATTTTTATTTAAATATATTGTTGTAATACAATGATATTCAATTTATTAAAATAGACTAATTCAATTTTTTCTTTAAACTTGTAATTTGATCCTGTAGATTATTCACTACACCGGCTAATTGATCCACATTCCACATAGGTTGTGCCCCTGCTTTGTGTATGATATAAACAGCTTTCCATATTTCTACAATATCGGTTGCATTTACTTGATATGGCTCGTATAAAGGATTGTCGCTCAACAAAGTAAGCTTATCCTCTTTCCCAGTATTTGAACGATCATCATTCGTAATAATACGCTTATAAACTACCCCATCCGCATTGGAAACTACAATATAAGTATTGCTGTTTTTTACCTCTTTAAAGCTTCCTACCTTCTCTCCCACAATGACACTACCACTTGGCGTAGGCAACATGCTATCCCCTAAAATTTCAAAAGCGCGGTAGTCCCCTGGCGCCAACATAGGCAAAGTGAAGGTATTTAATTCGTCTAGAAATTCAGGATCGGCGTAACCAGCCAAATAACCTGCTGCTGCCTTTACCGGTACAAATGTGACCATAGATGCCAATGAAATGGACTTATCCGATTTCAAGGCTCTACGACGCTCCATATAGCTATTATTAGAGCCACTTGAATCTTCCCCATTGGCACTTAATAAGGCCAAATCTTGGAATAAAAATTCCTCCAAACTAATGGAGAATTTTGCACAAATGGTTTCCATTACTTCCAAGCGGGGCTCGGCTCTTTCTTCTTCATAAGCTCCTACCAAGGAACGCTTGATTTGAAGTTGATTGGCCATTTCTTCTTGTGTCCATTCGCGCTGCTTTCTGATGTACTTTAAATTTTTTCCTGCGTATGACATAACTAATGATTTTAGTGCAATATACTAAATATATTAGTATTACCAAATATTTTTTAGTATTTTCTTTATTTTGTTGCGCGGGCCTATCTTGGTAACTTGCATTATGGTAAAGAAGAAAGAAGAAAAACCAGTTATTTTAATTACCAATGACGACAGTATCAGTGCCCCAGGCATAAAGGCTTTGGTGGAAGCTGTCAAAGATCTTGGTAAAGTGGTGGTGGTCGCCCCAGACAAACCCCAAAGCGGTATGGGACATGCCATTACTCTAGGACAACATTTAAGATTACAAAAAGCACCTATTGTAGATGGCGTAGAAGCCTATACTTGTAGTGGTACTCCAGTGGATTGTGTAAAATTAGCGGTAGATAAAGTATTGCACCGCAAGCCTTCAATTTGTTTAAGTGGCATCAATCATGGAGCGAATCATTCCATCAATGTAATTTATTCAGGCACCATGTCGGCTGCTTTAGAAGCCTCTATTGAAAGTATTCCAAGTATTGGATTTAGTCTTTTGGACCTAAGCATTGATGCCGATTTTACAGCTGCCCAGCATTATGCTCGAATTATTGTAAAAAAATTATTGGCAGACAAGCACTTGGACAAACATCTTTGTTTGAATGTAAATATTCCAAAAGTAGCCACCGATTTAATTAAAGGCATTAAAATTTGCAAACAATCTTATGCTAAATATGATGAGAAATTTGTTGAAAGAACCGATCCTCATGGTAAAAAATATTATTGGCTTACAGGTGAGTTTGTAAATTTTGATAAATCCAAAGACACCGATGTATGGGCTTTAAAAAATAATTATGTGAGTGTGGTACCTGTGCAATTTGATTTGACCAACCATGTAATTAAAGAGAAATTAAGTAAAAAATGGAAATGGTAAAAGACAATTATATTGTTGGCGTCATGGTAGGCTTACTGATGCCTTTCTTAGGCTTTCTCATTTTTTATGAATGGAGATTTAATGCATTTGGAATAAATGAATTTTTAGATTTATTGAATCGTCAAAAATCTATTTTATCGGCCATGATAAGCATCTCTTTGCTTATCAACGGAGTGATGCTCACCATCTTCTTTCAAAAACAAAAAGACAAAATAGCCAAAGGCATATTTTTTACGACTTGTATTTACGCAGTCATTGCCATTGCGTGTAAATGGTTTTTATAAATGAAATATTACATCATAGCTGGTGAAGCCAGCGGAGATTTACATGGCGCCAATTTAATTAAAGCGCTCAAAAACATGGACAACAATGCAGTAGTGCAATGTTGGGGTGGCGATTTAATGCAAGCTGCTGGCGGTAAATTGGTGAAACATTATAGAGACCTAGCTTTTATGGGCTTGGTAGAAGTGCTTTTTAATTTAACTACTATTGTTAAGAATATTCGTTTTTGTAAAAAAGACATCAAAGCATTTGCACCTGATGTTTTAATATGTATTGATTATCCTGGCTTTAATTTAAGAATTGCCAAATGGGCGAAGCAAGAAAATTTAAAAGTGATTTATTTTATTGCACCACAGGTTTGGGCCTGGAAAGAAAACAGAGTCCCTGCCATGCGTGCCAGCATTGATAAATTATTATGTATTTTACCTTTTGAGCAAAAATATTTTAAAGATAGATGGGACTGGGAAGTAGATTATGTGGGACATCCTTTAATGGAAGTAATTGCTGCCCAACAAAATCTAGCCCATCCTCTGCCTCAATTTAAAGACGAGCCCATGATTGCTTTATTGCCTGGCAGTAGGAAGCAAGAGATTGAAAAAAAATTACCCATCATGTTAAGCGTGGCCATTCACTTTCCTGGCCATCATTTTGTAGTGGCGCAAGCGCCTGGATTGGATGATGATTGGTTTGCCTCTTTAATTCCACATCAACCCAATGTACATGTGGTCAAAGCGAGCACCTATGCGCTTTTACAATACAGTCAAGCAGCACTGGTGACCAGTGGAACGGCTACTTTAGAAACTGCATTATTAGGGGTGCCTGAGGTAGTATGTTACAAAGGCAATTCCATTACTTTGGCATTGGCAAAGCGTTTTGTGAAAATTAAATTTATTGCACTAGTAAATTTAATTATGGAAAAAGAAGTGGTGAAAGAATTGATTCAAGAAAATTTAAATACCGATAATTTAGTAGACGAGCTCACTAAATTATTAGAAGATCCTACCACACAAAAAAATATACAAGCCGATTATCTTGCGTTAAAAAATAAATTGTATTCTGGAGAAAAGGCAAGTGAAGTAGCTGCTGATATTATTTTACAAACCTTGCAGCACAAATAATTTAATGCCTAAAATAAGGCAGAATTACAAATCTAAAAAGCATCACCAGAAGTCCGATCAAAAACATCATTAAGGAAATGCGATTCATGCCATGCATGGCTTTCATCATTCCTGATCTTTCTTGATTTGGATCGCGTTTTACAATAAATAAGTACTCCCCAATTTGTCTTAAAAATTTCATAGGTGTCTTTTAGTAAAATTAATATTAATTAAGCTTGTTTGGCCAACCAGGCTTTTAAATGTGCCGAAATTTGCACCGATTCAATAATAAAACCATCATGCCCATACACCGAATCAATCGCCACCAGGGTAGCATTGGGCATATGTTGTTCCATAAACCTTTGTTCATCTAAAGGACATAAAATATCACTACTTACACCAATGATAAATGTAGGAATTTGAATGGATTGTAAAGTGGCTATTAAATCTCCGCCTCTTTTTCTTGCCAAGTGATGACTGTCCATAGACTTGGTCAATAACCAATAACTATAAGCATTGAATCTTTTTACCAATTTATCTCCTTGGTAATTGATATAAGAAGAGGCTTTAAAATTGTCAATTTTTTCAGGATCCTCATCGGTTTGTTTTTCTTGAAAGATGCCGTAGTTGCGGTAGGTTAACATACCAATTGCACGCGCCGCTTTTAATCCCTTCGCACCAGCATTGGGTGTTGGTTCGTTCCAAGTACAATCTGCTTCAATGGCCAATCTTTGTGCCGTATGTACGGCAACACCCCATGCACTTTCAGAAGGTGAAGTTGCAATCAAAAACATTTTTTTAATAACAGTGGGTTCAAATATCGCCCACTCCAATGCTTGGTAACCACCCATACTTCCACCCAACAACAAATCAATTTGATGGATGCCTAAATGTTGACGCAATAAAATATGTGCTTGCACCATATCTCGAATGGTTACAGTTGGAAATTGCTCAAATCCAATGGAAGTGCCCACAATTTCACTGCTCAATGGACCAGTAGATCCATAACATGAACCAATGATATTCGCACATACAATAAAATAATCGTCAGGATTAATTAAAGACCCAGGCCCAATAAGTCCCTTCCACCAATCGGCCGCATCCGAATTAGCGGTAAGCGCATGACATACCCATGCTACTTTTTTACCTGATGCATCACTGCCATAAGTATGATAAGCAATCTTCAATTGCGGCAGGCTCACCCCACATTCCAGCGTAAAAGGGGTATCATATTGATAGACCAATGGTTCCATTTTTTTCGAATTGTAGTGCAAAGTAACTATCTATTTGAATTACATTTGCATATTCATTGGAATTTATATTTCCATTAACTAACAATTATTAATGTATGGCTAGGATGATCGTGACCAGGATGAACGATGGATTTGCTTTTAATGCGGTAGATGAAGCCCATAATACGATGCGCTTGGACATTCCTGTAGACCAAGGAGGCCATGGCACAGGACTAAGACCTATGCAAACTTTATTGAGTGCATTGGGTGCATGCAGTGGTGTGGACATTGTGATGATATTAAACAAACAAAAAGAAACCATAGAATTTTTTGAAATGGTTATTGATGGTGAACGTGAAACAGGCAAAGAGCCTGCTTTGTGGAAGACCATTCATATTATTTTCAAATTCAAAGGCACAATGACCAAAGAGAAAGCAGAAAAAGCTTGCGCTTTGTCCATAGATAAATATTGTTCTGTAGCAGCTACCCTAAGCGCAGCAGGTGCTGTGATTACTTGGGAAGTGGAGCTAGGATAAGATAGAAATAAATTGAAAAAGATTAAGCACATAAAATTATTTGTATGAAGCATACGCAATCGAAATTAATAAGAAAGCAGATTCCTAGAACGGCAGAAGGAGAACATGCGAGCCCCCTATATCTAACAAGTAGTTTTACTTTTGATAATGCAGAAGATATGCGCGCTGCTTTTGCCGATGAAACAGATGTAAATATTTATAGTCGTTTTTCTAACCCAAATGTGCAAGAATTTGTAGACCGTTTATGTATTTTAGAAAATGCAGAAGCAGGTTTTGCTACTGCTACTGGAATGAGTGCAGTGTTTGGTTCTTTTATGGCCTTATTAAAAAAAGGAGATCATCTTTTATCATGTGATTCAGTTTTTGGAAGTACGCGTAACGTTATTTCTAAGTACTTACCTAAATACGGGATTGATTTTAGTTATGTAAGTGCCAATGCCACTGCTGCTCAATGGGAAGCAGCCATTACGCCGCAAACCAAAATGATTTATTTAGAAACCCCTACTAATCCTGGATTAGAAGTGATTGATATTGCCATGGTAAGTACCATTGCAAAAAAGCATAATATTATTTTAAATGTAGATAATTGTTTTGCCACTCCTATTGGTCAAACTCCAATAGATTTAGGTGCCGACTTAGTGATTCATTCAGCTACTAAATGGATAGATGGACAAGGACGTGTTTTAGGTGGTGCCGTTGTAGGTCGCAAGGACTTAATCCATGAAATGTATTTATTCTGTCGCGCTACTGGTCCTTCTTTATCTCCATTCAATGCATGGGTATTAAGTAAAAGTCTAGAAACTTTAGAAGTGAGAATGGAAAGACATTGCAGCAATGCCTTATTTGTTGCTGAAAAATTAGAAGGTCATTCAAAAATTAATTTTGTAAAATATCCATTGTTAACATCGCACCCTCATTATGCTATTGCTAAAAAGCAAATGAAAAATGGTGGAGGTATAGTTTGTTTTGAAATAAAAGGAGGACTTGAAGCAGGCCGACATTTTTTAAACCATTTAAAAATGTTATCGCTTACAGCTAATTTAGGTGACACAAGAAGTATAGCATCTCACCCTGCTAGCACCACGCATTCAAAACTCTCACCAGCAGAAAGAGATGCGGTAAGTATTAGCGATGGCTTAATTAGAATATCGGTGGGCCTTGAACATAAAGAAGATATTGTAGCCGATATACTACAGGCTTTAGAAGCTTAAAAAACTATCTATTTTTTAATTGGTTTTTCATCATTTTTTCTTGCGCTAAAAGGCAATTTTCCAATTTTTTGAGTATATTGAATACGCTTAAAAACAGCTCGATATATGAAAACAAAAATTAGCGTAATGCTATCCTCCATGATGTTCCTACAATATTATATTTGGGGCGCATGGTATGTGACAATGGGTACTTATATGGGTGAAATTTTAAAATCAACAGGGCTTGATATTGGAGCTGCCTATAGTGCGGTAGCCATTGCCACTATTTTTAGTCCCTTTTTTGTAGGCATGATTGCCGATCGTTTTTTTGCAGCACAAAAAATTATGGGGGTTTTACATTTTGTAGGCGCTGCCTTACTTTTTTATGCTACTAAAGCCAATAACCAAAGTTTTTACTGGGTTATTTTAGTATACGCTTTATTGTACATGCCTACTATTGCATTAAGTAATAGTGTAGCCTTTGCTCAAATGACCGACCCTGGAAAACAATTCCCTTGGATACGCGTTTTTGGTACCTTAGGTTGGATAGCGGCAGGTATTGTTATTGGTCAATTAGGTATTGAGAAAACAGAGGGCACATTTTATGTAGCTGCTGCAGTATCTGCTTTCTTAGGACTATTAAGCTTCGCACTTCCTAATACACCTCCTAAAGCACAAGCAGAAAAAGTAACTATGGGTTCTATCTTAGGCACCGACGCCTTTGTATTATTTAAATCAAGATCGTTTTTTATATTCTTCGTATCAGCTATTTTAATTTGTATCCCTCTTTCATTTTATTACGGATTCGCGAATCCCTTTTTAAATGAAGTAGGTTTAGAAAACGCAGCTAGTAAAATGACCATGGGTCAAATGTCAGAGGCCTTATTCATTCTAGCCATTCCTTTTATGTTTAATCGAGTAGGTGTAAAAAATATGCTCATATTAGGCATTAGTGCTTGGTTACTCCGTTATGTATTTTTTGCTTATGGCAATATGGAACATAGCTGGATGTTATATGCAGGTATTATTTTACACGGCGTTTGTTACGATTTCTTTTTTGTAACAGGCTATATGTACACCGAGAAAAAAGCGGGTGAAAAAATTAAAAATGCAGCACAAGGCTTATTTACCTTCGCTACTTATGGGGTAGGTATGTATATAGGTACCTTGTATAGTGGCCATGTGGTGGACCAATATAAAGTGGCCACTGCAGCGGGTGCTGCAAGCCAGCACAATTGGCAAAGTATATGGTTAGTTCCTGCAGCCATTGCAGGCGCTGTATTAATTGCCTTTATTTTATTTTTTAAAGAGAAAAAAGAAACCGCAGTTGTTTCCTAATATTTTTAATAATAAACTAAACAAGGAAAATCTAAATCGTATTTAAACAAAAAACAATTATAAAAACTAAAATTTATTAAAGATGCGTATTGCAATGTTAGGAGCAGGATTTATTGGGCGTTTTTACGCCGATGCTTTACAAGGTTATAGAAGTAAAGATAAAGTAGTAAGTATTTATGCTCGACGTGAAGAGTCTGCCACAAAGTTTGCTGCAGATTATGGTTGTGCTCATTGGACTACCGATATGGAAGCAGCTATCTCCCACCCCGATGTGGATGTGGTATGTATTGCCCTTCCCAATAATATTCATGAGATAGCCGTGATGTTATGTTGCAAACATAAAAAAGCAGTGATGACTACTAAACCATTAGGTCGTAATGGTGAAGAAGCAAAAAGAATGTTAGTTGCTGTGGAAGAAGCAGGCATATTCAATGGTTATTTAGAAGACTTGGTATATACTCCTAAATTTATTAAAGCCAACCAATCTGTGAAGGAAGGTGCAGTAGGAAGAATTTTATGGGCGAAGTCTCGTGAAACACATCCTGGCCCACATAGTGATTGGTTCTGGGATATTGAACAAGCAGGTGGTGGTTGTATTTTAGACCTAGGCTGCCATTGCGTAGAAATTTCAAGATCATATATTGGAAAAGATATTAAACCAGTAGAGGTAATGTGTTGGGCAGATACGCAAGTAAAACCTATTGATGCAGAAGACCATGCTATTGGACTAGTTAAGTATGAGAATGGCGCTATTGGTCAGTTTGAAGTAAGCTGGACATTTAGGGGTGGTTTGGATTTAAGAGATGAAGTAATGGGAACAGAGGGCACTATTTGGATTAATAGTTTTTTAAGAACAGGTTTTGAAATGTTCACTACAGGAAAAGGCGGAGATTATATTTCAGAAAAATCGGAAAGTAATAGTGGTTGGTTATTCCCAGTGGGTGATGAATTAAATGAATTAGGTTATAACCATATGTTCATGGATATGTTTAACTCTATGGAAAAAGGCCAAGCCCCTAAAGAAACTTTTTACGATGGTTATATTGTAAACTGTGTATTAGATGCTGCTTACCGTTCTGCTAAATCTAAATTATGGGAGCCCGTTAAATTAGATATTTGGAGAGGAAAAACAGGTTTATCTAAAGAAAGTCATTTAGTAGAGTACGATAAGGATCATTATTTAATTAAAGAAGAAATGACCCACTATGGTACAAAGAAACTAATCTTAAAAAATAAGACCACAGGAAAGATTACAGAGCAGGTGATTGATTAGTGATTATGTTATTGAAGGAATTATTGATTCACTTCAATTCAATTCAATTCACTTCAATTCAATCTAACTGAATTCAAAAATACTTATACAATAAAAGCACTCCCTTTTGAGGAGTGCTTTTTTAATACCCACAGAAGTATGCTTTGGGGGACAATTGTACTATCTATTGTATTTTTATCATTTTACTTATTCTAATTCTTATAAAGTTTTCTTGAAAATTTCAAACTTATCAATACTTGTTTTAATATCTTCAAACGGATTTTTAGGGAAATCTTGCTCTAAGAAATAATACTTCATTCCAGCTATATCTACATTTTTAAAGGTTTCTTTGAAATCATATGAGCCAGTACCAAAAGGAACAATATTGCCAGCAGCATCCATATCTTTTACATGTAGTAATGGGAAACGACCTTTATTATTTTTAAATATATCCACCGGATTTTTTTTGGCTTTAAATACCCATCCTAAATCCAATTCCATTTTTAAAATGTCAGCAGTTATTTGGGTTAAAAAATAATCATAAGAAACAATTCCGTCGGTTGTATTAAATTCTGTAGCATGGTTATGATACACTAATTGCAAACCCGCTTTTTTCGCCTGCTCCCCTGCTTTTTGCAAGATAGCTGCAGCCTCTTTAATTTCATCAGCAGAATTAATTGGGATATTAGCACATACAATATATTCAATTCCTGCTTCTGCTACCATATCCACCAACTCTTGACTATTGTCTCTCAAATTTTTCATTACTGGAAACTTGACGGGTTGCCCATCAGGACCCAAGGGTAATTTGTACCCTGGCGGTAAACGCAATGGAGCACCTACCACATGATGCGAACGCCAATCCATACCCATATCCTTTAATAAACTTTTAAACTCTTTAGGTTTTTTACCATAGAAACCAGACTGCTTACTAAAAGCAGACTCAATATTTTTATAGCCCGCTGCAGCCACTTTTTGCAAAGCACCCACCGTATCTATATCCATTTCATTAAATAAAGTGAATAATTGTATACCTGGTGCAGGTAAATTAGGTCCTGCAAATGCATTCGCCCAACTTGAATGGCTTAATAAAGTTCCTCCAATGGATAAGGTAGCAGCTTGTTGTAAAAATTTTCTTCTAGTATTCATAGTATATAATTAAAGATAAAATTGATAATGATAGCTGATGATTCAGTTCATCATTGCGTTACACAGACACAATCTAAATAAATTGGTTCAAATTGCCTAATTTTTCTATCTTTAAACCATGTCCAAAACCCCTGCCCTTCCAGCCAGCCTTAAGCAATTCCTTGTCAAAGGGAATGAACTCTTCTTGCCAGGCATTTCCATCGATTGCGTCATTTTTGGATTCCATGAAAATACACTGAAGCTACTTTTATTAGATAGTGCCAAAAGCAACAAATGGACCCTCCCTGGGGGCTTTGTGCTTAAATCTGAAGATATAAATGATGCAGCTTATCGCGTCTTACTTGAAAGAACAGGATTGAATGATATATACCTTAAACAATTTGATGTTTTTGGTCAACCTAATAGAACCGATGCCTCAGTACATAAGACCACTTTTGAGCAGTATGGATCTAAAATACCCAAGGACCATTGTATGATACAAAGATTCGTTTCCGTAGGTTATTTTGCCTTAATTGATTATACCAACTTCTCTATTCAAAATGATCCTATTAATTCTGTGTATGATTGGAAAGGTATTGAGCAGGTCAAGCATCTTCCCATTGAACATGATCATGGTGCAATTATTCAAAAAGCATTGGAAAGCCTTAGAACACAATTAGCTTATCTACCTATTGGTAAAAACTTACTGCCTAAGAAATTTACCATGCCGGAATTGCAGAAATTATACGAGACCATTTTAAACAAACCCCTAGACCGCCGCAATTTTCAAAGAAAAATGTTGGGCTTTGGAATTTTAAATAAATTAAATGAAGCTAGAAAAGGCGGTGCACACAAATCCCCCTTTTTATACACTTTCAATGATAAGAAATATCAAAAGGCATTAAAAGAGGGCTTGTATGGTTCCTGGTAAATTAATTTCTAATATAATTTACCCAGAACCATACCTCTAAATATTTATCAAATAAATATCATAGATATTTATTTGTATGGTTCCTGGTAAATTAATTTCTAATATAATTTACCTATTTCGTCCAATTTATTTTAAGCTTTTGTACTTCTCTTGAATTAGGGCCTACCATGATTTGAAAATCTCCCGACTCCCAATCATATTTTAAATCCGTGTTATAAAATTTCAATAACTCAGGCGTAATTTCAAAAATCACTTTTTTTGTTTCCCCTGAAGCCAGGTCTATTTTTTGAAAACCCTTTAATTCTTCAACAGGTCTAGTCACCGATCCTACTACATCTCTTATATACATTTGCACCACTTCCTTACCTGCTGTGTTACTTGTGTTTTTCACTTCCACTGTAGCTGTTAATTTCTTATTGCCTTTTAATAGCGTATCAGATACTGCAAAATGACTGTATTCGAATTTTGAATAGCTTAAACCATATCCAAAAGAATACAAGGGTTCATTGCTTACATCTAAATAATTAGATTGAAACTTAGAAAACCATTTGCCTAAAGGACGGCCTGTATTTTTATGGTTGTAATACAATGGTATTTGACCTACATTTTGTGGGAAGCTCATACTTAATTTACCTGAAGGATTTACTTTACCCATTAATACATCTGCAATGGCATAGCCTGCTTCAGAACCACCAAACCATACATCTAAAATTGCTGGAACATTGGCATCTTCCCAAGTTAAAGTAAGTGGACGGCCATTGAATAAAACCAATACTACTGGCTTACCTGTTGCCAATAAAGCTTTTAATAATTTTTGTTGCACTGCTGGCAAATCTAAATTAGAACGAGAAGCGCTCTCTCCACTACTCTCTGCACCTTCTCCTAAAGCAGCAACAATCACATCTGCATCTGCACTTACTGTTACTGCTTCTTGAAGTAATTGTTCGGCAGTTCTATTGTCTCTTGCCATTTCTTTTCCAAACATGGTTTCACGCTTTTGTAATTCAGCATCATCTTCCAAGTTGGATCCTGCAGCATAAGAAACTTTGCCATAACTACCTACAACTTCAGTCAAACCTTGTAATAAAGAAATAGACTTTGAATTGTCGGCACCCACACTCCAAGTACCTGTCATGTTTTCTTTAGCATTGGCTAACGGCCCCACCAAAGCAATTTTTTTACCTTTGGCAAGTGGCAATAAATTATTATTGTTCTTTAGCAATACAAAACTTTGCGCTGCAATCTCTCTAGCATCCATTCTGTTTTTGGGAGTAAATACTTCTGTTGCAGACCTTTTTTCATCACAGTATCTATAGGGATCATCAAACAACCCCAATTCATATTTAGAAATTAAAATGCGCTCGCAAGCTTTATCAATCTGCGCTTGTGTAATTTTTCCTTCTTTTAAAGATTTTTTAAACATATTTAAAAAGCCTTCACCTACCATGTCCATATCCACACCTGCCAATAATGCTTTTTCATTTACTGTTTTAAAATCACCTATACCATGGTTCACCATTTCGGGAATGCCCGTATAATCTGAAACCACAAATCCATTGAATTTCCATTGCTTACGCAGCACATCATCTACCAACCATTTGTTACCAGATGCGGGTACGCCATCAATTTCATTAAATGAAACCATAACAGATTTCACGCCTGCATCCACTGCTGCTTTATAAGGAGGAAAATATTCATTGTACATTCTGATGCGACTCATATCCGTAGTATTGTAATCACGGCCACCTTCGGCTGCACCATACAATGCATAATGTTTCACGCAGGACATGATGGTATTTTTCAAAGACAAATCATCACCCTGATACCCATGCACCATAGCTTTAGCAATAGCAGAACTTAAAAAAGCATCTTCACCATTCCCCTCTGAAGTTCTACCCCAACGTGGATCTCGAGTTAAATCAACCATGGGTGAAAAAGTCCACATAATACCATCAGCGCTGGCTTCGCTTGCCGCAATTCGAGCCGAGCGCTCAATCAATGACATGTCCCAGGTTGCTGACATCCCTAAAGGAATAGGAAAAATTGTTTTGTAACCATGAATCACATCCATGCCAAATAACAATGGGATGTGCAGTCTTGTATTTTTAACAGCATACTCTTGTAACTCTTTAATTTTAGTCACAGATCTGATATTAAAAACGCCACCCACTTTACCATCTTTCACTTTTTGTGCAATATCAGAACTACTCACCGCACCCGTTACAAAATCACTTGATGCAGGTAGGTTTAATTGTCCTAATTTTTCTTCCAAAGTCATTTTAGCAAGCAATTGGTTTACAAATGCATGCATGGTTGCTTGTTTACTGATTTGTGCAAATGAATAATTAACCATCAATAAAGTAAACACCATCAACATTTTATTTTTCATACCATCAATTTTTATATAGTTCACAAATATTTTACCAAATTATTGTAGCAGCCGACTTTTCAGGCATTGTAAAGTTTAAATGAATAGACCCCTCTTGCACCACTATCTTCTTCGCCGCCGATTTATTTAATACCAACAAAGCTTTCTTGCCATTCTTTAAATTAAAGCTTACTGTTTTAATTGCCGCATCATCAGATATGCTTTCGGTTCTCACTGCACCAGGTTCAATGTATTTTGAAATTTGTGCAATAATATAATAACTCACATTCCTGTTAATTGATGCATCTTGTATCGTGAAAGCACCTTTACATTCGGTACAACCACCGGGTGTATGGGGTGCATACTTAGCATCATTGGCTAAATTCCATTCTAAAACAACGCTGCTCCAGTTTTGAATGGTACCTAAAACAATATGTTCTAAATGCCACATAAAATCACCATCAAAATCACTTTTGGCTCCTGTCCATTGTTCTGTAAAATATATTTTTTTATCGGGATGTTTTGCATGCACTTCTGAGAGAGCCGCCTCTGTGCCTAAATACAAATGAAAAGCAGTGGCTGCTGCATAAGATTTTGCTTTTGCATCATCTAAGATAGAAATGGGATAATTGGGATGATCGGCATTGTGATCAAACAAAACAATTTCAGTTTTTATATTTTCTTTTTGGAAAAGAGGGCCTAGAAAATCTCTTAAAAATTCTTTTTGCTCCTGTGCATTCATCAATAGGCTAGGATTGTTGCCTCCATGTTCTGGCTCATTTTGCATGGTAATAGAACAAATGGGTATGCCCTGCTCCTGCATTGTTCTAATATACTTGACAAAATAATTAGCATAAGTAGCATAGTATTTTTTTTGCAAAGACCCGCCCATTGAATTTAAATTAGATTTCATCCAAATTGGAGGACTCCATGGAGATGCCATTATTTTTAAATTAGGTTGAATGGCCAATACCCTTTTTAAAATAGGGATTAAATGTAAAGTATCTTCTGACAATGAAAAATGCGATAAAGCACTATCGGTAGCTCCTTGTAGCAAATCACAATAACTAAATACATGTGCATCTAAATCGGAGGCCCCCATGCTCACTCTAATATAGCTTATGCCCATATCCTTTGGACCTTTACCAAAAATTTCTTTTAATAATGCATTTTTTTTGATAACAGGCAACTGATCTATTAATTGAGCAGCACCACCTGTTAAAGCATAGCCAAATCCTTCGATGGTCTGAAATTGAGTATTCGCTTTTACTGTAATGGTTGCAATGTTATTTTTTTCAGAAGTTGCAATGGGACTTTTAGAAAAAGAACTTTGTTCAAATTTTAAAATGCCATTAGCGCTTGTAGTAAAAACTTGCGATTGCAATTGAATTGAAATGAAAAAAGAAAGGAATAGCAGTAGGCGCTTGATTGTGTTTTTCATTTTGTGTTTTTGATCAATCTAGTAGAAAAATCTAAAGATAACTTTAGTGTTTAAAAGCAGCTATGGTCGGTTTTTAATCATTTCAAATATACCTTTTTTAGCTTGTTTTATAAAGTGTTGAACGTCCAAAAAAGAGCTTTTTTTTATAAATAGCGTAAATATTATTACCTTTTGGCATGCAATCTGAATCAGCTTTTAAAGGCACAGTACTTCAAATGAATTATCTGGGTGACCATGCCATTTTGCTGTCTATATTGGAGCCTCCTTCCAAAGAATCAATTCTTTATATTAAGAAAATTACTGCTGCCTGCCATGAATTAAAAAGCGTTCATAGTTGGATTAAAGATATTATACCGGCTTATCAGACCATAACCCTTGTTTATGATATAGAAATATTTTATAGATCAGAAAAAATCGACCCTTTAAGTTTTGTACAAAATAAATTACCCCCCATTATAGCAGCAACAAACTTAAAACTAGATGTTGCAGTAAATAAAATTATCAAAGTGCCTGTTTGTTACGAATTGGAATATGGAATAGATCTAGAAGCCATTGCACAATTAAAAAACCTATCTATTGAAAGTATTGTTGAAATACATACCCAAGAAGTATACAATGTTTTTTGTTTGGGATTTATGCCAGGCTTTGCTTATATGGGCAATGTAAATGATCAAATACAAGTGCCTAGACAAGCTACCCCTCGACAAAATGTAATGGCAGGAAGCGTTGGTATTGCTGGGTCACAGACAGGAATTTATCCAAAAAATTCTCCTGGTGGATGGCAAATTATTGGCCGAACCCCGCTTCAAATCTTTGATCACAATCCTTCAAAATTAGCTTTGTTTAAAGTGGGTGATCAAGTACAATTTTATTCGATTGATAAAGCTTTATTTGAAAAAATGGAAAGCAAAAATATTTACGACTACTCAATATTTATAAAAATAAAATGAACACCATCGCACTCTATTCTTTATCTACCTGGGGCTTTATTTTATTGGCTTCCTTTTTTACAGGACTTGGAAAAGCAGGACTTAAGGGAATTGATATGCTTAGTGTAACAATCATGGCTTTTGCATTTGGTAGCAAAGCCTCTACGGGTATTATCCTGCCCCTATTGTGTATAGCTGATATTGCTGCAGTAATCTATTACCATCGACATGCACAATGGATCCATTTTTGGAAAATTGTTCCTTGGATGATGGCAGGTATTTTAATTGGCATGTATGTTGGGAAAGACCTGAATGAAATAGTTTTTAGAAAAATAATGGCTGTGATTATATTGATGACAATCGTCATTATTATTTTTATGGAATTGCGAAAATCCAAAAAAGTACCTACCCACCCTTTCTTTGTAGCCAGCACGGGCCTTGCTTCGGGCATTACCACCATGCTAGGCAATTTAGCGGGAGCGTTTTCAAATTTATATTTTTTGGCTATGCGATTAGAAAAAAATGACTTTATTGGAACAGCCGCATGGATATTTTTATTCATGAACTTATTCAAGCTGCCTTTCCAAATATTTTTTTGGAAAAACATTACCCTAGAAAGTATAAAGATTGATGCCTTCTTATTGCCTACCCTGATAATAGGATTTTTCTTGGGATTGAAAATAGTTAACAAAGTAAAAGAAGCCCATTTCCGAAAACTAATTATTGTATTAACTCTTTTAGGTTCCTTGTTGATGCTATTTAAAAAATAAAGGGTCACTGTATAAAGCAACCCTCTATTTTATTTAGAATTTAATTTTTATTCCTTTAGTAATTTACTCACAACCAAATTTCCCACTTGTTTTCCCATATCAGCACCTGTATTCACACTCAATACATAGTGAATGCCACCATATACCCTACTCATCGAGCATTCTGCAGCTGCTTGATGGAATGAATTAAATTTTCTTTTCAAACCTATATATTGGAAATCGCTAGAGTCTTCAAATGCGATGTTGTCTCCATACAATTTGGTCAATACTGTGGCTGCTGAAGCAGTAATCGTACTATGTCCGCTTGGATATTCTGGAAAAGGGGGCGTTTGTAATAAAGTTGCCCAATTTTTATCAACCAATTCATTGATGGCAGTACCTGGACGTACATAACTACTTCTGTATTTCTCATCCCAACAAGAAATAAATCCATCAAACAAAGCAATAGAGGTTAATGCAAAGGTTTGGGCTGCTTTTACTGGATCTGCTTTTTTTTGATCTATAATTTGTGCGGCTATACCCATCCAATGTCCACCTGGAGTGATTTTTTTATTGCCAAACATCATATGTCCGCTATGTTCTAATACAAATGGATTGTCATCCCAATATTTTGCAATCAGCTTTTGCTCATCAGTTAAATTTTTATTAATGATGTACACTTCTTTCATCATATTATAATACACTGAACCTGGTTTGGTATCATACACTGGTGGGCGATTGGGAATGAACTGTGATGCCGAATCCAATACCAATGGCTTCATGGTATTCCAACACCATTCAACACCATCCATATAATCGGGAGGGGTAGGACGCCATTTCCCAGGCTCGTTGCTACCCAAATATTTTTGTTTTCCTCTAGATTTTGCATAGCCATCCGTTTTTGCTCTTGCCAAAACTACCGATGCCACTGAATCACCAAAGGCAACTGAATTGGCATAAGTTGTTTCGTCCAAGTTTTCTTTATAATTAGAATAAACAGATGCTTCATACTTGGTTAAAGAATCTACCGAAAACACCTTTACATTTCTTGCCACTTTAAAAAATGCTTTGGTAGCGGCTAATGTGAAATTGTAATTTTTACCTTTCTCCGGTGTGGGCATGGTACCAAATCCATATAATTTTTCGGCTATTGAAACAGACCCTTCTTTGCTAAATCGAATGGCTTCATAAGAAGCAATCGAAGAATACACATAAATTCTGCTTGCCACGGGGGGCGTGAAAACATCGTAAATAATAACTTGCGTCAATTGATCTTCGTTGTTTCTTAACACATCAACATCCACCAATTTAGCAGGTTTCATATGTGAACAGGAAGCGAATAAAAGAAGTAGGAATGCAAGTTGTGCGTATGATTTTAAATAATGTTTCATTTTACTTTATTTGCTTTTGATGTAGTCACAATTTAATAATTAATTGTTCTACTTGCCCCTTTTTGGTTTATGATTGTAATCATTTTAATAGCCTCATTGCTATTGATGAATCTGGCTGATTGTGACAAAAACGAATTCCCATAATAGAATTCTTGTTTTCTTTTTTTCCCATTTTTATATTCGATGGTGGCCGAAGCATCATTCGGGCCAACAGGTAAAATAGTACCCTTATTTTTTAATTCAAATATCTTTAAAGCCCCCTTGTTTTGAGATGCTGCCAATAAATACTTCCCATTGGCCCCTCTTAATTTTACCAATGCCTTTCCATTTCCTGGGATAAAAATGCCACTTTCTAAGATGGATAAGGGCGTAAACCCATTAGCCCCACCTTGGCCATTTCCTTTTAACAATAGCCCATTTAAGGCATCATACCTACCTACGGAAACCTCAGTACCAAAGTCGTTCCCATTGATGAGTACATCCAAATTGCCATCTCCATCAAAATCATCCACTACCATCCCATTTAAAGTTGAAAATTGAGCTTGTATAGGAAGTGGCATCAGTTCAAACTTTCCGTCTCCTTTATTTTTAAGGTAAACCGAATTAAAATTATTCGCTTTTAAAATTTGCGCGCCTTTTAATTGCTCCTTGGTCAACACCTGATTGATGTCTGCCTTTGCAAAGGTTTTATAGTTTTGGAAAATAGAACGCATGCCAATCATTTGCTTCACAATATCCTCTCTTACTTGTGCAGGATATTCTTTTTTGACAGTATCTATATCGCTACTGGGTAAATATAAAGTTGGGAATGCGTCATAACTTCCATTGTTGTCAAAATCCTTGGCATAAATAGAAACAGGATATGGTTCACTTGCTCTGTAAAAAGAATTCAATCCCATATTGCCTATGATGTAATCCATTTTGCCATCATTGTCAAAATCTCCAGCCGTAATAGAATTCCACCAGCCTACTTGATTGTTGATTCCAGAAGTAGCAGATACATTTTTGAAAATACCATGCTCATTTTTCAAAAAAGTAATAGGCATCCATTCACCCGTTAAAATTAAATCGGGCCAACCATCATTGTCAAAATCGGTAAATAAGGCATCGCAAACCAAACCAATATTTACTAAATCTTTTGCTACAAACTTGGTTACATCTGTGTATTTTACTACACCATCTTTACTGTCATTTCTATAAATATAACTAGATACGGCTTTTGGATAATTCCAAGGATCTACCCTTCCAGATACAAATAAATCCAAATCTCCATCCTTATCATAATCTATGGCACGAACACATAATTTGCTTGTATGATTGGTTGGTATGGCATCAGCACTTAGTGTAAATTTAGCTTTACCATCATTGATGTACAACTGATCTTGATAAGAAACATCGCCCGAAGTATGCTCAAAACCTCCACTACTAATATACAAGTCTAAATCACCGTCTCCGTCCACATCTAATAACAATAAGCCTAAATCACTATTGGGTTTATTGTAGTTTACTTTGGGTAATAAAGCAGATTGTATAAACTTGCCATTGGCTTGTTGTAAAAATATTTGCGGACTATAATTGCTTGCTCCACCTAATATCATATCATCCAATCCATTGCCATCAATATCTCCCACGGCAATGGCCGGACCGTATTCAGAAAATTTATGTGGTAATAATTTTTGAATGTTAAAATCGACAAAATCATTTTGTTGATGCATGTATTGCACACCCAAAGAACGAGTTACTTCTTTAAATAAAGATTTTTCAGCAAATACAGGCGCAGCTGTTGGCGTAGCGTCTTTCGCATTTGATTTCTTGATAAAAAGCAATTGATTCGCCGCAATGTTTTTTTGTACCTCAATTTTTCCGCCTTGCCATTGAACCAATAAAGAATCAATGTTATTGATTGCACCTAGCCCAAAATGTGCCCTATCCTGCACTGTAGATAAATAACCCCTATAAGGTGAATTTTCCCAAATTTGTTTTTTATTGTGATCATAAAAAATGGTTACTGATGCTCCAAGTCCATTTATATTTAACGTATCCCCTATTAATTTGACTTCTAAATAATGTTGCGGTGTTTTATTTTGTTGGGCTTGAGTGTTTTTATAAATTGAAGCCACATCATTGATATTGTTTACAACTAAATCCAATGCCCCATCATTGTTTAAATCTACATATACAGCACCGTTTGAAAAACTAGGCGTATTCAAACCCCAGCTGCTTGACACATCTGTAAAAGTTAAATTGGCATTATTTTTAAATGCATAATTATGAATTTTAACTTCGGGGATAGCCATTAATAATTGTGATTTTGTAGCGACACTAAAGGCCTTATTTCGATAGGTAATAAAATCATGATCAGTAACATCTTTGGGGAAACCGTTGGTCACAATCAGATCTCTATGGCCATCATTGTCAAAATCGGCCAACAGAGGGGTCCAACTCCAATCGGTTTCTGCAATGCCCGATAAAAATCCAATTTCACTAAAGATAGGCGCCCCAATAGAATCGTTTTGATTGACCCTAGGACCTTGATTAATTTGAAGTGTATTGCGCACGTATTGATAACTATAGCCATACAAATCATTGTTTTGAAATGTTTGATAACTATTGGCATTCATCATCATTTTTTTTCGGTAGTTATCGCGCGGATTCATGTCTAGGGTACAAAAATCCATTAAACCGTCATTGTTAATGTCTGCCACATCAATGCCCATCGCATTGACAGAACTATGTTTAAAATAAACGCTTAATTGATCGGTAAATGTGCCATCATGGTTGTTGATCCATAAATAATCATTGGGTAAATAATCGTTGGTCACATAGATATCAGGCCAGCCATCTTTATTGATATCCGTAATGACTGCATTGTGTCCATAGCCTTCTCTTACAATACCGGCTTTTGCAGAAACATCTTTAAATACAGGATGTTTTAAAATGGGGTCCCAATTGTTTTGAAACAATTTACAAGAACTAAAAGTTGAAGGATCTTGATTGCGCGGATGATAGATATTGGGAGTTCTTGGATCTTTAATTTCATTGACTACTAAAAACATATCTAAATCACCATCGTTGTCGTAATCAAAAAAAGTAGCCATGGTAGAAAATGAAGTATCTGCTAGTCCATATTCTGCTGCCATATCTTTAAAATGAGGCACTCCTTTCTTATCCAATCCTTGATTGATGTAAAGAATATTTTTTCTTCTGTTACTATCTTTTTCTAAAGTAACACTTACATAAATATCAGGCCAACCATCGTTGTTGATATCAATCACCGACACCCCCCTGCTCCACTTGCCTTCCCCTGTTACACCCGCCTCTTTAGTGATGTCATTGAATTTAAAATCGCCTTTGTTTAAGTATAATTTGTTAGACACTCTATTGCCTGTAAAATAGATATCGGGTAAGCCATCTTTATTAAAATCGCCAATGCCCACTCCGCCTCCATTGTAAATATTTGAAACGTCTAAAACATTTAAGGAGTCCGTTTCTATAACTTGGTTATTAAAATCAATCCCAGAATGGCTGGATTTTACCAACTCAAATAAGGGCTTTTTGAGATTACAGGAACTAATTGTTAAACCAATAAAAGCAAAATAAAAGAATTGTCTTAACATAAAAAAAGTTTAGAATTATAGGAGTTTTAATGAGTATATAAAGATACAACAGAAATTGTTTTACTATTAACCACATAAAAAAAGACCCTTGCTCCATAAGGAACAAGGGTCTTTGTATAAAATTCAACTAAACTAAATCAATTAGTAACCCGGATTTTGAGTTAAAAGAGATTTGCCGTCTTTTTGAGTTTTGTCAATTTGAGCTTGTGGTAAAGGCAAGTATTCAGATTTTCCGGTAGTATAAGTAACACCAGTCATTGATAAATAACCTTGAGAAGCTTCAAATTTAGCATAAGCATCTAACTCTGCTTTTGCACCGCCCCAACGAGTTAAATCGTAGAAACGATGTCCTTCCATTGCTAATTCAATTTTACGCTCAAAACGAATAGCGTTAGTCGCATAAGTAGCATCTGGGAAAGATTTATACAAACCAATTTGATAATTGGCAACAGATCCTTGAACATAACCAGCTTTGTTAGCTGCACGAGCACGAACTAAGTTAACATAAGTTAAAGCTTGAGTTAGAGAACCACCACCTAATACTTCTGCTTCAGCAGCCATTAAAAGCACATCAGCAAAACGAATAATATGGTAGTTGTTTGCAGTAAATCCATTAGTCCATGAAGATCCATCAGTAAATACACCTTCTTGAGACTTGTAGAACAAGTGCTTAATTGGTTCATAAGGACCAGCAGCAGCTTGATTACGAACCCAAGTAGAACCTGGCATTAAACCCCAATCTAAGAAAGGAATACCACGACGACCCACTGTCCAGTCGATACGAGGATCTAATGGAGTTGTTGCATCTGGACTGTAAGCTTTATCAGCAGATACACCCATATCTGTTTTCAATGGATTGCTGTAATATGATCCGTCTAATAAAGGAAGGCCATTCGCATCAACTTTGAAAGAATTCGCTAAACCAAATGAAGGTTGGAAAAATCCGCAACATCCTGTTTCTCCACCATAAGGGAAGTTTAAGGCGTCACCAGCGTTTGCATTTGCAGCACCAGTACCATCATTCGCAGTCATTTGAACTGTAAATACGTCTTCAGCACCATTCTTTTTTGCTGGATTAAATACATCAGCAAATTTGTCCATCAACGCATATTTAACGCCTAATGATGTTTTACCATTGGCGATGATTGTAGTAAACAAAGCTTTAGCATCAGAGAATTTTTTCTCGTACATATACACTTTAGCTAAGTAAGCTGCAGCAGCCCATTTGTTAGCACGACCTACTGAAGACATAGTCTCAGGCAAGTTTGCATAAGCATAAGCGAAATCAGCTTCAATTTTAGCCAAAGCTGGTCCGTTTGCAACTAAATAGTTTCCAGCAACATAAGTGATAGACTCATCTATGTAAGGAATATTGTTGAAGTTCTTAGCCAATTCGAAATGGTAATGTCCACGTAAAAATCTTGCTTCTGCAGTAATACGAGATACGTCAGCAGCAGTTACGTCTTTAGCTAATTTAAGAATTCTTAAAGTCTCATTTGAACGAGCAACACCATCATAACGTTGTTGCCACAATTGATCAAGATATCCGTTAGCAGCTGTAGCATTCCATTGTTCGATTGGAGTAATTAAGTTTTGGTCACCTGGATCAGAACCTTTATGAGCGTCCCCTCCTGGAATTGAACCATATACCCAGTTACTTGAAGAAGTTGCCCAAGGACCATTTCCTGTACCGGCATTACTACCTTCTCCATCCAATAAAGAATAAGCACCTACTAAAAGGGCTTCAACACCTACTTTGTTCGCCAACACATCCTGGCTTAACGCACCAGCGGCTGGAACATCTAGGTAGTTTTTATTACAAGCATATAAAATAACCACGAAAGAAAGCACCAATGGCATTATATGTTTAAAATTGTATTTTTTCATTTTATAATTAATTTAAAATTTAAAAAGTAAGGCTTACTCCAATGTTAAAAGTCTTAGAAGGAGGATAGTTACCGTAGTCAACTCCAAAAGAAACTGAGCTACCACTAATTTCTGGATCTAAACCTGAGTATTTAGTAAAGGTGAATAAGTTAGCACCTTGTAAATAAATACGCGCTTTTTCGATACCATATCTTTTTAAAGCTACTGGATCAATTGTATAACCAACACTTAATTGTTTAACTCTTACAAAAGAGCCATCTTCAACATAGAAGTTGTTAATTACACCATTGGTACTAAAGTAAGATCCGTTTTCAACAATTGGATACTTAGTATTAGTTCTGGTAGGCAACCAAGATTGAGTTAACAAAGGAATACTTTTTGAGTTCTGGAACTGAGGATAGAAATCTTGGAAGTAACGAGTGTAGTTCATGATATCGTTTCCGAAAGATCCATAAAGCACAGTAGAGAAATCAAAGCGCTTGTAAGTAAGTCCTAAATTTAAACCTAAAGTGAACGCTGGGTTTGGATTACCAAAGAAAGTTCTATCGTTGTCATCGATTTTACCATCATGGTTCACATCCACATATTTGAAACGACCTGGAGCAGCATCTGTTTCTGTAGGTGAAGCAGCTACATCAGCAGCTGATTGATAAATTCCAGCAATTTTATAACCAAAGAAAGAACCTACTGGATGTCCAATTTGATCTCTTACTTGATTACCTGTATTGTGTGTTCCTGCAGCTTCAAAGAAACCAGCAGAACCTGGGATATTTAAGATGGTACTTTTGTACGCACCTAAATTAGCACCTACAGTATAGCTTACATCATTGTTAATTTTTCCGCGGTAAGTTAAACCTAAATCAATACCAGTGTTTTGCATATCACCAATATTCACCTGAGGTAAATTAGAACCTACTCCAATTACAGCAGGAGCTTGGTCTTGGAATAACAAACCATTGATTGTTTTTTTGTACCAATCAAAAGTGATATCTAATTTATTGTTTAAAACAGTCGCATCCACACCGAAATCTAAGATTTTATCTTGCTCCCAACCTGTACTTAAGTTACCCAAGTTAGTTGCATAGAATCCTAAAACAGTTGAATTAGAAGTACCGTTTAAGTCATAATAAGAAGATCCACCACTACCACCATAAGTAGTATATTGGTTCAATGCACCTACGTTAGAGATAGATCCTAAGATACCATAGCTACCACGTACTTTAAGTGAATTGACAAATTTTACATTTTTAAAGAAATCTTCGTTAGATACCATCCAACCAGCAGAAGCTGACCAGAAATTACCATAACGTGTATTTGGTCCAAAAACTGAACTACCATCACGACGACCATTCAAACCAACTAAGTATTTGTCTTTGTAAGCATAATCTACTTTAGCTAAGATTGATGTACCAGTAGTATTGTAATAGTTACTATAGTTGTTTTGTCCAATTGGAGAACCTGTATTTAAACTTAAGTAATCTACGTTATCAGAATAGTAGTTCACTCTAGAACCACCCACTTGACGACCAGATACTTTTAATGACTCATAACCAGCCATTAACTTAACACTATGGTCTTGCTTGAAGATGTTAGAATAACTTAATGTATTTGTGAAGTTCCAGTTGTTGTTGAAACCACTGTACTCACCATATCCATTAGATGCTCCATTTTCAGCATTCTCATAAGTACGGTAGTTATGATAGAAACCATAATAGTTATCTAAGTTACCACCAAATACTGTTTTAGCAGTTAAGTGCTTAGCCAAATCAACTTCAGCAAACACATTACCTTGAATTTGCCAGTCGTTGTTTTTATTGTCTTTAGCACGCATTTGGTTCGCATAAGGGTTAGAAGAGTTTCCTAACTCAGAACCAGCTGTACCACCATATCCACCACCTGCATCTAATTTAGGGATGATTGGTTGCTCCCATGCAGTAAGGTTTACCGCATTACCTTCTTGGTTGTTACCAATTTTTGGGTTGTCTTTGTAGAAAACAGCTAAGTTTTCACCAATACGAATATTGCTTTTTGGATTCCAAGTAGTGTTCACCCTTGCAGAGTAACGCTTTAAATAAGTATTCAACAAAGTACCTTGTTGATCGAAATAGTTTAATGAGAATAAGTAAGTTGATTTGTCTGTACCACCTGTAGCAGTTACGCTATGGCTAGACATTGGAGCTGTTTTGAACAACTCACCCCACCAATCAGTACCTTGCTTATTAGCTGGA
Organism: uncultured Bacteroidota bacterium; assembly: GCA_903865435.1. GTDB lineage: Bacteria > Bacteroidota > Bacteroidia > Chitinophagales > Chitinophagaceae > Sediminibacterium. The sequence continues at coordinate 52,512 of CAIPJS010000077.1, read as the reverse complement.
ACGATTAAGTAGATATTGCCTTTAGAATAGCTATTATTATAAAGAGCTAAGTTAGTTGCAGGATCTGAAGCAGAAACACCAGATTTAGAACCAGCCTTAATAAAGTCTGGCAAAACTGGAGTTTTACCTGTACCATATTGTCCAGATACAACGTTACCGTTAGCATCTACTTGACCTGAGTTCTTTGCAGCTAAGAAATATAAATCAGCCATACCTTGAGGATCTAATTTGTTCCATACGTTACCAGATTTTGGAACTTGCATACCAGTATAACCATCATAAGTGATAGTTGGTTTGCCTCTTCCTTTCTTAGTTGTAACAATGATAACACCAGCAGATCCACGAGCACCGTATATCGCAGCTTGACCATCTTTCAATACTTGAACTGATTCAATGTCGTTTGCATTTAAGTCATGCAACATCGTCATATCACCAGGAGCTGATTGAACTCCGTCAACGATAATAAGTGGAGTTGAGTTACCAAATGAAGTAATACCACGTACAAACACGTTACTGTTTTCTCCTGGGCTACCAGAACCAATGATTGTTACACCAGAAGCCTGGCCTTGTAACATTTGCTCTGCAGTACCTGAAGGAACTGATTTCATGTCTTTTACGTTTACAACTGATACCGCACCAGTAATTTCTTTTCTCTTTTGAGCGGTATAACCAGTTACAACGATCTCATTTAATTGAGATGATTCCTCGTTAAGAGTAATCTTGATAGTATTTTGACTTCCTGCAACTGCTACAGTTTTATTAGAAAATCCAACGGATTTTACTGATAAAGTAACATTGCCAGAAACCGTTACAGCGAATGAACCATCTTCGCTTGCGATTGCAGCGACTTTTTGTCCATTAACTGAAATTGTAGCACCAGCAACGGCTTTACCGTCTGTAGCTGAAACTACTTGTCCTTTTATAGTTCTTGTTTGCGCAGTCGCAACAAGACCCCATAGTAACAAAGGAACCGTAATTAAACGTAGGAATTTTTGCATAGTATTCGGGTTTGATTTAAAAATTTTATTAGGTTTAGCATAACAATTATATAACAATTACTTAACAAGAACAACTGATTATCAAGTTTTTTTTAAAAATTTATTGCACATCAATGTGTAAAAACTACACATACAAGAATTAGTTCTAAGTACTTTTTAAGCCATTTTTGGCCTAAAGCTTCAACAAAATTAGCTTTTAGCCTAAAAAAGTGGATTTTTGAGAGGTTTCTGCGTTTTTTTCCAACTTTAACGAAAACCCCTACAAAAGAAGAAAATGATTCGCTAAAAAATCAAACTTCAACTTTTCATTATTGTATTACTAAATTAGTTTTGTTTAATATTGGCAATGGAAATATTTTTTCTAGAAAATAAAAAAATAATTTAGATGCTTTCAAAGAAAAAAATAATAAATGTCCATTGAAATTATAAAAGCAGGAATTGCAGACTCACTTCAAGACAAAGGCAGGTATGGGTTTCAGCATCTTGGCATACAACCCCATGGCGCATTAGATTTTTTTTCTGCACAATTAAGTAATTATATTTTAAATAATAAATTAGATCAACCTGTTTTTGAGTTGCATTTTCCTGCAAGCAGTTTTTTATTTAATGCGGCTTATAAAATTTGTATCACTGGTGCAAATTTTGTTCCAACAATTAACAAAGCGGTCATTACATTGAATGAGCCCATTCAAGTGCACCCAAATGATGTGCTTACATTTGTAAAACCATTAACTGGCAAAGTGGCTTATTTGGCTATTGAAGGCCATTTAGAAAAGGAAGCTTGGCTAGATAGCTATAGCCATTTGGATGGGCGCTTACAAAAAGGAGCTATCTACCCTTTCAAACCAATTACAAATGAGCAAGGGCCAGCCAAAGCAGCCATCCTTGCCCGCTCACAAGAATGGGCACAATTGATTCACAATCAATCATCTATTAGAATACTACCTGGTCCAGCTTGGGAGCATTTAACTGATGCAGCTTTGAATCAATTATTATCAAAACCTTTTCAATCCACTTTGCAAAGCAATAGAATGGGTTATTTATTAAAAGGACCATTGTTAGATTTAAACAGGCCCAATCAATATTTATCTGCTGGGGTAACCAGAGGTACCTTGCAACTTTTACCCAATGGTTCTGTGACGGTATTGATGGCCGATCACCAAACCATTGGCGGTTATGCGAATTTGGGTCAAATTATTTTGGTAGATTTACCAAGATTTGCTCAATTAAAAAATGATACAGCCTTTCATTTTAGTTTAACCAATGTCAACACCGCACATCAACTATACCAACAAATTCAAAAAGGGTTTATCCATTGACCTGAATTGTGATATGGGCGAAGGCATGGGTAATGAAGCCGAAATAATGCCTTTGATTAGTAGTGCGAATATTTCATGTGGTTACCATGCAGGCAATACCGATTCTATCAAAAAAACAATTGAGCTTGCATTGAAAAACAATGTGGCGATAGGCGCGCATCCTGGTTATGATGATAAAATCAATTTTGGAAGAGTTTCACAGATGGTTTCATTGTTGGAGATGGCCGAACTCATAGCAGAGCAAATGTATGTGTTTGAAAGAATTGCCTTACCCTTAGGTGTCAGTTTACATCATGTTAAATTGCATGGCGCTTTGTACAACGATTGTGCGAAAGATGCAGCACTTAGCAAAATTTTTATTCAAACCATTCAAGCCATAGATCCAGATTTAATTATTTATGGATTAAGTGGAAGTCATACCATTACCCAAGCAAAAATATTGGGACAACCTTTTGCGAATGAAGTTTTTGCGGATAGAACCTATCAACAAGATGGTTCTTTAACACCAAGATACCTAGATCACGCTATGATTGATGATGCCCAAGAAGCTTGCTCGCAAGTGCTTACAATTATTTTTGATAAAAAAGTAGCTACGGCGCATGGCACGCCTATTGATATTGAAGCCAATACTGTTTGTGTGCATGGAGATGGGCCTCATGCATTTGAAATTGTAAGTGCTTTGCATGAAAGTTTAAAAAATAATGCCATCCCAATTAAATATGTCTAAAACTAGCAGCCCTTTAAAATCCATGACTGGCCTAAGTTTAGGCGCTGCATTTTTAATGGCCAATTCATCCATCGGTCCTGGATTTTTGACACAAACATCATTTTATACCGAACAACTCATTACCAGTTTTGGTTTTGTAATTTTACTTTCTATCATTTTAGATTTTGGCGCACAGATAAATATTTGGCGTGCCATTACTTTAAGTGGAATGCGCGCGCAAGAAATTGCCAATGAATTGTTTCCTGGTTTAGGTCATTTACTTTCTTTATTAGTAGTACTAGGTGGCTTCGCTTTTAATATTGGCAATATTGCAGGCTGCGGATTGGCATTAAATATTTTAACAGGTATTTCCTTTGCCAAAGGGGCCATGCTAAGTGGCATCGTGGCCATTGTTATTTTTTGGGTAGATGAAATTGGAAAAGTCTTAGATCAACTCACTAAAATTTTAGGCATTTTAAAAATAGGATTGACCTTACTCATTGTATACGCAGCACACCCTCCTATTTTAGAAGCAGTACATCATACTTTTATTCCAGAAAAAATTTCTTTACTGGCCATTGTAACCATTGTAGGCGGAACAGTGGGTGGTTACATTACTTTTTCGGGCGCACACCGATTAATAGATGCGGGTATTTCAGGAACTGAACACATCAAGTTTGTCACTAAAAGTGCTACCACAGGCATTTTAATTTCCTCTTTAATGCGTTTTATTTTATTTCTTGCAGCAGTAGGTGTGGTAAGCCAAGGCATTCATTTAGATAAGAACAATCCAGCCGCCACTGTATTTGAATCGGCGGGTGGAAGATGGGGCTTATTTATTTTTGGTATTGTACTTTGGAGTGCAGCCATTTCTTCGGTAATTGGCTCTTCTTATACTTCTTATAGTTTTATTAAAAATTTAAAAATTAAAATTTTACAAAACGAACGTAAATGCATTACTGCTTTTATTGTAATTTCTACAAGTATTTTTATTTTCTTAGGCAAGCCTAAAGAATTGTTGTTGATGGCAGGACTCGTGAATGGATTTATTTTACCTTTTGCACTTTCTATTATGCTCATTGCTGGCAGAAAATTACCCATCTTAAAACAATACAAATATCCTATTTGGATTGAGGCCATGGGCTGGATGGTCGTAGTAATGATGGGAACGATGAGTGTATTGGCATTGACTCAACAATTATAAGTATCTAAAGTTATTACTAATTTTTTTCAGGACCACCCCCCTGATCTAACATTTCCAATTTATTTTCTTTGGGTTTGAAACCAAAATTATAACGTAAGGAAATACCAAATCTTCTTGAATCGGTTTCTCTATAGCCAATTGCATTTTGTGAGCCTTGATGCAATTCGAAATGATTGTTGTTGGTAAATAAAAAATCGTTGTAGCTGGCTGTGACCACTAATTTTTTCTTTAAAAATTGCCTATTGATTGAAGTATTTAATGTGCCAAAATCAGACAACTCATAAAATTGTTGTTGGCCTTTGAATCTCCAGAATCCATTAAAAGTGATTGTGGACAATCCATCTATTTTATAAGAATGAAATGAAAATATAGACCATGTGCCTCTGTTAAAAGAAATGGGCTTGCCCTCGTAAAAACCAGTATAATCATTTCGATTGTATTGCGTACCCAATACCGCAAAATATTTTTTACCTGGAGGAATCACACCAATAATTCTAAAATAAGTTTCCCTACTCTTTCCTAAATTATCATAAGTTCTATAACTTACTTGTTTGTTGGTAGGAGATTGATACACCACATTGGTAAAGATATCTGTAGTTTCATTGACGCCATATGCAAACAACGGTTTATCATCCACACTTATATTGGCTTCGTAATTGGTAGTAAACTGAGGTTTCAATTTTGGATTTCCCACTTCGTATAAAAATGGATCTACATATTTCGCAAATGGATTAAGATAATCATAAGAGGGTCTGCTGATAGATTTTCGATACACTAAAAATCCACGCAATTCATAATTCATAATCATGATGATCTTTCTACTTAAATACACATAAGGAAATGCATCTGCCCTATTCACCGAAAATGTAGTATCCTTTGGAATAAGTTGATGTCCCTGCATAATGGTTTGTTCGACTCTCGAACCTACTTTTAAAATAACTGGACCCCAGGTTTTTGAAGCTTGCAGATAACCTGCATTAATTTGCTCGGTATATTTAAAACTACTGGTACGAAAAGGATCGGCTAAAGTTTGCCCTAACACATTTTTTGTATAATCAGAATGATTGTTAAAATTTAACACAGAAGTTTTAAATCCAGATTCTATATTCAAACCCAGCGCCTTTTTCTTAAAGTCGGATTGAAAGGTGAAATAATTTCTATCATTGCCATAATTGCCATTACCACCTGTATTAGAATTATTGCTCACCAATACATTATTATAGTTTTGATCGGTAATGCTATTGGAAAAATTAAAAGAAACATCATTGATCCATTCACCTCCCACGGTATCCAATTTTAATTTTGCTCTAAAAGATTGATTGATAAAATTATTTTTGCCTTTATTATCAACATAAGATTTTAAATTCCCACTGTTTTGATTGGTTGAAATTTGGTGCAAGAAAGATTCGCTATTACTGGTATTGTCAAATTTATTCTGACTCATTCTTCCATCATAATTTAAGTCCCATTTGTCTTTAAGGGTCTTACCAAAACCATAACCCATGTTTACAGAAGTATTGGGCGAAACAGCATTGGCTTGTTGTCTCAATACAGAATCAAGGGTGATGGTTCTATCAGTATTGGTAATGGTATAGCCATCGTTTTTGCTGTACTGTGCATTAATATAAGAACTTAATTTATCGTTGTTGTTGTTTAAATTAAAACCAATGAATTGATTGCCATATTTTCCTTGGGCAAATCCACTATTGACAGATCCATTCACTCCTAATTTTACGCCTTTCATTAAAATAATATTTACCAATCCTCCTCCACCCGAAGCATCGTATTTAGCAGAAGGTGTTCTAATCAATTCAATTTTTTGTATGGCATTGGGCGGTAAACTTTTTAATAAAATAGCCACATCTGCTGTGCTCATTTTTAAATCGCGCCCATTGATTTGTACCCCTGCAGGCGTCAAACCATTTAAATAAATATTGCCATCTTGGTCTATAAAAATACCTGGCACTTTTTCTACGGTTTCATAAGCATTGGTAGAACTTGCTGCCAAAGGTTCTGGATCCACCACCGACTTATCATCTTCTTGCCTTATAAGCGGCTTCGATGATTTTACCACTACTTCTTTTAATTGATTGGGATCTTCTACAAGTTTAATGGCAATGGAACTTTGTTCATTCAAGGCATAATCCTTGATGAATTTTTTATAGCCGATGGCCGAAACTTTAATTTGATAGGAATTTTTTGTAGTTAAACTGATTTTAGCAAGCCCAATGCTATCTGAAATAGAATTGATTCTTTTAGTCGTGTCAGATTTATTGACTACTAAAATATTTGCAAAACCTATGGGATAATTTTTTGCGTCCACTACTTTAATTAAAATAGAAGTTGGTTGTGCGAATGAAAGGAGGGTGAAACTTGAAAACAGTAAAATAAGCGAAAGCCTGAAAATTGAAGGCATTAAATAATATAATATGTGGAGAATAGCGGGTTCGAACCGCTGACCTCTTGCATGCCATGCAAGCGCTCTACCAACTGAGCTAATTCCCCAATTTCAATTTGCTTGAAATTAAATCTCCCCTTTGCCATCCAACCAAAGTTTAACGGCTTCAGTGGTTACAGATTTTGGACGCTCTAATGGGAAACCTAATGCTCTGTCCCATGTTAAACTTGCCAAAACCCCTAAGGCTCTACTTACCGCAAATAAAACGGTGTAAAATTCATATTCAACAATACCATAATGTACTAATAAAGCACCACTGTGTGCATCCACATTGGGCCAAGGATTTTTTACTTTTCCTAAAGACTCTAAAATAGGTGGCACTGTTTCATAAATTTTCCAAACGGTGTTCACTAATTTATCGTCGGCTAAATGTTTTTTACCAAATGCCATTTGAGCGGTGAAACGAGGATCGGTTTTTCTTAATACTGCGTGACCATAACCTGGTACTACTTTTCCTGCTGCTAAAGTTTTTTGAACATAGTCTGCAATTTGAGCAGCTGTTGGATCATCGGTTCCTAAAGCTTCTTGCATTTCAAAAATCCATTTGATCACTTCTTGATTCGCTAATCCGTGTAAAGGACCTGCTAATCCATTCATACCTGCTGCATAACTTAAATAAGGATCGCTTAATGCAGAACCTACTAAGTGTGTAGTATGTGCAGATACATTACCGCCTTCATGGTCGGCATGAATGGTCATGTATAAACGCATTAATTCTTTAGTGCTTTCATCTTCAAAGCCCATCATGTAGGCAAGATTACCTGCCCAGTCTAATAATCCGTTCGGATGAATATGTTCGTTGTTTTTATATTTTCTTCTGTAGATATATGCAGCAATTCTTGGTAAACGCGCAATTAAATCCATTGAGTCGTCGTAAGTATATTGCCAGTAATCTTTTTTATTCATTCCTTTCGCATACTCTTGCGAAAATTTAGATTCTGTTTGTAAAGCCATTACTGCTGATACATACATAGTCATGGGATGACTATTTAATGGGAATGCATCAATCACATCAAATACATGTGAAGGCACATGACTTCTTCTTTGCCAATTGTTGGTAATAGCATGTACATCTTCTTCATTGGGAATTTCACCAATCATCATTAAATAAAACAAACCCTCTGGTAAAGGTTCATCCCCTTTAGGTGCTTTAGGTAATTTGGCTTGTAATTCTGGAATGGTAAAACCTCTGAAACGAATTCCTTCCTGCGCATCTAATAAACTAGTCTCTGTAACAAGACCCGTAATACCACGCATACCTTGGTAGGCTTGTGCTAAGGTTACTTCACCAATTTTTTTATCGCCATGTTCTTTGATTAATTCTTTAATCTCTAAACCAGCTGCAATAGCTTTAGCGCTAAACCTGTCTTTAATTTCTTCCATAACCAAAATATTGTGATTGAAAACCGTTTAAATTTCGGCACAAAGTTAACTCAAAAAAAGGTTTACTTAGCTGCTTTTTTGTACAAATAATATACCACCCATACAAAAATAATATTGGGTATCCAGGCAGCTAATAAGGGAGGTAAATTGCCCTTGGTAGAGAAGATAGTGGAGAACCTATCGGTAATGATGAAAACGGCCGCAATCATAAAGCCCATGGCCAAATGCGACCCGCTCCCCCCACGAATCTTGCGGCCTGCAATAATGCCTCCAATTAAAGTCAATAAAAGTACTGTAAAAGGGGTGGCATCTCTTCGGTATCGTTCAATTTTTAATTCATTCAATCCTTCAGATCCTCTTAATGCTTCTAAATTTATTTGCTTGATTAATTCTGGCGTAGTAAGCTTGTCCTTAGTGTATTTGTCTTTTTCTAAATCTGCTGGTTTAAATGCAAATTTCCTATATAATTTTGGAATGTAAGTAACCACCTCTTTGTCATCGGACACTTTTCTTTCTAATACATTGGAAAGCACCCAACTTCTTGATGCTGGATCCCATACAATCTCTCCAGATCTTATATTGTAAATCAATTTATCTTTAGCCATTTGATAAGCAAAAAAACTATTGCCTCTTTTTGAAGAAGTATCATAGGAATAAATACCAGCATAAGTGGAGGAATCAATTCTGAAATAAATATCAGTGGAACCACGCACCAATGCATTGTAACTAGAATGTGCATCTACATAGGCTGCTTCAAAACTGCCACGTATGGTATTGGCTTTGGGAATAAACCAAAAATTTGAAATCCATAAAAGCACCCCTAATAAAGCGCCGCCTATCCAATAAGGTCTTAACCACCTATTATAAGTAATGCCGCTAGCCAAAATGGCAATGATCTCGGTTTGTCCAGCCATTTTTGATGTAAAGAAAATTACTGCTATAAAAACAAACAATGGAAATAGGAGTGCAATAATGTGCGGAATAAAGCCAATATAATAATGCGTGAAGATTTCACCTGCTGAAAAACCAGAGCGCACAAAGTCGTCTGTTTTTTCACTCACATCAATTACAACAGCTATTACTGCAAATAAAAAGATGGAGAAAAAAAATACAGTCAAAAACTTTTTTAATATGTACCAATCTAATTTTTTCAAATGACCTTATTAATTAAGTGCTTTATAATCGTTTGCTTATTTGTACTACCATTGTTTTTTTCCAACTAGAATAATCGCCTGCAATGATGTGCTCCCTTGCCTGCCCTACCAACCAAAGATAAAAAGATAGATTCTGAATACTTGCCAATTGCAAACCTAATATTTCATCGGCGACAAACAAATGACGCATATAAGCCTTGGTATAATACCGACTCATCTCATTGGGCAATCCTGGATCTAATGGAGTAAAATCATTGGCCCATTGCTTATTCTTTATATTGATAACGCCTTGTGTAGTAAAAACCATTCCATTGCGTCCATTGCGCGTGGGCATTACACAATCAAACATATCTACACCTAAATCAATGGCTTCTAAAATATTCCAAGGGGTACCCACACCCATTAAATACCTTGGCTTATTTACTGGTAAATTTTCACAACATAATTGTGTGAAATCATATAATTCTTGTTCAGACTCTCCCACACTCAATCCACCAATAGCATTGCCCACTGCATTTTTTGAACTTATGTATTCGCAAGATGCTTTTCTTAAATCGGCATAGGTTCCGCCCTGCACAATTGGAAATAAATTTTGGGTGTGGCCATACAAATCGGGGGTCTCAGCCAACCTTCCAAAACATTTATCCAACCATAAATGTGTCAAATTCATGCTCTTTTGCACATATTCATATTCACTTGGATAAGGCGGACATTCGTCAAATGCCATGATGATATCTGCCCCAATACTTCTTTGAATATCCATTACTTTTTCAGGGCTAAACAAATGCTTACTCCCATCAATATGCGATTGAAACAATACCCCCTCTGGTTTTATTTTTCGATTGGATGCCAATGAAAAAACTTGGTAGCCTCCACTGTCTGTCAAAATAGGTCTATCCCAACCCATAAAACGATGCAAACCACCAGCAGCCTCCATTACTTCAGTTCCTGGACGTAGATAAAGATGATAAGTATTGCCTAAAATAATTTGCGCATGGACGTCCTTTTTTAGTTGCTGTTGGGTAACTGCTTTTACAGAACCAATAGTGCCCACAGGCATAAATATAGGGGTTTGAATTACCCCATGATCGGTGGAAATGGTACCTGCTCTTGAGGCCCCTTGTTTACTTTCAAATTCCAAGTTAAATGCTAATGCAGCCATGGCCCAAAGGTAAGGTCAAATGGTCTATTTTTCCACATTCAATCTAGGCCTGAAATAGCTGAAGCAGCATGCTTTACTTTTGTGACATGTTAACTAACCTACCGCTGTCTACTATTTTGATAGGCACTTTTATTGGCATTATAATAACACAGCTGTTTTATTACTTATACTTTTTCTTAAGATTGGCAGTATATAAAAAGCCTTCTAAATCGGAACATGTCGAGCACCCCATTTCGGTCATCATTTGCGCGCGCGACGAAGCTGCCAATTTAGCCAACAATTTGCCGGGTGTTTTGGTACAAGATTACAACACCACCCATGAAGTTATTTTGGTGAATGATAATTCTGAAGATGAAACAAAGTATTTATTGGAAGAATTTAAAAAATCATTCAAGAATTTAAACCCCATTTTGCTTTCACAAGAAGCTAAAATGATCAATGGGAAAAAATTTCCTTTATCTATTGGCATTAAATCGGCCAAAAATGAGACTTTACTACTTACGGATGCCGATTGCGTTCCTGCTAGTGAACATTGGATGCAATTGATGCAAGATGGCTATGATGATGACATTGAAATTGTATTGGGTTATGGCGCTTACCGCAAAAAGCCTGGCATCTTAAACAAATTGATTCGTTTTGAAACTTTTCAAACTGCCTTACAATACTTTTCATATGCATTGGCAGGCTTACCTTATATGGGCGTGGGCAGAAATTTGTCCTATAAAAAAGATGTGTTTATGCGCAACAAAGGATTTTCTTCGATCAATCAGATGCCAAGCGGAGATGACGATTTATTCATCAATCAAGTGGCCAATAAAAACAATACAGCCATTGTCATTGATCATGATGCACATACCCTTAGCGAACCTAAAACAAATTTGCACGATTGGATGAATCAAAAATATCGTCATTACACGACCAGCAAATATTACAAAACCCTTCACGCAGGTTTATTGGGCACTTATGCCATTAGTCAATTTTTAGTTTACCCTATTTTAATTGCAGCTTTGATTTTATCTCATCAATACATTTTACTTGGAAGCCTTTGGACGCTGCGTATGTTTGTTCAAGGATCTATTTTAAGAAGTACCATGAAAAAACTAAATGAATTAGACCTTTGGCCTTGGTTTATTTTATTTGATATGTGGTCTATCTTCTATTATTTATTTACCTTGCCTAGTGTATGGAAAGCCCCACAGAAAAATTGGAATTAATTACCAAGTACTTTGCCGAATTCACACCCAAGCAATTAAGTCAATTCACGGCATTGGAACCCGCTTACAAAGAGTGGAACAGTCAAATTAATGTGATCTCTCGAAAAGATATAGATCATATCTACTTGCACCATGTACTTCACTCCTTGAGCATCGCAGCCATTGCAGAATGGGAAAAAGGAACACAGGTAATAGATATTGGTTGCGGCGGCGGTTTTCCCTGCGTGCCTTTGGCCATCTTTTTTCCCGAGGTTCAATTTTTAGCAGTAGATAGTATTGCTAAAAAATTAAAAGTAGTAGATGCTGTTTGCGAAATGGTAGGGATTAACAACATTAAAACGCAACACACGCGTGTAGAAGAAATTAAAAATAAAAAGTTTGATTACGCCATTAGCCGAGCGGTTGCTCCTTTGAAAGATTTATGGAGATGGGCAGGACCTATTTTAAATAAAAAGCCCGATCAACCCAATTCATTGATTTGTTTAAAAGGAGGCGACCTACATCAAGAAATTTTCGAAAGTGGCGTACGCCCTAAAATGATGTCCATTCATGACATCTTTCCCGAAACTTACTTTGAAGAGAAGTTTATCATTCAGGTGAAGAAGCCTTAGTTATATTTATATTGATGAAAATAGATCTTACTTAGGTATCTCTAATTTATTATTACTTCTATTGATGTCCGGCATACGCTGACTTGGATCAATCTCGATTGTTTTTAAAGAAGTAATGGGCTTGGTAGTTTCAAAAGTATATGTTGGCTGCACCCATTTCCATTCGGGATGTACAATTCTATTTTGTGTGGTTTCTGAAACTTTATTTGCCAACATTAAATCCAATGGAATATAATGTAGTTCGGTACTGCCATCTTTATAAGTAACCAATACTTCGATAGGTGCGGGCATTTTCCCATAACGTTGAATACTAATAATGGCCGTATTGTCCTTGGCTTGAATGTCATTTAATCCATAATCAATCGTCTTGGTAGAATTCACCCAATATTCTTTTAACCATTGCAATTGAATGCCGCTCGTTTTTTCAGCCACACGGAAAAAGTCGTTGGCATTGGGATGTTTGAATTTCCAAGTATTGTAATAGTTTAATAAAGTAAGATTGCGTAAGGAATCGCCCATCACATATCCAAGATACCCTAACAAAGTAGCCCCTTTACTATATGCAGCACTGCTATAAGCGTAGTTGGTATTGTAATGATCTGAATGCGTGGACATAGGTTCCTCTAAACTACTTTTAGCCAATGCTAAGTAGCCTCCATAATTACCATATTGTATATAGGGCAAATAAGTTTTAGCCTTTTCATTATTTGCTTGCAATTGTTTTTTGGCAGCTTCACTAATAAATGGAGATTGTATTGCTATGTTTTGTTCATACCAAAAAGAAATATCGTCTTCGGCAAAGCTGGCAAAACCTTCGTCCATCCAGGGATATAAACTTTCATTAGACCCTAATATGTGTTGATACCAATTGTGCATCCATTCGTGAAATACGGTACCCAAACCTGGCCCTTTGATTAAAGTGGCCATGGCATATTCCATACCGCCATCACCCCCTTGTATAAAAGAATATTGAGGATAAGGATAAGCGCCAAAATTTTTCTCCATATAAGGCAATGCTTTTTCAGCAGCCCACAAAACATTGGCCCAAGCACTGTCTTCAGCAGCCGTTTTTTGTTTATAATAAACATGTAGTGTTAATCCCTTACGAACTTCTTTGGATATATGTTTGAAATGATCATCAGCCGCCCAAACAAAATCGTGAATATTGCTTCCTTTAAAATTCCAAGATTTTATACCTGCTGCATTGCCTAAAGCTGTTGGATTTTGCAATACGCCAGTAGCCGCTACCATATAATTTTTATCTACCTGAATGGTAACATCGTAATTACCCCAAACGCCATAAAACTCACGTGCAATGTAAGGATTGGTATTCCATCCTTGATAATCATATTCGACCATTTTAGGATACCATTGACTCATGGAATAACGAACCCCTTCGGCATTGTCTCTCCCAGATCGTCTTATTTGAACAGGCACTTGCGCTTCAAATTGCAAAGACATTTTTATAGAAGTTTTGGGCGCAATGGCTTGCGTTAATTGAACTTCTAAAATGGTTTCATGCTCGATTAAATTTTGGGCTTTGCCATTGATTAAAATTTGGCTTACTTTTTGATAACCAAGATCGGTTGCATTTAATTTTTGAATGCGGTCTTTTACCCTTTTGTCCCAATCCTGTACATTGTCTTGACCTGTCATAGTAGATGCAGAAGTAATAGGCGCTCCTCTACGAACACTTAAATAATTTTTACCCAACTCTCTGCTTCTAATGTCCATAGCTGAATTAGGCGTAAAAGCATTCCAATACATATGGAAATAAACTTTATGCAAAGTGTCGGGTGAATTGTTGGTATAAACTAATTCTTCTGAACCTTTCACAATATTGGTAGCAACATCTAAAGCTGCATTTATTTTATAATCGATGTGTTGTTGCCAACGATCGGCTTGCGCAATTACTAAATTTGCAAAAGCAATAAAAACAATAAATAATAGGGATGGCTTCTTTTTCATAGGACTAAATTAAGAAGCTAATTTAATTCATTAACTGCAAAATTTCTAATTAAAATAAGGCTTTAGCTGCTATTGCTTTCCGTCCACTACAATCACAATCTCCCCTTTTACTTGCTTGGAAGAAAAATAAGTAATCAAGTTGGCTAAAGAGTCGGTAATGTTTTCTTCGTAAATCTTAGTTAGCTCTCTACTCACTGAAGCTTGTCTGTCGGTGCCAAAATGTGTGGCAAATAGTTCTAATGTTTTTACCAAACGCATAGGGCTTTCATAAAATATCATCGTACGCGCTTCATTTGCTAAAGATTCCATTAGTGTTTTTCTGCCTTTTTTTAAAGGAATAAATCCTTCAAATATAAAACGTGTCGCTGGTAATCCACTATTTACCAGTGCCGGTACAAATGCCGTGGCACCTGGCAAACTACTTACTGCAACTCCAGCTGCTTTGCAAGCGCGCACCAATAAAAATGCTGGGTCAGAAATGCCCGGGGTTCCAGCATCCGTAATCAAAGCAATGTTTTTACCTGCTTGTAATTGTTGCACCAAATGATCTACTACCTTATGCTCATTGTGTTGATGATAAGGCGTCAATGGTTTATTAATATGATAATGCTGAAGCAATTTTGAGGAAGTCCTAGTATCCTCACACAAAATAAAATCTACGGATTGCAATACTTCAATAGATCTGAAAGTAAAATCTTTTAAATTTCCAATGGGTGTGGGAACGATATAAAGCATTGAAATAATTGTAACTAGTAAAAAATAAAATCCTATTGCACAAATTCAATCTCAAAATATTCCATTACTGCATTGGCCAATAATTTTTTTGCTGCAGTTTCGGCCATTTCTTTAGCGGCCGCTTGGTTGGCTGCTTCTATTTTTAAAGTAATGTGTTTACCTACACGAACATCTTGCACCCCTGTTAAACCTAAATTGTGTAATCCGCCCAAAACTGCTTTTCCTTGAGGATCTAATAAATCGTTTAAGGGCATTACCTTAATTTGTACTTGAAATGTCATACTATTTTAATTGTGTGATGGTATTTTTATAAAACAAAGATACTAAGCAATAGCCAATAAAGCCAAATGGAATGGCCAACCATTTAAAAAATAGGGCCGATAAGATAACATCCGCAGCCAATATGAATAAAGGAACCATTAATTTTTTATTTTTTCCCAAACTTTTTAAAGCCAGCATAGGCACATTCATCACCATTAAGTAGGCCACCAATGCAATATATAGGTACCAAAAAATTGGACTCAACATTAACTTTGAAATAAATGCAATGGGTGACTGCCAATAAATAAGTGGGAAGGCAGCCGTTAAAATTCCTATCATTGGGATAGGCACTCCTTTAAAATAATTAGATTGTTCTGTATCAATATTAAATTTGGCCAAACGATAAGCCCCTGCCATAGCAATAATAAATGCTGGCGCCATCAATAAGGTGCTATGATTTAAAGCATTGGCATCTGTTGCCAATGACAATCTTAAAAATTGAAAAACGATGAAAGAGGGCGCTACGCCAAAACTTACTACGTCGGCTAATGAATCCAATTGTTTGCCCAATTCAGCATCTACTTTTAACCATCTTGCAACAAATCCATCAAAAAAATCCATAACTCCTGCTAATGCAATAAACAAACTTGCATAAAAAATGGGTTCTGGTATTTCTATAAGCATTCCCCCCGATTCATCTATGGTTGCCATCGTGCCTGATTGAAAAGTAGCTACAATGGCACAACAACCAAAAAATAGGTTCATTAAAGTAAATAAATTAGGAATGTGTTTTTTCATACTTGATTTTATTAATGACTACTTCTTTATTACGCGCATCAATGCTTCAATTTCTTCGGCATTGATTGGCATGGTTTTCATTAAATCCTGGTTCCCCGTTTTCGTAATCCAAACATTGTTTTCTATACGTACGCCCATTTTTTCTTCTTTGATATAAATACCTGGCTCGATGGTAAAGACCATACCTGCACTAATGGGTGCAGTTCTTGTACCTAAATCATGCACATCCAAACCTAAATGATGAGAAATGCCATGGTATAAATATTTTCTGTATGCTCTATTTTCTGCATCTTCATTTTTCACATCCGACTTACCAAGTAAGCCAATTTTTAAAAATTGTTTGGTGGCTTCCTCGCCTACCTTATCCGTATAATTTAAAATACTGATGCCTGGTTTTAAAATTGATTTTGCATAATTATGTAAATGCAAACATGCATTGTAAACTTGTTTTTGTCTTTTTGAAAACTTACCATTTACAGGAACAGTTCTAGTTAAATCGGCGCAAAAACCACCATATTCTGCACCAAAGTCCATCAGCACCAATTCTCCATCTTTGCATACATTATTGTTACTTACATAATGCAAGGTTCTTGCATTGTCACCACTTGCAATAATGCTATGGTAAGCAACGCCCGTAGCGCGTTGACTTAAAAATGAATGATAAATTTCTGCTTCAATTTCATATTCATGCACGCCTGGTTTGATAAATTGCAACAACCTTCTAAAAGCCACTTCGGTGATGTCAATGGCTTTTTGTATCACCGCCACTTCTTCTTTAGTTTTTACTGCACGCAATTCTTTCATCAATTTTGCTGCGCGTAAATAAGTATGTAAAGGAAAACGCGCTTTCATTTCATCTATAAAACGATATTCATTGGTTCTTAATAAAGTATTTTTTCGATCGTTCTCGTTTGAATCTAAATAAATGGAATCGGCTAAATGAACCCATTGTTGCAATGGCGCATCTAGCACATCTAACCAAACTATGGTTTTCATTCCAGAAATAGCTGTGGCCTCGTTGGCTCTTAATCTTTTACCATCCCAAATTTCTTTTAATTCTTGTGGCCTTACCAAAACCAGCACTTCTCTGTATTTTGGATCGGGATTGTCTGGATACAAAATTACCATCGATCCTTCTTGCTCTATTCCGGTCAACCAAAATAATTCTGTGTTTTGTTTGAAACCATGTAAAGCATC
This sequence comes from uncultured Bacteroidota bacterium, assembly GCA_903865435.1. Taxonomy (GTDB): domain Bacteria; phylum Bacteroidota; class Bacteroidia; order Chitinophagales; family Chitinophagaceae; genus Sediminibacterium. The sequence goes on along the minus strand of CAIPJS010000077.1, from coordinate 35,344 downwards.
TCCATTTAACGGATACTCATCGTTGCTTACAATAATGGCAATGCTATTTTTTTGCATTTTGGCTACAAAACGATTTCTGTTTTGTATAAAAATTTGCGAATCGAGTGCTTTGTATTTCATATAAAATTTCTTTTTGGATAACCAAGGGCAAGTTAATTAAAAAAGGCCTGCTTTAAGCGATCTTGCCCCAACCAATTTTTGCTTTTTGAGCGATTAAATAGGATCTCAACTGCGCATTTTCAGGGGCCGTTAAACTTGGATCCTTTTCACATAGTAAAAAAGCGGCTTCTTTGGCTGTTTCTAATGTGGCTTTATCATTGATAATATTGGCCAATTTAAAATTGAGTGCCCCACTTTGTCGGGTGCCATCAATGTCTCCAGGCCCTCTTAATTCCAAGTCTTTTTCGGCAATTACAAATCCATCATTGGTACTACACATTACTTTTAAACGCTCTTTGGCTTCTCTTCCAATCTTCACACTACTTAATAAAATACAATAACTCTGTTCCATACCTCTTCCTACCCGACCTCTTAATTGATGCAATTGTGACAACCCAAATTTTTCCGCACTTTCTATCACCATAACAGAAGCATTGGGCACATTCACACCCACTTCTATCACGGTTGTTCCCACCAATATTTGTGTATCGCCCGTTTTAAATCTTTGCATATTGGTTTCTTTCTCCTTGCTATTTTGTCTGCCATGCACCATGCTAATTTTGTAAGTAGGCTCTGGGAAAAAACTTTTTACTTGCTCATAACCTTGCATCAAGTCTTCATAACTTAATTTTTCACTCTCTTCAATTAAAGGATACACATAATAAGCCTGCCTTCCTTTTACAATTTCTGTTTTTACAAAATCCATCACGCTGGCTCTTGAAGTTTCGTATCGGTGTACTGTTTTAATGGGCTGTCTGCCGGGCGGCAATTCATCCATCACACTGTAATCCAAATCGCCAAATGCTGTCATGGCCAATGTTCTTGGAATAGGTGTTGCCGTCATCACCAACACATGCGGAGAGATACTTGATTTTTTCCAAAGTCTTGCTCTTTGCGCCACACCAAATCGGTGTTGCTCATCTATCACTGCCAAGCCTAAATTTTTAAATTGTACAATGTCTTCAATAATGGCATGCGTACCTACTACAAAATGTATGTCATCTTCCAATAATCCTTTTAAAATTCTTCTGCGCTCCCCAATTTTAGTACTGCCTGTTAACAATGCAATTTCAATGGGCATTTCTTTTAACAACTCTGTCAAACTTTCATAATGTTGTGCTGCTAAAATTTCGGTTGGTGCCATCAAACAACTTTGATACCCATTGTCTGCCGCAATCAACATGGCCATTAAGGCTATCATGGTTTTTCCACTACCTACATCACCTTGTAACAATCGATTCATTTGATACCCCTTGCCTACATCTTGTCTAATTTCTTTGATGACCCTTTTTTGTGCACCTGTTAATTCAAAGGGTAAATATTTATTGTAAAAATTATTAAAATAGTCGCCTACTTTTTCAAATAAATGTCCCTTACTATTTTTATGTCGATCAATTTTTATCAAATTTAATCTTACTTGGGCTACAAACAATTCTTCGAAAATTAATCGGTCTACTGCTTTTTTATAATGCCCCTGCGATGTAGGAAAATGTATTTGTCTATAGGCTTCCCATCTGGCCATTCTATTCTCCAACAAATGCGCTGGTAAATTTTCCGGAACATCTCTTTCACTTATTTGTTGGAATAAGGTTTGGGTTAATTTTCCAATTTGTTTGGCATTGAGTCCGCGTGCTTTTAGTTTTTCTGTGCTAGAATACACCGGCTCTAATAAAGATTTTTGCGCCATGGCTTGAGCTACATAAGGTTCAATTTCCGGATGCACCATTTGTGCTTTTCCATTAAAAAAACTTACCCTGCCAAAAACTAAATAAGCCTGACCCTCTATAATATTTTTTTGTACCCAAGTAATTCCTTGAAACCAGGCCAATTCGATTGTGCCCGTTTCATCTTTTAATTGGGTCACCAAACGTTTGGCGCGCTTTACCCCAATGAGGTCAATGCCTTGTAAGACTCCTTTAAGCTGTACAAAATCCTGATCTGGGGTGATAGAGGCAATGGTACCCACCTTGGTTTTATCGATATGGCGATGCGGAAAATGATGCAATAGGTCATTAAAAGTGAATAAACTAAGCTCTTTTTTAAGCATATCCGCCCTCAAAGGACCTACTCCTTTCAGGTATTCAATCGGGCTGGATAGTAAAGTAGTAGTGCTCAATCTATTTTTTTTAATTTCTGTACAAATATCCCAAAAAGATGGCAAAAAATGGGTTCCTGATTCATTATCTTCGCAGTTCTATGGAAAAGGAAATTGTATTAAGCGGAATTAGACCAACGGGCTTCTTGCACCTAGGCAATTATTTTGGCGCCCTACGTAATTATGTACGTATGCAAGACGAATACAACTGTTATTTTTTCGTAGCCAACTGGCATAGTCTAACTACACATCCTGATACTAAAACTTTAAAAGAAAGCGTTCTAAGAGTAGTCGCTGAAAATATAGCTTGTGGCTTAGATCCTGAGAAAGTGTCTTTATATGTCCAAAGCGATGTACCTGAAATTGCAGAATTGTATTTGTATTTAAATATGTTGGCTTATAAAGGGGAATTAGAAAAGACTACTTCTTTTAAAGATAAAGTGCGCATGCAGCCCGAAAATGTGAATGCAGGATTGCTTACCTACCCTGTATTGCAAGCAGCCGATATTTTAATACACCGTGCGGTGAAAGTGCCTGTGGGCAAAGACCAAGAACAAAATTTAGAGATGGCCCGTAATTTTGCGGAGCGTTTTAATTACAGATACGGTGAAACATTTCCATTACCTTATGCCTTTAATTATAATAGTGAACTGGTAAAAATATTGGGCTTAGACGGCAATGGTAAAATGAGCAAGAGTGAAAATCAGAACACCACTTTATTTTTGGCTGATGAAGATGATGCCATTCGTAATAAAATAAAAAAAGCAACAACCGATCAAGGGCCACTTACACCGAATTCAGTGAAACCAGATTATATTGAAAACTTATTTACTTTAATGAAATTGGTAAGCAAGGGCGATACTGTTAATAAATTTGAAGAAGATTTTAACAATAGCAGCGAGGGGAATTGTATCATCAGATACGGAGATATGAAAAAGCAATTGGCAGAGGATATGGTTAAGTTTATTCAACCGATTCGTACTCAGGCGCTTGATTTACAAAACAACAAAGACTTACTTACCAAAATCATTAGACAGGGTGCAGACAAAGCCAGAGCAAGCGCTTCACAAACCTTGTCCATTGTAAGAAAGGCCGTTGGAATGGATTATTAAACAAGATAAATTAATTATTAACAATAGATAAATAGTACTAAACTATTTTGTATTTTCACGAACATGGCAAAAGCTAAAAAACCAAAACACGTTGCAATTGCAGGAAACATTGGAGCGGGTAAAACTACTTTAACCGAGATGTTAAGCAAACATTATCGTTGGATACCTCAATTTGAGGACGTAGACCATAACCCCTACTTGATGGATTTTTATGACGACATGACGCGCTGGAGCTTCAACCTTCAAATATATTTTTTACATGGTCGCTTAAATCAAATCTTAGAAATTCAAAGAGGAACAGAAACGGTGATTCAAGATAGAACCATTTATGAAGATGCCAATATTTTTGCCCCCAACTTACACGAGATGGGACTAATGAGCAAAAGAGATTTTGATAATTATTTCGGATTTTTTAGTACAATCAAAACAATGGTACAACCTCCAGACTTATTAATTTACTTAAAAGCATCTGTACCTACCTTGGTTTCTCAAATTCAAAAAAGAGGAAGAGAATACGAGGAAAATATTCGTTTGGATTATTTAAAAAAATTAAACGAGTACTACAATAAATGGATTGAAGGTTACAAAGAAGGGCCATTATTGATTATTGACTGCGATAAAAATAAATTCGGCGAATCGGAAGAAGATTTAGGCGAAATCATTAGCAAGGTGGATGGCATGTTATACGGCCTTTTTAAACACTTGGTCTAAAATTAGTTTACTGGAATGAACAATATTACCCCTTCCCTATTAGAAGAAATAAAATCTGTTGTAGGAACTGATTACTTTTTTACTGACGAAGAAAGTTTTGCTAAATATGGCAGCGATGAAACCGAAAAATTGCATTACGCACCACAGGTAGTAGTGAAGCCAAGAAAAGCCGAAGAGATCGCAGCACTTTTAAAAATTTGCAATCAATATTTAGTCCCTGTTACACCAAGAGGTGCAGGAACAGGACTCACAGGTGGCGCCTTGCCACATTTAGGAGGTTTGGTTATTTCCATGGAACGTTTTAATACAATTTTAGAAATTGATGAAAGAAATTTACAAGTCACTACAGAGCCTGGGGTGATTACAGAAGTTTTACAAAATACTGTAAAAGAAAAAGGTTTGTTCTATCCTCCCGACCCTGCCAGCAAGGGAAGTTGTTTTATTGGAGGCAATATAGCTGAAAATTCTGGCGGCCCTAAAGCTGTGAAATATGGAGTAGTAAAAGATTATGTTTTAAACTTAGAAATAGTTTTACCTACTGGTGAAATTATTTGGACAGGTTCGAATGTTTTAAAAAATGCAACAGGTTATAACCTAACACAACTAATTGTAGGTAGCGAGGGTACATTAGGTATTGTTACTAAAATAGTATTAAGATTAATTCCCCATCCGAAGTTTGATTTATTGATGTTGGCTCCATTCAATAGTGTAGAAAAAGCGAGTGAAGCAGTGAGCGCCATATTTAGAGCAGGCATTACACCCAGCGCTATGGAGCTCATGGAAATTGAATCTATTCAATTAGCAAGTAAAATTTGTGAGAGCACCGCAATTGCGCTAACAGAAGATTTAGCCGCACATCTAATTATTGAAGTAGATGGCAATGATATGGATGTTTTAATGAAGGAAATGGAAGCCATTGCTGAAGTATTAGGGAACTTTGAAGTAGGTGAATTGTATTTTGCCGATGATGCACAACAAAAAAATGAACTTTGGAAAATACGCAGAAAGGCCAATGAAGCAGCTGTAGCTGCAGGATATACCATTGAAGAAGATACCGTAGTGCCGAGAGCTGAGCTACCCCGTTTAATAAAAGGTGTGAAAGCATTAGCAGTTGAGCATGGATTTAAAGTAGTTTCTTATGGACATGCAGGAGATGGGAATTTACATATCAGAATTAACCACCCTAAGTACAAAAAGAGTTATGAAAATGAAGAGATACAATACATACTGATTAAAATATTCGAATTGGTTAAATCTCTTGGAGGTACCATTAGCGGAGAACATGGTATTGGCTTGATTCAAAAATCTTTTATGCCTGTATTATTTGATAAGGTGACCATGGAAATCATGCGCGGCATTAAAAAAACATTTGACCCTAATCATATTTTAAATGCGGGTAAAATATTCGATTTAAAATAAAATTAAAAAAACCAATACACTTATGTCGTTCAAATATTTAATTACCACCGCTTTTATATTTCTTAATTTATCCTTAGTTGCACAAAACACTATTCAAACCAACAATATAGTAGCACCTACTCCAATTTATTTTGGGGGTGGTATCGTTTTAGGAGGTGGGTCAGGATCTTTTCAAATGGGATTGAATCCAGAATTGGTTAAAAGCTACAATCAATACATCGATCTTGGGCTTGCAATGAATTTATATTATAGCTCTTACAAGCTAATGGATATGAATGGCAATATTGATGCTAGATCCAACAATACACAATTTGGATTAGGTGGTTTTTTAAGAGCCTGGCCTATTGAACAATTTTTTATTCAAGTGCAACCCGAATACAATTGGACTTTTACCAATGCAAAAAGTTATATTAATGGAAGTACTGGAAGTTCTAATGTGAGTGCACCAAGTGTTTTAGCGGGTATTGGTTATGGCAAAAGAAATGAACATGGATTTACGTATTTCTCTGTAATGTTTGACTTGGTCAATTCTTTACAATCACCTTACCGAATGGGACAATTGACTGCTCAGCCTATTTTAAGAGCAGGGGTTGGCTTTCCAATTTTTACGTCTAAGAAAAAAGAGAACTAAGTTCAGCTGTTGAATGAATTACAACCAATTTTTCCTTCCAATCCTGATACATAAATTCTTCTGTATCGAAATTTTCAAGCAATTCAATTAGGGCATTGTAATAGCCTGCTACATTTAAAATGTATAATTTTTTATTGTGTATTTTTAAGTTGTTCCAAGTAAGCATTTCAAACAACTCGTCCATGGTGCCAATACCCCCAGGCAAAACCATGGCCGCATCACATTTTTCATACAATAATTTTTTTCGATCATGCATGTCGTCTGTTATAATCAATTCGGTTAATCCTGTATGTTGCGCCTCCCATTCCAATAATAATTTAGGTATGATGCCAATTACTTTTCCTCCATTGTCTAAGCAGGCATTGGCTACTGCACCCATCACACCTTTATTTCCTCCTCCATAGATCAAATCAACTTCATTCAATGCCAACCACTCACCCAAGGCGGCAGCTTCTAAAATATTGGCTGGTTTTTTACCCGGTTTGGATCCGCAAAAAACGGTGAGTGACTTTATTTTCATGAAAAGGGTTTTAATGCTTCAATATAGCAACAAATTTACCATTAATTTCAAAGATTCTTATTACTTTGCCTATTCAATAATGAAAAAAATATGAGCGCTCCTTTATTATTTTTATTTGTAATTATCTATTTCATCATTCTGTTGGGTGTGGCAAAAATTACAGGTAAGAACAGCAACAATATGTCTTTCTTTATTGGCAATAAAAACAGCCATTGGATGCTGGTGGCTTTTGGCATGATTGGCACTTCTTTGAGTGGTGTAACCTTTGTTAGTGTGCCAGGCGCGGTGGGCAAGGATTCCTTTCATTATTTGCAAATTACCCTTGGTTATTTGATCGGCTACTTAGCCATTGCTTATGTATTGCTTCCCATTTACTATAAATTGAACCTAACTTCTATCTACCATTATCTAGAACAACGATTGGGTTTTAACGCGTATAAAACAGGGGCTTCTTTTTTTGTGCTATCCAGAACTTTAGGTGCTACCGCAAGACTTTATTTAGTGGTGAAAATTTTGCAAGTGTTTATTTTAGATACCATGGGTGTGCCTTTTTGGGCTACTACCCTGGTCATCTTAATTATGATTCTTTTGTATACCTATGAAGGAGGTGTTAAAACCATTGTATATACAGATACCCTTCAAACTTCTGGCATGCTTACCGGCTTGGTAATTTGCAGCTACTATATTTTAAAAAATATGCACTATTCTTTTGCCGAAGGATTAGACGCCATGCAGGTTAAAGGCTTGTCTACTGTCTTTAATACAGATGTAAATAGTAAATCATTTTTTCTAAAACAAATCGTTGGTGGTGCTTTTATTACTTTAACCATGACAGGGCTAGATCAAGAAATGATGCAGAAAAATATTTCAGTAAAAACATTAAAAGATGCTCAAAAGAATATGGTCACTATAGGTTTTAGCATGTTATTTGTGATTAGTTTATTCTTATACCTAGGTGGCTTATTAAATTTATATGCAGCGCAAAATAATATTCAGGCTGTAGGCGATGATTTGTTTCCTACACTTGCTTTGTTTCATATGCCTCCATATATCTCCATCATTTTTATTCTTGCCTTAATTTCTGCGTTATTTCCAAGTGCAGATGGCGCCATCACTGCGCTTACTTCAAGTTTTTGTATTGATTTATTAGGCATGCAAAGAAATGTCAATTGGGAAGAAGCCAAAAAGAAAAAAATTAGACAAAGGGTGCATTTGTGTTTTGCATTTTTATTTTTCATTATAGTACTTGTTTTTAAATGGATTGATAATAAAAGCATCATTGATTTACTTTTAAAAATAGCCTCATATACCTATGGGCCACTTTTAGGCTTATTTGCCTTTGGCATATTAACCAAAAGGAACTTAAAAGACAAATGGGCCTTTCTCCCCTGCTTTTTAGCCCCCCTATTGTGTTTGGCACTTGATTACCTTCAACCTTATCTGTTTGGCAATTTTAGAATTGGACAGGAGCTATTGATTATTAATGGACTACTTACTTTTGTGGGTCTTTGGCTGATTTCAACCCCAAATAGAGAAAAAAGATAGACATTTGTTCCATGGAATTTATACACCCTCTTGCAAATGAGTATGCTCAAAAGTATAGCAATATTACTCCAAGCTATTTAAAGAGTCTCTATGAAGACACTTTGACAAACCATGCACATGCGCATTTACAAAGCAGCTGGACTCAAGGCGGGTTTTTAAGTTTTATGAGTAAATTATTGCAGCCAAAATTTATTTTAGAAATTGGCAGCTTTACTGGCTTTAGCGCCTTGTGTTTGGCCGAGGGCTTAAAAGCAAATGGCGAATTACATACCATTGAGTTAAGAGCAGATGATGCCAAAAAAGCGATGGCTGCTTTTTCAACGAGTGCCAAAAGTCATCAAATCAAAATGCATATAGGTGATGCCAAAGAAATTATTCCAACCCTAGATAAAAATTGGGACCTTGTATTTATAGATGCAGATAAAACCAGCTATATCGACTACTATAATTTAGTACTGCCCCAATTAAGTGAAAATGGAATGATGATGGTAGACAATGTACTTTTTCATGGTGATGTACTAGAAACCAACATTCAAGGGAAAAGCGCCAAAGCCATTCAGGCATTTAACGAATATGTTTTACAAGATCAAAAAACCGAACAAGTGCTATTAACAATTAGAGATGGCTTAACTTTGATTAGAAAAATACAATAAAATGAAACAAAGCATTATTGCCTTATTGCTTGTCTTTTTAATTCCTCATTGCTTACTGGCTCAAAAAACAGCTACTTTAATATACATCGATCAATACAAAGACATTGCAGTGAAAGAAATGAAGCGCACAGGCATTCCAGCTTCCATTACTTTGGCCCAAGGCATTATTGAATCCAATAGCGGTCAAAGCAATTTAGCTTTAAATTTCAAGAATCATTTTGGCATTAAATGCAAATCGGATTGGCAGGGTGAAACCACTTATCAAGATGATGATGCAAAACAAGAATGTTTTAGAGTATACCCAACTGCTGCTCGTTCCTTTATTGATCATTCAGATTTTTTAAAAAACAGACCCAATTATGCGCCACTTTTTGAATTAGATCCAGTGGATGACTCTGCTTGGGCTTATGGATTAAAAAAAGCAGGCTACGCCACTGCAACAGATTATCCAAGAAAATTAATAAAAGTCATTGCCGACTTTGAACTTTCACAATATAATTTCCCAGAGCTAGCCAAAGAAGATTCGCTTGAAGCAGCCAATAAAAAAACAATAGACAAAGATGCTATACAGATTTCAAAAGTGGATAGCGCTGTTGTAAAAATAGAGGCAATTAGAAAAGATACCATTGCTAAGGATACTGCGGTGGTGGTCAAAAAAGTAATAATCCTAACTACTGATAGCGTTCAACTTTCTCCAGTTAGAGGAATTAGTGGTACCGTTGCTGTCGTCAATACAAGTCCCAATACACCCAATGCCATTCAGCCTATCAATGAACTAAAAACTGTACCTAAACTTGATACCGTTCAACGCATGGACACTGTGTCTAAAAAAACAAATAAAAATAAAACAAATTACCCAAGCATTAGATTTAGAATTAATGATGTACCCGTAGTTTGGGCCAAAGCCGGAAGCTCCTATTTGGCCATTGCAAATAATGAAAGAGTTCCTTTATTTAGATTATACGAATACAACGAAATTCAAGCCGCGGATGTATTGACCAATGATCAACTGGTTTTTTTAGCGCCTAAGAAAAAAGAAATTCCTAAAAAAGTGCATACTTTAAAAGCAGAAGAAACTTTGTATGACATAAGTCAATCCGAGGCCATTCAATTAAATTTCTTAAAAGAATACAATCCAAAAGCTAAAGATGATAATTTAAAAGAAGGTGATTTTTTATTTTTATTCAAACCTTTTGATGCACCCAAAAGCACCAATAAATTTCTGGATGCTTTCACACCAATAGCCAGCTCTACTCCAAAACCGATTGCTCAAGTAAAGCCCCAGATTAAGGTAGCTGAAATGGCTAAAGATAGTGCTGCTTCAAAAAACATACCTAATTCAAAAAGCAAATTGGATTTTATAAAAAAATTGAATCTCTTTAAGAAAAACAAAAGTTAATTTTCAAATAAAAAGTACGCTATGCATTCGATCAAAATACACGACAAAGAATTTGTACCTTATTTAAGTGAAAAAGAGATTCAAGAAAAAATTACCGCACTTGCCATCCAACTGAATAAAGATTATGAAGGTAAAAAACCAATTTTTCTTTCTATTTTAAATGGCTCCTTCTTATTTACTGCCGACTTATTCAAACAAATAACCATTGAAGCGGAGGTTTGTTTTATTAAATTAGCTTCATATAAAGGCATGAGTTCATCGGGCAATGTGATTACTGCCATTGGATTAGAAGCCAATGTAACTGGCAGACATATTGTTATAATGGAAGACATTATTGATACAGGAAAAACATTGCATCATTACTTGCCTCAATTAATATCCAGCGGCCCTGCTTCAGTTAAGATTGCTGTTTTACTAAACAAAAAAGAAGCGTTGCAATTTCCTGTAAAAGTGGACTACGAGTGCTTTGAGATTCCCAACAAATTTGTAGTGGGTTATGGATTGGATTACGATGGCTTAGGCAGAAATTCAAAACATATTTATCAGTTAAAGTAAAGGATTAAAAAATAACCTTTTACTTTCCTCTGATATTTAATTTTAATTCTAACAGAAATTAAATAAATCATTAGATATAAATAACAGAAAGGGGCAAATTTTATTGCCCCTTTCTGTTATTTAAACGCTTCCTTTACTCGATCGTAAAAACTCTTGTCTCCTTTAATAGGTTTGGGTTGAAAATTAGGGCTTAACTGCATTTTCTCCAACTCCGCTTTCTCTTCAGCACTTACTTGTTGAGGGGTCCAAACATTTACATTAATCAATTGATCCCCCTTGCCATAACCTTGCACTTCGGGAAAACCTTTTCCTTTTAATCTGAATATTTTACCACCTTGAGTGCCTGGTGGTATTTTAATTTTAGCACGTCCATCAATGGTAGGTACTTCCACACTGGTGCCAAATATAGCATCAGGAATAGTTATGTATAAATCGTAAGCAACATTCAAACCATCTCTATGCAAGCTTTCATGTGCTTCTTCTTCAATCATAATTATCAAATCACCTGGACTGCCCCCTCTTTCTCCCGCATTGCCCTTGCCCGACATACTCAACTGCATACCATCTTGCACACCCCCAGGAATATCTATAGAAATGGTTTCTTCTCCATACACACGACCCTCCCCTTTACAAGGCGTACATTTTGCAGTAACGGTGTTGCCTTCTCCATTACAAGTAGGACAAGTATTCACCGTTTGCATTTGACCTAAAAAAGTATTGGTCACTCTTTTAACTTGACCAGAACCATTACAAGTACCACAGGTTTGTACACTATTTTTATCTTTCGCGCCATTGCCTCCACATGTGGTACACAAAACATGTTTTTTCACTTTTACTTGTTTATGGGCACCATTGGCGATTTCCTCAAAATTCATCTTAAGTTTAATTCTCAAATTGCTTCCTCTTTGACCTCTTGATCTAGATGCACGAGAACGGCTTCCACCGCCACCTCCAAAAAAGCTTCCAAAAACATCTTCTCCAAATACATCACCAAACTGACTAAAAATATCATTCATATCCATACCACCGCCGCTAAAACCTCCACCACCACCAGCGCCTGGGCTAAATGCAGCATGTCCAAAACGATCATACTTTGCTTTTTTATCAGCATCACTTAATATCTCATAGGCCGAAGCTGCTTCTTTAAATTTTTCTTCTGCTGCTTTATCTCCTGGATTTCTATCAGGATGATATTGCATGGCTACTTTTCGATACGCTTTTTTTATCTCTTCTGTAGAAGCCGATTTTGTAACGCCTAGTACTTCGTAATAATCTCTCTTTGACATAGTGTAGATTTATTTTCCAACTACCACTTTTGCAAAGCGGATAATTTTATCATTTAATAAATAGCCTTTTGTTATTTCATCAACCACTTTCCCTTTTTTAGATGCGTCTGATACTGGAACTTCTGTAATGGCTTCATGCAATTCTACATTAAAATCTTTACCTAAACTTTCCATAGCCGTAACTCCTTTTGATTGTAAAGTGGAACGAACTTTATTAAAAACCAACTGAATGCCTTCTTTTTGCAGTGCAATGTCATCGGAACTGTTTAATTGCTTTTCTGCTCTATCACAATCATCCATTACTTCTAACAGGGAAACGATTACATCTTTTCCAGCAGTTTGAATCAATTCCAATCTTTCCTTAGCCGTCCTTCTTCTGAAGTTTTCAAATTCGGCCATCAACCTCAAATATTTGTCCTTTTGGTCGGCCAAATCTGCCTTCAATTGATCCGTCTCACTCAATGGAGCTTGTTCCTCAGGAGCTGTTTCGGCGTTATTTTCCCCCTCATTTTGAGCTGGTAGGACCTGTTCTGTTCTATCAATGTCTTTGTCTTCCATAGTTTTCATATTGTTACAAATATCTCCCAAAAATATTGCCAAAGCAATAATTAAGGCAAAATTGACATAAAACCCTCAAAAATAGGCACAACTTGTCACTAATTTGGGGAGTATATTTGTGCCATGACAAAGGTGTATTTAAATAAAAAGATCAACCCCAGAATTGCCCAAGGCCACCCTTGGATTTACAACAACGAAGTGGACCGTATTGCAGGGCCTATTGAACCCGGAGATATCGTGGAAGTGTACTTTTTTGATGGGCAATTAGCAGGTCGTGGATACATCAACCCAAACTCTCAAATCATCATTCGTTTATTGACAAGAAAAAGAGAAGAAATTGACCCTGCTTTTTTTCATAAAAAAATTAAAGAAGCTTGGGCCTATCGTCAAAAAATGGGTTACGTTGAAAATTGCCGTTTGGTATTTGGAGAAGCCGATGGCATTCCCGCTTTAATCATTGATAAATTCAACGATTATTTTGTGCTTCAAACTTTATCCCTTGGTATTGAAAAATGGAAAGAATCAATAGTTGCCGCCATTAATGAAATTTTTAAACCCAAGGGTATTTATGAAAGAAACGATGTGCCGGTTAGAGAATTAGAAGGCATGGTTCAGCAAAAAGGATTTTTATCTGAACCATTTGCAACTGAAATTATCATACAAGAAAATGATTTACAATTTTATGTAGATATTGAAAACGGGCAAAAGACTGGTTATTTTTTAGACCAACAAGACAATCGCAAAGCCATTAAAAATATTGTACAAGGTGCAGATGTTTTAGGGGCATTTACCTATACAGGTACTTTTGAAATTCATGCAGCACATTATGGAGCAAAATCTGTTTTAGGGATTGACATTTCAGAAAGCGCAGTAGCACAGGCCAATAAAAATGCAGCCTTAAATAAACTAGAGCATATTGTGCAATTTGAAGCCATGAATGCATTTGATGTTTTAAAAAAATGGGGCAAAGAAGGACAGAAGTATGATGTGGTAATGCTGGATCCACCTGCCTTTACAAAAAGCAGAAACAGTATTGATAAAGCAGTAACAGGTTACAAAGAAATTAATTTGAGAGGAATGCAAATGATTCGTAACGGAGGATTTTTAGTTACTTCCAGTTGTACCAACTTAGTGAGTCCTGAATTATTTTTGGATACCATACAAATGGCTGCTTGGGATGCGAAAAAAAGAATACGTCAAGTTACTTATCAAACACAATCCAGTGACCACCCTATTATTTGGGGCATGGAAAACACCCACTACTTAAAGTTTTTGATTGTTGAAGTTTGCGATCGATAAAAATTAATACTATTGTAATTAATTTTATATTCTATAAAAAATTTCAAGCACCAAAAAGGGCCCCAATGTATTGGAACCCTTTTTAAAAATCATTAGAGGTCATAGTTGTTAGGGCTTATATTTTATAAAGCCCTAACAATTAGCAAAAAGCCCCGCGATAAATTGCGGGGCTTTAAAAATCATTAGAGAGCGGAATGTTAATTTTATATTATATAAAAATTACGAAAAAGGGTTCCATTTTATTGGAACCCTTTTTAAAAATCATTAGAGGTCATAGTTGTTAGGGCTTATATTTTATAAAGCCCTAACAACTAGCGACATTTCAGTTCAATTTATTCAAAGTAGTTTGAATGGCTTCAAAGTTTGGCAAATCACCTGGAGTGGCACAAATTTCTTCGTATTGAACCACCCCTTCTTTATCTATAACAAAAGCAGCGCGTTTGCTTACTCCTTGCATTTCAAAAGCAGGGAATACATCATACTTAACACCATAAGCGGTAATTGCAGATTTATTAAAATCACTTAATAAAGGGAAATTTAATTTTTGCTCCTCTTTGAATTTGCCTAGAGTAAACAAGGAGTCTACAGAAATAGCCAATACTTGTGCATTCGCTGTATTGTAAGTAGCGATATTGTCTCTAATGCTACAAAGTTCGGCAGTACATACACCTGTAAAAGCCAAAGGAAAAAACAATACCACAACATTTTGTCCTTTGAAATCGGCCAAATTGGTTGCTTTTTTATCGGTATCAAAAAGTGTGAATGCTGGGGCTGGTTTGCCTGTTAAATTGCTCATTTTTATTTATTTTTTATGTTTTGTATGTCAAAATTAAAATTGTTTCCTGACTAATACAGTGATAATGCTTCTATTTTATAACCATTTTCTTAAGTTTTTCTCTTTTCGAAACCTCCTGCACCGAGTCCATCAACAATCTAAATTCAACTGGATGGCGCTCCAAAAAATCAATGGTATTGTAAAAAACAACTCTGTCTACTTTATTTAAATCAAAAACCTGTTGATACATTTTAATGTTTCTTCTACCCAACCTCCAAGTGCTGTCTAACAATGATACCCTCGTAAAATACTCATCGGTTTGCATTAATTGCCAAACCACTGTCTTCATTGTATTCATATCCAGTTGCTCTTTTTTGGCAGTCTTGTTTTGACAACTGCATAAAGCCAATAAAAATACAATTACGCTATTTTTCATTCTAATACTTCTTTATACTTATTAATATTAGCAATGTCTATGGAAGACAAAGTAGTCAGTAATTGCTTTTTCATAGCCTTGTCTACTAAATTAAAAATACCTACAATTTCTGCATATTTCCCTTGCATTAATATGGGCACTGCCATTGAAAGAGAACTGGCTTCATGTATTTCTTGTAAACTAATCAATGCATTGAGCATAGCAATTCTGGAAATAGCAGGCTTTTCAGACATGGCATCTAATCCATTTCTGTAATATCCGTAAATGACATCATGGATTTGATCATATCCATTCTTGGTAAAATTGTCTATTAATATATATCTATTTCTTTGGCCGTCGTAAGATTTCCAGCCATAAATGCCGGCTCCCTCAGGTGCATTGTTTACTATATTGAGTGCTTTTTCAAAATACGGAACTCCTGCTTTTGGAGCAAAAGAATCATAATCAAGACCTAAAATGATATAAACATAATAAGCCATGATGGCTGATAAATTAGATTGCAATGCATCAGCTCCTTGCACCCTAGTTTCATTGAATTCAATAGGTTGACCCAATTGATATTTAAAAGAAAAATTAGCATCCTGCATATTCAACAATCCAGTGGTATAGGCTGCATTGTAAACAGGCCTATTGGAGACAATACTTAATTTTGCATCAAACACATTAGGAGATAATACCGACTCTATGGTAATGAAAAAATTGCAATCAATCTTTTCTTCAGTTCCAAAAACATCAGCAGTCCATTTTCTTTGATTGATAAAATCTTTCAATTGCGTCTGCAATTGAACAAACAATTTTGGATCTACTTGATTGTCTACCTTACTTGATTGAATGGAAACGGTCGCAGCCATTTCTTGTGCAGGCAAAGAAGTAAAAAAGAATAAGCCTATAAAAAGTATATAAACAAATTTTTGAACCATCTTCTTTAATATTGTTTCTCTAAAATACAAAACGTCCCGATGAAAAGTTCATTTCGGGACGTTTTTATACTTCGTTTAAAAAAATTAACGGAATAAGTCTGTTTCCTCGTTTTTGCGATAATAAATCTTGTCCTCAATAAACTCAGCAGTAGCTAAAATAGCTGGATTAGGCATACGCTCGTAGGCTTTAGAGATTTCAATTTGTTCTTTATTTTCATGAATTTCTTCCAAACTATCCGTATGGCTAGCAAATTCTTCCAATTTAGAATGCAATTCTTCTCTAACAGAGATATTGATTTGATTGGCTCTTTTAGAAATGATAGAAATTGATTCATACAAATTTCCAGTCTTATCTTTCAAAGATTTCAAATTTTTTGTTTCAACAACAGAAGGGGTGTTGGCGCCCATGTTTCTTCTTAGTTTACTCATTTTATTTTATTTAAATAATTATCAGTTTGTGTCTTAATTTTTTTAGCCTCTGCCAATAATGGACTCTCACTATATCTGTCCACGAAATCGTTATATTCTGTTACTACCTTTTCGAATCTTTCCTTTTGTTTGTCTACAAAGCTATTCTCTGCAAATTTAAAATACGCCCTCAATGTCAATAATTTGTATTGATCTGATTTTTTAGAATCAGGGTACCCATCAGACATCAAACCATAAGAAATGGCAGCAGCACGATACAAAGCAAGATTAAAATACAAAGTAGCCGTATTGTATTCCTTCAACTCTAATTTTGCACGACAAGCATCAATCACCTCCGCAGCTTCTTTTGCTTTTTTACTAGTAGGATGACCATCAATGAATGCTTGCATTAATTGAATGGTTCTATTGGTGGTGGTTTGATCTAATTCGGGTTTAGGCGAACGCTTGTAATAAGTATACGCACGCATGAATTCTACTTCCTCTGTTTTAGTACTGTTTGGAAAATACTCGACAAAAGTTTTAAATAAATTTTCAGCGTTTTGATAATCCTTATCGTAATAATAAGAATTCGCAAATTTTAAATACAATTCCTCGTATCTAGGCGTTCCTTTAACAAATGGCATAACCGATTCAAAGAGCTGTTGAGCATTAGTATATTTCTTTTCTTGAAAATACTTTTCTGCCATCTTAACTTTAAAATCTGTATCCTTATTCTTTAAAATTGTTTGAAATTTTGAAGTACAGGATGACAATGCTAAAACAACACAAAAAGCAACTAATATTCTATTCATACAGGGAGGCAAAATTAACTATTATTCAGCAATTTAGAACTAAAAAGGTTCCGAATGAATCTTACAGCGTTAAGAAATAGCAAAATATTTGCTTTTGCCTAAGATTTAACTACTTATCCAATTTAAAACCCAGTTGTTCTAGTTATTAAAGTGGTCTCTTTACTTGCGCAAAGAGACCAACTTGAATGTGTTTGAACTTATTTGCGCTAGAATTAACCAGCTTTATTCTCGTCCATTTTAGCTTTGATTTCGGCCAAAGCACCTAAATCACCCAAAGTAGATTTTTCTACTTTAGCTTGAATGGTTTTAACTGCTTTTTTTGTCTTTTCTGTTTCAACTTTAGCTTCTTTCTTCGCTACTTCTTTTTCTTCTGTAATGGCTTGCTCCCAAATTCTAGCATGGCTTACAACTATACGCTTTTCATTGCGATCAAATTCAATCACCATGAATTTCGCAGTTTCTTCTGCTTGAACTTGTTTACCGTCTTCTTTTGCTAAATGACGATTAGGTGCAAATCCTTCTAAACCATGTGGCAATTGTACAATCGCGCCCTTGTCGTCTTTACGAACAATGGTACCATCATGAATAGATCCAATTGCAAAAGTTTCCTCTAATGCATTCCAAGGATCTTCTTCCAATTGCTTATGTCCTAATTGTAATTTTCTATTTTCTTTATCGATGTTCAAAATTTTGATATCAATAGACTCTCCTACTTTAACATATTCAGAAGGGTGATTGAAACGCTTTAACCAACTTAAATCGCTGATGTGAATCATTCCACCAATGCCTGATTCTAATTCAATAAACACACCGTATGGAGTGATGTTTTTTACAAGCCCTTTGTGTTTGCTATTTTCTGGGAATTTATTATCGATAGAACTCCAAGGATCTTGAGACATTTGTTTAATACTCAAGCTCATCTTACGAGCATCTTTATCTAATGTTACCACTTTCGCTTCATGCTCATCTCCTAATTTGAAGAATTCTTTTGCATTGATTGGCGTGTTGGCCCAAGTAATTTCAGATACGTGTACCAAACCTTCAACACCTGGTTGAATTTCTAAGAAAGCACCGTAGTCTTCAATGTTAACTACTTTACCTTTTACAACACTACCTTCTAATAATACTTGTGGTAATACATCCCAAGGATGTGGAGTCAATTGTTTTAAACCTAAGCTGATACGTTTTTTGTCATCATCAAAGTCTAATACAACCACTTGAATTTTTTGATCTAATTTAACCACCTCACTTGGGTGAGAAATTCTACCCCAAGAAATATCGGTGATGTACAATAAACCATCCAATCCACCTAAGTCCATGAACGCACCAAAATCAGTGATGTTTTTCACTACACCTTCTAATACTTGGCCTTTCTCTAATTTACTCATGATTTCGGCACGTTGTGCTTCGATATCGCTTTCGATTAATGCTTTATGTGATACAACGGCATTCTTAATAGTTTCGTTAATCTTCACTACTTTAAATTCCATTGTCTTACCTACGAATTGATCATAATCTGTAACGGGTTTCACATCAATTTGAGAACCTGGTAAGAAAGTTTCCATACCAAATACATCAACGATTAAACCACCTTTTGTTTTGCTTGTCACTAAACCGGTAACTACTTCACCAGTTTTATGTACTTCCATAATTCTTTCCCAAGCACGGAAAATACGCGCAGACTTACGGCTTAAATGAAGATTGCCATCACGGTCTTCTTTTTCAACTACCATCACTTCTACTGTATCACCAGTTTTTACACCATTGGTGTCACGGAATTCATTTAATGATACTAGACCGTCACTTTTAAAACCAATGTTTACTACGACATCTGTTTTAGTTAAAGCAACTACTAATCCATTCATAATTTCTCCATCAGAAATTTGTACGAAAGTGCCATCATACACTTTATCATACTTTACTCTTTCAGCTTCTGCATAATGACTAACGTTACGTTTGTCAACGCTCCAATCAAAATCGTCATGCGCTGTAATAATTTGTTCAGGTGCTTTTGGTGTCGCAGTTGCTTCAACAGCTGTAGCGCCATCGAATTCCTGTGCGTCTGCGTTTAGGTTTTTTGAAAATAGTTTCATATAAAATCCGGTGTTTTTGAACCGGACGGCAAAGGTAGGGAAAAAGCAATAAAATAGCCCTAAAATGACCTAAAAAATATGCATTTTTAAAGTTCTAACCTATTGATAATCAGGTTGATTCATCTCTATTAAAGAAAAAGGGAATGGAAACTGCCCAATAGGGTAAAAATACTTAAACCAACTGCCCCATATGCTGGGCTGCCATCCAGCCCGAGGTCCAGGCATGTTGAAAATTGAAACCCCCAGTAATGCCATCTACATCCATCATTTCTCCTGCAAAATGTAAACCTGGAACCAACTTACTTTCCATTGTACTTGCATCAATTTCGGATAAGGCTACCCCACCGCATGTAACGAACTCTTCTTTAAAAGTTGTTTTGCCTTTTACATTCAATTGCATCCTTGTTAATAATTGAATTAATATTTGTTGTTGTGCACTTTTTAGATCGGCCCATTTTGTTGTTAGTAAGATACCTGCTTCTTGCAATAAAAATTGCCATAATCTTTGCGGTAGACTAAACGGATTTTTTGATCCCATTTCGCGTTTGCCAAAATCCATTCTTAAATTGATCCACTCCATTTTTAATGTTGCTTCATTGTATTCGGGGGTCCAATTAATAATTATGGCTCCTTCATAATTGTCATTCGCCAATTCTCTTGCACACCAAGCAGATAATTTAATTGCAGCAGGTCCGCTGATACCCCAATGTGTAATCAATAAAGGGCCTTTTTCTGTTGTTTTATTTCCTTTCCATTGGATGATGGCACTGTCTAAAGCTACTCCCATTAAGCTGGTAATGTTTTTTTCTACAACATTGAATGTAAATAAAGAAGGTACGGGTTCTACAATCGAATGCCCAAGTAAAGTTAACCAAGATAATTTATCTGATTTTAACATGCCACCCGTAGCCAAACAAATGGCATTGGCTTGCAAAGTTTTTTTATTAGAGAGTGTAATTAAAAAATTATCTTCATTTCCCTGATTTAATTTTTCTACATGAACCACTTCATGATCCGTCAACACTTTTATTTGATGCTGATGTACTTTTTGTAAAAAACAATCAATGATGGTTGCTGAATTATTAGTAGTGGGAAACATTCTACCGTCTTTTTCCGTATGCAATTGAACGCCGTTATTTGCAAACCACTGAATGGTTTGCTTTGTTGCGAATTGATAAAATGCTTTCTTCAAAAATTTTTCACCGCGGGGATATTTTTTTAAAAGCATTTCCACATCTGGACAGGCATGGGTTACATTGCAACGCCCACCACCACTTACTTTAACTTTAGACAATAATTTATTGGATTTTTCTAATAGGCTGATGTCCCAATTGGGATGCAGTTCGGCAATTTGAATGGCACAGAAAAAACCTGCAGCACCACCCCCTACTACAACAATTTTTTTTGTTCCCATAGCCAATTTTAATAATAGGAAGTATTCAAATTAGGATTTAACTTTTCGGCAGCCTCTATCATAGAAAAATCAGACAAAATGAAAGCTTCTTTATTTTTTACACATACATCGTGTTCAAAATGTACCGAAACTTTTCCGTCTTGTGTTTTTACCGTCCACCCATCTTCTTCTGTAAAAACTTTATGTGTCCCTAAATTAATCATGGGCTCAATTGCCAATACTAAATTTTCTTTCATCTTCAAACCTGTTCCTCTTTTACCATAATTAGGTACTTGAGGATCTTCATGTAAACTTTTTCCCAGGCCATGTCCCACTAATTCTCTCACTACACCATAGCCATGTAATGTTTCGGTATGCTCTTGAATGGCATAACCAATGTCTCCTACTCTATTGTTGACAATGGCTTTTTCAATGCCTTTGTACAAGGACTCTTTGGTTACTTTTACCAATTGTAAAAGTTCTGGTGCCACTTCACCAATAATGAATGTATACGCATGATCTCCATGCCAACCGTTTAAGACCACACCTAAATCAATGGAAACAATGTCTCCTTCTTTTAATGAGGTCTTATTTGGAAAGCCATGCACCACTACATCATTTACAGAAGCACATATATTGTGAGGATAGCCATGGTAATTGTAAAAAGAAAGTGTTGCATTGTGATCCTTTACATATTGCATACAAAATTGATCAATGTCTAAAGTAGTCATTCCTGGCTTTAGTTGCATTGCCACTTGAGTAAGTGTTTTACTCACCAACAAGGCAGCGTCTTGCATCCATTTAACTTGCTCTTCTGTTTTTGTATAAACCATAATGCCATTTATCTTATAAAAAAACAAACCTGCCTTTATAGGACAGGTTCGTAAATATAAATATTTTTATTAAGTATCCTTTTTTCTAGATGGTAGATCCACCAATATTTGTCCTTCCTTGCACGCGACCTGAACTCATTAATCCATCGTATTGACGCATTAATAAATGAGTTTCAATTTGTTGCAAAGTATCTAAAATTACACCCACCATAATCAATAAGGAAGTTCCTCCGAAGAAAGTACTGAATCCTTGTGTGACACCTAATTTTTGAGCGAAACCTGGTAAAATACCTACCAAAGCCAATAAAATCGCACCTGGTAAAGTAATTCTATCCATCACAGCGCCAATATAATCGGTGGTAGGTTGTCCTGGTTTTACACCTGGAACAAATCCATTATTACGTTTTAAATCTTCCGAAATTTGCTTAGGATTGAATATTAATGCAGTATACAAGAAGGTGAATCCAATTACCATAATTGAATAAATAAGCATGTACCAAACATTGCTATGGTCATTGAATATTCTAACAATACCTTGTGCAGAATCAATATTTGTAAATGAAACCAAAGTTGGTAAGAACATAATGGCTTGCGCAAATATGATAGGCATTACACCGGCACTGTTTACTTTAACAGGTAAAAATTGACGTGCTCCGCCTACTTGCGAACCTCCAATAATTTGTTTTGCATAAGTAACAGGTATTTTACGAACACCTTGTACAAGTACAATTAAACCCATAATGATCGTTACCAATATAGCAACCTCAATTAAAAATATTAATAAACCCCCACCGCCTTTTTGGCTTTTAGAACTAAATTCTAAAATAAGCGATTGAGGCAAACGACCTAAGATACCCACCATGATAATGATAGATGTACCATTACCTAAACCTTTGTCTTGAATTTTTTCACCCAACCACATTACAAATAATGTACCTGCAGTTAAAGTAACTACTGTTGACAACCAGAAATAAGGTTTGAATGCAGGAATCAATGCATCTGCATATCCAGGGCTATTTAAATAAGCAACATAAGCACCTGCTTGAAAAGCAGTTACAATCACTGTTAAATATCTTGTCCATTGATTAATTTTGTTTCTTCCGCTTTCTCCCTCCTTTTGAACTTTTTGTAATTGAGGTACCAAAATAGTCATCAATTGCATAAAGATAGAAGCAGAAATATAAGGCATGATACCCAATGCCAAAACAGATGCTTGTGAAAAAGCACCTCCAGCAAACATATCAAAAATACCCAATAAGCCGTTGCTCTTGCCTGCTTTTTGAGCAGCCTCAATGGCTAATGGATTAATTCCTGGTAAGGTGATTTGCGCACCAATACGGTAGGTTAATACCAAAGCCAAAGTGACCAAAATTTTACTTTTTAAGTCGCTTATAGCCCAAATATTCTTTAATGTATCTAATAATTTTTTCATCAGTATTTAATTATTGCCCAAAAGCACTTTTTAATATCGAATTACAATTTTAATTGCTTTTCGAATATACATAAAAATTGTTAGATAATTTCAATGGTTCCGCCTGCTGCAACAATTGCTTCTTGTGCTTTCTTGCTTGCTGCGTTTACTCTGAAATTGATCTTAGTTTTCAATTCTCCGTTTGCCAACACTTTTACCAAGTCGGTACGTGCGATCAAACTATTCATGTATAAGTTTTCAGGAGTGATTTCTTTGAAACCGTATTTCTCAATCAATTGGTCTAATTGACCCAAGTTGAATACAACGTATTCGATGCGATTGATGTTTTTGAATCCACGTTTTGGAACTCTACGTTGGATAGGCATTTGACCACCTTCATGTGCCATTTTACTTTTGTAACCTGCACGGCTTTGACCACCTTTGTTACCTTTTGTAGAAGTACCACCTTTACCAGATGCTTCTCCTCTACCAATTCTAATTGCTTTGTGAACCGAACCTTCCGCAGGTTTTAAATTGTGTAATTTCATTTTTTTGATTTTTACTTTCGGGGTATCTCCACTCGCTTATTATTTAATAAAAAGAAACAGCCTACGCTATTTCTTCCACTTTTACTAAGTGTAATACTTTGTTCACCATACCCAAGATTTGTGGAGTTGCCTCTACTTCTTTGGTGGCGTTTAACTTTCTTAAACCCAACGCAATTAAAGTTTGTTTTTGACGCTCTGATCTGTCAATGCCACTTTTAACTTGAGTTATTTTTATTTTTTTCATCATTGAATTATTTATAATCGTATTAAGAATTAGCTATTGTTAAGCTTATCCGTTGAATACTTTTGATAATTTGATATTTCTTGTTTTTGCAAATTGAATGGGTTCACGTAATAAACCTAAAGCTTTGATGGTTGCTTTAACCACATTGTGTGGGTTAGCAGATCCTAAACTTTTAGCCAAAACGTCGGTAATGCCAGCGCTCTCTAATACAGCACGCATGCTACCACCCGCAATTACACCCGCTCCGTGTGCAGCTGGTTTAATTAAGACTTTCGCAGCACCTTCCTTAGCCAATTGCTCGTGAGGAATGGTTCCGTGCATTACAGGTACTTTTACTAAATTTTTCTTAGCATCTTCGATACCTTTTGTAATAGCTTCTTGAACTTCTTTGGCTTTACCTAAACCTTGACCTACTACGCCATTTTCGTTACCCACTACTACTAAAGCTGAAAAGCTAAAAGTACGTCCACCTTTTGTTGTTTTAACTACACGGTTAATAGAAACTACTTTTTCTTTTAGTTCTACATCACCTGCTGCTTTAACTTTATTTACATTTACTTTAGACATGTTTTTCTATTAGTATTTTTATCAAATTAAAATTGAAGTCCTCCCTCTCTTGCACCTTCAGCAACTGCCTTAATTCTACCGTGGTATAAATTACCACCTCTGTCGAATACACATGTTGTGATAGAAAGTGCTGCTGCTTTTTTTGCTACTGATTGACCTGCTAATTTAGCTTTGTCAATTTTTGCAACTTTTTGAGCGGCGATATCAGCTTCTCTAGAAGAAGATGCTGCAAGGGTTACCCCAGTTACATCATCAATTAGTTGACAATAAATGTCAGCGTTGCTTCTAAATACAGACAAACGAGGTTTCGCTGCAGTACCTTGTACCTTTTTGCGAATTCTGTATCTGATTTTTTGTCTTTGAGTTAATTTACTCATGTTATTTATTTTTTAGTCGAGCGATGCTGCCGCTCGTCGTGATTTTTTAATGTTTATTTACCTGCTGCTTTACCTGCTTTTCTTCTTACCACCTCATCAGAATAACGTACCCCTTTTCCTTTGTATGGTTCTGGCTTACGTAAACCGCGAATCTTTGCAGCTACTTGTCCAATCAATTGTTTGTCGCTACCTTCTAAAAAGATTTTAGGATTTTGTCCTTTCTCTGTAGTGGTAGTTACTTTTAATTCTTTAGGTACTTCAAAAATAATGTTGTGAGAATAGCCTAAAGCAAGGTCTAAGATATTACCAGCATGGGTGGCTTTAAAACCTACCCCTACTAATTCTAAATCTTTTTTGTATCCATCAGTAACGCCTTTTACTAAGTTGCTAATCAAAGAACGATACAAACCATGCATGGCTCTGTGACGAATCTGCTCGGTTGGACGCTTAACGAGTACTTCTTCTGCAGTGATCTCGATTTCGATATCACGATCAATATCTTGAGTTAAGGTTCCTTTAGGTCCTTTCACAGTAACAACATGGTTGCTCACTGTAACGGTCACTCCTTTTGGGATGCTCACTGGTTTTTTTCCTATTCTAGACATAGTCGATTTTTTATTTTGTTTTGATGCTTGATAGTTTTCAGCCCCGACTAAAGGCTTAAATGCATTTCAAGCAATGAATTTATTTTCTTAAGAGATGGAACACAATACTTCGCCACCTACATTGTTGGCTTTAGCTTGCTTGTCTGTTAATACTCCTTTTGAAGTACTTAAGATAGCAATACCTAAACCATTGCTTACTCTTTTAATTTCGGCTGGCTTTGCATATTGACGCAAACCCGGACGACTGATACGATCTAAAGAGCGAATCGCTGGTTGTTTGGTAGAGGGGTCGTATTTCAAGGCTATTTTGATTAACCCTTGTTTACTATCCTCTTCAAATTTGTATTTCAAGATATATCCTTGATCATACAAAATTTCAGTGATGCGCTTTTTTAAGTTGGAAGCAGGAATTTCAACGATACGGTGTTGCGCCATTTGGGCGTTACGTATTCTTGTTAAGTAGTCTGCTATTGGATCTGTTACCATATTAATTTTTTAAATCAGTTCTAAATTTTGTTTTGTTTCAGTATTCAAATGAATGAACTTAAATCAATCTTACTTTTTTAAAGTACTACCAGCTTGCTTTTTTAACACCTGGAATTAAACCATTCAAAGCCATATCGCGGAAAACAATCCTTGATACGCCGAAGTAACGGATATACCCTTTAGGACGACCCGTTAATTGACAACGATTTTTTAAACGAACAGGTGATGCATTTTTAGGTAGTTTATCTAAACCTGCATAATCACCAGCAGCTTTTAAAGCAGCGCGCTTTTCAGCAAATTTCTTAACCGTTTTTTCACGCTTCTTTTGTCTGGCCTTGATAGATTCTTTTGCCATAATTCTATTTTAATCTTGTTATTTTAGTTATTGTCTTTTTTACTATTCTTAAACGGCATACCCAATTCTTTTAATAACTCGTATGCTTCTTCGTTTGATCCAGCACTAGTCACGAAAGTGATGTCTAATCCAGTAATTTTATTTACTTTATCGATATCAATTTCTGGGAAAATGATTTGCTCAGTAACACCTAATGTATAGTTGCCACGACCATCAAATGCTTTATCGCTGATGCCTTTGAAGTCACGTACACGAGGTAGTGCCACAGATACCAAACGATCTAAGAACTCATACATTTTCACACCTCTTAAAGTTACGCGCGCACCAATTGGCATACCCTTACGTAATTTAAAGTTTGAAATGTCTT
This sequence comes from uncultured Bacteroidota bacterium, assembly GCA_903865435.1. Classification (GTDB taxonomy): domain Bacteria; phylum Bacteroidota; class Bacteroidia; order Chitinophagales; family Chitinophagaceae; genus Sediminibacterium. The sequence continues at coordinate 8,772 of CAIPJS010000077.1, read as the reverse complement.
TTTTAGACATCGTTGGAACCGCTTTCTGACCAGTGATCATCGTTAACTCGTCTAATGCGATGTCCACTAATTTCTTGTCATTTACGGCACCATTTACACCACGGTTGATGCAAATTTTTTCCAACTTTGGAGTTTGCATTACAGACTTGTAACCAAACTTTTTAGATAAAGCAGGTATCACTTCGTTCGTGTACTTGTCTGCTAATCTTGGAGTGTATTTTACTGTACTCATTATTTAATTACCTCCCCTGATTTTTTAGATGTTCTTACTAATTTACCTTCTTGTCTTGTACGTTTTACTTTTGTAGGCGCGCTAGTTTTAGCATCCCAAAGCATTACATTACTAATGCTGATGGCCGCTTCTACTTTAACGATGCCCCCTTTAGTATTGGACGCAGATGGTTTTGTATGTTTAGTTGCAATAGCAACTCCTTCAACAATTACGCGACCTTTATCTACGATAACTTCCAACACCGTGCGAGGCTTTTTCAAGTCCTTGTCATCACCAGCAATCACTACTACAGTGTCGCCTTTCTTGATGTTGAATTTGGGTTTGAATCTGTTACTCATAACTTAATTTATAATTTATAACACCTCTGGTGCTAATGAAACAATTTTCATGTATCCTTTATCACGCAATTCACGAGCCACTGGCCCAAAAATACGTGTGCCTCTTGGCTCATCTGAAGTGTTTAATAATACAACTGCATTGTCATCAAAACGGATATAAGATCCGTCTTTTCTACGCAATTTGTTTTTTGTACGCACAATTACCGCTTTAGATACAGTACCTTTTTTGATACCGCCTGCAGGAATGGCGTCTTTTACAGTAACAACTATTTTGTCACCGATTTTTGCATAGTCTTGACCACTGTTTCCAAGTACTTTGATACAAAGTACTTCCTTGGCGCCACTATTATCAGCTACATTGAGCCTACTTTCTTGCTGAATCATTTTATTTAGCTTTTAGCTTTTTAGTCCTTCCTTTTTCAAGGTTGGGTGAATACTGTTTACTTCCTTTTTGGTTTGGTTTATTTAGCTTTCTCCACTACTTCTACCAATCTCCAACGTTTTGTCTTACTTAATGGACGTGTTTCCATGATTTTAACTGTGTCCCCAATTGTGCACTCTTGTTTTTCATCGTGCGCATGGAACTTAGTTGTTTTTTTCACGAACTTTCCATAAATCGGATGTTTTACTTTTCTTTCAACAGCTACAGTAATGGTTTTATCCATCTTGTCGCTAGTGACAACTCCGATTCTCGTTTTACGTAAATTTCTTTCTACCATTGTTTATCAATTTTTGGTTAGCTTATCTGATGTTTAATTAGATGCCTAACTCTTTTTTCTTTAATTCCGTTTTCAAACGGGCAATGTCTTGACGAAGTCCGCGGATACTCATTGGATTCTCTAAAGGAGAAATAGCATGAGCGAACTCTAGTTTTTTAAGTCTTAATTGATCTTCATCGATACGAGCTTTGATGTCCGTAACGCTTATATCTTTTAAGCCTTTATTAAAATCATATTTTTTGTTTGCCATAGCAAATGCTTTTTTATTGTTTACGCTTTAATCAATTACAAATCTCTTCTTGTAACGAATTTAGTTCTGATTGGTAATTTTTGTGCTGCTAATCCCATTGCCTCTTTTGCTACTTCTGGTGTAACACCATCAATTTCAAAAATGATGCGACCTGGTTCAACGACTGCTGCCCAAAATTCTGGGTTACCTTTACCCTTACCCATTCTCACCTCTGCAGGCTTACGAGTAATAATTTTATCTGGGAAAACACGAATCCAAACATTACCTTCTCTTTTCATGGCACGTGTCATTGCTTGACGAGCAGATTCTAATTGTCTGTTGGTTAACCAGATTGGGTCTAATGATTTTAAGGCAAAAGAACCAAATGCAATAGAAGCTCCGCGTTTCGCTATTTCACGAATACGTCCTTTCTGTTGTTTTCTATGTTTACTTCTTTTCGGCTGTAACATATTCTTATTGTTATCTCTTTTTTAAATTGTTGTTTTTACTCGGTTGTGTTGGTCGTAGGAATTATCTTTTTCTTGGTGCACCACCGCCACCTGGGCGACGATCGTTGCCACGATCAAATCCACCACGATCATCACGACGGTCTCCGCCTGGACGATCTGCTCTTTCACCACCGTCTTTGCCGCCGATGAAATTTGGATTCAATTCTCTTTTTCCTAAAACCTCTCCTTTACAAATCCATACTTTGATACCAATTTTACCATACACTGTTAAAGCATATACATTGGCATAATCGATGTCCATTCTGAAAGTATGTAAAGGCACTCTACCTTGTTTGATTTCTTCGCTACGTGCAATCTCTGCACCACCAATACGGCCACCCACTTTTACTTTAATCCCTTCTGCACCCATTCTTAAAGTAGAAGCAATTGCCATTTTAATAGCACGCTTGTAGTTGATACGGTTTTCAATTTGACGTGCAATGGTATCTGCAACAATGGTTGCATCTAACTCTGGACGACGAATTTCTAAGATGTTGATTTGAACATCATCTTTACCGGTTAATTTCTTTAACTCTTCTTTGATACGATCTACTTCTCCACCACCTTTACCAATAATGATACCTGGTTTAGATGTGTGAATAGTGATGATCAACTTACCTAAAGTACGCTCAATCACAATGCGCGCGATGCCGCCTTTGCTGATACGTGCATTTAAATAAGTACGGATTTTATGGTCCTCGATCAACTTAGTAGCGTAGTCTTTTTTACTGCCGTACCAGTTGCTTTCCCATCCGCGGATGATGCCTAGTCTGTTTCCAATTGGATTTGCTTTCTGACCCATAGTAATGGTTTAGAATATTTAGTTTTTTAAATCTGTTTTTGAATCTACAATCATGGTTACATGATTACTGCGTTTACGCACTCGGTAGCCACGTCCTTGAGGAGCTGGGCGCATACGCTTTAACGTACGACCACCGTCTACAAAAATTGTTTTTACTACTAAGCTGCTGTCTGCTGCGCTTGCGCCGCTATTTTTTTGTTCCCAATTGTTCATTGCACTTTTCAACAACTTTGCCAAAGGCACAGCGTTGTGTTGTGGATGGAACTCCAAAATTGCCAATGCTTTTTCCACTTCCATACCGCGGATAACGTCTGCAAGCAAACGCATCTTACGAGGGCCTGTGGGGTAATTGTTTAGTTTAGCTAATGCTTCCATTTCTTAATGTGTTTATTACTGCTTTTTATTTCTTAGTTCCAGCGTGTCCTCTGAAGTTTCTTGTTGGAGAGAATTCACCCAATTTATGTCCTACCATGAATTCGGTAACATACACAGGGATAAATTTATTTCCGTTATGAACTGCGAAAGTATGTCCAACAAATTCTGGAGAAATCGTGCTACGACGACTCCAAGTTTTAATTACACCTTTCTTAGTTTTGCCTCCATTCATACCCTCTACTTTTTCTTCAAGGTTATGATCTATATAAGGACCTTTTTTAATCGAACGACCCATAGTAACGAGTTAATTTGATTGTTAAATTATTTTGTCAATTTTTTACCGTCACGGCGTTGGATAATTAACTTATCACTACCTTTTCCTCTTGTTCTAGTTTTTTCCCCTTTAGCATACTTACCAGTTCTGCTTCTTGGATGTCCACCAGACGCTCTACCTTCACCACCACCCATCGGATGATCTACTGGGTTCATCGCAACACCTCTAACACGAGGTCTTACGCCTTTCCAGCGATTTCTACCTGCTTTACCAGCAGTTTCCAAATTGTGATCGCTATTAGAAACAACTCCTACTGTTGCATAGCAGTTGATTAAAACTTTACGTAATTCACCAGAAGGCATTTTCAATACAGCGTAAGCATCTTCCTTGTTCGCTAATTGAGCAGAAGAACCAGCACTACGTACTAATTTTCCACCTTGACCTGGTTGCATTTCAACATTGTGAATGATGGTACCTAATGGGATTGATTTCATTGGTAACGCATTCCCAATTTCAGGAGCCACTGATTCACCAGAAGAAACTTTCGTCCCAACTTGTAAACCTTGAGGGCAAATGATGTATCTTTTTTCGCCATCAGTATATTGTACTAAAGCGATAAATGCAGTTCTGTTTGGATCGTACTCGATAGAAACTACAGTAGCTTCCATTCCAGTTTTGTTTCTTTTGAAATCGATGATACGATAATGTTGTCTATGTCCACCACCCATGTAACGCATTGCACGACGACCTTGGAAGTTACGTCCTGCAGTTTTCTTCTGTGGCTCTAACAAACTTTTTTCAGGTTTGTTGGTGGTAATCTCAGCATAGGCGTTCCCGATTCTCCAACGGGTTCCTGCTGTAATTGGTTTGTACTTTCTTAATGCCATTTTGTTTCTTTTACTTTTTAAAGACTTTTGGTCTTACGAATTTTTCAGCTTCGCGGGCTATTATTTAATTTATTAAATGCTTGCGTATAGGTCAATGGTTTCACCTTTCGCAACAGTTACCAAAGCTTTTTTGTAACCAGATTTAACTCCAGATACAACACCTGCTTTAGTAGAACGAGATTTATTTTTACCTGGAACAACCAATGTGTTAACTTCTAATACGTTCACACCATAAAATTGCTCAATAGCAGTTTTGATCTCTAATTTATTCGCACGACGATCTACTTTAAAAGCATATCTACTCAATTTTTCTTGTTGAGCGTTTGCTTTTTCAGTTAAGATAGGCTTGATTAATATTTCTGTCAATTTCATAATTATAATTTTATAAAAGTAGTAAGCTTATGCTACAGCTTCCTCTTCGTTAAAAATTTTAGCAGCGCTTTCAGTGATCACTAATACATCGGCATTCATGATGTCGTAAGTATTAATGTCCGCTAACAAAGTAGTAGCTACGTTAGGAATGTTTCTAGTGCTTAAATGAAGATTGTCATTATAATCAGGTAAAATCACTAAAGTTTTTTTGTTGTCTAAACTCAATTGAGTCATGATGCCAGCAATGGTTGAAGTTTTTGGCGCATCTAAGTTGATGTCTTCTAACACTAAAATTGCTTGATCGATGGCTTTGTGCGACAATGCAGATATTTTTGCAAGGTCTTTTACTTTACGATTCAATTTGAAATCGTAGCTATGTGGTTTTGGACCAAATATCGTACCACCACCTTTGTATAATGGGTTACGGATATTACCCTTACGAGCGCCACCAGTACCTTTTTGTTTGTGTAATTTTCTGCTAGCACCTTGTACTTCTGCACGAGTTTTCACTTTATGCGTACCAGAACGGCGTGCAGCCAAATATTGTTTAACGGCTAAGTAGATAACGTGATCGTTTGGTGTTGCACCAAAAATATCTTCAGGTAAATTTACCTGTCTGCCTGTTTTTTTGCCCTTTATGTTTAATACTTCTAATTGCATGATTGTCGATTAAGTGGTGATTACTTTTGGATTAAAACTATTGAACCATTGTTACCTGGAACTGAACCACTAACAAGTACGTAGTTTTTTTCTGGGAATAATTTTAATACCGTTAGACCTTTCGTTTTAACGCGATCAGTACCCATACGTCCAGCCATACGCATTCCTTTGAATACTCTTGCTGGGTAAGATGATCCACCAATAGAACCTGGTGCACGAGAACGATCGTGTTGACCGTGTGTCGCTTCACCCACACCACTAAATCCATGACGTTTTACAACCCCTTGGAATCCTTTACCTTTTGTAGTACCTACTACTTCAACAGTATCGCCTTCAGCGAACATATCTAAAGTAATGGTAGCACCTAATGCCGCTTCTAATGAATAGTCACGGAATTCTTTTACAAAACGCTTAGGAGCAGTTTGTGCTTTTGCGTAGTGATTGATTTCTGATTTTGTAGAATGCTTTTCTTTCTTATCGCCCAACGCTAATTGTACTGCGCTGTAGCCGTCTACTTCAGGAGTTTTCACCTGAGTGACTACGCAAGGACCAGCTTCAATAATGGTGCAAGCAATTTGCTTACCATCTTGACCAAAAATGCTAGTCATGCCAATTTTTTTTCCAATAATACCTTTCATCTGTTTTGCGGTTTATGCCCCGCGCTTGGTTCTGAGGACATCCGATGATGATGCTACACTCTAATCTATGATTTTCATCTTTCGATTTTTAGTAGCTCGGATTCAATCCCTGTTTGCTGCCGACCTTTTCCTGAGTTTCCCCGATTCGCATCGGGAAGGGGAAGTACCGGAAGTAAACAAACCTCGAAGGGCCTGTTTATATTTTTCTTCTATATTCAACCAGCGCTCCTTTTTCTACTGATGCATAATGTGTCAGTGATTGGGAGATGGATTTATAAATACTTATGCTTTGATCTCCACTTCAACACCAGATGGCAAATCTAATTTACTTAGCGCGTCAACTGTTTTAGAAGAAGAAGTGAAAATGTCCAATAAACGCTTGTGCGTTGCTAATTGGAACTGCTCACGACTTTTCTTGTTTGCGTGTGGTGAACGTAACACAGTAAAAATGCGTTTGTGTGTAGGTAAAGGAATAGGACCTGTTACTACTGCACCAGTACTGCGTACGGTTTTTACGATTTTCTCAGCAGACTTGTCTACCAAGTTGTGATCGTAAGATTGTAATTTTATTCTAATTCTTTGAGACATAGCTATTTTTCCCAAATTATCTTGGGGTTGCAAAGGTAATGGGTTGTGCCGTAACATTCAAGAAATATTGGCCTTTTTTTAAATTATTTTTAAAAAAGGCTGAAACGAGTTCAAATAGACCATAAATAATTGATTATCAAATAGATAAATAGCTACTAAACCACTTTATATAAGGCTGAGAAAACCAAAAACGCTGCTTGATGTATCGAGCAGCGTTTAAAATTATTAGAGAGAACTTTTCAAAGCCTTTAAATTTCAATAAAGGCTTTGAAAAGCAAAGCCCTTCTCGATTTATTGAGAAGAGCTTTTATATCATTAGAGAGTTTTTTCGAGGCCTTTATATTTCATGAAAGGCTGAGAAAAAACTATTCGTCGTCTTTCACCTTGCCTTTGTTCTTAGCCATCACTTCTTCAGCAATATTGTTCGGTGCTGGGTTGTAGTGACTGAACTCCATTGTCGATGTGGCACGACCAGAGCTTAAAGAACGAAGTTGAGTTACATATCCAAACATTTCACTCAAAGGCACTTTCGCTTTAATAACTTGTAAGTTACCGCGGCTATCCATACCTTCTAACATTCCACGACGACGGTTTAAGTCACCTGTAACGTCTCCCATGTATTGGTCTGGTGTAACAACTTCCACTTTCATGATTGGTTCTAATAAAGTAGGCTTCGCTTTTTTACCTGCAGTTCTGAAAGCAGCTTTCGCACACAATTCAAATGACATTGAATCAGAATCCACATCGTGGTAACTACCATCGGTAATACGCACTTTCATGTTGTTCACTGGGTAACCAGCTAAAACACCTTGTGTCATTGAAGTTTCAAAACCTTTATTAATAGCAGGAATAAATTCTTTTGGAATAGAACCTCCGAAAATATCATTTACGAATTGGAAATGCTTGTCTTTGTTTTCTGTCAACCATTCAACATCTGCAGGTCCAATTTCAAATTCGATATCGGCAAATTTACCACGACCACCCGATTGCTTTTTCAAGACTTCACGGTGCTCTATCATTTTACCAAATGCTTCTTTGTAGGCTACCTGAGGATTACCTTGGTTGATCTCTACTTTAAATTCACGGCGCATACGATCTACAATAATCTCTAAGTGTAATTCACCCATTCCAGATAAAATTGTTTGACCAGTATCTTCGTCTGTCTTCACACGTAAGGTAGGATCTTCCTCTACTAATTTAGCAATGGCCATGCCCATTTTATCAACGTCAGCTTGCGTCTTAGGCTCTACTGCTACAGAGATAACGGGTTCTGGAATAAACATATTCTCTAGTACAATTGGATGGTTCTCATCACACAATGTATCTCCAGTTTTAATTTCTTTAAATCCAACCGCTGCTGCGATATCACCTGCTTCGATAAAATCGATTGGGTTTTGTTTGTTCGCAAACATTTTCATGATACGAGAAATACGCTCGTTCTTTCCACTACGCATATTCTTAACATATGAACCTGCATCCAAATGACCAGAATAACATCTGAAGAACGCTAAACGTCCCACGAAAGGATCGGTCATGATTTTAAATGCTAAGGCAGCAAATGGTTCTTTTGCATTTGGTTTACGATAAACTTTTTCTCCTGTATCTGGATCGGTACCTTCTGTATCATCAACATCTACTGGTGAAGGTAGGTAACGACAAACTGCATCTAATGCTGTTTGTACCCCTTTGTTTTTGAAAGATGATCCGCACATCATTGGAACGATACTTAAATCGATGGTTGCTTTACGAATGGCTTCATGTACTTCAGCTTCAGAAATAGAATCTGGATTTTCAAAAAACTTCTCCATTAATTTATCATCATATTCTGCAACGGCTTCAATCAATTGAGCTCTCCAATAATCCACATCTTCTTTCATATCATCAGGAATAGGATTTTCTACATAAGTCATCCCTTCTGTAGCATCATCCCAAATAATGGCTTTCATTCTAATTAAGTCAACTACACCAGTGAAGTTATCTTCTGCACCGATAGGTAATTGTAATGGTACCGCTTTCGCGCCTAACATTTCTCTTACTTGTGTAACCACCATTAAAAAGTCGGCACCTGCACGATCCATTTTATTAACGAATCCAATACGAGGAACTTTATAACGATTTGCTTGACGCCAAACTGTTTCTGATTGAGGCT